>NZ_JUQX01000001.1 GCF_001074565.1 Streptococcus pseudopneumoniae | reverse complement strand
CGTACTCAAGTACAGCCTGCGGCTAGTTTCCTAGTTTGCTCTTTGATTTTCATTGAGTATTAAAAATGAACGATATAGAAAGGAAAGGGCTGGTTTATGGATAAAAAAGAATTATTTGATGCGCTGGACGATTTTTCCCAACAGTTATTGATGACCTTGGCCGATGTGGAAGCCATCAAGAAAAATCTCAAGAGCCTGGTAGAGGAAAATACAGCTCTTCGCTTGGAAAATAGTAAGTTGCGCGAACGCTTGGGCGAGGTGGAAGCAGATGCTCCCGTCAAAGCCAAGCATGTTCGTGAAAGCGTCCGTCGAATCTATAAGGACGGTTTTCACGTATGTAATGATTTTTATGGACAACGCCGCGAGCAGGATGAGGAATGTATGTTCTGTGACGAGTTGTTATACAGGGAGTAGGCATGCAGATTCAAAAAAGTTTTAAGGGGCAAACTCCCTATGGCAAGCTTTACTTAGTAGCAACACCGATTGGCAATCTAGATGACATGACCTTTCGTGCCATCCAGACCTTGAAAGAGGTGGACTGGATTGCTGCTGAGGACACGCGCAATACAGGGCTTTTGCTCAAGCATTTTGACATTTCGACCAAACAGATCAGTTTTCATGAGCACAATGCCAAGGAAAAGATTCCTGATTTGATTGGTTTTCTGAAAGCAGGAAAAAGTATTGCTCAGGTCTCCGATGCGGGTCTGCCTAGCATCTCGGACCCTGGTCATGATTTAGTCAAGGCAGCGATCGAGGAAGAGATTGCAGTTGTCACAGTTCCAGGAGCCTCTGCAGGGATTTCTGCCTTGATTGCCAGTGGTTTGGCGCCACAGCCACATATCTTTTATGGCTTTTTACCAAGAAAATCAGGCCAGCAAAAGCAATTTTTCGACTCAAAAAAAGACTATCCAGAAACTCAGATTTTCTATGAATCGCCCCATCGTGTGGCAGATACATTGGAAAATATGCTAGAAGTCTACGGCGACCGCTCGGTGGTCTTGGTTAGAGAATTAACCAAAATCTATGAAGAATACCAACGAGGAAAGATCTCTGAATTGCTAGAAAGCACCGCTGGAACACCGCTCAAGGGCGAATGCCTTCTCATCGTTGAGGGTGCCAGTCTGGATGTGGAGGAAAAGGACGAGGAGGACTTGTTTTCAGAAATCCAAGCTCGTATCCAGCAAGGAATGAAGAAAAATCAAGCCATTAAGGAAGTTGCGAAACTCTACCAGTGGAATAAAAGCCAACTCTACAGTGCCTACCACGACTGGGAAGAAAATGACTAAACAGGGAAGTTTGCCTTCTTCCCTTTTTTTGTTATACTAGTAAAAGAAAAATTAGAAAGATTTGTGGGAGTGAAAAAGTCCGAGGGACTTTTTCAGCCTGAACCAAGAAATTCAAGAGCGAAGTAAGTCCTGTGGACTTTTTCAGTCTGAGCCTAGAAACTCGTAATCTCGTAAGTTTAGTTGGCTTTTTCAATGTGAATCTTGTCTTCACACTCCCAAAGAGGTATTAGTGTCGTGTCTCAATCTTATATCAATGTTATCGGAGCAGGTTTAGCGGGGTCTGAAGCTGCCTACCAAATCGCAGAACGTGGTATTCCAGTTAAACTCTATGAAATGCGTGGTGTCAAGTCAACACCTCAGCACAAAACAGACAATTTTGCGGAGTTGGTTTGTTCCAATTCTCTTCGTGGCGATGCTCTGACAAATGCAGTAGGTCTCCTCAAGGAAGAAATGCGTCGCTTGGGTTCGGTCATCTTGGAATCTGCCGAGGCTACACGTGTTCCAGCAGGTGGAGCGCTTGCGGTGGACCGAGATGGTTTCTCTCAGATGGTGACTGAGAAAGTAGCCAACCATCCCTTGATTGAGGTGGTGCGTGATGAGATTACAGAATTGCCGACAGATGCTATTACAGTTGTAGCGACTGGTCCTTTGACCAGCGACGCCCTAGCTGAAAAGATTCATGCCCTCAATGACGGTGCTGGTTTCTATTTCTATGACGCGGCAGCGCCTATTATTGATGTCAACACCATCGATATGAGCAAGGTCTATCTCAAATCTCGTTATGACAAGGGAGAGGCGGCCTACCTCAATGCCCCTATGACCAAGCAAGAGTTTATGGATTTCCATGAAGCCTTGGTCAATGCGGAAGAAGCTCCTCTCAATTCCTTTGAAAAAGAAAAGTACTTTGAAGGTTGTATGCCGATTGAAGTCATAGCAAAACGTGGCATTAAAACCATGCTTTATGGTCCTATGAAACCAGTTGGTCTGGAGTATCCAGATGACTACACAGGCCCTCGTGATGGAGAATTTAGAACACCTTATGCGGTTGTCCAGCTCCGTCAGGATAATGCGGCTGGTAGCCTCTACAATATCGTCGGTTTCCAAACCCACCTCAAATGGGGAGAACAAAAGCGTGTCTTCCAAATGATTCCGGGTCTTGAAAATGCTGAGTTTGTCCGTTATGGGGTCATGCACCGCAATTCTTATATGGATTCACCAAATCTTCTTGAACAGACTTACCGTTCTAAGAAACAACCAAACCTTTTCTTTGCTGGTCAGATGACGGGTGTGGAAGGTTATGTTGAGTCAGCAGCGTCAGGCTTAGTTGCTGGAATAAATGCCGCTCGTCTCTTCGAAGGAGAAAGCGAGGCTATTTTCCCAGAGACAACAGCGATTGGCAGTCTAGCTCATTACATCACCCATGCGGACAGCAAACATTTCCAACCAATGAACGTCAATTTCGGGATTATCAAGGAGTTAGAAGGCGAGCGTATCCGTGATAAGAAGGCTCGTTATGAAAAAATTGCAGAGCATGCTCTTGCTGACTTAGAAGAATTTTTAACTGTCTAATTTTTTTGAAAGAATTGCTCATGATACTATAAAAATCTTAGAAATTGTGATAAAATAGGTAGGATAAAAAAAGGAGAGTAAAAATGGCGAATCCCAAGTATAAACGTATTTTAATCAAGTTATCAGGTGAAGCCCTTGCCGGTGAACGTGGCGTAGGGATTGATATCCAAACAGTTCAAACAATCGCAAAAGAGATTCAAGAAGTTCATAGCTTAGGTATCGAAATTGCCCTTGTTATTGGTGGAGGAAATCTCTGGCGTGGAGAACCTGCTGCAGAAGCAGGAATGGACCGTGTTCAGGCAGATTACACTGGAATGCTTGGGACTGTTATGAATGCTCTTGTGATGGCAGATTCATTGCAGCAAGTTGGCGTAGATACGCGTGTGCAAACTGCCATTGCTATGCAACAAGTGGCAGAACCTTATGTACGTGGACGTGCCCTTCGCCACCTTGAAAAAGGTCGTATCGTTATCTTTGGTGCCGGAATTGGTTCACCTTACTTCTCAACAGATACAACAGCGGCTCTTCGTGCAGCTGAAATCGAAGCAGATGCCATTCTGATGGCTAAAAATGGCGTAGATGGTGTTTACAATGCCGATCCTAAGAAAGATAAGACAGCCGTTAAGTTTGAAGAATTGACTCACCGTGATGTTATCAACAAAGGTCTTCGTATCATGGACTCAACTGCTTCAACCCTCTCAATGGATAACGACATTGACTTGGTCGTCTTCAATATGAACCAACCAGGCAACATCAAACGTGTCGTATTTGGTGAAAATATCGGAACAACAGTTTCAAACAATATCGAAGAAAAGGAATAAGAAAATTATGGCTAACGCAATTGTAGAAAAAGCTAAAGAGAGAATGACCCAGTCTCACCAATCACTTGCTCGTGAATTTGGTGGTATCCGTGCAGGTCGTGCTAACGCAAGCCTGCTAGACCGTATCCACGTAGAATACTATGGAGTCGAAACTCCTCTTAACCAAATCGCTTCAATCACTATTCCCGAAGCGCGTGTTTTGTTGGTAACGCCATTTGACAAGTCTTCATTGAAAGACATCGAACGTGCCTTGAACGCTTCTGATCTTGGTATTACACCAGCTAATGACGGCTCTGTGATCCGTTTGGTTATCCCAGCTCTTACAGAGGAAACTCGTCGTGACCTTGCTAAAGAAGTGAAGAAGGTCGGTGAGAATGCTAAAGTGGCTATTCGTAACATCCGTCGTGATGCTATGGACGAAGCTAAGAAACAAGAAAAAGCAAAAGAAATCACTGAAGACGAATTGAAGACTCTTGAAAAAGATATTCAAAAAGTAACAGACGATGCTGTCAAACACATCGACGATATGACTGCCAATAAAGAAAAAGAAATCTTGGAAGTCTAAAAATAAACAGAAAAACTCAGTTGGCATTGCTGGCTGAGTTTTATTCGAAAGAAGGAAATATGAATACAAATCTTGCAAGTTTTATTGTTGGACTCATCATCGATGAAAATGACCATTTTTACTTTGTGCAAAAGGATGGTCAGACCTATGCACTTGCCAAGGAAGAAGGTCAACATACAGTAGGGGATACAGTCAAAGGTTTTGCCTACACGGATATGAAGCAAAAACTACGTCTGACAACCTTAGAAGTGACTGCCACTCAGGACCAATTTGGTTGGGGAACCGTAACAGAAGTTCGTAAAGACCTGGGTGTCTTTGTGGATACAGGTCTACCCGATAAGGAAGTCGTAGTATCGCTTGATACTCTTCCTGAGCTCAAGGAACTCTGGCCTAAGAAGGGCGACAAACTCTACATCCGTCTTGAAGTGGACAAGAAAGATCGAATCTGGGGACTCTTGGCTTATCAGGAAGACTTCCAACGTCTGGCTCGTCCTGCTTACAACAACATGCAGAACCAAAACTGGCCAGCCATTGTTTACCGTCTCAAGCTGTCAGGAACCTTTGTCTATCTGCCAGAGAATAACATGCTTGGTTTTATCCATCCTAGTGAGCGCTATGCAGAGCCCCGTTTGGGGCAAGTTTTAGATGCGCGTGTCATTGGTTTCCGTGAAGTGGACCGCACCTTGAACCTCTCCCTCAAACCACGTTCTTTTGAGATGTTGGAAAATGATGCCCAGATGATTTTGACATACTTGGAAAGCAATGGTGGCTTCATGACCTTGAATGACAAGTCGTCCCCTGAGGACATCAAGGCAACCTTTGGCATTTCTAAAGGTCAGTTCAAGAAAGCACTCGGAGGCTTGATGAAAGCTGGCAAAATCAAGCAGGACCAGTTTGGGACAGAGTTGATTTAGGTCTTATAGACATGATAAAGAAACTTGAAGAAATGAGTTTAGAGGAACTCTGGCAACTTTTTCCTATTTTTCTAGTAGAGCACAAGTCAGAGTGGAAAGACTGGTATGAATCGGAAAAATCAAATCTGAAAAAAATATTGGGTGCAAATGTTATTAAAAGAATAGAACATATCGGTAGCACTGCTATCCCTAATATTTGGGCCAAAAATATCGTTGATATTCTGCTAGAAGTAGGTAGAATAGAGGATTTAGCAAGAATCAGGGATTTATTGGTGAAGAATGGTTGGCTAGTGATGTCGGAGAGTCCTAACAGGATTTCGCTAAATAAAGGCTATACAGAGCAGGGATTTGCTGAGAAAGTTTTTCATTTACATTTGCGAATGACGGGAGATCATGACGAGATTTATTTTAGAGATTATCTCTGCCAGCATCCAGATATTGCCCAAGCGTATCAGGAATTAAAACTCAGTTTGTGGAAACAATTTGAACACAATCGAGACGCCTATACTGATGCGAAAACGGATTTTATAAACCACTACGTTTCAGAGGCTAAGTCCAGTAATTTTCAAGAATCAGAAAAGTGTCATCAAAAAAAGTCTTGATAGGAGAAAGAATTGAGAAAATCATTTTACACTTGGCTCATGACCGAGCGCAATCCTAAAAGTAACAGTCCCAAAGCCATCTTGGCAGACCTCGCTTTTGAAGAGTCAGCCTTCCCAAAACACACGGATGATTTTGATGAGGTGAGTCGCTTTTTGGAGGAACATGCCAGTTTCTCTTTCAACCTAGGAGACTTTGACGCCATCTGGCAAGAATACTTAGAACACTAGAGATAATGAGATTTGGCTAGTATTTTATTGTTCTCTTTGCTATAATAAAAAGAAAAAAAGGATTAGAGAGGTTCTTTATTTGAAGGAACATTCAATAGACATTCAACTGAGTCATCCAGATGACCTGTTTCATCTTTTTGGATCCAATGAGCGCCATCTTCGTTTGATGGAAGAAGAGCTTGATGTTGTGATTCATGCTCGTACGGAGATTGTGCAGGTTTTGGGAGAAGAAGCTGCATGTGAAGAAACCCGTCAGGTTATCCAAGCCTTGATGGTTTTGGTGAA
The DNA here is from genome assembly GCF_001074565.1 of Streptococcus pseudopneumoniae. Taxonomy (GTDB): domain Bacteria; phylum Bacillota; class Bacilli; order Lactobacillales; family Streptococcaceae; genus Streptococcus; species Streptococcus pseudopneumoniae_J. The sequence continues at coordinate 101,356 of NZ_JUQX01000001.1, read as the reverse complement.
TCGTGGAATGACGGTTGGGACGCCAGATGTGGTGACTGCGATTAGCATGGTCAAAAACGATGAAATCGACAAGTTTGTCGCCCTTTACGAAGAAGAAATTATCAAGGACAATACTGGGAAACCTATCCGTGTCAAAACCTTGGGTCAAAAACTTTATGTGGACAGTGTCAAACAGCATGATGTGACCTTTGGAATCGGACCTGCAGGGACTGGGAAGACCTTTCTTGCAGTGACCTTGGCAGTGACAGCCCTTAAACGTGGGCAGGTCAAGCGGATTATCCTGACTCGTCCCGCAGTGGAAGCTGGTGAGAGTCTTGGATTTCTTCCGGGTGATCTCAAGGAGAAGGTGGATCCTTATCTTCGACCTGTTTACGATGCCTTGTATCAGATTCTGGGGAAAGACCAAACGACTCGTCTCATGGAGCGTGAAATTATCGAAATCGCGCCCCTCGCCTACATGCGTGGACGGACCTTGGATGATGCCTTTGTCATTTTAGATGAGGCACAAAATACGACTATCATGCAGATGAAGATGTTCTTGACGCGTTTAGGTTTTAATTCTAAGATGATTGTCAATGGAGATATCAGTCAGATTGACCTACCACGTAATGTCAAGTCCGGTTTGATTGATGCCCAAGAAAAGCTTAAGAACATTCACCAAATTGACTTTATTCATTTTTCAGCCAAGGATGTGGTTCGTCATCCTGTTGTTGCTCAGATTATCCGAGCTTATGAACCAGCTCCAGTTAAGGTTGAAGAAAAGAACCAAGAAACAGAATAGAAAAAAAGCAGTTCAGATGTGAACTGCTCTTTTTTAATGAGTGTCTAGCTTTAAACAAGTTCGTCGATAGACGTATAATCTTTATCGAGTCCTTGAGCAACTGGTAGGCTAGTTAAGTAACCTTGATAAGTGGTCACACCTTGACGCAAGCCCTCATCTTCAGAGATTGCTTGTGCGAATCCTTTGCCGGCCAAAGCTTCGATATAAGGAAGAGTGACATTGGTTAGGGCGATAGTAGAGGTACGAGCAACTGCACCAGGGATATTGGCAACGGCATAGTGGAGAACACCGTGTTTTTCATAGACGGGTTCATCGTGCGTTGTCACACGGTCAGCTGTCTCGATAACGCCACCTTGGTCAACGGCTACGTCAACGATGACAGAGCCTGGACGCATTTGCTTGACCATCTCATCTGTCACCAATTTCGGTGCTTTAGCACCAGGGATAAGAACCGCTCCAATTACCACATCAGCATCTCTCACACTTGCTTCAATGTTGAAAGAATTTGACATAAGAGTTTGGATTTGATTCCCAAAGACTTCTTCTAGAACTGAGAGTCGTTTGGCACTGATATCTAAAATAGTCACTTGAGCACCGAGTCCAAGAGCGATGCGGGCAGCATGTGTACCGACGACACCACCACCGATGATGGTTACTTTTCCTTTTGGAACACCCGGCACACCACCTAGTAGGACACCAGAGCCACCAGCTTGTTTGGTAAGGAAGTGAGCTCCGATTTGAACCGCCATACGACCTGCAACCTCACTCATAGGAACGAGGAGTGGTAGTTGTCCTTGATTATCACGAACAGTTTCATAGGCAATTCCTGTTGTTTTTGCTGCTAACATAGCATCTGCTAATTCTGGAGCAGCGGCCATGTGCAAGTAGGTGAAGAGGAGAAGGTCGTCGCGCAAATAACCGTATTCAGAAGCTAGTGGTTCTTTTACTTTCACGACTAATTCGGCAGCCCAGGCTTCAGCAGCAGTAGCGACAATCTCAGCTCCTTGCTTTTGATAGTCAGCATCAGTAAATCCTGAACCGAGACCAGCATTTGTTTCGATGAGGACACGATGTCCACGAGAAACTAAGCTATGGACACCAGCAGGTGTGAGGGCGACACGGTTTTCGTTATTTTTAATTTCTTTTGGAATTCCGATTAACATAAAGGTTGTCTCCTTATTCTATATCTGGATTCTAATCATAACAATCACAGAGAGAACCAGATTATTTATTGTGATGTACTAATTTTATATAAAAGATGGATAAAAATCAAGAAAAACCGATTTCTAGGGCCTTTATTTTTTGCTAAAATGGTTGAAAAACCTTTCTAAGGAGGGAAAGTATGGAATCAATCTTTTTAAAACTAGCCCAATATCCAATAGTGGAAACAGAACGTTTAGTGCTTAGACCAGTAACCTTGGATGATGCGGAAGCTATGTTTGAGTATGCCTCAGACAGAGAAAATACGCGCTACACTTTTCCAACCAATCAAAGCTTAGAAGAAACTAAGAATAACATTGCTCAGTTTTACTTGGCCAATCCCTTGGGACGATGGGGGATAGAACTAAAAAGCAATGGTCAGTTTATCGGTACCATTGATTTGCACAAGATTGATACTGTTCTTAAGAAGGCAGCTATTGGTTACATTATCAATAAAAAGTATTGGAATCAAGGATTGACAACAGAAGCCAATCGAGCCGTGATTGAGCTAGCTTTTGAGAAGATTGGAATGAACAAGTTAGTTGCTTTACATGATAAGGATAATCCCGCGTCAGGAAAGGTCATGCAGAAATCAGGCATGCGTTTTTCCCATGCAGAACCATACGCTTGTATGGACCAGCATGAAAAAGGACGAATCGTTACAAGAGTTCATTATGTCTTGACCAAGGAAGACTATTTTGCAAATAAATAAGCAGTTGAAAAGATTTTTCAGCTGTTTTTTTCTTTCTCTTGCGAATAACTTAAGAGAGGAGAAAATATGGAAGCAATTATCGAGAAAATCAAAGAGTATAAAATCATTGTCATCTGTGCTGGTTTGGGTTTGGCCTTGGGCGCATTTTTCCTACTAAAGCCAACTTCACAAACATCTGTGAAAGAAACAAATTTGCAGGCTGAAGTTGCCGCTGTTTCAAAGGAGACATCTACCGAAAAAGAAGTGAAAAAGGAAGAAAAGGAAGAAAAGGAAGAGTCCCCTGAACAAGATCTAATAACAGTAGATGTCAAAGGTGCTGTCAAATCACCAGGGATTTATGACTTGCCAGTAGGAAGTCGGGTCCATGATGCCGTTCAAAAGGCTGGTGGCTTGACAGAGCAAGCAGATAGCAAGTCGCTCAATCTAGCTCAGAAAGTTAGTGACGAGGCTCTGGTCTACGTCCCGAGTAAGGGGGAAGAAGCAGCTAGTCAGCGGGCTGCCTCTGGAACGACTCCTTCGTCAAGTAAAGAAAAGAAGATCAACCTAAATAAAGCTAGTCTGGAAGAGCTCAAGCAGGTCAAGGGACTGGGTGGTAAACGAGCCCAGGATATTATCGACCATCGTGAGGCAAATGGTAAATTTAAGTCAGTAGATGAACTCAAGAAAGTCTCTGGTATTGGGGCTAAGACCATAGAAAAGCTAAAAGATTATGTCACAGTGGATTAAGAATTTCCCTATCCCCCTAATCTATCTGAGTTTTCTGTTACTCTGGCTTTACTATGCCATTTTTGGAGCGTCCTATCTCGCACTGCTAGGTTTTGTTTTTTTGCTCGTCTGTCTCTTTTTCCAATTTCCTTGGAAATCGGCTAGTAGAGTTCTAGCGATTTGTGGACTCTTTGGCTTTTGGTTTCTGTTTCAAAACTGGCACCAGAGTCAAGCTAGTCAAAATCTTGCGGATTCTGTTGAAAGGGTACGGATTCTGCCTGACACTATTAAGGTCAATGGAGATAGCCTGTCCTTTCGGGGCAAGGCCGAAGGACGCACCTTCCAAGTTTACTATAAACTCCAGTCCGAGGAGGAGAAAGAGCACTTTCAGGCCTTAACAGATCTTTATGAGATTGAACTAGAAGGAAAACTTTCCGAGCCAGAAGGTCAGAGGAATTTTGGTGGCTTTGACTACCAAGCCTATCTGAAAACTCAGGGGATTTACCAAACTTTGACTATCAAGAGCATCCAGTCAATGAAAAAGGTTAGCAGTTGGGATATAGGTGAAAACCTATCGAGTCTACGTAGAAAGGCTATTGTTTGGATCAAGACGCACTTTCCCGACCCTATGCGCAACTATATGACAGGGCTGTTGCTAGGACATTTGGATACTGACTTCGAGGAGATGAATGAGCTCTATTCCAGTCTTGGAATTATCCATCTCTTTGCCTTGTCGGGTATGCAGGTGGGCTTTTTCATGGATGCCTTTAAGAAACTCCTCTTACGATTGGGATTTACCCAAGAAAAGTTGAAGTGGTTGACCTATCCCTTTTCCCTTATCTATGCAGGTTTGACAGGATTCTCAGCTTCGGTCATTCGAAGTCTCTTACAAAAGTTACTATCCCAACATGGTGTTAAGGGCTTGGACAATTTTGCCTTGACTGTTCTTGTCCTCTTTATCATCATGCCTAACTTTTTCCTAACGGCAGGAGGTGTCTTGTCCTGCGCCTACGCCTTTATCTTGACCATGACTAGTAAAGAAGGCGAGGGGCTCAAGGCTGTTGCCAGAGAAAGTCTGGTCATTTCCTTGGGAATACTGCCCATTCTTTCCTTTTATTTTGCAGAATTTCAGCCTTGGTCTATCCTTTTAACCTTTGTCTTTTCCTTTCTTTTTGACTTGGTTTTCTTACCACTTTTGTCTATCTTATTCATTCTGTCTTTTGTTTATCCAATCACCCAGCTTAACCTTATTTTTGAGTGGTTGGAGGGCATCATTCGCTTGGTTTCGCAGATGGCAAGTAGGCCCTTGGTCTTTGGACAACCAAACGCATGGCTTTTGATTCTCCTCTTAGCTTCATTGGCCTTGGTCTATGATTTTAGGAAAAACATCAAAAGAGTAGCAGGGTTCAGCCTCTTTATCGTGGGACTCTTTTTCATAACCAAACACCCGCTGGAAAATGAAATCACCATGCTGGATGTTGGGCAGGGAGAAAGCATTTTTCTACGGGATATGACTGGTAAAACTATCTTGATAGATGTAGGAGGTAAGGCAGAATCCGACAAAAAAATCCAAGCTTGGCAGCAAAAGTCTACAACCAGCAATGCCCAGAGGACCTTGATTCCCTATCTTAAAAGTCGAGGAGTAGATAAGATTGATCAGCTGATTTTGACCAATACAGACAAGGAGCATGTTGGAGATTTGCTGGAGGTGACCAAGGCTTTCCATGTAGGGGAGATTTTAGTATCAAAAGGAAGTTTGACACAGAAAGAATTTGTGGCAGAATTAGAAGCGACTCAAACCAAGGTACGCAGTGTGACAGCAGGGGAGAATTTTCCGATTTTTGGCAGTTACTTAGAAGTCCTATCTCCAGGGAAGATTGGAGATGGGAATCGTGATGATTCTCTCCTTCTTTATGGAAAACTCATGGATAAGTACTTTCTCTTTACTGGAAACTTGAAGGAGAAGGGAGAAAAGGATCTTCTAAAGCAATACCCTACCTTAGAGGTGGATGTCTTAAAAGTCGGTCAACATGGTGCTAAAACCTCATCAAATCCAGCTTTTCTAGAAAAACTCAAACCAGAGATTACTCTCATTTCAGTGGGTAAGAACAATCGTGCAAAACTCCCCCATCAGGAAACCTTGACACGACTGGAAAGTATCAAGAGTAAGGTTTACCGAACTGACCAGAACGGAGCTACTCGCTTTAAAGGTTGGAAAAGTTGGCGAATTGAAAGCGTTCGATAGGAAGAAAAATGTTATATATTAATGAAATGGACTAAAAATCTGTTGCATAATACAGGGAAAAACGATATAATGAAAGCGTCTTCAATACTAATGATACAAATTCAATGATAACCATGAAAAAATCAGCAAAAGTTGTTTTATTAGCTAGTTTGTTATCTATTGGTCTTTTTCAGTCTAGTGTATCTGCTAAGACCGTTCTTAAAAATTATCGCTATGACTGGAATGCCTTCTATGAGTCTAGAATGAATTACCATGCATATAGATATAAGGTCATTCCGGAATGGTCTCGTTATTACAGCTATTCTGAGTATAAAGTTGGCGGAGGCTGGAACTACGCTCGTTATGAGGTCATTAACTACTAGACAGGAAACTATCAATCGTTAAAGAGTGAAAAAAAGGAGGGCTGTATATGATAACTCTTACTCATGTTACCTTAAAAACACGACAAGTCATCTTACAAGATGTTGATTTCACATTTGAAAAGGGCAGGATTTATGGCCTTCTTGCTATCAATGGCTCGGGAAAGACGACCCTGTTCCGAGCCATGAGCAAGCTACTTCCCCTTAGTAGTGGAAATATCGCAGTCCCTCCTTCTTTATTTTATTATGAGAGTATTGAATGGCTGGATGGAAACTTAAGTGGGATGGACTACCTTCGTCTCATAAAAAATATCTGGAAGTCAGACCTAAACTTGGGGGACGAAATCGCCTATTGGGAAATGTCTGACTATATCAACCTTCCTATTCGTAAGTATTCCTTAGGGATGAAGCAACGCTTGGTGATTGCTATGTATTTCCTCAGTCAGGCGAAATGCTGGCTCATGGATGAGATAACAAATGGCTTAGATGAGTATTATCGACAGAAGTTTTTTGATAGGCTGGCACAAATCGATAGAAAAGAACAGCTGGTTCTTTTGAGTTCCCACTACAAAGAGGAGTTAATGGAGATTTGCGATAGCATCGTAACTATTCGTCAGGGGCAGATAGAAGAGGTTCCGTTATGAAAGATATTAGCCTATTTTTATTAAAGAAAGTTTTCAAAAGTCGCTTAAACTGGATTATCTTAGCTTTATTTGCATCTGTTCTCGGTGTTACCTTTTATTTCAATAGTCGGACTGCAAACTCAGTCAGCTTTGAGAATCGGTTGGAAACTCGTATTGCAGCTAACGAGAGAGCTATCAATGAAAATGAAGAGAAACTCTCCCAAATGTCTGATACCAGCTCAGAGGAATACCAATTTGCTAAAGAAAATTTAGACATACAAAAAAATCTTTTGACGCAAAAGAAAGAAATTCTGACTTTATTAAAAGAAGGGCGCTGGAAAGAAGCCTACTATTTGCAGTGGCAAGCTGAAGAAAAGAGTTATGAAATTGTATCGAAGGAACCGACTTCTAGCTCTGACTTAAAAATGGCGGTTGACCGCGAACGAAAGATTTACCAAGCACTATATCCCTTGAACATAAAAGCCCACAATTTAGACTATCCGACCCACGGGATTGATCAGATTGTCTGGATTTTAGAGGTTATCATCCCAAGCTTGTTTGTGATTGGTATTATTTTTATGCTAACACAACTGTTCGCAGAAAGATATCAAAATAATCTCGATACAGCTCAGTTATATCCTTTTTCAAAAGCGACATTTGCCATGTCCTCTCTTGGAGTTGGGGTGAGTTATGTAACCGTGCTGTTTATCGGAATCTGTGGATTTTCTTTTCTAGTGGGAAGTCTGATAAGTGGTTTTGGACAGTTAGATTATCCCTACCCGTTCTATAGCTTAACGAATCAAGAGGTAACTATTGGGAAGATACAAGATGTGTTATTTCCTAGCTTGCTCTTAACTTTCTTAGCCTTTATCGTCATTGTGGAAATCGTGTACTTGATTGCATACTTTTTCAAGCAAAAAATGCCTGTCCTCTTTCTTTCCCTCATTGGGATTGTTGGCTTATTGTTTGGTATCCAAACGATCCAGCCTCTCCAAAAGATTGCACATCTGATTCCCTTTACTTACTTGCGTTCAGTGGAGATTTTATCTGGAAGATTACCTAAGCAAATTGATAATGTCAATCTAAATTGGAGCATGGGGATGGTCTTACTTCCTTGCCTGCTTATCCTTTTGTTAGTGGGGATTCTATTTATCGAAAGATGGGGAAGTTCACGTAAAAAGGAAGTTGTTAATAGGTCTTAGCATTCCTATACGGAAAGTGAGGAAAAAACTAACAGAGGGAGGGAACCAACTAGGTTCTCTCTTTTTGATGCGGATATCAAGAAGAAAACAGAAAGTTTTTTTAAAAAATAACTTTTTATCTTGACAAGGGATAGAAAACTTGGTATCATATAAAAGTTGAGAAAAGCAGAAGTGAGAGCTTCTCGCCTTGTGACATCAAGTTGCCTGGCCCTACGGATGAAAAGTTTCTAAGAAACGCTATCATAACGTGCGGGCTTGTATCATTACGAGTCCGCTATTGTTTTTCTCTAATAATAAAAAAGAGGTGAAAACCATAGCAAAGCAAGACTTATTCATCAATGATGAAATTCGTGTACGTGAAGTTCGCTTGATCGGTCTTGAGGGAGAACAGCTAGGTATCAAGCCACTCAGCGAAGCGCAAGCATTGGCTGATAGTGCAAATGTTGACTTAGTATTGATTCAACCCCAAGCAAAACCACCTGTTGCTAAAATTATGGACTACGGTAAGTTCAAATTTGAGTACCAGAAGAAACAAAAAGAGCAACGCAAAAAACAAAGCGTTGTGACCGTGAAAGAAGTTCGTTTGAGCCCAGTTATCGATAAGGGTGATTTCGAAACGAAACTTCGCAATGCTCGCAAGTTCCTTGAAAAAGGGAACAAAGTTAAGGTATCCATTCGCTTTAAAGGGCGTATGATCACCCATAAAGAGATTGGTGCAAAAGTTTTAGCCGAGTTTGCTGAAGCAACACAAGATATTGCAATCATCGAACAACGTGCTAAAATGGATGGACGCCAAATGTTCATGCAGTTGGCGCCAGCAACTGACAAAAAATAATTGTCAGAAAGTTAAATAAAGGAGAAAAAATCATGCCAAAACAAAAAACACACCGCGCATCAGCTAAACGTTTCAAACGTACAGGTTCTGGTGGACTTAAACGTTTCCGTGCTTACACTTCTCACCGTTTCCACGGAAAAACTAAGAAACAACGTCGTCATCTTCGTAAAGCATCTATGGTGCATTCAGGAGATTTCAAACGTATCAAAGCAATGCTTACTCGCTTGAAATAATAGCCTAACAGTAAGTAAACAATTCTAGGAAATATTTGGAGGAAATAAAACATGGCACGTGTTAAAGGTGGCGTTGTATCACGCAAACGTCGTAAACGTATTCTTAAATTAGCAAAAGGTTACTATGGAGCTAAACACATCTTGTTCCGTACTGCAAAAGAACAAGTAATGAACTCTTACTACTATGCATACCGTGACCGTCGTCAAAAGAAACGTGACTTCCGCAAATTGTGGATCACTCGTATTAACGCGGCAGCTCGTATGAACGGACTTTCATACTCACAATTGATGCATGGTTTGAAATTGGCTGAGATCGAAGTAAACCGTAAAATGCTTGCTGACTTGGCTGTTAACGATGCAGCAGCTTTCACAGCTCTTGCAGATGCAGCAAAAGCAAAACTTGGTAAATAATAACAAACTGTTTCATTCTTACTCTCGTGGTTTTTACCGCTGGTGTAGGGTGAAACTTTTTTATTTACCTTAAATGATTTTCTATTTTAGAGAGTAAACCACAGATTTTTTCAAAGAAAATAGGATATTTCTTGTATAATAGGAATATCTAAAAGATTTGGAGTTAGAAGAAGATGATAGTAGGTATTGATTTAGGAACGACAAATTCTTTGGTAGGGGTTTATCAAGATGGTCAGGTTAAGCTGATTCCCAATGCTTTTGGTGAATATTTGACGCCTTCTGTTGTGGCTTTGGATGACAATGATGAGATTATAGTTGGAAAAATTGCCAAGGAACGCTTGGTGACCCACCCGGACAAGACGGTTTCACAGTTCAAGCGTTTTATGGGGACTAAACATGAGTTGTCCCTAGGAAATCGAGCATATAAGGCTGAAGAATTAAGCTCTTTTATCATTCGAAAGTTGGTAGACGATGCAGAGACCTATCTTGGAGAAAAGGTCGAGGAAGTGATTGTCAGTGTTCCAGCCTATTTCAACGACGCTCAACGCTATGCGACCAAACTAGCAGGGAAATTTGCAGGCGTTCAGATTGATCGGATTATCAATGAACCCTCCGCAGCAGCTCTTGCTAAAAGGTCTATGGTAAACCAAGAAGATCAATCTTTTATTGTAGTCGATTTTGGTGGTGGCACTCTGGATATTTCAGTTGTAGAGCTATTTGATAACATCGTTGAAATCGTGTCAATCGCAGGAGACAATCGCTTGGGAGGAGAAGATTTTACTGCAGCTATTGCTGAGGAATTTTTAGTCTCCAATCAATTAACCAAGGATACGATTTCCCGAGAATTTTATAGCAAAATTCTGGTACAGGCTGAAAAGACAAAGCTAGAACTCAATGATAAAGAAGAAGTGAAGATGACAGTGATGGACCAAGATCAGGAATACTCTTTAGACTTGAGCTACCAGCGTTTTTATGAGCTTTGTCAACCGCTGCTGGCTCGTGTTAAGGCTGTTTTGGACCGTGCCTTGATGGATGCACGCTATAGCTATGTATCATCAGATAACTTTGTTCTTGTTGGTGGGACTTCAAAACTCCGCTTGGTTCAGGACTTTTTGTCCTACTGTATCAATCAAATGGTTCAGGTATCTGATGATCCTGATCGAATGATTGCGAGAGGTTGTGCCCTTCTAGCAGGAATAAAAGAACGCAAGGGTGAGATACGAGATTTGCTGCTGTCTGATATTTGTCCTTTTACACTGGGGATTGAGATAGTTGGAGACCGTTTTTCGCCGATTATCGAACGAAATTCCACCCTACCTGCTTCACGCATTGAGCAGTATTATACTGCTGAATTGGGACAGAGCCAAGTCAAGATAAAGGTCTATCAAGGTGAGATGATGAAGGCTTCACAAAACCTGTTCTTAGGTGAATTAGAAGTTCCCGTACCTGTGAATACTCGCGAAAAAGAAAGTTTAACAGTTCGTTTTACCTATGATTTAAATGGAATTTTGGATGTCGAAGTGAAAATTGATTCAACACAGGAAGTCTTTAGTCATGTTATTCTCCAAGATAGCATTACCCTGACAGAAAAGGAAATCAAGGTTAAGCAAGCAGAATTGTCTCGCTATAAGATTAATGCTCAAGAAACAGAGGTTTACCGATTCTTGATGGAGAAAGCAAATCGTCTTTACAGTATGCTTTTAGGAAGAAGAAGGGAAGAATTGATGGCATCAACTAGACAATTTGAAGAAGAAGTGAACCAAGCTTCTATGTACCACTTACCTAAACTCTATCAATCATTTTCAAACTACCTAGAGTTCCTAGAGCGAGGACTGTAGAAAAGGAGACGATATGAATATATGGGAAACTTTAGGGATAGAGCCAACAACTGACGTCAAGCTTATTAGAAGACGTTATGCTGAACTGGTCCGGCTCTATCACCCAGAAGACCAACCAGAAATTTATCAAGAAATTGTTGAAGCTTACCAAAAAGCCTTGACTTATGCGAGGTCTAGAAAAACGAGTGACTCTCAAGAAGCTACTGAACTTGAAGAAGAGGCGAATGGAAAGCCTAACTCTAGTCTCAACTTTGAAAACTTGACTGAAGAAACGAGAATTGAGAACGAAGAATTTGAAACATCAAGTCTTGATTTCAGTGATTATCAGCAATCATCTGATAAAACCAGCGATTCCTTTAACTTTGAAACTTTTAAAGCAGAAGAGGATGAGCCAAAGTCCACCCTTGACTTTAGTAGTTATAATGAAGAAGCCTATTTAATTCGAAATGCGATTGAAAGTATTGTTGGGAATGATGACTATAACCTAGAGGAACAAGAACATCTATGGCGTCAGTTCTTTCATCAGTATCAGTTTGATATGGATATTGTTCAATCCGTTTTAGAGGAAATGGATGTTTATATTTTCAACAAATCGGAACAATTTTCTATCGTCATTCCTTTGCTGGAAGACTACATCACTGACTTTAAATACTGGGGATATTACTATAAACTGAAGTACTGGAAGGTCAAAAGAGATATAGCAGAAGAGGAAGGAAGTTCGCTTGAAAGCGCACAAGAAGCCACTGAGCAATTCTCTTATTCCTATCAACTTTGCCAAGAAATTCTTCAAGATTCTAACAAAGCAAATCAATTAAGTTCTTGGATAGAGTTTTTCAAGCACCCCTATTTGGCCTTTATAGTCTTGGATCAAGTAAATCAGTATCGTCAAATAATCAAAAGCGTTCCTGTTTTAACTTATATCCTTGAAAAAAACCGACAAGTCATGTATGAAGAGGATTATCCACTCTTGGATGACTTGGCTCATTACTTAGAGCAAGTAAAAGAGGAATTCGGGGAAAATGTTGACTTTAGTCACTACTCTCTAGATAATCCAGATGAAGTTGAGGCAGCCTTTTATGAGCTGATGCATGCTCGCTATCAAGACGAATACAAACTGTTACGTGATTGGCAATATCTTTTTGAAACAGTTAAAGATCATACTCTCCTACTTTATTTGTTAGAAAAAGTGGACGTCTATCCTTTAACCAATGCGAAAGTGTTAGCCCTTGTTTTCCAATTTGTGGAGCGTTACAGTGATGAGGAAACAAATCCATATCTGAAAAAGCTTCATTTCTGGAAGAGTGTCCAGTCTTATCCTTCAGTGGTAGAGGAGTACGCACTAGATAAAAAAGAAAATTTTGACTACTGGTACCATGAAGGTTATCTTTATATTGATAAGCTCACCAAGAGTGATGAAGATATCAATGATTGGGAGAAGTGGAGAAGCTACTTTAAAGGAAGATCACGCATTCTAACGGTTTTGCTTCAACAGATTTATAAGGAGTACCATCGATTCACAGATGGCGAGCTCCTGAGATATGTTTTAGCTCCTTTTCCGACTTCTAAAATGGCTCCCCAAATGATGACGGAAGAGACAGACCAGAAACTAGAAGAGATGACTGTCTATGCCTATGAACTTTGTCATCCAAAGGCTAAGTTATCTTATTCGGATTGGAAAAAAAGACAGGTCCTTAAAAATAAATTTCTTCAGGTTTTCTTTGGCCTCTTTACGATTGTAAGTTTGCTACTTAGTGTTCTAGAGCGACCGGGTTATAATTCATGGGTTCATGCGGGTATGTTTTCACTCTTTTACGTCTATATGCTAAAATTAAGGCAAACACCGATTGAGGAGGGAGTGACTGCTAGGGGGGAAAAACGGAAATTCTACTACAGCCCCCATCCATGGTTCCTATTAATCTTGTTATTGACCCTCGTCATTCCATCCTTACCGTTTGGTCTCATTGGTGCCCTTATGTTCATTACATTTTTCAGCTTCATCGATGGTTTCCAAGTGAGTCAGGGGCTGAAGTGGGATTATTCTTTGGATAAGCTGATTCCTATCGGTATCTTTCTTTCTGCTGGCTTTCTTTCTGCTTTGGTAAATCAAAGCCAGACTATTTCAGGAGTTGCCATAGCTTACTTCCATATTTTTGCAATCCTTGTGATTTGCTTATCTTTTACAAGATTTAGTCCTGGATTTCCACCATCTCTTAAGAAAATTTTCATACCAGCAATCTTGGGGCTCCTACTCTTTCAAACGTTGCCTTACATTCACAGCCGTTTAGATATCTTTGATCCAACTATTCTACGAAATGAAACTCTGGCTATAACTGTTATCCTCTTGTTAAATGGAGTTGCCTTGTCTTATTTTACAAAGGATCAAGGCTTCATGATTGGTGTGAAGAAGGTCTTTATGATTTATGGATTGCAGATCTTTATTTTCCTAAGAAGACTGTTCCGAATCCTATTCGCACCAAATTCAGTTTTCGGTAATAACTATCATTACAAAGACTTACTAATCATGAACAGCGAATTTGCTTTCTACTTCCTCGAGGGACTTTTTATCCTTATCATACTTTTCCTTATTGGCAATATACGCAAGGAAAATCGTAAAAGTGCTTCTTAGAATGAAAGCGTAGAGAAGAGGACTCTAGTTCAAGTTTCTAGTAAATTTTCCTGAATAAAGGTATAATAGAACTATTCAAATGAAAGAGGTAATGAAAATGGCTTCAAAAATGCTACACACTTGCTTACGAGTAGAAAACCTTGAAAAATCAATCGAATTCTATCAAGATGCTTTTGGTTTTAAAGAATTGCGTCGCAGAGATTTTCCAGACCATGCCTTCACGATTGTCTATCTAGGACTTGAGGGGGATGACTACGAGTTGGAGTTAACCTATAATTATGATCACGGTCCTTATGTGGTAGGAGATGGCTTCGCCCATATCGCCCTCAGTACACCTGACCTTGAGGCCTTACATCAAGAACATAGCGAGAAGGGCTATGAGGTGACAGCCCCTAATGGACTTCCAGGAACTCAACCAAACTATTACTTTGTCAAAGATCCTGACGGTTACAAGGTCGAAGTCATTCGTGAAAAATAATCCAGTAAGGTCAAGTAGAATGTTCGTTTTCTACTTGACTTTTTTTCTTTGAAAGAGTATACTAATACAAATTTAACCTTTAAGGGGAGTCCAGAGAGACTCACAAGGTGTCAGATAAAAGGGATAGGGGACTCTCTGTGGAGACTTTTTAAGTGTGCACATGAGTTCTGTCCTATCTCGACTGAGACCTTGCATTAGCAAGGTTTTTTCTTTATCTGATCCCCTTAAAATTTAAGGAGGAAAATCATGAATCCCACATGTAAGAAGCGTTTGGGTGCGATTCGTTTAGAAACCATGAAGGTGGTTGCACAGGAGGAAATTGCGCCAGCAATCTTTGAATTAGTCTTAGAAGGAGAAATGGTTGAAGCGATGCGAGCAGGCCAATTTCTACATTTGCGTGTGCCTGATGATGCCCATCTCTTGCGTCGTCCTATTTCAATTTCGTCTATCGATAAGGCAAACAAGCAGTGTCATCTCATTTATCGGATTGAGGGGGCTGGGACCACTATTTTTTCAACATTAAGTCAGGGAGATACTCTTGATGTGATGGGGCCTCAGGGAAATGGTTTTGACTTGTCTGATCTGGACGACCAGAACCAAGTTCTCCTCGTTGGTGGGGGGATTGGTGTTCCGCCCTTGCTCGAAGTAGCCAAGGAATTGCATGCGCGTGGGGTGAAAGTAGTAACAGTCCTCGGTTTTGCTAACAAGGATGCTGTTATCCTCGAAAAGGAATTGGCCCAATATGGTCAGGTCTTTGTTACGACAGATGATGGTTCGTATGGTATTAAGGGAAATGTGTCAGTTGTCATCAATGAATTAGAAAATCAGTTTGATGCTGTTTACTCATGTGGGGCTCCAGGAATGATGAAGTACATCAATCAAAGATTTTATGACCACCCAAGAGCCTATCTATCTCTAGAGTCTCGTATGGCTTGCGGGATGGGGGCCTGCTATGCCTGCGTTCTAAAAGTGCCAGATAGTGAGACGGTCAGCCAACGCGTCTGTGAAGATGGTCCTGTTTTCCGTACAGGAACAGTTGTATTATAAGGAGAAAGTCATGACTACAAATCGTTTACAAGTTTCTCTCCCGGGCTTGGACTTGAAAAATCCTATCATACCAGCATCTGGCTGTTTTGGTTTTGGACAGGAGTATGCCAAGTACTATGATTTAGACCTTTTAGGCTCCATTATGATCAAGGCGACGACACTAGAACCCCGTTTTGGAAATCCAACTCCCAGGGTGGCAGAAACACCTGCCGGTATGCTCAATGCAATCGGTCTGCAAAATCCTGGTTTAGAAGCTGTTTTAGCTGAGAAGTTGCCTTGGCTGGAAAGAGAGTATCCTACGCTTCCCATCATCGCAAATGTTGCAGGCTTTTCAAAACAAGAGTATGCAGCCGTTTCTCGTGGAATATCCAAGGCAGTCAATGTAAAAGCGATCGAGCTCAATATCTCTTGTCCGAATGTGGATCACGGCAATCATGGACTTTTGATTGGGCAAGATCCGGATCTAGCTTATGAAGTGGTAAAAGCAGCTGTGGAAGCCTCTGATGTACCAGTCTATGTCAAGTTAACCCCTAGTGTAACGGATGTTGTTACTATTGCTAAAGCCGCAGAAGATGCAGGAGCAAGTGGATTAACCATGATCAATACTCTTGTCGGTATGCGCTTTGACCTCAAAACTAGAAAACCAATCTTAGCCAATGGAACGGGTGGGATGTCAGGCCCAGCAGTTTTTCCAGTAGCCCTCAAACTCATACGCCAAGTCGCCCAAACAACTGACCTGCCCATCATTGGAATGGGGGGAGTGGATTCTGCTGACGCAGCGCTAGAAATGTATCTGGCTGGTGCCTCTGCCATTGGGGTTGGAACAGCCAACTTTACCAATCCTTACGCCTGTCCTGACATTATCGAAAATCTGCCAAAAGTCATGGACAAATATGGCATTAGCAGTTTGGAAGATATCCGTCAGGAAGTCAAAGCCAGTCTGAGATAAGCTAGGTCTTCCTTATCGTCAACAAGAAATAGAATCTTCATCAATTTGTAATATTTCCGTCGGTTAACTATGTTACAATAGGGTTTAGAAAACGTTATTGGAGCATTTAAATGAAACGATGGAAAGTGGCCCTAGTAAGTGCTGGCTTATTGGGGTGTTTTTTTACTGTAGTGGAGACAGCAAAAGCAGAAGAGGGAACGTGGCAAGGAAAGACCTACCTCAAAGCAGATGGGAAACCAGCAACCAAGCAATGGCTTTTTGACCAAACGCATCAGAAGTGGTTTTATCTTAAAGAAGATGGTCAACGTGCAGAAAACGGTTGGTTGACTGTTGCTGGCAAGGACTACTATTTTGATGCTAATGGAATTTTGGCTACAAATACTTGGGTCACCCAATATTATGTCAATTCTAGTGGGGCCAAGGCCAAGGACCAGTGGCTTTTTGACCAAGAAGGACAGAGTTGGCTTTACCTCAAGTCTAATGGTCAGAAAGCTCAAAACGAATGGATTCAACAAGGTCAGGAAAAATATTACCTTAAAGAAGACGGGAAAATGGCCAAAGATGAGTGGATCACTCAAGGGGAGAACCAATACTACATCAATTCACAAGGTAAAATGCTGAAAAATGCTTGGCTTGGCTCTTACTACCTATCTGATAAAGGGAATAAGGTCAAACAGTCTTGGATCTATGATGCCAACTACAGCAGTTGGTTCTATCTGAAAGCGGATGGCAACTACGCAGAAAACGGTTGGCAAACAGTTGAAGGGAAAGATTATTACTTTAAACAGGGTGGTTATCTGGCTACAAATACCTGGCTTGGAAAATCTTATGTAACTTCAAGTGGCCATAAGGCAAAAGCAAGCTGGATTTTCGATAAAAACTACGAATCATGGTTCTATCTCAATGCCGAAGGCGACTATGTAGAAAAAGGCTGGCAAACAATTGATGGAAAAGATTACCATTTCAAATCAGGTGGCTATCTTTCTACAGAAAGTTGGATTGAGCGTTTCTACGTTGCTAAGAGTGGTGCCAAGCTAAAATCAGAGTGGTTTTTTGATAAAAATTACCAGTCTTGGTTCTACCTGCAAGAGGACGGAACCTATGCTGAAAAAGGCTGGGAAACGATCAAAGGCAAGGATTACCATTTCAAATCCGGTGGCTACCTCTCTACGGAAACTTGGATTGACCGCAGTTATGTGACGAGCAGTGGAGCAAAAGCTGGCAAAGGGTGGCTCTTTGACAAGAATTATAACTCTTGGTTCTATATTAACTCTGATGGAAATTATGCCAATAAAGAATGGCTCTGGGATAATGGTTACTACTATCTCAAATCTGGCGGTTATATGGCTGCAAGTGAGTGGGTGTGGTACAAGAACAATTGGTTCTACCTCAAGTCAAACGGGAAGATGGCTGAGAAAGAGCTTATCTACGATTCATCCGACCAATCATGGTACTACCTTAAATCAGGCGGTTATATGGCAAAAAACGAGACTGTAGATGGTCATACCTTGGATGCTTCCGGTAAATGGCATGTTGCGGATAAAACCAAATATTACAAAGTTAAACCCATCACAGCCTATGTCTACAGTGCATCTGGAGAAATCTTGAGTTACATTAATCAAGGAAGTATTGTTTCACTGGATAGCTCAACGCGAAAAGGCGGCCGACTTGCAGTTTCGATTTCTGGCTTGTCTGGCTATATGAATCAAAGTGATTTGACAGCAGTGGATGAAGGAAGCGAGTTTATCCCTCATTATACTAGTGATGGGAAATTCCTCTACCATGAACTCTCTCCATATACGAGTATCAAAGTAGCTCCACACACCTCTGCAATGATTATTGGTAAGAAGTACTACTCAACTGATGGAGAGCATTTTGATGGCTTTACCATTAAAAATCCTTTCCTTTATAAAAACTTGAGAGAACCAAGTAATTATAGTGCAGCTGAGTTGAATAAACTGTATTCGATGATGAACTTGCAGGATAGTCCTCTAGCGGGTAAAGGAGCAACTTTCAAAGAGGCTGAGGAACGTTACGGTGTCAATGCCCTTTACTTGATGGCCCATAGTGCCCTTGAAAGTGCTTGGGGTCGAAGTCAAATTGCCAGAGATAAGAACAACTTCTTTGGTATTGCGGCTTATGATACGAGCCCATATCTCTCAGCCAAGAGCTTTGATAATGTGGACAAAGGAATTCTCGGTGCGGCCAAGTGGATTCGTGAGAATTACATTGACTACGGCAGAGACCACCTTGGAAACAAGGCAACTGGAATGAATGTTCGCTATGCTTCTGATCCATACTGGGGTGAGAAAATAGCCAGCATCATGATGACCATCAATAGTAGACTTGGTGGGAAAGACTAATCAAAAAAATCAACGGTAACTACTGCAAAGTGGTTATCGTTTTTTTCTTTAACTATTATGCTTTACAAACTAGTGTGAAAGTGGTATATTATAGATGAAGTTACTAGTATGTATTACAAAATAGATAGAAGGGGGAAGGAATGAAGGAAACTCAACTATTAAAAGGTGTTCTTGAAGGTTGTGTCTTGGATATGATAGGTCAAAAAGAGCGATATGGCTATGAGTTGGTTCAAACTTTGCGAGAGGCTGGATTTGACACCATTGTTCCAGGAACTATTTATCCGCTGTTACAAAAGTTAGAAAAAAACCAATGGATAAGAGGTGACATGCGACCGTCGCCAGATGGTCCAGATCGGAAGTATTTTTCGTTAACTAAAGAAGGTGAAGAGCGTGTCTCAGTCTTTTGGCAACAATGGGATGATTTGAGTCAAAAAGTAGAAGGGATTAAGAATGGGGGTTAAACCATGAAAAAAATGAAGTATTACGAAGAAACAAACACGTTGTTGCATGAGTTTTCTGATGAGAATCAGCAGTATTTTGAGAAGCTGTGGGATAGTTTTAATCTTGCTGGATTTCTCTATGATGAGGATTATCTCAGAGAGCAGATCTATTTGATAATGCTCGATTTCTCAGAAGCAGAACGAGACGGCATGAGTGCAGAGGATTATCTAGGGAAGAATCCTAAAAAAATAATGAAAGAAATACTCAAGGAAGCACCACGCAATTCTATCAAAGAGTTCCTTTTGTCGCCAATCCTTGTCCTAGCGGTATTACGTTACTATCAACTATTAGGTGATTTTTCTAAAGACCCTCTCTTAACAGTCAATTTGCTTACGTTTTTAGGGCAACTTCTTCTTTTTCTAGTCGGATTTGGGATTGTGGCTACAATCCTACGATGGAGTTTAGTCCAAGATTCTCCTAAAATGAAAATTGGCACTTATATTGTCGTTGGAAGTATTGTTCTGCTAGTCATTTTAGGATATGTAGGAATAGGAAGTTTCGTACAAGAAGGAGCCTTGTATCTTCTTGCTCCCTGGGATAGTTTATCTGTTTTTACGATTTCGCTAGTCATCAGTATTTGGAATTGGAAAGAACCGATTTTTCGTCCTTTTGTCAGTATGATTGCTGCCCATCTTGTTGTAGGTTTTCTGCTCCGTTACTATCAGTGGATGGGGATTTCAAATGTTTTTCTTACAAAAGTTATTCCTTTAGCTGTTCTCTTTATTGGAATTTTTCTATTGTTCCGTGGGTTTAAGAAGATAAAATGGAGTGAAATATAGTCAAAAAACCGTTGGAAAACGGTTTTTTGTTATAATTAAACTAAGAATGTAGCATTAAAGGAGAACAACATGACTTTTGAAGAAATCCTGCCTGGGTTAAAGGCCAAGAAAAAATATGTACGAACTGGTTGGGGCGGGGCTGAAAACTATGTGCAGCTTTTTGACACTATCGAGCAAAACGGGGTTGCACTTGAAGTGACGCCTTATTTTCTAATCAACGTGTCTGGAGAAGGAGAAGGTTTTTCCATGTGGAGTCCGACACCTTGTGATGTTTTGGCGACGGATTGGGTAGAAGTGCATGACTAGACGCGTATTGATTACGGGAGTGAGTTCAGGGATCGGTCTAGTTCAAGCTCGCCTCTTTTTAGAGAATGGCTATCAAGTTTATGGTGTTGATCAAGGCGAAAATCCACTCTTAGAGGGTGATTTCCACTTTTTACAGAGAGATTTGACCTTAGACTTGGAGCCTATTTTTGACTGGTGTCCTTATGTGGATGTTTTGTGCAATACTGCAGGAGTCTTGGATGATTATAAGCCGCTTTTGGAACAATCAGCCCAGGAAATTCAAGAGATTTTTGAAATCAACTACGTGACTCCTGTTGAGTTGACTCGTTATTATTTGACACAAATGCTAGAGAATAAAAAAGGGACCATTATCAATATGTGTTCCATCGCTTCGAGCCTAGCAGGTGGCGGTGGACACGCCTATACTTCTTCTAAGCATGCCTTGGCTGGTTTTACCAAGCAGTTGGCTCTAGACTATGCAAAAGCTGGGATTCAGGTCTTTGGTATCGCTCCGGGAGCGGTCAAGACAGCTATGACCGCTGCAGACTTTGAACCAGGTGGATTGGCTGACTGGGTGGCTAATGAAACTCCAATCAAGCGCTGGATTGAGCCAAGTGAAATTGCAGAAGTCAGTCTCTTTTTAACTAGCGGTCACGCATCTGCCATGCAAGGACAAATCTTGACAATAGATGGTGGCTGGTCTTTGAAGTAGGAGGAGTTGGATGGAAATTAAAAAACACTTTGGAGTCTATGCTGTTTGCTTTGAAAATGGGAAATTACTCTGCATTGAAAAAACTAGAGGCCCTTATCAACATCGTTATGATCTACCTGGTGGTAGTCAGCAACTTGGTGAAGGACTGACGGAAACGCTGATTAGAGAAGTTCTTGAAGAGACAGGATATTCTCTTAGCAGATACTCTAATCCTAGGATATATGATGTGATGGTTTTTAAAGAGGTAGAAGATGATTATTTTAAAAGAGTTGGAAGTTGATGATTATCTATCATGGTATCAAGGTTTTAATAATCGTTTAGATAAACAATTACCTTATGATGAAGGTAAATTGGATATGGAACCTTGTACAAAATCGTGGTTTGTAAAATTAGTAGAACATCACCAAACTTTACGAAAATGTGATGAACAGTATATCTATGGAATTTTTCGAAAGGAAGATGGAAAGCATTTAGGAATGATCTATCTTGCTAAATTAGTAAGAGACCGTACAAGTTGGGCTGAGATTGGCTACTTTATCCATAATCAGTATTTTCAAAAAGGTTATAGAAAAGCTGCTTTAAAATCACTTTTAAAAATTAATCGAGAAGAACTTCATTTCCATCGTCTAGAGGCACAGACATTCCCTGATAATGAACCATCGAAGCGATTGCTAGTAAGTTGTGGGTTCGTATTTGAGGGGCGACGCCAACAGATGAGATATGAAAACGGAGAGTGGCAACCACAAGATATTTATGTGTATCTTGAAGATGTTGATTTGAACGTGGAATAAATAAGTTTTGCTTAGAAAGAGTGGAAAATGGAAATCAAAAATCACTTTGGCGTCTACGGAGTCTGTCTTCAAGACGGGAAATTGTTCTGCATTGAAAAAACGAGAGGCCCTTATCAACATCGTTATGATCTACCTGGTGGTAGTCAAGAACCAGGTGAGGGACTGATTGAAACTCTCAAGAGGGAAGTTCTTGAAGAGACAGGATATTCTCTTAGCAGATACTCTAATCCTAGGATGTATGACGTGATGGTTCAAGAAGAGGGGCAAGACTTCGCCGTACACCATATCATGGCCTTTTATGATATAGCACTCAATTTCGAGAGCTCTCAGAAGTCGATTTCTCAGGAGGTTCATGATGAAAGCAATGATTCAGAAAACGTCATTTGGTTGAATTTGGAAGAAATTACCGAAGAAAATGCCTCACCCTTAGTATTGAAGGTGAAGGCAGAGTTACGAGGATTTCCAGATTTAGACATGACAAGCTATAAAAATTGGAAGGTAAAAGAAAAAAAGGAGCACTCATGACACCGCAAGAAATGTGGAAAGCATACAAGCAAATCAACCCCTCTATCGGCGATGAGATCGATGCTTGGGCTTTTGGAGTAGAAGCCGATCTCTTGGCAGATTTGGTTTTAAAAGGTGAAAAGATGGCAACCGCCTCAGCTTACGACCTTTACGCACTAGAGGATGAACCCCTTCCACAAGAAGGGACCTTTGATGTCATTTTAGATAGCCAAGATCGAGCTGTCTGCATTGTCGAAATTACTAAGGTTTCCGTTCAGCCTTTCAATCAAGTTTCTGCTGACCACGCCTACAAGGAAGGTGAGGGAGACAAATCTTTAGCCTATTGGCGTCAGGTTCATGAGGAATTCTTCACGGAGTGGCTGGAGGAAGCGGGCTTGACTTTTACACCTGACAGCAAGGTTGTTTTGGAAGAATTTCGCAAGGTCTACCCACTCTAGACTGCAGAAGGAAGAAAGTTTTGAAAATTACCGTCCAAACCTTTTTTCTTAAGCAAAACATGATATAATAAGTTTGTTTGAAGAAGAGTAAAACTCTTAAACTTAGAATAGGAGAAAACTATGCAAGCAGTTGAACATTTTATTACGCAATTTGTTCCTGAACATTATGATTTATTTTTAGACTTGAGTCGTGAGACCAAGACCTTTTCTGGGAAGGTGACCATTACTGGTCAAGCACAGAGTGACCGTATTTCCCTTCACCAAAAAGACTTGGAAATCGCTTCTGTAGAAGTTGCAGGTCAAGCTTGTTCATTTACAGTTGACCATGACAATGAAGCCCTTCATATCGAATTGGCTGAGGCTGGTCAAGTTGAATTGGTCATCGCTTTTTCAGGAAAAATCACAGACAACATGACAGGGATTTACCCTTCTTACTACACAGTGGATGGTATCAAGAAGGAAGTCTTGTCTACCCAGTTCGAGAGCCATTTTGCGCGTGAAGCCTTTCCGTGTGTGGATGAGCCAGAAGCCAAAGCAACCTTTGATCTCGCTCTCCGTTTTGACCAAGCAGAAGGTGAGTTAGCCTTGTCAAACATGCCTGAGATTGATGTTGAAAACCGCAAGGAGACAGGTATCTGGAAGTTTGCGACAACACCTCGCATGTCTTCCTACTTGTTGGCTTTTGTTGCTGGTGACTTGCAAGGTGTTACCGCTAAAACTAAAAACGGTACCCTCGTAGGAGTATATTCAACCAAAGCCCACCCACTATCTAACCTTGATTTCTCATTGGACATCGCCGTTCGTTCGATTGAGTTTTACGAAGATTACTACGGAGTTAAATACCCAATTCCTCAATCACTCCACATCGCTCTTCCTGACTTCTCAGCTGGTGCCATGGAAAACTGGGGTCTAGTGACCTACCGTGAAGTTTACTTGGTTGTGGATGAGAACTCAACCTTTGCTAGTCGACAACAAGTTGCCCTTGTTATCGCCCACGAGCTTGCCCATCAATGGTTTGGTAACCTCGTTACTATGAAATGGTGGGATGACCTCTGGCTCAATGAAAGCTTCGCTAACATGATGGAATATGTCTGTGTGGATGCCATCGAGCCAACTTGGAATATTTTTGAAGACTTCCAAACAGGTGGTGTGCCGGGAGCACTTAAACGTGATGCGACTGATGGCGTTCAGTCTGTCCACGTCGAAGTTAAACACCCAGACGAAATCAATACCCTCTTTGACGGAGCTATCGTCTATGCCAAAGGAAGTCGTCTCATGCACATGCTTCGTCGTTGGCTAGGTGATGCTGATTTTGCTAAAGGTTTGCATGCTTACTTTGAAAAGCACCAATATGGAAATACCATTGGTCGTGACCTATGGAATGCCCTTGGTCAAGCATCAGGTCGTGATGTTGCAGCCTTCATGGATTCTTGGTTGGAGCAACCTGGTTATCCAGTTCTCACTGTCAAAGTTGAAAATGATGTCTTGAAGATTTCGCAAAAACAATTCTTTATCGGTGAGCACGAAGACAAGAACCGCCTCTGGGTGGTGCCACTGAACAGCAACTGGAAAGGTTTGCCAGATACACTCGAAACTGAAAGCATCGAAATCCCTGGCTACGCCACTCTTCTTGCTGAAAATAAAGGAGCTCTCCGTCTCAACACTGAAAATACAGCCCACTACATTACCGACTATCAAGGAGACTTGTTAGAAGCTGTTCTTGCTGAGTTAGAGACACTTGATAACACAAGCAATCTGCAAATCGTTCAAGAACGTCGTTTGTTGGCTGAAGCAGGCCACATTTCTTATGCAGACTTGCTCCCAGTCCTTGATAAACTTGCTAAGGAAGAGTCTTACCTTGTGGTTTCAGCTGTTTCTCAAGTGATTGCTGCCCTTGAGCGCTTTATCGATGAAGGAACAGAAACTGAGAAAGCCTTTAACAGTCTGGTTGCTAAATTGGCTCGTCACAACTATGACCGTCTTGGTTTTGAAGCCAAAGATGGAGAATCAGATGAGGATGAATTGGTTCGTCAGTTGGCCGTTTCTATGATGATTCGCTCAAATGATGCAGAAGCTAGTCAAGTCGCTAGCCAAATCTTTGCAGCCCATAAGGAGAATCTTGCAGGACTTCCAGCAGCCATCCGCGCTCAAGTTCTCATCAATGAGATGAAACACCATGAGACCAAGGACTTGGTCGCAACTTATCTGGACCTCTACACTCATGCCACTGATGCTGTTTTCAAACGCCAGTTGGCAGCTGCTCTAGCATACAGTACAGATGCTGACAATATCCAAACCTTGATTCGTTCATGGAAAGATAAATTTGTGGTCAAACCACAAGACCTTTCTTCATGGTACCTCCAATTCCTCGGACACCAAGCTACCCAAGAAACTGTTTGGGTTTGGGCGCGTGAAAACTGGGATTGGATTAAGGCAGCCCTTGGTGGAGATATGAGCTTTGATAGCTTTGTCATCTTCCCATCGCATATCTTTAAAACAGAGCAACGCTTGGTAGAGTACAAGGAATTCTTTGAGCCACAACTCTCTGACCTTGCTCTTAGCCGTAACATTCGTATGGGTATCAAAGATATCGCAGCGCGTGTTGACTTGATTAAGCGTGAGAAAGCAGCAGTCGAAGCTGTTGTAGCCCAATATGCCAAAGCTTAATTCATTCGAAATGTAAATAAAAAACTCAACTTTCTATCTGAAAACAAGAGAGAGTTGAGTTTTTTTTAAGGCAATTTTGGTATAATAATCATAACAAGGAGGAGTTTCTGATGATAAAAATCTTATTAGTAGAAGATGACCTAGGCCTGTCAAACTCAGTATTTGACTTTTTAGATGATTTTGCAGATGTCATGCAGGTTTTTGATGGAGAAGAAGGTCTCTACGAAGCAGAAAGTGGCGTTTATGACTTGATTCTGCTTGACCTGATGTTGCCTGAAAAAAATGGTTTTCAAGTCTTGAAAGAGTTGCGAGAAAAAGGAATTACGACACCAGTCCTTATCATGACTGCTAAGGAAAGTTTGGATGACAAGGGACATGGTTTTGAGTTGGGAGCGGATGACTACCTCACCAAACCTTTCTACCTAGAAGAACTCAAAATGCGGATTCAAGCCCTTCTCAAGCGTTCAGGCAAGTTTAACGAAAATACCTTGACCTATGGGGATGTAGTCGTCAACCTTTCAACGAATGAAGTAAAAGTGGAAGATACTCCTGTGGAACTGCTCGGAAAAGAGTTTGAGTTATTGGTTTACTTCCTTCAAAATCAAAATGTCATTCTTCCCAAGACACAGATTTTTGATCGTTTATGGGGATTTGATAGCGATACGACGATTTCCGTTGTAGAAGTCTATGTTTCAAAAGTTCGTAAGAAACTGAAGGGTACAGCCTTTGCTGAAAATCTTCAAACCTTGCGTAGTGTCGGGTATATTTTAAAAGATGTTCAATAAACTAAAAAAAACATGGTATGCGGATGATTTCAGCTATTTCATTCGAAACTTTGGAGTGTTCACTCTGATCTTCTCTGCTATGACCTTGATTATCCTCCAGGTCATGCACTCGAGTCTCTATACTTCTGTAGATGAAAAACTCCAAGCTCTTAGTAGTAGTCCCCAAGCAGTTATCCAGTTAGCCCTGAATCGGGCAACTGAAGAAGTCAAGGATATTCAACCCGCAACTGCGGATGCCAGCAAGGCTGAAATCAAGCCCAATGTCAGCTCCAATACGGAAGTCTTGCTCTTTGACAAGGATTTTAATCAGCTCTTACTGGGCAATCGTTTTTTAGGTTTAGACAAGATCAAACTGGACAAGAAAGAATTGAATCACATTCGCCAAATCCAAGTTGTCAATAGCTACGGTCAGGAAGAAACCTACCGAATGATCTTGATGGAAACAAATTCGTCCACTGTTTCAAGCAATGTCAAATATGCGGCGGTTTTAATCAATACCAGCCAGCTTGAGCAAATCAGCCAAAACCACGAGCATTTAATTGTTGTAGTTATGGCTAGTTTCTGGCTCCTGTCTTTAATTGCCAGTGTTTACTTGGCACGTGTCAGTGTCAAACCCTTGCTGGAAAGCATGCAAAAGCAGAAGTCCTTTGTTGAAAATGCGAGCCACGAACTGAGAACACCTTTGGCCGTTTTACAAAATCGTTTAGAGAATCTTTTTCGAAAACCAGAAGCGACGATCATGGAATCCAGCGAAAGCATTGCTTCTAGCCTCGAAGAAGTTCGGAACATGCGCTTTCTCACGACCAATCTTCTCAACCTTGCACGTCGCGATGATGGAATCAAACCAGAAATAGCAGAAGCATCACCACAGTTCTTTAAGACTACCTTTGCTAACTATGAGTTGATTGCTTCTGAAAATGATCGTATTTTTGAGTATGAAAATCGGATTTATCGTCCCTTCATGACCGATCAGTTACTCCTAAAACAGCTCATGACCATCTTGTTTGACAATGCCATCAAGTATACCGAAGAAGATGGGAAAATTGAGTTTGTAGTTCATGCTACAGATCGCCACCTCTATCTAACAGTAACGGATAACGGAATTGGAATTTCAGCTGCTGACAAGAAGAAAATCTTTGACCGATTTTACCGTGTAGATAAGGCAAGAACCCGTCAGAAAGGTGGCTTTGGTCTTGGACTATCTTTGGCCAAGCAAATCGTAGATGCCTTGCGAGGAACGATTAGCGTAAAAGATAACAAACCTAGAGGAACGATTTTTGAAGTTAAGATTGCTATCCAATCTCCTCCAAAACGAAAGAATAAATAAAAAAGACAGTTTTATAACTGTCTTTTTAGATAACTAGAAAAGAGGTTGGTAGTAGTACCAACCTTTATTTTGAAAGTTTTCGTTTAATCATCTTTCGTTGAAGTTGTAAAAGTGCGAAGCTTGTTGCCATAGCAGCGATAAATGATAAAGCAGTATTTAATTTTAAGGCTAAAAAGATAAAGCTAAAAAGCACCATAAAAATACAAAAACAAGCAATATTTACAAAAAATAAAATCTCTTTTAGGTTAGGGCCGACTGGGGCTTCAGGTGTGTAATCTTGATAAAGCGGAGTTTGTTTCGATTCGGGAGCTTGTTCAAACTCATAAGCTTCTAGTTTTCTTGCGGACATGATTCTCTCCTTAACAGTACATAACTATTTTATCATTTTTTATGCAGAGAATTATTACAGAATTGTTACAAAACTACTAAAGTCTCTTATCAACTTCTAAGTCGCTCTTCTTGACACCTACTAGGGAAAATGGTAGCATGGATGTTACACTTAAAACAGATGACCTGACTTTCTCTTTTATAAATATACTGAGAAAGGTAAGGATAACTTATATAAATTGATAGCAAGCTGAGGCTTTTTCCTAAGATGATTTGTTAAGTTGCTACCTGATTTATTTTAAAAGTATAGGTAGGAGTTGTTTTGAATGGATGGAAGGACAGCGATTCTGTCTATTGGTCTGGGTGGCTTTTTGCTACCTCTGGGGAAAGTTAAAGGAGATAAGCATGTATCTTGCTATCAAAGAAATAGTACGAAATAAACTTCGATATAGTTTGATTCTAACTACCATTTTTCTTATCGCTTTCATGGTCTTTTTTATGACTAGTTTGGCTCTTGGTCTTGTGCGAAACAACCGAGCCGCTATTGATAACTGGCAAGCAACGGGTGTCGTTTTATCTGACTACGCAAATGATAATTTGACGGCATCTTTTATTCCTGAAAAGGACTACAAGGATAAGAGTTCTAAAGAGGCTGCTCAACTGGGTTATATGTTCGCTGTGACCAATCTAGTCGATGATAGTGAAAAGGTCAATGTTTCCATCTTTGCTCAAGAGTGGGACTCTTTTATCTCTCCGAGTTTGACTGAGGGCCGTTATCCTGAGGGAGATGATGAGGTTGTCGTGGATCAGTCCTTTGAGAATTATGGGATTAGGCTAGGTGATGCCATTCAGCTCAATGGAAGCGAGACAAGTTACAAGATTGTAGGCCTGACTCAAGGAAATAAATTTTTCACCGAGCCTGTTATCTTTACGAGTCTGACGACTTATTGGACATTACAAGGAACCTTGGAAGCCAATCGTTCCATCTCTGCCTTGGTATTGAAAAATGATATAGAAGTGGCTGGCGATGGACTGAAACAGATTTCTATTCCAAAAATGATATCGAAAATTCCTGGTTACACACCTCAGGTTAATGTATTTTCAGGGATGATTCTCGCTATGATTGTCATCTCAGGCTTGATTGTAGGTATTTTTGTTTATATCATTACCATCCAAAAACTAGGACTTTATGGAATAATGCGGGCTCAGGGAATACAGATTAAAACCATTGTATGGTCTCTTTTCTGTCAAATCTTCCTACTAGCCGGTATGGGAATTGCTTTAGCCTTGCTGGCTATTGGTGGAGTGATTTTAGTCTTACCAGCTACCTTCTTTTTCTACCCAAGTTGGATAGCCTACTCTGTCCTAAGTTTGGTGATTTGCTTGATGGCCCTTCTAGGTGGTGTCATTTCACTTCCACGCTTGCTAAAGGTGGACCCGATTACTGCGATTGCAGAGTGATAAGGAGAATAGTATGACAGCATTGATTGAAATGACTCAAGTGACAAAAACGTACGGGGAAGGAAAGATGAAAGTCGTGGCCCTGCATGAGACGAATTTTCAGCTAAATGCGGGAGAATTCGTTGCTATCGTTGGGCCTTCAGGCTCTGGCAAGACGACCTTTCTAACAACTCTTGGACAACTTCAGGAAGCTTCGAGTGGAAAGATTTTGGTAAAGGGGAAAGAAACAGGTAGTTTGACGGAGAAGGAGAAAACAGACCTCCGTTTTAGAGAGTTTGGCTTTATTCTT
The DNA here is from genome assembly GCF_001074565.1 of Streptococcus pseudopneumoniae. GTDB lineage: Bacteria > Bacillota > Bacilli > Lactobacillales > Streptococcaceae > Streptococcus > Streptococcus pseudopneumoniae_J. The sequence goes on along the minus strand of NZ_JUQX01000001.1, from coordinate 71,863 downwards.
CAGGCTTCAAACTTAATTCCTTTTCTAACGGTCAAGGAACAGCTGGATTTGATTGACAGACTGGATAAGGGAAAAAATAGTAAAAGTGATCGAAAAGAGTTACTTGACTTGTTGGATTTGGAAAAGGTACAGGATCATTATCCCAAGGCTTTATCAGGTGGTGAACGTCAACGTGCTGCCATTGCTAGAGCGCTTTATAACAACCCAAGTATCGTGCTTGCAGATGAGCCAACGGCAAGTCTGGATACCCAGCGTGCCTACCAAGTAACGGAAATGTTGGCTGCCATTGCCCATGAACAAGGTAGAGGAGTTGTCATGATTACTCATGATACTCGCCTTCTTGATAAGGTTGACCGTATTTATGTCATGAATGATGGCCACCTAGTTGAAAAAACACATGCATAAAAAAGAGTGAATGGTACAAGTTACTGTTCACTTTTTGATTGGGAAAGATAGAAATAAGTTTAACTTTTTGTGAAACTCTCAGTACCCATAGCTGATTTTTGAGAAATGTGGTATAATTTTTCTTATGGAAAAGATTATCATTACAGCAACTGCTGAAAGTATTGAACAAGTTGAACAACTACTCGAAGCTGGCGTAGACCGTATCTATGTCGGTGAGAAAGATTTTGGCCTCCGTTTGCCAACGACCTTTAGTTATGAAGAGTTGCGAGAAATCGCTAAGCTCGTTCATGATGGGGGTAAGGAATTAATCGTTGCAGTCAACGCCCTCATGCACCAAGACATGATGGATCGTATTAAGCCCTTCTTAGACTTCTTGGAAGAAATCAAGACAGACTATATTACAGTAGGAGATGCAGGTGTCTTTTACGTAGTCAACCGTGATCGCTATTCCTTCAAGACTATTTACGATGCTTCAACCATGGTAACAAGTAGTCGTCAGATTAACTTCTGGGGCCAAAAGGCAGGTGCTTCTGAGGCGGTTTTGGCGCGTGAAATTCCATCTGCCGAACTCTTCAAGATGCCAGAGATTTTGGAAATTCCTGCTGAAGTATTGGTTTACGGGGCTAGTGTCATTCACCATTCTAAGCGTCCGCTCTTACAAAACTACTATAACTTTACGCATATTGATGATGAAAAGACACGTAAACGTGACCTCTTCTTGGCAGAACCAAGTGACCCAGAGAGCCATTATTCCATCTTTGAAGATAATCATGGTACCCATATCTTTGCTAACAATGACCTTGATTTGATGACCAAATTGACAGAATTGGTAGAGCATGGTTTCACTCACTGGAAGCTAGAGGGGCTCTATACACCTGGTCAGAATTTTGTAGAAATTGCCAAACTCTTTATTCAAGCGCGTGGCTTGATCCAAGAGAGCAACTTTAGCCATGACCAAGCCTTCTTGTTAGATGAGGAAGTGCGCAAGTTACACCCTAAAAACCGTTTTCTCGATACTGGATTCTATGATTACGATCCTGATATGGTTAAATAGGACACCCAAACCCGAAATAAAAATGTTCGGGTTTTTCCAGTGTATCCATGAAATAAAAACGGATACATGTTATAATAAAAATAGCTCTTTAATGGAGGTGTTTGAGTGGAAAATCTGAAGAAAATGGCAGGTATCAAGGCTGCTGAGTTTGTCAAGGATGGCATGGTAGTTGGACTCGGTACGGGATCAACTGCCTACTATTTCGTAGAAGAAATCGGTCGTCGGATTAAGGAAGAAGGTTTGCAGATTACTGCTGTGACAACTTCCAGTGTGACTAGTAAACAGGCTGAAGGTCTTAACATCCCGCTCAAGTCAATTGATCAAGTGGATTTTGTCGATGTGATGGTTGACGGGGCGGATGAAGTAGATAGTCAGTTTAACGGAATCAAAGGTGGTGGTGGTGCCCTTCTGATGGAGAAGGTTGTCGCAACGCCCTCAAAAGAATACATTTGGGTAGTTGACGAAAGCAAACTGGTAGAGAAACTAGGTGCTTTTAAATTGCCAGTAGAAGTGGTTCAGTATGGCGCAGAACAGGTCTTTCGTCGGTTTGAGCGAGCTGGCTACAAACCAAGTTTCCGTGAAAAAGACGGCCAACGTTTTGTGACTGATATGCAGAACTTTATCATAGACCTAGCCTTGGATGTCATCGAGAATCCAATTGCCTTCGGGCAAGAATTGGACCATGTCGTTGGTGTCGTTGAGCATGGCTTGTTCAACCAAATGGTGGATAAGGTCATCGTTGCTGGACGAGACGGGGTTCAGATTTTAACTTCAACAAAAGCAAGATAACTAAAATAATAAGGAGACAGACTATGTCAAAATTTAATCGTATTCACTTGGTGGTACTGGATTCTGTGGGAATCGGTGCTGCGCCAGATGCCAATAACTTTGTCAATGCAGGGGTTCCAGACGGAGCTTCTGACACACTGGGACACATTTCAAAAACAGTTGGTTTGAATGTGCCAAACATGGCCAAAATCGGTCTAGGAAATATTCCTCGCGAAACGCCGCTTAAGACTGTACCAGCTGAAAGCAATCCAACAGGTTATGCAACAAAATTGGAAGAAGTTTCCCTTGGTAAGGATACCATGACTGGTCACTGGGAAATCATGGGACTCAACATTACGGAACCTTTCGATACTTTCTGGAACGGATTCCCAGAAGAAATCCTGACAAAAATCGAAGAATTTTCAGGACGTAAGGTCATTCGTGAAGCCAACAAACCTTACTCAGGTACGGCTGTTATCGATGATTTCGGACCACGTCAAATGGAAACTGGAGAGTTGATTATCTATACTTCAGCTGACCCTGTTTTGCAGATTGCTGCCCACGAAGACATCATTCCTTTGGATGAATTGTACCGTATCTGTGAATACGCTCGTTCAATTACACTTGAACGTCCTGCCCTTCTAGGCCGTATCATTGCTCGTCCGTATGTTGGTGAACCAGGTAACTTCACTCGTACGGCAAATCGTCGAGACTTAGCTGTTTCTCCATTTGCCCCAACTGTTTTGGATAAATTGAACGAAGCTGGCATCGATACGTACGCTGTTGGTAAAATCAACGATATCTTTAACGGTGCGGGTATCAACCATGATATGGGACACAATAAGTCAAATAGCCACGGAATTGATACACTGTTGAAGACCATGGGCCTTGCTGAGTTTGAAAAAGGATTCTCCTTCACAAACTTGGTTGACTTTGATGCCCTTTATGGACACCGTCGCAATGCTCATGGCTACCGTGATTGCTTGCATGAGTTTGATGAACGCTTGCCTGAAATTATCGCAGCCATGAGAGAGAATGATCTTTTTTTGATTACTGCTGACCATGGAAATGACCCAACCTATGCAGGAACAGACCACACTCGTGAATATATTCCACTTTTAGCTTACAGTCCTGCCTTTAAAGGAAACGGTTTGATTCCAGTTGGACATTTTGCAGATATCTCAGCGACAGTTGCGGATAACTTTGGTGTGGAAACTGCCATGATTGGGGAAAGTTTCTTAGATAAATTGGTATAAGATGACGCGATATGCTTTACTTGTTCGGGGCATTAATGTAGGTGGGAAAAATAAAGTTGTCATGGCGCAACTTCGTCAAGAACTGACAGAGTTGGGATTGGAGAAGGTTGAGACCTACATCAACAGTGGCAATATTTTCTTTACTTCGACAGACTCCAAAGCCCGATTGGTTGAAAAGTTAGAGGCTTTCTTTGAAGTCCATTATCCATTTATTCAGAGCTTTTCCTTGTTGAGTCTTGAGGACTTTGAAGAGGAACTTGAAAATCTGCCTGAATGGTGGACCAAAGATTTGGCACGAAAGGATGTGCTCTTCTACACGGAGAGCTTGGATGTGGATCAAGTGATCGAGAAAGTGAACAGTTTAGAACTGGAAGATGAAGTCGTTTATTTTGGAAGACTTGGGATTTTCTGGGGGAAATTCACTGAGGAATCCTATTATGCAACAGCCTATCATAAATACTTACTCAAGATGCCTTTTTATCGCAACATCACCATTCGCAATGGAAAAACTTTTGACAAAATCGGTCAAATGCTAAAAAATAATAAAGGAGACAGACAATGACATTTTTAGATAAGATCCAAGAAACAGCTGCTTTTCTGAAAGATAAAGGAATCCAAGCGCCTGAGTTCGGTTTAATCCTTGGATCAGGACTTGGAGAATTGGCAGAAGAAATCGAAAATCCAGTTGTAGTAGACTATGCAGATATTCCAAACTGGGGCCGCTCTACAGTAGTTGGTCACGCTGGGAAATTGGTATATGGAGAACTTGCAGGTCGCAAGGTCTTGGCTCTTCAAGGTCGTTTCCATTTCTACGAGGGAAATCCTCTTGAAGTCGTGACTTTCCCAGTACGTGTGATGAAAGTTCTCGGATGTGAAGGTGTCATTGTAACCAATGCAGCTGGCGGTATTGGCTATGGTCCTGGTACTTTGATGGCTATTTCAGACCATATCAATATGACGGGGCAGAACCCATTGATGGGTGAAAACTTGGATGATTTTGGTCCACGTTTCCCGGATATGTCTAAAGCCTACACACCAGAATACCGTGCTACTGCCCATGAAGAAGCTAAAAAACTCGGTATCAAGCTTGATGAAGGTGTCTATATCGGTGTAACCGGTCCGACTTATGAAACACCTGCAGAAATTCGTGCTTATAAGACATTGGGAGCAGATGCAGTTGGTATGTCCACTGTTCCTGAAGTTATTGTGGCAGCCCACTCTGGCTTGAAAGTTCTCGGTATTTCATGTATTACTAACCATGCAGCTGGTTTCCAAGAAGAACTCAACCACGAGGAAGTTGTAGAAGTGACTGAACGTGTCAAAGGCGACTTCAAAGGTTTGGTTAAAGCGATTCTTGCTGAATTGTAATCATGTTAATAGAATTGAGGAGTATTTTTCGAAAAATCCCTTATAATTTTAGATTATTCATAGCAGTAATTCTGCAAGGAATAGTTTCGGGTTTATCTGGTATATTTCTCCATTATCTTTTAGAGATGGCGGAGGGGCTAGCTTTTGGTCATTCAGAGCATTATAATGGATTTTTGACAGATGGAGTTTCCTCCTCACGGATAGGACTAAGTTTAATAATCGTGGGTCTTAGCTCGTCCTTAGTCTGGTACTTCTTGCAAAAAAGGTCGAAGATTTATTCCATCAAAGCTCAGATGAAGGATGAGACTTCACAATACAAGCTTCATTTTTTAAAACAGCTATTTCATTCAATTTGGCAGATTATTGCAGTTGGAGGGGGAGCACCTATTGGCAAAGAAGCTGCACCACGAGAGATTGGAGCCCTATTTGCAGGTCCAATTGGAAAAATATGTATACTGTCTATGAAGGATCGAATCTTTCTCCTTGCTTGTGGTGCTGGTGCTGGTTTAGCAGCTGTCTATCAGGTTTCATTAACAAGTGTTTTCTTCGTTTTTGAGACTCTAGGAATTACTTTATCTATCAAGCGATTTGTCTTAGTCGGTTTGACTACCTATGTGTCTACCTATATAGCAGGCTTGGTTATTTCAGATCATGCTCTTTACCAGCTTCCAGCTATCACATGGTCATTAAAGGAAGTGTGGATTGTCCCTTTATTACTTCTTTTCTTAACTCTCCTAGCTTGGCTTTTTGGTCGCTTAAGTAAAAAAGTGTCTTCAAACAAGATAAAAGATCAACGAATACTTCTCACTTTGCCCTCAGCTTTTCTGTTTCTTGTTGGTCTGGCAAGTTACTTTCCACATCTACTTGGCAATGGACGCATGATAGCTCAGGAAATTTTAAATGGTAGCGATGGTAAAACAGTGCTTCTCATGTTTTTCCTAAAAGCAGTGGTCGTTCTTATTATCCTTTGGGCAGGGGCCTATGGTGGTACTCTTACGCCATCTTTTGCCTTGGGGATGGCTGGAGCTGCTCTCTTAGCCATGATTCTAGGTTTGGACAGCCAGTCAAGCATTTTGCTTTTGGGATCGGTTTGCTTTTTATCAGTGACCTTGAGGGCTCCCTGGTCTGCAACTGGATTAGTAATTGGTTTCACTGGGTTAGGTTTAGATTCTCTTCCGTATCTCTTAGTAACGGCTTTCCTAGCTTATGGTTTTGCAAAAGTGTTAGACCGCTTTCCTTGGGCTAGTATACTGTGTAAGATGTCAAAGAATAAAGTAGTTAGGTAGGAAATACCCGTTTCTTCTAATCAAGGATTTATCTTAAAGGATTAAAAAACTATTGTCAGTTTATCAATAACTGTTTGAAATAAAAATGAACTAGGCTCGTCGGAGTCATGATTGAATACGATTTTTCCTAGCTATGAAATATAAAAATAAATAAAGAAAGGTAGAGCAAGGTGTTCTAATTTGAACACGAGCGGAAAACTTGGAAAATAGATAATCTGACTGAGAAATCAGGATTTCTCGTTAGATTCCTAATTTTCAGTCGTTTTCTTCTCGCTCTTTGTATCATAAATTATGTCTATCCATATTGCTGCTAAGCAGGGTGAAATTGCTGATAAAATTCTTCTTCCGGGGGATCCTCTTCGTGCTAAGTTTATTGCGGAAAATTTCCTTGAAGATGCTGTTTGTTTTAACGAAGTGCGTAACATGTTTGGTTACACTGGTACTTATAAGGGTCACCGTGTATCTGTCATGGGAACTGGGATGGGGATGCCGTCCATTTCAATTTATGCGCGTGAGTTGATTGTGGACTACGGTGTGAAAAAATTGATCCGTGTCGGAACTGCTGGTTCCTTGAATGAGGATGTTCACGTTCGTGAATTGGTCTTGGCGCAAGCAGCTGCGACTAACTCAAACATCATCCGAAACGACTGGCCACAGTATGATTTTCCACAAATCGCTAGCTTTGATTTACTAGATAAGGCCTACCATATCGCCAAAGAACTCGGTATGACTACCCACGTTGGGAACGTTTTGTCGTCAGATGTCTTTTACTCAAACTACTTTGAAAAGAACATCGAGCTTGGTAAATGGGGAGTTAAGGCTGTGGAAATGGAAGCAGCAGCTCTTTACTATCTTGCTGCCCAACACCACGTTGATGCACTTGCTATCATGACCATTTCTGATAGCTTGGTCAATCCAGATGAAGACACTACTGCAGAAGAACGCCAAAATACCTTCACCGATATGATGAAGGTTGGATTGGAAACCTTGATTGCAGAGTAATCTGAGAATAGATTTTCAATTACATTAGTTACAAGAACTGTTGTAAGTGATTTATTTTCAATATCTTAGAAATGATAAAGAAAGAGTTGAAAATCCAACTATTGATTTTCAACTTTTTTAGAACACAGCTTAAGGAGAAATGTGATGGATAAAATTGAACAATTACAAGATTTGATAGATCAAAGCCAACGGATTGTTTTCTTTGGAGGGGCAGGAGTGTCAACCGAGTCTAATATCCCAGATTTTCGTAGTTCAGATGGTGTTTATAGTCATCAGTTAGGCCGTCATTTTACGGCAGAGCAACTCGTTTCGCGGACCATGTTTGAGCGCTATCCAGAAGATTTTTTTGACTTTTATAAGAAATACCTGATTTATCCAGAAGCCAAGCCTAATGCTGCTCATACTTATCTAGCTGCTTTGGAAAAAACAGGCAAGCTAAAGGCTGTTGTGACACAAAATATTGATAGTCTTCATGAAATGGCTGGCTCCCAAAAGGTCTTTAAATTGCATGGGAGCGCGGACCGAAATTACTGCCTAGGTTGTCAACGTTTCTATGACTTAACTGCTTTTCTGGCCCTTGAGGGACTTGTTCCCCACTGCTTAGACTGTGGCAAGGTGGTCAAGCCTGACGTGACCTTGTATGAAGAATCACTTGACATGGATGTTTTTAGTCAAGCTGCACAAGCTATTCGGCAAGCAGACTTGCTGATTATTGGTGGGACTTCCTTAGTTGTTTATCCTGCAGCTAGCCTAGTAAACTATTTTTCTGGGACAAATCTGGTCGTTATCAATAAAACCAGTACTCCACAAGACAGCCAAGCTACATTGGTCATTGAAGGCAAGATAGGAGAAGTATTTTCGAAATTGAGACAATAAAAGAATTTTAGAAGATAGCAACAAAACCTTGTTACTTGAAAGAGAAAACTATCTCATTTATTGACCACAATCTCGCTCTTTAAGAGTTACTAAAAACTGGCTGAGAAAATCAAAACACATTCACTGATATGATGAAGGTTAGCTTGGAAACCTTGATAGCAGAGTAAAATGTAAAAGAAAATCCTGATTTCAAGTGGAATCAGGATTTTTTCATAGATGCGATTTTTTCTGGGTCTGGTGTAACTCGGAGGGTCTTTTGTCCTGTGTAGGTTACAAAACCGGGTTTGCCACCAGTTGGTTTGTTGAGTTTTTTGACTTCTATCATATCAACCTGCACCAGATTTGACAGACGTCCCTTGGAGAAGTAGGCAGCTAGCTCCGCTGCATCTGTCTTAACTTCGTCAGAAGGATTGAGATTGCCTGAGATGACGACGTGGCTTCCTGGAATGTCTTTGGCATGAAACCAAAGTTCTTCCTTGCGAGCCATTTTAAAGGTTAGTTCTTCATTTTGCAAGTTGTTTCGTCCGACATAGATGATGGTCTTGCCATCGCTCGCCAGATACTGTTCTGGTTTTTTGCGTTTCTGGATTTTTTCGCGTTGGCGTCTTCTAATAAAGCCAGTTTGGATCAATTCTTCACGGATTTCAGCGATTTCTTCCAGTCCAGCTTGGTTGAGGACGGTCTCGACACTTTCTAGATAAAGAATAGTTGCCTTGGTTTCTTCAATCAGCTCAGTCAGGTATTTGACAGCTTCTTTGAGTTTCTGGTAACGTTTAAAGTAGCGTTGGGCATTCTGACTGGGAGTCAAGGCCTTATCAAGAGCAATGGTGATAGGTTGATTGGTGTAGTAGTTTTCTAGGATAACCTGGTCTTGGTCATTCGGAACTTGGTGGAGGAAGGTCGTCAACAATTCTCCTTTTTGGCGAAATTCCTCAGCATTGTCTGTCGCCAGTAATTCTTTTTCTTGTTTTTTCAGCTTGTGACGATTTTTCTGAAGTTCATTTTCAACACGACGAATCAGTTCGCTAGCTTGCTGTTTGACACGGTCCCGTTCAGCCTTGTCCTTATAGTAGGTGTCCAGCAAGTCAGAAAGACTGGTAAAAGGCTCTCCCACCTGATTTGCAAAAGGAACTGGACTGAAGGAAGTCTCAGTCAAGAATGGCTTGGTTTCTTGACCGAAAAAGTTACGGAAAGTGGATAGTTTGTCACTAACCAATAAACTTTCCAGTTCGTTTGCCGTATCTCGTCCTAGACCTTGAAAGAGACTTTGAAGATTTTTGGCTGTTAGCTCTTGGGTCTGCAGGATTTCAAAGAGCTTTTCATCCTTGACAGTAAAAGGATTGAGCGATTCTGTACTTGGTGGAGCGATATAGGTCGACCCAGGAAGCAGGGTGCGGTAGCTATTTTGTGAAAAGCCAACGTGTTTGATAACTTCGAGGATTTTATGTCTACTTTTATCCACGAGGAGAATATTGCTGTGTTTGCCCATAATCTCGATAATCAGTGTAGCCTGGATATGATCTCCAATTTCGTTTTTATTGGAAACCGTGATTTCCACAATACGGTCATTTTCGACTTGCTCAATCGACTCAATCAGAGCACCCTGCAAATACTTTCTCAAAACCATGATAAAAGTAGAAGGTTGGGCTGGATTTTCAAAGGTTGTTTGGGTCAGCTGGATGCGACCAAAAACGGGATGAGCAGAAAGGAGCAGGCGATGACTTTGGCGATTGCTGCGGATTTGCAAGATCAACTCTTGTTCAAAAGGCTGATTGATTTTCTGAATGCGACCGTTCACTAACTCGCTTCGCAATTCCTCAACCATGTGGTGTAAAAAAAATCCGTCAAATGACATCGTTCTCTCCTTGTGTTTGTATTCCATAGTATTATATCAAAAAGGTAGAATAAAATCATGGAAATATGGTATAATAAAGCCAAGTAAAGAGAATCGAGAAGTACATGTATATTGAAATGGTAGATGAAACTGGTCAAGTTTCACAAGAAATCTTGCAACAAACCCAAGAAATCTTGGAATTTGCGGCCCAAAAAATAGGAAAAGAAGACAAGGAGATGGCAGTTACTTTTGTGACCAATGAGCGTAGCCACGAACTCAACCTTGAGTACCGTGATACGGATCGTCCGACAGATGTCATTAGCCTTGAATATAAACCGGAATTGGACATCTCCTTTGATGAGGAAGATCTGCTTGAAAACCCTGAATTAGCAGAGATGATGTCTGAGTTTGATGCCTATATTGGGGAACTGTTCATCTCTATCGATAAGGCTCATGAGCAGGCTGAGGAATACGGTCATAGCTTTGAGCGTGAGATGGGCTTCTTGGCAGTACACGGCTTTTTACATATCAACGGCTACGATCACTACACTCCGGAAGAAGAAGCGGAGATGTTCGGTTTACAAGAAGAAATTTTAACAGCCTATGGACTCACAAGACAATAAACGAAAATGGAAAAATCGTGACCTGATATCCAGTTTAGAATTTGCCCTGACAGGCATTCTGACTGCCATCAAGGAAGAACGCAATATGCGAAAACATGCAGTGACGGCTCTAGTGGTTATCCTTGCAGGTTTTGTTTTTCAGGTGTCACGGATTGAATGGCTCTTTCTCCTGATGAGCATTTTCTTGGTAGTAGCTTTTGAGATTATTAACTCTGCTATCGAAAATGTGGTGGATTTAGCCAGTCATTATCACTTTTCTATGTTGGCAAAGAAAGCCAAGGACATGGCAGCTGGTGCCGTGCTTGTGGTCTCACTTTTTGCCGCTTTGACAGGTGCGCTTATCTTTCTCCCACGCATTTGGGATATACTATTTTAAACACTAAGAGGAAATTATGACATTTAAATCAGGCTTTGTAGCCATTTTAGGACGTCCCAATGTTGGGAAGTCGACTTTTTTGAATCATGTCATGGGGCAAAAGATTGCCATTATGAGTGACAAGGCGCAAACAACGCGCAATAAAATCATGGGGATTTACACCACGGATAAGGAACAAATCGTTTTTATCGACACACCTGGAATTCACAAGCCTAAGACAGCCCTTGGAGATTTCATGGTGGAATCAGCCTACAGCACCCTTCGTGAAGTAGATACTGTACTCTTCATGGTGCCAGCTGATGAGCCACGTGGTAAGGGTGACGACATGATTATTGAGCGTCTGAAAGCTGCCAAGGTTCCTGTGATTCTGGTGGTGAATAAGATTGACAAGGTTCATCCAGACCAGCTTTTGGCTCAGATTGATGACTTCCGTAACCAGATGGACTTCAAGGAAATCGTTCCTATCTCAGCTCTTCAGGGAAATAACGTTTCTCGACTAATCGATATTTTGAGTGAAAATCTAGAGGAAGGTTTCCAGTATTTCCCAGCTGATCAAATCACAGATCATCCTGAGCGTTTCTTGGTTTCAGAGATGATTCGTGAGAAAGTCTTGCACCTAACGCGTGAAGAAATCCCTCACTCAGTTGCCGTAGTGGTTGACTCTATGAAGCGTGATGAAGAGACAGACAAGGTCCATATCCGAGCAACCATCATGGTCGAGCGCGATAGCCAAAAAGGGATTGTCATCGGAAAAGGTGGCGCTATGCTCAAGAAAATTGGGACCATGGCCCGTCGTGATATCGAACTCATGCTAGGGGATAAGGTTTTCCTAGAAACTTGGGTCAAGGTCAAGAAAAACTGGCGTGATAAAAAGCTAGATTTGGCAGACTTTGGCTATAATGAAAAAGAATACTAAGTAGAGGTGGGCTCATGCCTGCTTCTTGTTTTTACAGAAGGAGGATTTATGCCTGAATTACCTGAGGTTGAAACCGTTCGACGTGGCTTAGAAAAATTGATTTTGGGAAAGAAGATTTCTAATATAGAGATTGCTTATCCTAAGATGATCAAGACAGATTTGGACGAGTTTCGAAAGGAAGTGCCTGGCCAAGTAATTGAGTCCATGGGGCGTCGTGGGAAATATCTACTTTTTTACCTGACAAACAAGGTCTTGATTTCCCATCTGCGGATGGAGGGCAAGTATTTTTACTATCCAGACCAGATCCCTGAACGCAAGCATGCCCATGTCTTCTTCCAGTTTGAAGATGGAGGTACGCTAGTTTATGAAGATGTACGCAAGTTTGGTACCATGGAACTGCTAGCGCCTGCCCTTTTGGACGCCTACTTTGTTTCTAAAAAACTAGGCCCTGAACCAATCGAGCAGGACTTTGATTTGCAGTCCTTCCAAGCTGCCCTAGCCAAATCTAAGAAGCCTATCAAATCCCACCTCCTAGACCAAACCTTGGTCGCTGGTCTTGGCAATATCTATGTGGATGAGGTTCTCTGGCGAGCTCAGGTCCATCCAGCTAGAGCTTCCCAAACTTTGACAGCAGAGGAAGCGTCAGCTATTCATGACCAGACCATTGCTGTTTTGGGTCAGGCTGTTGAAAAAGGGGGTTCAACTATTCGAACCTATACCAATGCATTTGGGGAAGATGGAACCATGCAGGACTTCCATCAGGTCTATGATAAGACTGGTCAAGCATGTTCATGCTGTGGCACCATCATTGAGAAATTCCAGCTCGGTGGAAGGGGAACTCATTTTTGTCCTCAGTGTCAAAGGAGGGACTGATGGGAAAAATCATTGGAATCACAGGAGGAATTGCCTCTGGGAAGTCAACTGTGACAAATTTCCTAAGAGAGCAAGGCTTTCAAGTGGTAGATGCTGACCGACTTGTCCACCAGCTACAAAGACATGGTGGGCGTCTATATCAGGTCTTAGTTCAGCATTTTGGACAGGAAATTATCTTAGAAAATGGAGAACTCAATCGCCCTCTCCTAGCTAGTCTCATCTTTTCAAACCCTGAAGAGCGGGAATGGTCTAAGCAAACCCAAGGAGAGATTATTCGTGAGGAACTGGCTGCACTAAGAGAACAGTTGGCTCAGACAGAAGCGATTTTTTTCATGGATATTCCTCTGCTTTTTGAGCAGAACTATGCCAACTGGTTTGATGAAACGTGGCTGGTCTATGTGGACCATGATATCCAATTAGAACGTTTTATGAAACGGGATCATCTTTCTAAGGAAGTAGCTGAGTCCCGTCTGGCAGCCCAGTGGTCTTTAGAAGAAAAGAAAAAATTGGCGAGTCATATATTAGATAATAATGGCAGTCGTGACCAGCTTGTGGGGCAAGTAGTGAAGTTACTTGAAGGAGGCGATAGCTGTGCAAGAGATTAGTTGGAAAGATAATCTTCGTGTCGCCTGGTTTGGTAGTTTTCTAACGGGAGCCAGTATTTCCTTAGTCGTCCCTTTTATGCCTATCTTTGTAGAGCAGTTGGGAATAGAGCGGGATCAAGTTGCTTTCTATGCTGGATTAGCCATCTCAGTTTCAGCTGTTTCCGCAGCTTTAGTTTCTCCGATCTGGGGCATTCTTGCCGACAAGTACGGTCGAAAACCCATGATGATTCGAGCAGGCCTTGCCATGACCATCACCATGGGAGGTTTGGCCTTCGTGCCGAATATCTATTGGCTAATCTTTCTTAGATTACTAAATGGTGTATTTACAGGTTTCGTTCCAAATGCGACGGCTTTAATAGCCAGTCAAGTTCCTAAGGATAAGTCTGGCTATGCTTTGGGGACTTTATCAACGGGAGTAGTAGCTGGAACCCTAACGGGCCCCTTTGTTGGGGGCTTAGTTGCTGAAATTTTTGGTATTCGAAATGTTTTTCTGTTGATTGGTGCCTTCTTGTTTTTAGCTGCACTCTTAACCATTTTCTTTATCAAGGAGGATTTTCAGCCAATAGCTAAGGAGAAAGCAATACCAACAAAAGAATTGCTCGGTTCAATCAAGCACTCTCATCTTTTGATTAGTTTATTTTTAACTACCTTTGTCATACAATTTTCAGCTCAATCCATTGGTCCCATTTTGGCTCTCTATGTACGGGACTTAGGGCAGACTGAAAATCTCCTCTTCGTTTCAGGCTTGATTGTATCTAGTATGGGATTTTCTAGTATGATGAGCGCTGGAGTGATGGGAAAGCTTGGTGATAAGCTAGGGAATCATCGACTTCTGATTCTGGCTCAGATGTATTCAGTAATCATCTACCTTCTTTGTGCCAGTGCGACCAGTCCTCTTGAACTCGGTTTGTATCGTTTTCTCTTTGGTTTAGGAACGGGCGCTCTGATACCAGGTATCAATGCCTTGCTTAGTAAAATGACTCCCAAAGCTGGCATTTCAAGGATTTTTGCCTTTAACCAAGTCTTTTTCTACCTTGGAGGTGTTGTTGGCCCTATGACTGGTTCAGCAGTCGCGGGGCAATATGGCTACCACTCTGTTTTTTATGCGACGGCTGCTTGTGTGGCTTTCAGTTGCTTATGTAACTTAGTTCAATTTAGATCATTATTAAAAGTAAAGGAAATCTCGTGCGAGTAAAAATCAATCTTAAATGCTCCTCTTGTGGTAGCATGAATTATCTAACCAGTAAGAACTCAAAAACCCATCCAGACAAGATTGAAGTTCTAAAATATTGTCCAAAGGAAAGAAAAGTAACTTTACATCTTGAATCTAAGTAGAATTTATGGTAAAATAATAGGGATTTTAAGGAGTTTGATATGTATAACCTATTATTAACCATTTTATTAGTATTATCTGTTGTGATTGTAATTGCGATTTTCATGCAACCAACTAAGAACCAATCCAGCAATGTATTTGATGCCAGCTCAGGTGATTTGTTTGAACGTAGTAAAGCGCGTGGTTTTGAAGCTGTGATGCAACGTTTGACAGGTATTTTAGTCTTTTTCTGGCTAGCCATTGCCTTAGCATTGACGGTATTATCAAGTAGATAAGAAATGGGCGAGACTAGGTCTTAGCCTATTTTTATTTTTATACTCTTCAAAAATCAAATTCAAACCACGTCAGCGTCGTCTTGTCGTACTCCAGTACTGCCTGCGCCTAGCTTTCTAGTTTGCTCTTTGATTTTTATTGAGTATTAAATGATGTTTGAGAAGGTCTTACAGTTAAAGAAAATTAAAAAATCTAGAAAGAAAACATGAAAGATAAAATTAAAGAATATTTGCAAGAGAAGGGGCGAGTGACGGTAAATGATCTAGCTCAGGCTCTCGGAAAGGATGGATCCAAGGATTTCCGTGAGTTGATTAAAACCCTGTCTCTGATGGAAAGAAAGCACCAGATTCGATTTGGAGAAGATGGAAGCCTTACCTTGGACCAGAAGAAGAAACATGAAATCACCCTCAAAGGGGTTTTTCATGCCCATAAAAATGGCTTTGGCTTTGTCAGTCTGGAAGGCGAAGAGGACGACCTTTTTGTAGGGAAAAACGATGTCAACTACGCTATTGATGGCGATACCGTTGAAGTGGTCATCAAGAAAGTTGCTGACCGCAACAAGGGAACAGCTGCCGAAGCTAAAATTATTGATATCTTAGAACACAGCCTGACGACAGTTGTAGGCCAAATCGTTCTGGATCAGGAAAAACCTAAGTATGCTGGCTACATTCGTTCAAAGAATCAGAAAATCAGCCAACCGATTTATGTGAAGAAACCAGCCCTCAAACTTGAAGGGACAGAGGTTCTCAAGGTCTTTATCGACAAATACCCAAGTAGAAAACACGATTTCTTTGTCGCATCTGTACTGGATGTAGTAGGACACTCTACTGATGCGGGAATTGATGTCCTTGAAGTCTTGGAGTCCATGGATATTGTCTCAGAATTTCCAGAGGCTGTTCTCAAAGAGGCAGAGAAAGTACCGGATGCGCCATCTCAACAGGATATGGAAGGGCGTCTTGATTTAAGAGATGAGCTTACTTTTACCATTGACGGCGCGGATGCCAAGGACTTGGACGATGCAGTTCACATCAAGCCTTTGAAAAATGGCAATATGGAACTCGGAGTTCACATCGCGGATGTTTCCTACTATGTGACTGAGGGCTCTGCCCTTGACAAGGAAGCCCTTAACCGCGCGACTTCTGTCTATGTAACAGATCGAGTGGTTCCAATGCTTCCAGAGCGTCTGTCAAATGGTATCTGCTCGCTCAATCCTCAAGTCGATCGCTTGACCCAGTCTGCCATTATGGAAATTGATAAACACGGTCGTGTGGTTAATTACACCATTACCCAAACAGTTATCAAGACTAGTTTCCGTATGACCTATAGCGCTGTCAATGACATCCTAGCTGGCGATGAGGAAAAGAGACAAGAGTTTAAGAAAATTGTTCCTAGTATCAAGTTAATGGCCAAGCTTCATGAAAGTCTAGAAAGCATGCGTGAGAAACGTGGTGCCCTGAATTTTGATACCAGCGAAGCTAAGATTTTGGTGGATAAAAAAGGCAAGCCTGTGGATATTGTCCTCCGTCAACGCGGCGTTGCTGAGCGGATGATTGAGTCCTTCATGTTGATAGCCAACGAAACGGTTGCCGAGCACTATAGCAAACTGGACCTACCTTTTATCTATCGGATTCACGAGGAGCCCAAGGCTGAAAAAGTTCAGAAGTTTATTGATTACGCTTCAAGTTTTGGATTACGAATCTATGGAACTGCTAGTGAGATTAGTCAAGAAGCCCTTCAAGACATCATGCGTGCTACTGAAGGCGAGCCATATGCGGATGTGTTATCAATGATGCTTCTCCGTTCCATGCAACAAGCTCGCTATTCTGAGCACAATCACGGACACTATGGACTAGCGGCAGACTATTACACTCACTTTACCAGCCCCATTCGCCGTTATCCTGACCTCCTTGTTCACCGCATGATTCGGGACTATGGACGTTCTAAGGAAATAGCAGAGCATTTTGAACAAGTGATTCCAGAGATTGCGACCCAGTCTTCCAACCGTGAGCGTCGTGCCATCGAGGCTGAGCGTGAAGTAGAAGCCATGAAAAAGGCTGAGTACATGGAAGAATACGTGGGTGAAGAATATGATGCGGTTGTATCCAGCATTGTCAAGTTCGGTCTCTTTGTCGAATTGCCAAATACAGTCGAAGGTTTGATTCACATCACCAATTTGCCTGAATTTTATCATTTCAATGAGCGGGATTTGACTCTTCGTGGGGAGAAATCAGGCATTACCTTCCGTGTAGGACAGCAGATACGTATTCGCGTAGAAAGAGCGGATAAAATGACAGGTGAGATTGATTTCTCTTATATTCCAAGTGAGTTTGATGTCATCGAAAAAGGCTTGAAACAAGCTGGTCGCAGAGACAGGGGTCGTGGTTCAAGTCGTCGTTCGGATAAGAAGGAAGACAAGAAGAGACAAGGTCGTTTTGATGATAAGCGCAAATCGTCTTCTAAAGACAAGAAAAAGGGTAAGAAACCATTTTACAAAGAAGTAGCTAAGAAAGGAGCCAAGCATGGCAAAGGGCGAGGGAAAGGTCGTCGCACAAAATAAAAAGGCGCACCACGACTATACAATCGTAGATACGCTAGAGGCAGGAATGGTCCTGACCGGAACTGAAATCAAGAGCGTTCGAGCTGCTCGAATCAATCTCAAGGACGGCTTTGCCCAAGTAAAAAATGGGGAAGTCTGGTTGAGCAACGTTCATATCGCCCCTTACGAAGAGGGCAATATCTGGAACCAGGAACCTGAACGCCGTCGCAAACTCTTGCTCCATAAGAAGCAAATTCAAAAATTGGAACAAGAGACCAAAGGGACAGGAATGACCCTTGTTCCCCTCAAAGTCTATCTCAAAGATGGCTATGCCAAGCTTCTTTTAGGACTTGCCAAAGGGAAACATGACTATGACAAACGGGAGTCGATCAAGCGACGTGAACAAAACCGCGATATTGCGCGTGTGATGAAAGCTGTTAACCAGCGTTAAGAAGAGGAAGTAAAATGGAAAAATTAATTGCCTATAAACGGATGCCCTTGTGGAATAAACAGACCATGCCTGAAGCTGTTCAGCAAAAGCACAATACTAAAGTCGGCACTTGGGGAAAAATTACTGTCTTGAAGGGGGCACTCAAGTTTATTGAGTTGACTGAAGATGGTGAGGTTCTAGCTGAGCACCTTTTTGAGGCAGGAGCTGACAATCCTATGGCACAACCGCAAGCCTGGCACCGAGTAGAGGCTGCAACAGACGATGTAGAGTGGTACTTGGAATTTTATTGTAAACCTGAGGATTATTTCCCTAAGAAATACCAGACCAATCCAGTCCATTCAGAGGTCCTAGAAGCTATGCAAACGGTGAAACCAGGAAGAGCCTTGGATTTGGGTTGTGGTCAAGGCCGTAACTCTCTCTTTCTTGCACAGAATGGTTTTGATGTGACAGCTATTGATCAAAATGAACTATCCCTTGAAATCTTGCAAAGCATCGTAGAGCAAGAGGATCTAGACATGCCTGTCGGACTTTATGATATCAATTCAGCCAGCATTGGGCAAGCCTATGATTTCATCGTATCGACAGTTGTTCTGATGTTCCTACAAGCGGACCGCATTCCAGCTATTATCCAAAATATGCAGGAGCACACCACGGTCGGTGGCTATAACCTTATCGTCTGTGCCATGGATACAGAGGATTATCCTTGCTCAGTGAACTTCCCATTCACCTTTAAAGAAGGGGAATTGGCTGACTACTACAAGGATTGGGAGTTGGTCAAGTACAATGAAAATCCAGGACATCTGCACCGTCGTGATGAAAACGGCAATCGCATTCAACTACGTTTTGCGACCATGCTAGCTAAAAAAGTAAAATAAACATACATGAAGGTCGGGAAAAAAGAAGGGGTATCAAATAGAAAAATTGCTTCTTTACTTGGAAAAGAGCTCTTTAAACTGTCCATACTGAAATCAAACGTGAGACAGTCCTATTGATTTCAAATAAAAGCGCTGAGTCTGTCAATCAGGCTCTAAAATTCATCTTAAAACAGCATTAAATTCTTTCCATCACGACAGATAATTGAACAGGATTCAACCACTTGTCTAATGTGTTTTCTAAGGAGCATATCTATTATCCACACCCCTATGCTTCTTGGTTAAGGGGAACTAATGAAGATCACAACAGGCTCATTCGTAGATGGTTACCCAAAGGAACTAATAAAGCGACTCCTAAAGAAGTCGCCTTCCTCGAAAATTGGATCAACAACTATTCTAAAAAATGCTTGTACTACAAGTCGCTCAGAGAAATTCTTCTTAATGGCTAACTTGAACTGAACAATTTGATTTGTTCTTAAATTGCTGACAAAAAATGAAAGCGCTTGACAAAATGGTTGTATTGGTTGTAAAATATGAATGATGTGAGAAGTTTTGTTTTAAATATACGGAACTGAAATGTCGATATAAAAGGAGATGAATATGAAACAAAAATATAAGTTAAATGTAGATGAACGTAGAAGAAGGTTTAGTCTCAGAAGAGTTTCAGGAATTGGGGTAGTGTCTGCTGTGATTGGGATTATTGGCTTTTCTTCACTTCCTATTGAAACAGTTTCAGCTACTGAAACAGATATTACAGTAAACTATAAATATGCCACTATGGATGAACTGACAGAAATAGAGAAAAAGCTCATTGTAAATGAGTTACCAAAGGATCTTGTAGATGGTTCAGATCTGTTTGTTATCTATCGTAAAGATACTGCAAAAAATACTTTACCAAATACTGGAAGTAATTTATTTCCCTTGGCTTCTATTATTGGAACAGGTCTACTGTTAGTTGCTTATATCATAAAAAAAACTGGTAATTCAGATAAGAAGATTGTTAAGAGTATTTTGTCAATCTCTTTGGTTGGAGGAGCTTTGACTGTGACAACTGTATCTGCTTTGACAGTTATTACTTTATCTAACTATAACCATACCGAAACGATAGCAGTAGGCTCAACGCTTCCAGATGGTAAAGTTAATATATCTGGTTATCAGTTTGTAGGTTACATTGATGGTAAAGTTCTAGTTATGAATCCAACTACACCTGCAACTTCACTTCCAGCAAAGGAAAATAAAATTCAGGATACTATTGTTCCAACGGATAATCCTGAGCAAGTTGCTATCAATGATGGTAGTAGTGGTAAAGTGGAGCCTATTAAACCAATAACGCCACCAAAAGAAGACGAACCAGTTAAGCCTGTAGACCCTAAAGTTATTGATAAAATTATCAAAGTGGATGACTCTGGGAACACTTTAGAAGATGTTACTGGTTATACAAAAGTTAGTACGAGCCAACCTGTTGAAACACGAGAAGTTCAGGATGGTCATTTAGTTATCATTCGAACTGTAACTGAAGTTTATGAGAAAGATACTGTATCAGAAGAAAATACAACTACGGATCTTCTTAAGGGAACAAACGTTGTTGTCCCATCTACATTAGTAGAAATATTGTCTGAGGAAGTTGTTGAAGATGAGACGCAAGTTACAACTACTCCAACTGCTAATTCAACCTCAGTTAAGCCAACAGTTGAAAAAAATTCGGAAATTGAAAATACAGAAACAGCACCTTCAACAGAATCATCAGTAAGAGAGGATAAAAAAGAAGATATTCCAGCTTCAGTTGAGGCTTCAAGCTCTAGCTTAGGAAGTATTACAGAGTCCACAATAGTTAAAGCCAAAAAAGTTATTCGTACTATACGCTCTACAGAAGACATTTCATTCAAGGTGGTTATCAAGAAGGATAACTCTTTATCTGAAGGTGAGAGCAAGATAGAAGCAGAAGGAAAACTTGGTAAGAAAATATCTACTCAAAAGGTTACTTTGATGAATGAAGTTGAAACTGAAAGGGAAATAATTTCAGAAACAATAGAAGAACCTCAAAATAAAGTTATCCTGATTGGAACTAAGAAAACAGTAACGAAATCTACTGCGAATGAAGTAGTTCCAAATGCAAGCTTAGATGTAGCGCCTACCACTGAAATCAAAGAAATAACACCGAAAACTACTTTTTCAGCTGACTATACAGTCGAGGTTACTGAATCTGAAAATAAAACAGTCGTCACTGACCGTGAAAAAATTCGTGAGTTGGTAAAAAATAGAACACCGTTTCTAAATCTTGCTTCACCAGATGGAGAAAAGTTGATTCAGATCAAGACGATAGAAGTCTATGATAATACAATTCTTGAAGGTCAGCGACAATTACGAGATATTCAAGCTAGTTATGTGACGGTAAATGTTAAGAAAAAAAGGGTTCTAAGTAACAAAGAACAACAAACGGAATTAGTAATTCGCAAAGATATACCATTAATTACTAAAGTTTATCATATAGGTGCCCCCAAAAAAGGGTTGTCTAGGAAAAATGTAGTTGTTTCAGGACACGCATACGATAGTAACAATAATGCACTTGAAGAAAGATCTATATCGGTTTATAAAGACAATAAATTAATTACTGAAGTTAATACTGATTTTGATGGCTATATGTTTGCTCATTTAATCTCTAATCAATCTTACACTTTGAAATCTAATAACTTCGAAGCTAAAGTTACAGCTCTACCTTATGGTGATCCGATAATTGAAAATATAAAGGGTCGTTTTGAATTAGGGAGAAAGTATTCAGATGATATGGTGGACTATCATCTAAAAAGCAAGGTAATTTACGTTAATGACGGTCGATATCAGAGCGAAAGTGACGATGGGAAAAAATTAGTATTGTCTAAAGAAATTGATGCCAGAGTAGGTGATATTCTTGTGGTCCCACCATCTAAGATTTATGAAACTTCAAAAGCTATCAAAATCAAATCAATTATCACTATTAATAATCAATCAGTTATTGAATATAGTGTTCCATCATTGTACGAGGTTGTACAAAATATCAACACAAAAGCTTGGTCATCTAATATTAGTAGTGCTACTTTTATTCCAGCTAAAGGAGTCACTGTAAAAAAAGCATCAAATACAGATACAAGTCTATTTAGAAGTGTATCTCTTGAAGGATCTTTTTCATCATCAGTCTCATTGACTGGTAAGAGAAATGATGATAAAAGCATCAAAGGAATGCTATCATTTAATATTGAAGGTAAGGTTTGGTCAGATGCTGTTGATTTAAATTTCTTGTCTCCTAAACTAGATTTTATGAATTTTGATATCAATAAAGAATTCAAATTTACCACAGAAGGTTCTTTAGAATTTAGTACATCAAAAGATATAAAAAGTCTAGAGATTCCGTTAGGAGAATTGATTTTACCTACACCGATTACGGGAGCGACTGTACATATCCCTATAAGTCTTAAAACAACTGTTGAAGGGAGTTTAAGTGTTTCAGTATCAAGCACATATTCAATTCAAAACTCAATCAAATTGAAAAATTGGGTGCCCGAATTTAAGCGTACTGTAAATCATACAATGGAAGTGGGAGAAGTAAAAGCTAAAGCTACAGTCCAAAGTGGTCCAGAAATAAAAGTAAAACCCAAAATATTTGGAATAGATACAGTTTCTCTTTCTGCTACTGCTGGGTTAGGAATAGAATCTTCGTATTCGAATACAAGCCATTCAGTTGAGGATAAAACAGAGGATAAGAAAAATCTAATTACTGGAAAAAATGATAAACTTATTACATCAACTATTTCTATAAATGATAAAAAAATTTCTATCGAAGAGTTTGGTTATCTAACCTTAAAGGCTGAATTAGAAATTTTGAAGCAAGCTAAAGATCTGGGATTCAATCTCGAAGGATTCAAGGAATTAAATTTTGAATTAACCGTATTTGATGGTAAATTAATACATAAAAAATATGAGCTTGATTTAGGAAATGATGTTAAGGTTGAACTAGTTCGCAATCCAGAAGTATTATTTGAAAAATTAACTAAACCATTCATCTTTACTAGTGGTGCAGGAGGGTGGTACACAGGAATGTCTATTTCCAAAGATGGTAGTATCAAAGGAACTTACCTTGATATGAATCGTGGAATTACTGGTTCAAATCATCCAAATGGTCAAATGTATCTTTCTAAATTTACAGGTAAATTTAAAAATCTAGTTAAAGTTAATGACTATGAATACAAGATGACTTTAACTGATTTGGATTATCCTAAGGTGGGAGAAACAAAGATTGTTAATGGTGTGAAAATTGATACAACTGAACCTTATGGAATAGCAGATGGGAAATCCCCAGGAAAAGAGTTCATTCTTTATTTACCAGGTCGTCCAGTTAAAGATTTACCAGAAGAAGTTGGTAGTTGGATTTATGATTTCAAAAAACGTATGCCAGAGAAATTAACGCGAGCAGTAATTTTTAATAAAGATAAAGGCTGGGCATTTGAAGAAAGCAATCAGCCGATAAGTAAAGTGCCTGTTGAGGATGAATTTGCTATTAAAGAAATTATTAACAATGGTTACGCTTATCAATTTTCTAAACTGGTAAAATCTAAACCTGTTATGAACGCTTATTCTTTGTATGTGCGTCAGTTTAACCCAGGTGAACTAATAGATTATTACAATACATATAAAGGTGATAAAACCTATCAACTGGAAGATGTTATTAAGGCTTTATTACCCACGCCTGCTAAAAAACTAAGTGTACCTTTGAAGTATTATACCGAGAAACAATGGCGTAAATTAGCTAATGATAAAAAATCTTGGGTAGAATGGTTTTATTCACAAGCAGATAAAGCTTTCTATGAAGTTGCTACAAATGGGAGAGGAGGATATGCCCCTCCGTTGCACATTGAACCAAGTAACAGATGGGTAGTGTCTGATAATGGTATTGAAGTAAAAACTTATCTTAATGATGGGGTGAATACACCTTATCAGAAATACCTATTAAAGAAAAATAATAAGAAGTATGATGGTGGAATAAATAAAACTCCATACTATATCTCTAGGGTTACCAGATTATAAGTCTCTTTTCTACCATTTTTCAAATCTATCAAGGCTTTAAAAAATAATGAGATAAGACAGTAACTATTCAAGGTTGCTGTCTTATTTTAATGCTTGTTTGAATATAAAAAATTTCATATTTTACGAATAGATGATATAGAAGGATTGACAGATATACGCATTATGAGTATAATTAAAACTAGAAAGGTGACTATAAATGCCCATTACAGGTAAGGAAATGGTAAAATTAGCTCTTGCAAATGGATGGATTGAAGTTCGTAAGAGGGGAAGTCATCATCATTTTAAGAAAGAAGGAGTTCCCTATCTTGTCACTATTCCAGTCCATGGTAATGATGATCTGGGAAGAGGTTTAGAGAGAAAGATATTAAAGGATTTGGGCCTGTAGTAGATTTGGAACAATGGAGGTGTGTTATGCTAAAGTCTTATCCAGCTATTTTTCATAGAGAAGGCACTAGATATTGGGTTGAATTTCCCGAATTTGGAGGCGGGACTGAGGGAGCAACGATTGAACTTGCCATGAAAAATGCTCATGAAATGCTCGAAAGTGTCTTAGCTTCTTATATTGACGAGGGACTAGCCCTACCTAAACCCAGTGATATTTTTCAGTTGCAAGCTCCTGATGGTTTTGTAACTTTGATTCAAGTAAATCCTCTGCCTTTTGTAAAAAATAATAAGGCGATTCGGAAGAATGTTACAGTTCCAGAGTGGTTGGTCAGATTAGCAGATCGAGAGAAAGTGAACTATTCTGAAGTGTTGACGCAAGCTTTAGAAAGTCGCTTGCAGCTGTAAGCTCATAAAATGATGAAGGTTGGGAATAACCCAGCCTTTTTCTTATTCTTTTCGAATAAAGTAGAAAAGGGGGTATAAATGTTTTTAGCCAGAGATGAAAAAGGAAGCTTAGTCAATGCCTTGGAGGATAAATTAGTTAAACAAAGCTATACTTGTCCAGCTTGTGGAGCTTTGGTTCGATTAAGAAAAGGGAAGAACCTACGGACGCATTTTGCCCATGTATCGCTCAAACAGTGTGATTTTTACTACGAAAATGAGAGTCTAGAGCATCTGGAAAATAAGGTTGCCCTTTTTAATTGGGCGATGAAAAATGACAAGGCCGAGCTTGAATGTCCCATTCCTCAACTAAAACAAATTGCAGATATTTTAGTCAATAAACAGCTTGCCTTAGAAGTTCAGTGTAGTCCTATTTCTCGTCAACTTTTGGAGGAAAGAAGCTTGGGCTATCGAAAAAAATGGCTACCAAGTACTTTGGCTAGTCGGTCAAAAACTTTGGTTAAAGGAACGTTTGACTCAGCTCCAAAGAGACTTGCTTTCCTTTAGTCAAAATATGGGCTTTCATCTATGGGAATTAGATCAGCAAAGGGACATACTACGCTTGAAATACATGATCCATCAAGATTTAAAGGGGAATCTTTATTATCAAATAAGGGAGTTTCCTTATGGGCAAGGCAATCTCATAGAGATTTTACGGCTTCCCTATCAGAAGCAAAGAATAGCAAGTATGGATGTATCACAAGATGAAACAATTTGCGCCTATATTCGCCAACAACTCTATTATAAAAATCCTTACTGGATGAAGAAGCAGGAGGAAGCTTATTATCAAGGAGACAATCTATTAAACCATCAACTGGACGACTGGTATCCTCAGGTCAGACCGATAGAGTCAGGTGATTTTTTGCAGATTGAAACGGATTTGACTAGCTATTATAGAAATTTTCAGGCTTACTATCAAAAAAATCCGAAAAATAATCGCCAAAAGCTCTATCCACCAGCCTTTTATCACTTATATTTCTCAAAAAATGTGGTAAAATAGAAAGGATGGAGGAATCTTATGGTATTACAACGACATGAAATAAATGAAAAAGATACATGGGATCTTTCAACAATCTACCCAACAGACCAGGCTTGGGAAGAAGCCTTGAAAGATTTAACTGAAAAAGTACAAACAGCATCTCAGTATGAGGGGCATCTCCTGGATAGCGCAGACAGTTTGCTTGAGATTACAGAATTCTCACTTGACTTGGAACGCCAAGTTGAAAAGCTTTATGTCTATGCGCATATGAAAAATGACCAGGACACACGTGAAGCCAAGTATCAAGAGTACTATGCTAAGGCAATGACCCTATACAGTCAGTTAGAACAAGCCTTTTCATTCTATGAACCTGAGTTTATGGAGATTAGCGAAGAACAGTATGCGGCCTTCCTAGAAGCTCAACCAAAACTCCAAGTTTACAAGCACTTTTTTGACAAGCTCTTGCAAAAGAAAGACCATGTTCTTTCGCAACGTGAGGAAGAATTGCTTGCTGGAGCAGGAGAAATCTTTGGTTCTGCTAGTGAAACCTTCGCTATTTTGGACAATGCGGATATTAGCTTCCCATACGTGCTTGATGACGAAGGCAATGAAGTGCAACTCTCACACGGTACTTACATCCGTTTGATGGAGTCTAAAAACCGTGAAGTGCGTCGTGGTGCCTATGAAGCCCTTTATGCGACATACGAGCAATTTCAACACACTTATGCTAAGACTTTGCAGACAAATGTTAAGGTGCAAAACTACCGAGCAAAAGTTCGCAACTATAAGAGTGCTCGCCATGCAGCCCTTGCAGCAAACTTTGTTCCAGAAAGTGTCTATGATAATCTAGTAGCAGCAGTTCGCAAGCATTTGCCACTCTTGCATCGTTACCTAGAACTTCGTTCTAAAATCTTGGGGATTTCCGACCTCAAGATGTACGATGTCTACACACCGCTTTCGTCAGTAGATTATAGCTTTACCTACGAAGAAGCCTTGAAAAAGGCAGAAGAGGCCTTGGCGGTTTTAGGTGACGACTACTTGAGCCGTGTCAAACGTGCCTTCAGTGAGCGTTGGATTGATGTCTATGAAAACCAAGGCAAGCGTTCTGGTGCCTACTCTGGTGGTTCTTATGATACCAATGCCTTTATGCTTCTCAACTGGCAGGACAATCTAGACAATCTTTTTACCCTTGTCCATGAGACAGGTCACAGTATGCACTCCAGCTATACTCGTGAAACCCAACCTTATGTTTACGGAGATTATTCTATCTTCTTGGCTGAGATTGCCTCAACGACTAACGAAAATATCTTGACAGAGAAATTGTTGGAAGAAGTAGAAGACGATGCGACTCGTTTTGCAATTCTCAATAACTTCCTAGACGGTTTCCGTGGAACAGTCTTCCGTCAAACTCAATTCGCTGAGTTTGAACATGCCATCCACCAAGCAGATCAAAATGGAGAAGTCTTGACAAGTGATTTCCTCAATAAGCTCTACGCTGACCTGAACCAAGAGTACTATGGACTCAGCAAGGAAGACAATCCTCAGATCCAATACGAGTGGGCACGCATTCCACATTTCTACTATAACTACTATGTTTATCAGTATTCAACTGGTTTTGCAGCTGCTTCAGCCTTGGCTGAGAAGATTGTCCATGGAAGTCAAGAAGATCGTGACCGCTATATCGACTACCTCAAGGCAGGTAAGTCAGACTATCCGCTCAATGTCATGAGAAAAGCGGGCGTCGATATGGAGAAGGAAGACTACCTCAACGATGCCTTTGCAGTCTTTGAACGCCGTTTGAATGAGTTTGAAGCCCTTGTTGAAAAATTGGGACTAGCTTAAGATGGTAGAGTCTTACAGTAAAAATGCCAATCACAATATGCGACGTCCCGTCGTCAAGGAAGAAATCGTAGAACTCATGCGCCAGCGTCAAAAGCAGGTGACAGGTTCCTTGAAAGAATTGGAGACCTTCGCTCGCAAGGAAAATATTCCCATCATTCCCCATGAAACGGTCGCGTATTTTCGATTTCTCATGGAGACCATACAGCCCAAGAACATTTTGGAAATTGGGACAGCTATTGGCTTTTCTGCCCTCTTGATGGCAGAACATGCGCCAGATGCAAAGATTACAACCATTGACCGTAATCCTGAGATGATCGGTTTTGCCAAGGAGAACTTTGCCAAGTTTGACAGTCGTAAGCAAATCACTCTTTTAGAGGGAGATGCAGTAGATGTTTTATCTACTCTGACAGAAACTTATGACTTTGTCTTTATGGATTCGGCCAAGTCCAAGTATATCGTCTTTCTGCCTGAAATCCTTAAACATTTGGAAGTCGGTGGAGTAGTGGTCTTGGATGATATTTTTCAAGGAGGAGATGTTGCCAAGGACATCATGGAAGTCCGCCGAGGTCAACGAACCATTTACCGTGGTTTGCAAAGACTTTTCGATGCAACTTTGGACAATCCAGATCTAACAGCAACTCTAGTTCCGCTTGGAGACGGCATTCTCATGCTACGAAAGAATCTAGCAGAAGTAGAGCTTCCTGAGAGCGAATGATTTTCAGAAAAATTTAAGAAATTATAGTAAAATAGATAAGGTAACACTTACCGTAAAAGGAGTAAACATGAAGAAAAAACTTATGGCAGGAGCCATCACACTTTTATCAGTAGCAACACTTGCAGCTTGTTCAAACAGTTCTGAAGGAAAAGATTTGATCAGCATGAAGGGCGATGTGATTACAGAGCATCAATTCTTTGAAGAAGTAAAGAACAATCCAACTGCACAACAAGTCTTGCTCAATATGACCATCCAAAAAGTATTTGAACAACAATATGGGTCGGAGGTAACGGATAAAGATGTGGATGATGCCGTTGCTGAAGAACAAAAGAAATACGGCGATAGCTACAACAGCGTGCTTCAACGTGCAGGTATGACACCTGAGACTCGTAAAGCTCAAATCCGTACCAGCAAATTGGTTGAATTAGCGGTTAAGAAGGCTGCAGAGAGCGAGTTGACAGACGAAGCCTACCAAAAAGCTTTTGAGTCTTACACACCAGATGTAACAGCTCAAATCATCCGTTTGGATAATGAAGACAAGGCAAAAGAAGTACTTGAGAAAGCTAAAGCAGAAGGTGCAGATTTTGCTCAGTTGGCAAAAGACAACTCTAATGACGATAAAACAAAAGAAAATGGTGGAGAAATCACTTTTGACTCTGCTTCAACAGAACTTCCAGAACAAGTCAAGAAAGCAGCCTTTGCCTTGGATGTGAACGGGGTTTCTGATGTGATTACAGCTACTGGAACACAAGCCTATAGCAGTCAGTTCTACATCATCAAAGTAACGAAGAAAACAGAAAAATCTTCTAATATAGAGGATTACAAAGAAAAATTGAAGACTATCATCTTGACTCAAAAACAAAATGATTCAGCTTTTGTTCAAGGAGTAATTGGTAAAGAATTGCAAGCAGCAAACATCAAGGTTAAAGACCAATCATTCCAAAACATCTTCACCCAATACATCGGTGGTGGTGACTCAAGCTCAAGCAGCAGTTCTTCATCTAACTAAGTAAGCAAAAAACAAATCTCAAAAGAGATTTGTTTTTTTATACCTGATACTAGAAAATGAGTAAAATTCGAAGGATTAAAGGATAAGAGTTTTTTTCTTTCTGAAAAAGTGGTATAATAGCAATCAAAACTAGAAAATAAAACGGAATTGGGAACAGAAGCGTCTGTTCCTATTAGAGTGGTGAAATATGAAAATTAGTAAAAGGCACCTACTAAACTATTCCATTTTGATTCCTTATTTCCTTTTATCGATTTTGGGACTGATTGTGGTGTACTCGACAACGAGTGCAACCTTGATCGAAGAAGGGAAAAGCGCCTTTCAATTGGTGCGTAACCAGGGGATCTTCTGGATAGCTAGTTTGATTTTGATTGCCTTAATCTATAAATTAAAATTAGGTTTCCTAAGAAATGGGCGTCTCATCTTTATCGTAATGATTGTGGAGATGGTTCTTTTAGCTCTGGCGCGACTGGTCGGGACACCTGTCAATGGAGCATACGGATGGATTTCTGTAGGACCTGTAACGATTCAGCCTGCAGAGTACCTTAAGATTATCATCATCTGGTACCTGGCACATCGATTTTCAAAACAACAAGATGAGATTGCGGTTTATGACTTCCAGGTTTTGACACAGAATCAGTGGCTACCTCGAGCTTTTAACGACTGGCGTTTTGTTCTGCTAGTTCTGATTGGTAGCTTGGGAATTTTCCCAGACTTGGGAAATGCGACCATCTTGGTCTTGGTGGCGCTCATCATGTATACGGTTAGTGGGATCGCCTATCGTTGGTTCTCGACCATTTTGGCTCTCTTGGCAGGGAGCTCAATGTTAGTCTTGTCTGTCATTCGCTTTGTTGGGGTTGAAAAGTTCTCTCAAATTCCTGTATTTGGTTACGTTGCTAAACGTTTTAGTGCCTTCTTTAATCCCTTTAATGACTTGGCAGGTGCAGGACACCAGCTCGCAAATTCCTACTATGCAATGGTAAATGGTGGCTGGTTTGGACTGGGACTGGGGAATTCTATCGAGAAGCGTGGTTATCTGCCAGAAGCCCATACGGATTTTGTCTTTTCGATTGTCATCGAGGAGTTTGGATTCGTAGGAGCTAGTATGATTTTGGCTTTACTCTTCTTCTTGATTTTGCGAATCATCTTGGTTGGTATTCGAGCAAAGGATCCCTTTAACTCCATGGTTGCTATTGGTGTCGGAGGAATGATCCTTGTTCAGGTCTTTGTCAATATTGGTGGGATTTCAGGGTTGATTCCTTCTACAGGGGTAACCTTCCCCTTCCTTTCACAAGGTGGGAACAGTCTATTGGTATTATCCGTAGCCATCGCGCTTGTACTGAATATTGATGCCAGTGAAAAACGTGCCAAACTTATCAGAGAATACGAGAATCAAACCGATGAAAATCTGTAAGGATTGAATGGAAAGGAAAGTATATGTCTCTTCAAAAATTAGAAAACTATAGTAATAAAGCAGTCGTCCAAGAAGAAGTCTTGATTCTGACTGAGCTATTAGAAGATATCACAAAAAATATGCTGGCGCCAGAAACCTTTGAAAAGATTATCCAGTTGAAGGAATTATCAACTAGCGAGAATTATCAAGGGCTCAATGACCTAGTGACCAGTCTTTCGAATGAAGAAATGATTTACATTTCACGCTATTTCTCAATCCTTCCACTTTTGATTAATATCTCTGAGGATGTGGATTTGGCCTATGAAATCAATCACCAAAACAATGTGGACCAAGACTATCTAGGAAAACTATCTACAACGATTAAGATGGTAGCTGAAAAAGAAAATGCAGCCGAAATTTTAGAAAAGTTAAATGTCGTTCCTGTCTTGACCGCTCATCCAACGCAAGTACAACGCAAGAGTATGCTGGACTTGACCAACCATATCCATACGCTTTTGCGCAAGTACCGTGATGTCAAACTTGGTTTGATTAATAAAGAAAAATGGCACACGGATCTCCGTCGTTATATTGAAATTATCATGCAAACGGACATGATTCGTGAGAAAAAATTGAAAGTAACCAACGAAATCACCAACGTGATGGAGTATTACCAAAGTTCTTTCCTGAATGCTGTTCCGCGTTTGACGGCTGAGTATAAAAAATTAGCTAAAGAACAAGGTATCGAGCTTGAGCATCCAAAACCAATTACTATGGGGATGTGGATTGGAGGAGACCGTGATGGAAATCCTTTCGTAACAGCGGAAACCCTCAATAAATCAGCCTTGACCCAGTGTGAAGTCATCATGAACTACTATGATGAAAAGATTTATAATCTTTACCGTGAATTTTCACTGTCAACCAGCATCGTGAATGTCAGCGACAAGGTTCGTGAGATGGCGCTGAAGTCACAAGATAACTCGATTTACCGTGAAAAAGAACTCTATCGTCGTGCCCTTTTTGATATCCAAGCTAAGATGCTGGCAACCAAGGCTTATTTGATTGAAGACAAGGATCTTCAACCTAGATATGCCACTGCAGATGAATTCTATCAAGATTTGTTGGCCATTCGCGACTCTCTCCTTGAGAACAAAGGAGAATACCTGATTTCAGGAGAATTTGTCGAGTTGATGCAAGCTGTCGAAATTTTTGGTTTCTACCTTGCTTCTATTGATATGCGCCAGGATTCTAGTGTTCACGAAGCCTGTGTGGCTGAATTGCTAGCATCAGCTGGTATTAACGACCATTATAGCGACCTTTCTGAAGACGAAAAATGTACCCTCCTCTTAAAAGAGTTGGAAGAAGATCCTCGTATCCTCTCAGCGACTCATGCTGAAAAGTCAGAACTGCTTGAAAAAGAACTCTCTATCTTTAAAGCTGCGCGCAAGTTGAAGGATAAACTGGGTGAAAACGTCATTCGTCAAACCATCATTTCTCACGCAACCAGTGTATCCGATATGTTAGAGCTAGCCATTATGCTTAAGGAAGTCGGCTTGGTGGATGCCCAAAAAGCCCGCGTTCAGATTGTTCCCCTCTTTGAAACAATCGAAGACTTGGATCACTCAGAAGAAACTATGAGAAGATATTTCTCTCTACCTTTGGCTAAAAAATGGATTGCTTCAAAAGATAACTATCAGGAAATCATGCTCGGCTACTCTGATAGTAACAAAGACGGTGGTTACCTGTCATCGTGTTGGACCCTCTATAAAGCGCAACAACAACTGACTGCTATTGGGGATGAATTTGGCGTTAAGGTTACTTTCTTCCATGGTCGTGGTGGTACTGTGGGTCGTGGTGGTGGACCAACTTATGAAGCCATCACATCTCAACCACTCAAGTCTATTAAGGACCGTATCCGTTTGACTGAGCAAGGAGAAGTGATTGGAAACAAATACGGAAACAAAGACGCTGCCTATTATAACCTTGAAATGCTAGTTTCTGCAGCCATTAACCGTATGATTACCAAGAAGAAGAGTGATACCAACACATCAAACCGTTACGAAGCTATCATGGACCAAGTAGTGGATCGCAGCTACGATATCTACCGTGACTTGGTCTTTGGAAATGAACATTTCTATGACTACTTCTTTGAATCAAGTCCAATCAAGGCTATTTCAAGCTTCAATATCGGTTCGCGTCCAGCAGCTCGTAAGACCATCACTGAAATCGGCGGTTTGCGTGCTATCCCTTGGGTTTTCTCATGGTCACAAAGCCGTGTCATGTTCCCTGGCTGGTACGGAGTGGGATCAAGCTTTAAAGAGTTTATTGATCAAGATCCAAAGAATATCGAGTTCCTTCGTGATATGTACCAAAACTGGCCTTTCTTCCAATCTCTTCTTTCCAATGTGGACATGGTCTTGTCTAAGTCTAATATGAATATTGCTTTTGAATATGCCAAGCTCTGTGAAGACGAAGAAGTACAAGCTATCTACTACACTATTTTAGATGAATGGCAGTTAACTAAGGACGTTATTTTAGCTATCGAAGGTTATGACGAACTCTTGGCAGAAAACTCTTACCTAAAAGACAGTCTAAACTATCGTATGCCTTACTTTAATATCCTGAACTACATCCAGTTGGAGTTGATAAAACGTCAACGTCGCGGCGAATTGTCAGCTGACGAAGAAAAACTGATCCATACAACTATTAACGGAATTGCAACTGGTTTGCGTAATTCAGGCTGATATTCTACAAACTTCCTCTTTTTTCAAGGGGAAGTTTTTGAATTGTTTAAAAAATTCTAAAAATAAGCTTGACAAGTAGTTGAAAAATGATATAATTTAAACATTCAGAAGGTAATCATGCTCATTTTTTAGAGAGTCTGTGGTTGGTGAAAGCAGATAGATGAAATTGATGAAAATTGGGCTGAATGTACTTAAGAATTTGAAATCATAAAAATTCGGTGAGCACACCTTACAGTGCAACTCGTTATTGCGAGAAAGAGCGATAGGGATATTCCCTATAATTGAGGTGGCACCGCGCATCGACGTCCTCACACAAGTTTTTTGTGTGAGGACTTTTTCTATTAGGAGGATGATGATGGAATTTAAACGATGGCATCGCTAGATGATGTGATTTAACAAGTTAAGGTAAAAGAATTAAGGAGAAAGAAAAATGAAAAATAAACGTTTGATTGGAATTGTCGCTGGATTAGCAGTATTGGTAGTGGCTAGCCTGATTTATTCATCTATGAACAAACCAGCAGCTAAGGAAGAGCAAAAGGTCGCTAAGGTTGGTGTCCTTCAATTTGTTAGTCACCCATCCTTGGACTTGATTTACCAAGGAATTCAAGATGGACTAGCTGAAGAAGGCTATAAGGACGATCAAGTAAAAATCGACTTTATGAACTCTGAAGGTGATCAGAGCAAGGTTGCAACCATGAGTAAACAATTGGTAGCAAATGGAAACGACGTTGTTGTTGGGATTGCGACACCAGCTGCTCAAGGACTTGCTAGTGCTACAAAAGACCTACCTGTTATCATGGCTGCTATTACAGACCCAATCGGTGCTAACTTGGTCAAGGATTTGAAAAAACCAGGTGGCAACATCACAGGGGTGTCAGACCACAACCCTGCTGAACAACAAGTAGAGTTGATAAAAACCCTCACACCAAATGTCAAAACAATCGGCGCTCTCTACTCAAGTAGCGAAGATAACTCAAA
Source organism: Streptococcus pseudopneumoniae (assembly GCF_001074565.1). Classification (GTDB taxonomy): domain Bacteria; phylum Bacillota; class Bacilli; order Lactobacillales; family Streptococcaceae; genus Streptococcus; species Streptococcus pseudopneumoniae_J. The sequence continues at coordinate 37,619 of NZ_JUQX01000001.1, read as the reverse complement.
AACACAGGTAGAAGAATTCAAGGCTTATGCTGAAAAAGCAGGTTTGACAGTCGAAACATTTGCCGTTCCATCAACAAATGAAATTGCTTCAACAGTTAATGTCATGACAAGCAAGGTCGATGCGATTTGGGTTCCAATTGACAACACCATCGCATCAGCATTCTCAACAGTTGTTTCAAGCAACCAAACAGCTAAAAAGCCAATCTATCCAAGTGCTACTGCCATGGTAGAAGCAGGTGGATTAGCATCTGTAGTAGTTGACCAACACGATCTTGGAGTGGCTACTGGTAAAATGATTGCCAAAGTTTTGAAAGGTGAAAAACCAGCTGATACGCCAGTTAATGTCTTTTCAACTGGTAAGTCAGTGATTAACAAAAAACTAGCACAGGAACTTGGTATCACCATTCCTGAGTCCGTTCTAAAAGAAGCAGGACAAGTGATTGAATAAAGATAAAGGAGGAGCTGGACACATCTCCTCCCATTTTTACTAAAGAAAGAGATGAGTGAAAGATTATGATAGTATCCATTATTTCTCAGGGAATGGTGTGGGCGATTTTAGGTTTGGGAATCTTTATGACCTTTCGAATTCTAAATTTTCCTGATATGACAACTGAGGGCTCTTTTCCTCTAGGGGGAGCAGTAGCTGTAACCTTGATAACACAAGGGGTGAATCCATTTTTAGCGACCTTGGCTGCAGTAGGAGTGGGCTGCCTAGCTGGTATGGCAACAGGTCTCTTATACACCAAAGGTAAAATACCAACTCTCTTATCAGGGATTTTGGTCATGACTTCCTGCCATTCTATCATGCTCATGATTATGGGACGTGCCAATCTGGGCCTTCTTGGAAGCAAGCAAATTCAGGATGTTTTGCCTTTTGATTCGGACCTCAATCAACTCCTGACTGGATTTATCTTTGTTGCCCTTGTTATTGGTCTCATGCTCTTTTTTCTAGATACCAAACTAGGTCAGGCCTACATCGCTACAGGTGATAATCCGGATATGGCGCGTAGTTTTGGGATTCATACGGGACGCATGGAACTCATGGGTTTGGTTCTTTCAAATGGGATTATCGCGCTAGCAGGGGCATTAATTGCTCAACAAGAAGGATACGCAGATGTTTCTCGAGGAATTGGAGTGATTGTCGTAGGGCTTGCTAGCTTGATTATTGGTGAGGTTTTGTTCAAGAGTTTGACCTTGGCAGAGCGACTCATGACCATCGTTGTAGGTTCTATCGCTTATCAGTTCCTCGTATGGGGAGTGATTGCTCTTGGATTTAACACGAGCTATTTACGACTATATAGCGCTTTAATCTTGGCAGTTTGCCTTATGATTCCAACCTTCAAAAGCAAATACCTGAAAGGAGTCAAGTTTAGCAAATGACAGCAATTGTAGAATTAAAAAATGCTACCAAAGTCATCACGAATGGCTTTGACGAGGAAAAAATCATTCTAAATGATGTTTCTCTTGAAATTTTCGAACATGATTTCATTACTATCCTAGGTGGAAATGGAGCAGGGAAGTCAACGCTTTTTAACACTATTGCAGGTACCTTACCTTTAACAAGCGGAAGTATCCGTATAATGGGGGAGGATGTGACGCATTTTTCACCTGAGAAGCGGGCTAAGTACTTGTCTCGTGTCTTTCAGGATTCTAAGATGGGTACGGCTCCACGTATGACGGTGGCGGAAAATCTCTTGATTGCCAAGTTTCGAGGTGAGAAGAGAGGGCTCCTTCCTAGAAGGCTATCAAGCCATAGAGAGGAGTTTCAGGCTACCATTGAAAAAGTTGGAAATGGCCTTGAAAAACATCTGGACACTCCGATTGAATTTTTATCAGGTGGTCAACGTCAGGCCTTGAGTCTCTTGATGGCAACCTTAAAGCGCCCAGAGTTGCTCTTGTTGGATGAACACACAGCAGCTCTCGACCCAAAAACCAGTGTTGCATTGATGGAGTTAACAGATGAGTTTGTCAGCAAGGACCATCTGACAGCCCTCATGATTACACACCATATGGAAGACGCCCTCAAGTATGGAAATCGTCTCATCGTCATGAAAGAAGGTCGCATCATCCAAGACCTCAATAAAGAAGAAAAAGCAAAAATGAAGATTTCGGACTACTATCAATTATTTGAATAAAGTAGAGAATTTTTCGTCAAAAAATAGAGAAGAAAAACTTAGAAACATGGAAGTGTTTCTGAGTTTTTTATCTTCCCTTCCTATCAAGAAAAATAAGGCAAAGAGAATTACGGAAAGTGTATGAAATGGTTTACTTTTTTTCAGAAATAAGCTATACTAGATAACGTGAAACTATGATAAGATGGAGGTATTGTGTATGGTTGACAAGCAAGTCATTGAAGAAATCAAAAACAATGCCAACATTGTGGAAGTCATAGGTGACGTGATTTCTTTACAAAAGGCTGGACGGAACTATTTAGGGCTCTGTCCTTTTCATGGTGAAAAGACCCCCTCTTTCAACGTTGTGGAAGACAAGCAATTTTACCATTGTTTTGGTTGTGGGCGCTCAGGAGATGTTTTTAAGTTCATCGAAGAATACCAAGGTGTGTCCTTTATGGAAGCCGTTCAGCTCTTAGGAGAGCGCGTCGGTATTCAACTGGCTATGCCTGTCCAGTCTCGTCCTCAACAAGCTCCCCCCCATCAAGCTCTATATGATATGCATGAAGAAGCTGCACGCTTTTACCATGCCATCCTCATGACGACAAAGATGGGAGAAGAAGCAAGGGCTTATCTCTACAAACGCGGATTGACAGATGATGTTCTGAAGCATTTCCAGATTGGACTGGCTCCAGCAGAGAGAACCTATCTCTATCAACGTTTGGCTAACAAGTTTGAAGAAAAGGATTTATTGGATTCGGGCTTGTTTTATCTGTCAGATGACAATCAATTTTATGATACTTTTTTTGGACGGATCATCTTTCCTTTGACCAATGACAAGGGGCAGGTCATTGCCTTTTCAGGTCGTATTTGGCAAGAAACGGATAATCAGACTGCCAAATATAAAAATAGTCGCTCGACTGCAATTTTTAACAAGAGTTACGAATTGTATCATTTGGACAAGGCAAAGAAGGGAACAGGTAAGATTACAGAGCTCTATCTGATGGAAGGCTTCATGGATGTGATCGCAGCCTACCGTGCTGGTATAGAAAATGCTGTAGCTTCCATGGGAACAGCCTTAAGCAAGGAGCATGTTGATCACCTCAAACGCTTTACCAAAAAAATTGTTCTCAGCTATGATGGCGACAAGGCAGGGCAGGCAGCAACAGCCAAGGCTTTAGAGGAGTTAAAAGATTTCTCAGTGGAAGTTGTTCGGGTACCTGATGCCATGGACCCAGATGAGTATTTGCAAAAGAATTCTGCTGAAGACCTGGCTTACCTTTTAACCAAGACACGTATCAGTCCCATAGAGTTCTATATTCACCAACTCAAACCTGAGAATAGTGATAACTTGCAAGCGCAAATCGAGTTCATTGAAAAGATTGCGCCCTTAATCGCCAAAGAAAAGTCTATCACTGCCCAGAATTCATACATCCACATTCTGGCGGATAACCTACCTTCCTTTGATTACCAGCAAGTAGAACAGATTGTAAATGAAAGTCGGATTGTTCAAAGACAGGAGAGAGTCAAGGAGCAAGCTACACCAGTAGCGATTAGTTTGCCTGTGACGCGGCAACTGACAGCAGTTATGAGAGCAGAGGCTCATCTCCTTTATAGGATGGCTGAGAATCCAGTTGTGTTAAATGACTATCGATTAAGAGAAGATTTTTTCTTTGATACCCCAGAATTTCAGATTCTTTACGAATTATTAAGTGTAGAGGGAGAAATCGGATCAGAGGAACTGTCTCATCAGACTCCTGAGGTTGAAAATGCCTGGTACCATGTTCTTGGTCTAGATTTGCCAACAGAGATGTCGCCTCAAGAACTTTCTGAAGTCGAAGAGACTCGTAACCGTGCCCTCCTCAGCAAGGACAATTTAAGGATTAAAAAGAAAGTGCAGGAAGCTAGTCATCTAGGAGATACAGACACAGCCTTGGAAGAATTGCAACGATTGATTTCCCAAAAGAGAAGAATGGAGTAATAATGGCAACAAAACAAAAAGAAGTAACCACATTTGATGTGCAAGTAGCAGACTTTATCCGTAACCACAAAAAAACAGGAACAGCAACAGACGATGAAATCAACTCAAGTCTGGTGATTCCTTTTAGTTTAGATGCAGACGGTATTGAAGACCTTTTGCAACGGATTCAGGATGCTGGTATTTCTATCACGGATAACGAAGGGAATCCAAGTGCACGTGTCCTTAGTACAGAAGAAGAGCCAGAACTCAGTGATGAGGATTTGATTGGCTCTACCTCTGCCAAGGTTAATGACCCTGTCCGTATGTATTTGAAGGAAATTGGGGTTGTTCCTCTCTTGACCAATGAAGAAGAAAAAGAATTGGCTCTAGCTGTTGAAGCTGGTGATATCGAAGCCAAACAACGTCTTGCAGAAGCCAACCTTCGTTTGGTAGTTTCGATTGCTAAGCGATACGTAGGTCGTGGTATGCAGTTTCTTGACTTAATCCAAGAAGGAAACATGGGCTTGATGAAAGCCGTAGACAAATTTGACTATTCAAAAGGATTTAAGTTTTCTACGTATGCAACTTGGTGGATTCGTCAGGCAATCACTCGTGCTATTGCCGATCAAGCTCGTACCATCCGTATCCCTGTTCACATGGTTGAAACTATCAATAAATTGGTTCGTGAACAGCGTAACCTCCTTCAAGAATTGGGACAAGATCCGACACCTGAACAAATCGCTGAGCGTATGGATATGACACCTGACAAGGTCCGTGAAATCTTGAAAATCGCCCAAGAACCAGTATCACTTGAAACACCGATCGGTGAAGAGGACGATAGCCATCTTGGGGATTTTATCGAAGATGAAGTGATTGAAAATCCAGTAGACTACACAACTCGCATCGTCTTGCGCGAGCAGTTGGATGAAGTCTTGGATACTCTCACAGACCGTGAAGAAAACGTCTTGCGCTTGCGTTTTGGTTTGGACGATGGAAAAATGCGCACTCTTGAAGATGTTGGCAAAGTCTTTAACGTGACTCGTGAGCGTATCCGTCAGATCGAGGCCAAGGCTTTGAGAAAATTGCGCCAACCAAGTCGCAGCAAACCCCTTCGTGATTTTATTGAAGATTAGAGTGAGGATGAACATGGCTTATACAGAAGAGCAAATTGAAACGATTAAAACACGCATTTTAAATGCCTTGGAAGAAGTCATCGACCCTGAGTTGGGGATTGATATTGTCAACCTAGGTTTGATTTATGAAATTCGTTTTGATGGTGAAACAGGTCACACGGAAATTGATATGACCTTGACAACTATGGGTTGCCCACTGGCTGACCTCTTAACAGACCAGATACACGATGCGATGACAGAGGTGCCTGAGGTAACTAATACCGAAGTCAAATTGGTCTGGTATCCAGCCTGGACGGTTGAAAAAATGAGTCGCTATGCGCGTATCGCCCTAGGAATTAAGTAATCGATTGGAAAATTACGAGAGACGATTGGAAAAGAGAGGGGCTCCTCCATTTTCCTCTGGTCTCTTCTTCCTTTTACTGATTTTCTTGAAATAAAATGGTATAATGAGTAATATGGAAAACAAAAAATTGCGTATTAATATGCTAAGTTCAAGTGAAAAAGTGGCTGGTCAAGGAGTGTCAGGAGCCTACCGTGAATTGGTGAGTCTCCTTCATCGTGATGCCAAAGATCAGTTGATTGTTACGGAGAATCTTCCTGTAGAGGCAGACGTAACCCACTTTCACACCATTGATTTCCCTTATTATTTATCCACATTTCAAAAGAAACGCTCTGGGAGAAAAGTTGGCTATGTGCATTTCTTGCCTGAGACACTCGAAGGGAGTTTGAAAATTCCATTTTTCCTAAAAGGAATTGTCAAACGCTATGTTTTTTCCTTTTACAATCGGATGGAACACTTGGTGGTGGTCAATCCCATGTTTATCGAGGATCTAGTTGCTGCGGGTATTCCACGAGAAAAAATAACTTATATTCCCAATTTTGTAAACAAAGAAAAATGGCATCCATTACCAGCTGAACAAGTTGCACAACTTCGTGAAGAAATGGATCTCGCAAAAGATCAGTTTGTCGTGGTTGGTGCGGGCCAGGTTCAGAAACGAAAAGGGATAAATGATTTTATCCGTCTTGCTGAAGAATTGCCAGAAATTACCTTTATCTGGGCTGGTGGTTTTTCATTTGGTGGAATAACAGATGGTTATGAACGCTATAAGAAGATTATGGACAATCCACCTAAAAATCTAATTTTCCCAGGTATTGTGTCACCGGAGAGGATGCGGGAACTGTATGCTTTAGCTGATTTGTTCTTACTACCTAGCTATAATGAACTATTCCCTATGACCATCTTAGAGGCAGCTAGTTGCGAGGCTCCTATTATGTTAAGGGATTTGGACCTGTATAAGGTCATTCTTGAGGGAGATTATCGTGCTACAAGTGATGTCTCTGAGATGAGAGAAGCAATCCTAGAATATAAAGAAAATCCTGAAGCGTTGAAAGAATTGAAAGAAAAAGCTAAAAGGATATCCAAGCAGTATTCAGAAGAGCGTTTACTGGGAATTTGGTTAAAATTTTATCGGGAACAGGCTGCTCTAGGTAAAAAGTGAGGTAATCTATGCGAATTGGTTTATTTACAGACACCTATTTTCCTCAGGTTTCCGGGGTTGCGACCAGTATTCGAACCTTGAAGACAGAGCTTGAGAAGCAAGGCCATGCAGTTTTTATCTTTACAACAACAGATAAAGATGTGAACCGCTACGAGGATTGGCAAATTATTCGAATTCCAAGTGTCCCTTTCTTTGCATTTAAAGATCGACGATTTGCCTATAGAGGTTTTACAAAGGCACTTGAAATCGCCAAGCAGTATCAACTCGATATCATTCATACCCAGACAGAATTTTCACTTGGATTATTAGGGATTTGGATTGCACGAGAATTGAGAATTCCTGTTATCCATACTTACCATACCCAGTACGAAGACTATGTGCATTATATTGCTAAGGGAATGTTGATTCGTCCAAGTATGGTAAAATATCTGGTACGTGGTTTCCTTCGTGATGTAGATGGAGTAATCTGCCCTAGTGAGATTGTTCGGGACCTTTTATCTAAATACAAAGTGAAGGTTGAAAAACGTGTCATTCCAACCGGAATTGAGCTAGCTAAGTTTGAACGACCTGAGATTAAAGAGGAAAACTTACAAGAACTTCGTTCGAAGTTAGGTATTCAGGAAGACGAGAAAATGCTACTGAGCCTTTCGCGTATTTCTTATGAGAAGAATATCCAAGCAGTCCTAGATGCTTTTGCTGAAGTATTGAAAGAAGAAGATAAGGTGAAGCTGGTCGTTGCTGGAGACGGTCCTTATCTGGACAGTCTGAAAGAGCAAGCAGTGAAATTAAACCTGCAAAAACATGTGATTTTTACAGGTATGATTGCTCCAAGCGAGACAGCCTTATACTATAAGGCTGCAGATTTCTTCATCTCTGCCTCTACGAGTGAAACTCAGGGCTTAACCTATCTAGAAAGTCTAGCCAGTGGAACGCCTGTTATCGCTCATGGCAACCCCTATCTTGATAACCTGATCAGTGATAAAATGTTTGGTACCCTCTACTATGGAGAACGAGAGCTTGCAGGAGCCATCCTTGAAGCCTTAATCGCTACTCCGTATATGTCTGAACAAAAGTTGGCGGATAAGTTGTACGAAATTTCGGCTGAGAACTTTGGGAAACGAGTACATGAGTTTTACCTTGATGCCATTATCTCAAATAACTTTGAACATGAATTACATGATGGGAAACCTGCCAGTCAGCGCTTTTTGAAAACGATTTTATATCTACCCCAACAGGCTGTTACAAGTCCAGTAAAAGAGTCTAAGCGTATTTTACGGGCTTCTCGGAAGCAATTATCCAGCATCAGAGATTATTGGAAAGATGAATTCAAATAATAGAATAAGAGGAAAATACTATGAAAAAATTAATGCGAAGTGGAAAAAACCAAATAATTGGTGGAGTCTGTGCAGGAGTTGCCCATTATTTTGATATTGACCCAACAATTGTTCGTGTTGTTTGGGGTGTTCTTGCATTTTGTTATGGAGCAGGAATCCTTGCTTACATCATTTTATGGGTGGTTGCACCGGTTTCGACAGACTATTAAATTAGAATTATATAGAAAAAGGAGAAGTTATGGCTTTTGGAGATAATGGTAACCGTAAAAAAACAATGTTTGAAAAGGTGACACTTGTTGTCGTGCTCATCATGTTGTTTGTGACCCTTGCTGGTATCTTTGCAACGGCGCTTGGAGCTTTTAGCAGATTCTAAGCAAGTTGTTTAGACAGAAACAATAACTAATGACTGGGATTTCCCAGCCTTTTTAAAGCGAGAAAAAATATGAGTATGTTTTTAGATACAGCCAAGATCAAAGTCAAGGCTGGTAATGGTGGTGATGGCATGGTTGCCTTTCGCCGTGAAAAATATGTCCCTAATGGCGGACCTTGGGGTGGTGATGGTGGACGTGGAGGGAACGTCGTTTTCGTAGTAGACGAAGGCTTGCGTACCTTGATGGATTTCCGCTATAACCGTCATTTCAAGGCCGAATCCGGTGAAAAAGGGATGACCAAAGGAATGCATGGACGTGGTGCAGAAGACCTTCGTGTTCGCGTACCCCAAGGAACGACTATACGTGATGCTGAGACTGGAAAAGTCATTACAGACTTGATTGAGCATGGCCAAGAGTTTATCGTGGCACATGGCGGTCGAGGTGGTCGTGGAAATATACGCTTTTCAACACCAAAAAATCCTGCACCTGAAATCTCTGAGAACGGAGAACCGGGTCAGGAACGTGAGTTGCAACTGGAATTAAAGATCTTGGCGGATGTCGGTTTGGTAGGTTTCCCTTCGGTCGGGAAATCAACTTTGCTTAGTGTTATTACTTCAGCCAAACCAAAGATTGGTGCCTACCACTTCACAACTATTGTCCCTAACCTAGGGATGGTCCGTACACAGTCAGGTGAATCTTTTGCCGTAGCAGATCTTCCAGGTTTGATTGAGGGGGCTAGTCAAGGTGTTGGCTTGGGAACTCAGTTTCTTCGACATATTGAACGCACTCGAGTTATCCTTCATATCATCGATATGTCGGCTAGCGAAGGGCGTGATCCTTATGAGGACTACCTTGCTATCAATAAGGAATTAGAATCCTACAACCTTCGTCTGATGGAGCGTCCGCAGATCATCGTGGCCAACAAGATGGACATGCCCGAAAGTCAGGAAAATCTTGAAACCTTCAAGAAGAAATTGGCAGCAAATTACGACGAGTTTGAAGAACTACCAGCCATCTTCCCTATTTCTGGTTTAACCAAGCAAGGGTTGGCACCCCTTTTGGATGCGACAGCTGAATTGTTAGATAAAACTCCTGAATTCTTGCTCTATGATGAGTCTGATATGGAGGAAGAGGTTTACTACGGCTTTGACGAGGAAGAAAAAGCCTTTGAAATTAGCCGCGACGATGATGCGACATGGGTACTTTCTGGTGAGAAACTCATGAAACTCTTTAATATGACCAACTTTGACCGTGATGAGTCAGTCATGAAGTTTGCTCGTCAGTTACGTGGTATGGGGGTTGACGAAGCCCTTCGTGCGCGTGGAGCTAAGGATGGAGACTTGGTACGAATCGGCAAGTTTGAGTTTGAATTTGTAGACTAGGAGATTGATATGGGAGATAAACCGATATCATTCCGAGATGCAGATGGAAATTTTGTTTCTGCAGCAGACGTATGGAATGAAAAGAAACTAGAAGAATTGTTTAATCGTCTCAATCCCAAACGTGCCCTTCGATTGGCACGTATGAAGAAAGAAGAAACACTTTCAAATGAATAAAAGAATCCCGTGATTTTCAATCACGGGATTTGTTTTATTCGCTAAAGAAAAATGGTGGGGCATATTTTTTAAGATTTTCAAAACATGCTTGAGCTTTTGTAGCATCTTCACAGATGATCATGCAGACATCGTCTCCGCATAGTGTAGCAACAACTTCGTTGAAATCTAGGGCATCAATGACAGCTCCAAAAGACTGAGCCAAACCTGGAAGAGTCTTTAGAATGACTTGGTGTTGGACAGGACGTAACATGACAAGAGCATCTTCCATATAGTTTTCCAAACGTTTCTCCCATTTAGAAATAGAACCAGTATTTAGTACATAGTAGGACTGATCTTCTTCCCGAACTTTCGAAAGGTTCATAGTCTTGATATCACGAGATAAGGTTGCTTGTGTGACTTGGATATCATTCTCAGCTAGCAAGGTTTGTAATTCTGCTTGGGTATGAATTTTATTTTTTGAAACGAGGGCGCGGATAAGTTGGTGTCGATGTTCTGATTTGTTCATAAAGTAAGTACTCCTTTTAAAAGGTACAGTAAGCGTGGACTGAACGAAAACGTCAGTCGGGTGGTAGGCGGTATTGTCACGTATGATGATGTCAAAGTCAGTAGTATAAAGAACTAGACGGAGAGATTCTCCATCTTTTAACTTGTCACTAGTTGGGTGCAGATAAACTGGGTATCAATCCGTTCATAACCATTGATGTTCTTTAATGACAGTAAATCATTCAATTAGGTTAGCATTTTGTCACGGCTTGTTGTGAATTTACTCTAAATGTCAATTCACAGAGATTTTCCAACATGTGGTCTAGTAGCGTGTATGATAAATGGTTACACATGTTGGTTAGAGGAAGTATCTTTTGTCCAAGGTTCATCTAGAGGCTTATAAAAAGCTCTTATTTGAACTGGATTTGATACGAAGTTTATGTTTAGTTGGACTGTTCAAGTGGAAATCCTTGGTTATAGGAAGTTCAATGGATAATTTGACTGCCTTTTCCTTGGAATATTTCCATATTGAAAGTCTGGGATGTTATACCTTTTGACATGGTAGAATGAGAGTAGACTGTTCAAGATCGACAGTCAGGTGATAGTCTGTATTATCTCGAATTGTAATCTCAAAGTCAGTCGTGTAGAGAACCAAACGGAGAGAATCTCCTTTTTTTAACTTGTAAATAGTTGGTTGCAGTTCAAATTGCAGCTCCATCCATTCATCCGTAGTGATATCCTCTACTAAGAGTAAATCTTTTCTATTTTGAAGATTGAGGTAGCCTTTAGTGATGACACGTTGGGCACTTGGATTGAATGGCAGTTCGCAGAGATTTTCAAGCATGTGGTAGCGACCGTTGTCAATGGTTCTAGCGCTTAAAACAGCTGGATAAGGCTGTAGATATTTCTTTTGCCCAAGTTCGAGCAGTTGGGCTGATAAGAGCCCCTTGTTTGTACTTGATTTGACACGAAGTTTCAGCTCGACTCGACCATTTAAATGAATGTCTTGACTTACTGGAATGTCAATGGTGATCTGATTGGCTTTTCCTTGGTAAAGTTCTGTGTTGAAGGTCTGGTAAGTCTTGCCATAACGCTCAAAATCTTCTTGTTCATAGTGGTTCTGAATCACTTTTTCTTCAGTTCCAAGAGAGAAGGTATGCAGTTCATCTTGCTTGCCAAAGTCATCAAGACTCTGCCATGTTTGCGGTTCGGTATTGTCCTGCCAGATAACAGTCGGAAGTTGATAGTCTGTTGCAAGTCCTAACAATTTCTTACTCAACAAGGCATTCATGGACTCGCGGAAGTCAATGGACTGCCAGTTATTCATATAAACGTGGGCACCATGATGGAAAAAGAGGTGCTTATTGATATGAGCTGGAAGAGCATGAAACATCTGGTAAACATGAAGTGGTTTGACGTTCCAATCCTGAGAACCATGCGTAAAGACTACCTCAGCTTTAACCTTGTGGGCATTGAGTAGATAGTTGCGGTCATGCCAAAACTGATTGTAGTCACCAGTCTTGCGATCTAATTGTTCTTTTACCTTTTCTAAATCCGCTTTGTGGGCCTCATTAGCACGGATATAGTCACCGGCTAAGAGATTGCGGGAGTAGGTCAATTCAGCAAGTGAGTCAAAATCCTCACCTGGATAACCTCCAGGACTGGTTACCAGACCATTTTCACGATAGTAGTTGTACCAAGAAGAAATTCCTGCTTCTGCGATAATCACTTCTAAGCCATCAACACCAGTGGTCGCAAGTCCATTGGACATGGTCCCTAGATAGGAAATTCCTGTCGTTGCGACTTTACCGTTTGACCAGTCAGCCTTGACTTGACGTTTGCGTGTGTGATCCGTGAAAGCACGGCAACGACCATTAAGCCAGTCAATCACATTTTTATAGGCTTCAATCTGCTGGTAGTCACCGTTAGTCATCAGACCTTGGGAATCCTTGGTGCCAACACCAGACACATAAAGATTGGCAAATCCTCTTGGGAGGAAGTAATCGTTGAGAGTGTATGAGCTATTGATGTGAGTTAGCTTTTCTTCTGACTCAGAGACGAGTTCGGCTTGACCAAGAGGCTCGACAAAATCAACCTCAGGCTTCTCAAGTTCAATAATATGGGCAGGTTTGACCTCCAAGTCTCCTTCCATCTTGTAGAGAGCCTTGTCGCTGGCTTTGTCGTTGGTCCCTTGGTGATAAGGACTTGCAGTCATAAGAGCAGGGATTTGTCCATCATAGCGAGGACGAATAACGCTGACTTTGACTAAATCAGGGAGTCTGTCTTTATCAGTATCCACACGACTCTCTACATAAACAACTTCACGAATGACATCGTGACTAGAAAAGGTTGCCAAGCTCTTACCGTTAAAGTAGTGGTAGTGATTGTCTTCTGCAATAAGTCCATCACCAACAAGCTGGTCGATGAGTGTATTTCCCTTTTTGGTTCGAGTGTTGAGCAAATGGTAGAGATTTTCAATCAAATCTCCATAAATAATAGGAAATCCAGTTTCTTTACGGAATTGTTCAGCATCCTCAAAATCAATAAGATAATTGAAGCCTAAAAGTTGAAAAACTACGGTATAGAAAATATCAGCTGTCAGCTCTTTATCAGACTGAAAGAAGGTTAGTAGATCCGTTTCTCTATCTGCAGCTAGGGTAGATAGAGCATAATCGGTATTAGTATAAGTGAAGAAACTCCAACGAATGAAGTCTTCAAACTGTCTTTTTATAGGCAGTTTAGATGATAGCTTCAAGCCAAGACTCTCTAATTCATCTAATAGTTGAGAACGAGGAGTGGGCAAGTAGCTGATTTGATTAAAACGCATGGCGCTCTCCTTTGAAGTGATAAATTTATTATATCAAAAAAAGAGGAAAAATGGAATAAATAAACTCAATTGAAATAAATTTTAAAAATAGGAATGAACTTTAAGCAAGTTATTATAAAATATTGAATAAATCTTCTAATTAAAAGCCACCTTAAAGATATTTATATGTAAATTTGCATAAGGGATATTATTTCAATATTCGTCACTTAGCATAAAAACGTCCAAAATTACTATTAAAAATATTATAAGATATAGATATTTTATTCTTCTTAATTTTCATTTTCAAGAAACATAAAGGATGAACAGTTAAAAAAATTCAAAGAGGTTTTGAAAGAAAGAGTCTAAGCCAGTTCATTATGGAACTTAAAATGGTATAATAGTACTATATTTAAAGCAAGGAGGAGATGGAATGATTGCACAGCTCGATACCAAGACTGTTTACAGTTTTATGGAAAGTGTGGTTTCGATTGAAAAATATGTACAAACGGCTAAAGAGTACGGCTATTCTCACCTTGCTATCATGGATGTGGATAATCTCTATGGGGCTTATCATTTTTTAGAGGTGACTCGAAAATATGGAATCCAACCTTTAATTGGTCTTGAAATGACCTTGATTATAGACGAAAAGGCGATCTCTTTCCGTTTTCTAGCTCTATCTACTAAAGGGTATCAAGAGTTGATGAAGTTATCCACTTTAAAAATGACTGGACGAAAAAATTGGTCTGACTTTACCAGTCACCTTGAGGATGTTGCTGTTATTGTTCTTTATTTTGATGGAATCGATCAGCTGGATTTGGGTCATGATTATTTTATTGGGGTTAGTCCCGATACTCCTCAAGAAGTCTTTACGAAACCTATTCTTCCCTTCTATCAGGTTAACTCTTTTGAGAAAGAAGATCTACAGGTTTTGCAGATTTTGTCGGCAGTTAAGGATAATGTCAGTCTGAGAGAAGTGGATGTGCATTCACAGCAAGGGATCTTTCTACCAGCCTCAGACTTAGAAGCAAGATTTAAAAATCGCTTTCCTCAGGCACTTGCCAATCTTCAAGATTTGATAGAGAATGTTAGCTACCAACTTGATCCAAGCTTAAAACTCCCTCGCTTTAATCCTGAAAGGCCTGCAGTAGAAGAACTTAGAGAGAGGGCTGAGCAAGGCTTGATAGCCAAGGGGTTAACCTCAGTTCTTTATCAAGAGCGGCTAAATGAAGAGTTGGCTGTTATTCATGATATGGGCTTTGATGACTATTTTCTAGTTGTTTGGGATTTGTTGCGTTTTGGACGTTCCCAAGGCTACTATATGGGAATGGGGCGCGGTTCTGCTGTGGGTAGTTTGGTCGCCTACTCACTTGACATCACAGGGATTGATCCGGTTGAGAAGAACTTGATTTTCGAGCGCTTTTTAAATCGTGAGCGGTACACCATGCCTGATATTGATATTGACATTCCTGACCTTTATAGACCAGAGTTCATTCGTTATGTTCGTGATCGGTATGGCAGTCAACATGTGGCGCAGATTGTCACTTATTCGACCTTTGGAGCCAAACAGGCAACTCGTGATGTTTTCAAACGTTATGGCGTTCCAGAGTACGAATTAACAAATATTACGAAAAAAATCAGTTTCCGAGATACGCTAACGACGGCCTATGAAAAGAATTTGCAATTTAGACAGGTCATCAATAGCAAGATTGAATACCAAAAAGCTTTTGAGATTGCTCGTAAGATCGAAGGTTATCCTCGTCAAACCTCTATCCATGCGGCTGGAGTCGTTATGAGTGACCAAGACTTGACGGACTACATTCCGCTAAAATATGGTGAGGATATGCTGATCACCCAGTATGATGCTCATGGTGTTGAAGCCAATGGACTTCTAAAAATGGATTTCCTCGGTTTACGTAACCTGACTTTCGTCCAAAAAATGCAGGAATTGCTTGCGGAGTCAGAGGGTGTTCATCTAAAAATCGAAGAGATTGATCTGGAAGACAGTGAAACTTTAGCCCTCTTTGCAGCTGGAAATACGAAAGGTATTTTCCAATTTGAACAACCAGGCGCCATTCGACTCTTGAAACGGGTCAAACCACAAGTCTTCGAAGAAGTGGTAGCAACGACATCCCTCAATAGACCAGGTGCTAGTGATTATATCGATAACTTTGTAGCTCGAAAGCATGGCAAAGAAAAGGTGACAGTGCTGGATCCTGCCTTGGAAGACATTCTGTCATCAACCTATGGTATTATGCTCTATCAGGAGCAAGTCATGCAGGTAGCTCAGCGCTTTGGAGGCTTCAGCCTTGGTAAAGCCGATATTCTCAGACGAGCCATGGGTAAGAAAAATGCTAAAGAGATGCATTTGATGAAGGAAGATTTTATCACTGGTGCAGTCAAACTCGGTCATTCGGAAGAAAAAGCTAATCAAGTATTTGCCGTGATGGAAAAGTTTGCAGGCTATGGGTTTAATAGATCCCACGCCTATGCCTACTCAGCACTGGCATTCCAACTTGCTTATTTTAAAACTCATTATCCTGCTATTTTCTTTCAAGTCATGTTGAATTATTCGAGCAGTGATTACATTGTAGATGCTCTGCAGATGGGATTTGATGTAGCGCCTTTAGCCATTAACAGCATTCCCTATCATGATAAAATCACCCAGAAGACAATCTATCTTGGTTTGAAAGCCATTAAAGGGATGCCAAGAGATTTTTCTTATTGGGTTATTGAAAACCGTCCCTTCTCAAGTATTGAAGATTTCGTCTCACGTCTGCCTAAGAATTACAAGAAACTATCGCTTTTGTCTCCTTTGGTTGAACTGGGGCTCTTTGATTATTTTGACAAGAACCGCCAGAAAATCCTAGTGAACCTTCCCAACCTATTTGTTTTTGTTGAGGAGTTGGGTGGTCTCTTTGCAGATGCAAGCTATAGTTGGACTGAGGCGGATGATTTTACGGAAGCAGAGAAATTTTACAAGGAGCAGGAACTAATCGGGGTTGGTATCAGTGCTCATCCTTTACAAACACTTGCAAAACAAGCCCTTTATCCGACAACGCCCATTGCTACTCTCACTGAAGGGAGTCATGTAACCCTTCTAGTTGAAGTGCAAAAAATAAAAGTCATTCGAACTAAGAAAGGCGAGAGTATGGCCTTTCTACAGGTTCATGACAGTAAGTCTAGACTGGATGTGACTGTATTTTCAGATCAGTATCGAAGATTCGCTTCCATCTTATCTGAAGGGAAATTCTACTACATCAATGGCAAAGTTCAATCCCGAGATGGTCGTCTGCAAATGATTGCACAAGATTTGAAAGAAGCAGTGGCGGAACGATTCTGGATTCAAGTTAAAAACCACGACAAGGATAAAGAAATTTCTACCATCTTAGAACAACATAAAGGCTCTATTCCTGTTATTATCAGGTATGTTGAGGAAGAAAAGACAATTGTTTCCTCCCAACATTTTGTAAAAAAAGACCTAGTTTTACAGGAAAAATTAGAGGGAATTGTTATGAAAACGATTTATCGCTAAAAATACGGAAAATAGAAGAATTTTCCAATTAAATGTGGTATAATCAGTAAGAATGTTAAAAGAAAAAGGAGCATAACCAAATGAAACGTATTGCTGTTTTAACCAGTGGTGGAGACGCCCCTGGTATGAATGCTGCCATCCGTGCGGTAGTTCGTCAAGCAATCTCAGAAGGAATGGAAGTATTTGGTATCTATGATGGATACGCAGGTATGGTTGCCGGTGAAATCTATCCACTTGATGCTGCTTCAGTAGGAGACATCATTTCACGTGGTGGTACTTTCCTTCACTCTGCTCGTTACCCTGAGTTTGCACAACTCGAAGGTCAACTTAAAGGGATTGAGCAATTGAAAAAACACGGTATCGAAGGTGTCGTAGTTATCGGTGGTGACGGTTCTTATCATGGAGCTATGCGCTTGACCGAGCATGGATTCCCTGCTATCGGTCTTCCAGGAACAATTGATAATGATATCGTTGGTACGGACTTCACAATCGGATTTGATACAGCAGTTACAACTGCTATGGATGCGATCGACAAGATTCGCGATACTTCATCAAGTCACCGTCGTACCTTTGTTATTGAGGTAATGGGACGCAATGCTGGTGACATCGCTCTCTGGGCAGGTATTGCTACAGGTGCTGATGAAATCATTATCCCTGAAGAAGGTTTCAAATTTGAAGATATCGTAGCAAGCATCAAAGCTGGTTATGAATGCGGTAAGAAACACAATATCATCGTTTTGGCTGAGGGGGTTATGTCTGCCGATGAATTCGGTAAGAAACTCAAGGAAGCAGGAGATACTAGCGACCTTCGTGTTACTGAACTTGGTCACATCCAACGTGGTGGTTCACCAACTGCTCGTGACCGTGTTTTAGCATCACGCTTAGGTGCGCACGCTGTTAAACTTCTTAAACAAGGAATCGGTGGTGTCGCTGTTGGTATCCGTAACGAGAAAATGGTTGAGAATCCAATTCTTGGAACAGCAGAAGAAGGAGCTTTGTTTAGCTTAACAGCTGATGGTAAGATCGTTGTTAACAACCCTCATAAAGCTGATCTTGAACTCTCTAACTTAAACAAGAGCTTGTCCTAATCAACTTTCATTAATTTGGTAACATGACCTTAAAAGGTCGAATTATATAAAGGAGTCACAAAAAATCATGAACAAACGTGTAAAAATCGTTGCAACCTTGGGTCCTGCGGTAGAAATCCGTGGTGGTAAAAAATTCGGTGATGACGGATACTGGGGAGAAAAACTTGACGTTGAAGCTTCAGCTAAAAATATCGCTCAGCTGATTGAAGCTGGAGCAAACACTTTCCGTTTCAACTTCTCTCACGGTGACCACCAAGAACAAGGTGAGCGTATGGCAACTGTTAAACTTGCTGAAAAACTTGCAGGTAAAAAAGTTGGTTTCCTTCTTGATACTAAAGGACCTGAAATCCGTACAGAATTGTTTGAAGGTGACGCAAAAGAGTACTCTTACAAAACTGGTGAAAAAATCCGTGTTGCAACCAAACAAGGAATCAAATCAACTCGCGATGTGATTGCTTTGAACGTTGCTGGCGCTCTTGATATCTATGATGACGTTGAAGTTGGTCACCAAGTTTTGGTTGACGATGGTAAACTTGGTCTTCGTGTTTTCGCTAAAGACGATGCAACCCGTGAATTTGAAGTTGTAGTTGAGAATGATGGCGTTGTTGCAAAACAAAAAGGTGTAAACATCCCTAACACTAAAATTCCTTTCCCAGCTCTTGCTGAACGTGATAACGACGATATCCGCTTCGGTCTTGAGCAAGGTATCAACTTCATCGCGATCTCATTTGTACGTACTGCTAAAGACGTGAATGAAGTTCGTGCAATCTGTGAAGAAACTGGAAACGGACATGTTCAATTGTTCGCGAAAATCGAAAACCAACAAGGTATCGATAACTTGGATGAGATCATCGAAGCTGCTGATGGTATCATGATCGCTCGTGGTGACATGGGTATCGAAGTACCATTCGAAATGGTTCCAGTTTACCAAAAAATGATCATTACTAAAGTGAATGCTGCTGGTAAAGTTGTTATCACTGCAACAAACATGCTTGAAACAATGACTGAGAAACCACGTGCAACTCGTTCAGAAGTATCAGACGTATTCAATGCTGTTATCGACGGAACTGACGCAACAATGCTTTCAGGAGAGTCTGCAAACGGTAAATACCCACTTGAATCAGTAACAACAATGGCTACAATCGACAAGAACGCTCAAACTCTTCTTAATGAATATGGTCGTTTGAACTCAGATTCATTCGAGCGTAACTCTAAGACAGAAGTTATGGCTTCAGCTGTTAAAGATGCTACTAACTCAATGAACATCAAATTGGTTGTTACCCTTACTAAGACTGGTCACACAGCACGTTTGATTTCTAAATACCGTCCAAATGCTGACATTTTGGCAATCACTTTCGATGAATTGACTGAACGTGGATTGATGTTGAACTGGGGTGTTATTCCAGTAACAACTGAACGTCCTTCAAATACTGACGATATGTTTGATCTTGCTGAAAAGATTGCAGTTGAACAAGGCTTGGTTGAATCTGGCGACGATATCGTTATCGTTGCAGGTGTGCCACTTGGAGAAGCTGCTCGTACAAACACAATGCGTATCCGTACAGTACGCTAATCCAACACAAAAACCTATCATTTCAGGCTAGAAAGCTTGAGTGATAGGTCTTTTTTTATCAAAATGAGATGGTATTTAGTAAATAGGAATGGGAAAAAACTGAAAATTATGGTATAATAGAACGAAAAGACCTTTTTAGTAAATTTTGAAAGAGTAAAACATGAGAAAAATTGTCATCAATGGTGGACGTCCATTGCAAGGTGAGATCACCATTAGTGGTGCTAAAAATAGTGTTGTAGCCCTTATTCCAGCTATTATCTTATCAGATGATATTGTCACTTTAGATTGTGTTCCAGATATTTCAGACGTTGCTAGTCTTGTCGAAATTATGGAGATCATGGGGGCATCAGTTAAGCGTTATGACGATGTCTTGGAGATTGATCCAAGAGGCGTTCAAAACATTCCTATGCCTTACGGCAAGATCAATAGCCTTCGTGCATCTTATTATTTCTATGGAAGTCTGTTAGGTCGCTTTGGTGAAGCTACAGTTGGACTTCCTGGTGGATGTGATTTGGGACCTCGTCCGATTGACCTTCACTTAAAAGCTTTTGAAGCCATGGGAGCTAAGGTGAGCTATGAGGGAGACAATATGAATTTGTCTGCTCAGGGTAAGGGACTTCACGGCGCAAGTATCTATATGGATACTGTCAGCGTTGGTGCAACGATTAACACCATGATTGCTGCGGTCAAAGCAAAGGGACGTACTGTCATTGAAAACGCGGCCCGTGAACCAGAAATCATTGATGTGGCTACCCTTTTGAACAACATGGGAGCCCACATTCGTGGTGCCGGGACTGATATTATCATTATTGATGGTGTTGAGACACTACATGGGACTCGTCACCAAGTCATTCCAGACCGTATTGAAGCTGGGACTTATATTTCACTTGCTGCTGCGGTTGGTAAAGGAATTCGTATTAACAACGTTCTTTATGAGCATCTTGAAGGCTTTATCGCCAAACTCGAGGAAATGGGTGTTCGTATGACGGTCTCTGAAGATAGTATCTTCGTTGAAGAGCAGTCAAACTTGAAGGCAATCAATATTAAAACTGCTCCTTATCCTGGTTTTGCAACTGATTTGCAACAGCCTATCACGCCACTTTTATTAACAGCTCAAGGCCGTGGGACGATTATTGATACCATTTATGAAAAACGTGTCAACCATGTCTTTGAGTTAGCAAAAATGGATGCGGATATTACGACTACGAATGATCACATTATCTATAAAGGTGGTCGTACCTTGCATGGAGCAAGTGTCAAAGCTACAGATTTGCGAGCAGGTGCCGCTCTTGTGATTGCTGGATTGATGGCTCAAGGCCAGACCGAAATTACAAATATCGAGTTTATCCTTCGTGGCTACTCAGATATTATTGAAAAATTACGTAGTCTTGGAGCAGATATTACACTCGTCGAAGACTAAAACCATTGAGGTGATTATGAATATTTGGACCAAATTAGCAATGTTTTCTTTCTTTGAAACGGAGCGCTTGTATTTGCGTCCTTTCTTTTTTAGTGACAGTAAAGCCTTTTATGAGATTGCTTCTGATCCAGAAAATCTGCAATTTATTTTTCCCAGCCAAGCAAGTTTAGAGGAGAGTCAATATGCTCTTGCCAACTATTTCATGAAGGCTCCTCTAGGTGTTTGGGCAATTTGTCTCCAAGGAAATCAGGAAATGATTGGCTCTATTAAATTTGAAAAAATTGATGAAATCAAAAAAGAAGCAGAAATCGGTTATTTCTTAAAAAAAGATGCTTGGTCGCAAGGTTTTATGACAGAGACTGTTAGCAAACTCTGTCAACTTTCCTTTGAAGAATTTGGTTTAAAACAATTATCCATCATCACTCATCTGGAGAATCAAGCTAGCCAAAAAGTAGCCTTAAAATCGGGATTTAGTCTCTTCCGACAGTTTAAGGGGAGCGATCGCTATACACGAAAAATGAGGGACTATCTTGAATTTCGTTACGTAAAAGGAGATTTCAATGAGTAAACACCAGGAAATTTTGTCTTATCTGGAAGAGTTACCAATTGGGAAGAGAGTTAGTGTTCGTAGTATTTCAAATCACCTTGGTGTTAGTGATGGAACAGCCTATCGGGCTATCAAAGAAGCTGAAAATCGGGGAATTGTTGAGACTCGCCCCCGCAGTGGAACCATACGTGTCAAGTCAAAGAAAGTAGCTATCGAACGGCTAACCTATGCAGAAATCGCAGAAGTGACTAGCTCTGAAGTTTTAGCTGGTCAGGAAGGGTTAGAGAGAGAATTTAGTAAATTTTCTATTGGCGCCATGACTGAGCAGAATATCCTCTCTTATCTCCATGATGGAGGCCTTTTGATTGTAGGTGACCGTACTCGTATTCAACTTTTAGCATTAGAAAATGAAAATGCAGTCCTTGTGACTGGAGGTTTCCATGTCCAAGATGATGTATTGACTCTAGCCAATAAAAAAGGTATCCCAGTTCTGAGAAGTAAGCATGATACTTTTACAGTCGCAACCATGATTAACAAAGCTCTCTCAAATGTTCAAATCAAAACAGACATTTTAACAGTCGAAAAGCTCTATCGTCCGAGTCATGAGTATGGCTTTTTGAGAGAGACGGATACAGTCAAAGACTATCTAGACTTGGTACGTAAAAACAGAAGTAGCCGTTTTCCAGTTATTAACCAACATCAAGTGGTTGTTGGGGTTGTTACCATGCGTGATGCGGGAGATAAGTCACCCAGCACAACGATTGACAAGGTGATGACGCGGAGCATCTTCGTAACAGGTTTAGCGACGAATATTGCCAATGTCAGTCAACGAATGATAGCCGAAGACTTTGAGATGGTTCCCGTTGTTCGAAGTAACCAGACTCTACTTGGGGTCGTAACACGAAGAGATGTCATGGAAAAAATGAGCCGTTCTCAAGTATCAGCCTTGCCAACTTTTTCAGAGCAAATCGGGCAGAAACTATTTTATCATCACGATGAAGTAGTCATTACTGTTGAGCCGTTCATGTTGGAGAAAAATGGTGTACTTGCTAATGGTGTCTTGGCTGAAATCCTTAATCACATGACCCAAGACCTTGTTGTCAATAGCGGGCGCAATCTTATCATAGAGCAGATGTTGATTTATTTCTTGCAGGCTGTTCAGATTGATGATACTCTGCGAATTCAGGCTCGCATTATTCATCACACAAGGCGCTCGGCTATTATTGATTATGATATTTATCATGGTCATCAGATTGTATCAAAAGCAAATGTTACAGTGAAAATCAATTAGAATCTAGGAGAAAAAATGATAACTTTAAAATCAGCACGTGAAATCGAAGCCATGGACAAGGCTGGTGATTTCCTAGCTAGTATCCACATCGGCTTACGTGATTTGATTAAGCCTGGCGTGGATATGTGGGAAGTAGAAGAATATGTTCGTCGCCGTTGTAAAGAGGAAAATTTCCTTCCTTTACAGATTGGCGTGGATGGTGCAGTCATGGATTACCCCTATGCAACTTGTTGCTCTCTCAACGACGAAGTAGCTCACGCTTTTCCACGTCATTACATCTTGAAAGATGGCGACTTGCTCAAGGTTGACATGGTACTCGGAGGTCCGATTGCCAAATCCGACCTCAATGTGTCTAAACTCAACTTTAATAATGTTGAGCAAATGAAAAAATACACCCAAAGTTATACTGGCGGTCTAGCTGACTCATGTTGGGCTTATGCGGTCGGTACACCGTCTGAAGAAGTGAAAAACCTGATGGATGTGACTAAGGAAGCTATGTACAAAGGGATTGAGCAAGCAGTCGTTGGAAACCGTATTGGCGATATTGGTGCTGTAATTCAAGAATATGCTGAAAGTCGTGGTTATGGTGTAGTGCGTGATTTGGTTGGTCACGGAGTTGGTCCAACTATGCACGAGGAGCCAATGGTCCCTAACTATGGTGTCGCTGGTCGTGGTCTCCGTCTCCGTGAAGGAATGGTCCTGACCATTGAACCCATGATCAATACTGGGGATTGGGAAATTGATACAGATATGAAAACTGGCTGGGCTCATAAAACCATCGATGGTGGCCTATCTTGTCAATATGAACACCAGTTTGTGATTACAAAAGACGGTCCAGTTATCTTGACTAGTCAAGGTGAAGAAGGAACGTATTAAAATGAAAGGGGCTTAGCTCCTTTTTTTGTGTCAAATTTAGTCAAAATAAATAAGCGTAGCAAAGTTGTCACAAATTTTTTCTTTTGTAGTAAAATAAGATTAGAATTTTTTGAAAGTAGGTAATTCATTGGAATCTATTATATTTTTAGTATCGGTTTTTTTAGCCGGCATTCTGTCTTTCTTTTCACCCTGCATCTTCCCTTTGCTACCAGTCTATGCTGGTATTTTACTGGATGATCAGGGAAATTCGAAAAGCTTTCGATTTTTCGGAAGAGACGTTGCATGGTCGGGCTTAATTCGGACCTTGTGCTTTATTGCTGGGATCTCCCTCATTTTCTTTATTTTGGGATTTGGAGCTGGATTCCTAGGGCATATGCTCTATGCTGACTGGTTTCGTTATGTTATGGGAGCAGTCATTATCCTCTTGGGCCTTCACCAGATGGAAATCTTACATTTCAATAAACTAGAAGTGCAAAAGACAGTCACCTTCAAACAATCCAAGTCGAATCACTATCTGTCAGCCTTTTTGCTTGGGATAACCTTTAGTTTTGGTTGGACTCCTTGTATCGGACCGGTTTTAAGTTCGGTCTTGGCTCTTGCAGCTTCAGGAGGCAATGGTGCTTGGCAAGGAGCAGTGTTAACATTAGTATACACATTGGGAATGGCCATTCCTTTCATTATTTTGGCCCTGGCTTCGGGTTGGATCATGCCCTATTTTAGTAAATTAAAACCCCATATGATTCTACTAAAGAAAATCGGGGGTGCTTTAATTATTTTGATGGGATTGTTATTAATGCTAGGGCAGTTAAATGCCTTGTCAGGAATTCTTGGATAAAGGGAGAAAAAGATGAAAAAAGTTATTTTTGCTGGATTGAGCCTCATGTCTCTATTCTTGTTGATTGCCTGTGGCGAAAAAGAAACCAAACAAACGGAAAGTCCCAAACAGCCTGCTGTACAACAAATCGCAGTAGGAAAGGATGCACCAGACTTCACCCTGCAGTCTATGGATGGCAAAGAAGTCAAGTTATCAGACTATAAGGGCAAAAAAGTCTATTTGAAATTCTGGGCCTCTTGGTGTGGTCCTTGTCGAAAGAGTATGCCCGAGTTGATGGAATTAGCTGCAAAACAAGATCGAGACTTTGAAATACTAAGTGTCGTTGCACCAGGACTACAAGGTGAAAAAACAGTTGAAGAGTTTCC
The DNA here is from genome assembly GCF_001074565.1 of Streptococcus pseudopneumoniae. GTDB lineage: Bacteria > Bacillota > Bacilli > Lactobacillales > Streptococcaceae > Streptococcus > Streptococcus pseudopneumoniae_J. The sequence goes on along the minus strand of NZ_JUQX01000001.1, from coordinate 12,839 downwards.
AAAATGGTACCAAGAACAAGACTACAAGGATATACCAGTTCTATATGATACCAAGGCAACTACCTTCCAAGCCTACCAAATTCGTAGTATTCCAACAGAATACTTGATTGATAGTCAAGGAAAAATTGGAAAAATCCAATTTGGTGCTATTAGTAATGCTGACGCAGAAGCAGCTTTTAAAGAGATGAAATAAATTAAAGAATACGAAAAAATCGCGAAGAATCGCGATTTTTTTATAATTTTTCATTGATAAAGCGGATGAATTGGTTCCACCAAACTTTTAAGAAGAAGGCTTTTTCAACTTTCTTTGCAGAAACCATTTCAAAAGATGGTTTATCAGAAGTGAGGTAGCCTTGTCCGATCAAATCTTGGTCATCATAAGTTAGAGTACCGACAACCTTTCCTTCTTCCAAAGGAGCAGTTTCTGATGTTGATTTTGGTGTGAATTGAAGAGCTGGTGTAGTACCGCTTCCGATGCGTTGGACGATGGAAATGTCTGACTTAGCGATAGCTGTCACATTATCTTCTTTACCATCCAGAACTGTTACTTTACTATCATTGTATGCTTCACCTTTCTGAACGACGGTTTTTAAGGCAAAGTTTGCAGAAATATAATCTAAAAGTGCAGAAGTTGCGGTAAAACGCGCATAAGGGTTGGTATCTTGTTGATCGGCATTTAAAACAACTGTAATGATACGCATTCCTTTTTCGACAGTGGTTCCAACGAAAGAAGCTCCTGCCTTATCAGTTGTTCCTGTCTTTAAACCGTCAATTCCTCCTCGGTAGGCTGGCATCCCCTCCAACATAGAGTTAGTTGAGTGGATTTCAAGCCCAGCAAAAGTAGAGGATGCTTTTTTGGTAATTTCTAAAACCTGCGGAAAATCTCGGATGAGGTTACGAGCAACGATGGCAACATCGTAAGCACTAAGTTTATTTTCTTCGTCTTTCTTAGAACCTGGATAGATGTTATCTCCAAGAGTCTCGTTGTTTAATCCAGTTGTGTTTACAATAGTTGCATCCTGGATTCCCCATTCCAAAAGTTTCGCCCTCATTTTGTCAACGAAGTCTTTCTCAGAACCGGCAATTTTTTCTGCTAGCGCAATTGCAGCACTGTTTGCACTGGATACCATTGTAGCCTCTAATAGTTGTTCAACAGTATAGTTTCGAGCTTCCATAGGGACGTTACTTGCTTCTGAATTGGTGGTGAGCTGGTATGGATAGTCTAAAATATCAACAGGGGTTGATAGGCTGATGGTTCCTTGTTCCAAGGCCTCATAAACCAAATAGACAGTAACAAGTTTTGTGATAGAAGCTATCTCGACAGGCTGACTCGCATCTTTTTCATAAAGAATTTTTCCTGTTGTTGCTTCAACTGCAATAGCGTGCTTTGCAGCAACATCAAAACTTTGGGCTGAAACAGTAGAGATCGTACCAAAAGTAAGAAGTGTTAGTAAGGATATAATTATTTTTTTCATATTAGCTTTATTTTATCATAAAGGGAAAAAATATTCTTGCTTTTATGCTGAAGCCTTCGTATCTTTTTTTAGAAATATGGTAAAATAGATAGAAGGAGGATAGTTATGTTCCGTAGAAACAAATTATTTTTTTGGACAGCCGAAATCTTACTATTAACCATTATTTTTTATCTTTGGAGAGAGATGGGGGCCATCATTACTCCCTTTGTCACAGTTATCAATACGATTATGATCCCATTCTTATTGGGGGGATTTTTCTACTATCTGACAAATCCAATCGTAACCTTCTTGGAGAAAAGATGTAAGATCAATCGTTTGATTGGTGTTTTGGTTACTCTTTGTGCCTTGATTGGAGCCATCGTGGTTGGTGTAGTTTATCTCTTACCTATTTTGATCAACCAGCTGACAAGTTTGATTATCTCTAGCCAAAATATCTACAGCAGACTGCAGGATTTGGTTATTGATTTATCGATGAATCCTATTTTCCAAAATATTGATATCCAAAAAACCATTCAACAGTTAAATCTATCCTATGTCGATATTCTCCAAAATATCCTTAATAGCGTTAGCAATAGCTTAGGAAGTGTCCTTTCTGCTTTATTTAGTACGATCCTCATTCTAATTATGACTCCTGTCTTCTTGATCTATTTCCTACTGGATGGCAACAAATTTCTTCCGATGTTGGAACGAACAGTTCTCAAACATGACAAGCTGAACTTAACCAGTCTCTTGAAAAATTTGAACGCTACTGTAGCGCGTTATATCAGTGGAATTGCGATTGATGCTGTCATAATTGGATGTTTGGCTTATGTTGGTTACAGTGTTATTGGCTTGAAGTACGCCTTAGTCTTTGCTATTTTTTCTGGCATTGCCAATCTAATTCCATATGTTGGTCCAAGTATTGGTTTGATTCCGATGATTATTGCAAATGTATTCACCGATCCTCAACGGATGTTAATTGCAGTTGTCTATATGCTGATTATTCAACAGGTTGATGGCAATATTCTCTACCCTCGTATCGTTGGAGGGGTTATGAAAGTTCATCCAATCACCATTTTAGTCCTTCTCTTACTATCAAGTAATATCTACGGTGTGATTGGCATGGTAGTAGCAGTACCTAGCTATTCTATCTTAAAAGAAATTACTAAGTTCTTTGCGAAATTGTATGAAAATCATAAGGAAGCCAAAGAACAAGAAATAACAGAATCAGTTTAAAAATCAGGGAAACCTGGTTTTTTACTTATATAAATAAGCTTTAAAACTAAAATATCATAGAAAAGAGGATCTTGATAAGAAGCGTAAGAAAGGGATCCCATAAGATTTAGATTAATTAACAAAATATGTGTAAAACACTTGCAATTTAGCTGAAATTTGATAAAATAGTAAGGAAAGTTAGACTGTATTGCCTACTGTCTATCTATAAAATATATTTTATTGGAGGCTTTTACTCAAATGGCAAAAGAAAAATACGATCGTAGTAAACCACACGTTAACATTGGTACTATCGGACACGTTGACCACGGGAAAACTACTTTGACTGCAGCTATCACAACTGTATTGGCACGTCGCTTGCCTTCAGCAGTTAACCAACCTAAAGACTATGCGTCTATCGATGCTGCTCCAGAAGAACGCGAACGCGGTATCACTATCAATACTGCGCACGTTGAGTACGAAACTGAAAAACGTCACTACGCTCACATCGACGCTCCAGGACACGCGGACTACGTTAAAAACATGATCACTGGTGCCGCTCAAATGGACGGAGCTATCCTTGTAGTAGCTTCAACTGACGGACCAATGCCACAAACTCGTGAACACATCCTTCTTTCACGTCAGGTTGGTGTTAAACACCTTATCGTCTTCATGAACAAGATCGACTTGGTTGACGACGAAGAATTGCTTGAATTGGTTGAAATGGAAATCCGTGACCTTCTTTCAGAATACGACTTCCCAGGTGACGATCTTCCAGTTATCCAAGGTTCAGCTCTTAAAGCCCTTGAAGGTGACTCTAAATACGAAGACATCATCATGGAATTGATGAACACTGTTGACGAGTACATTCCAGAACCAGAACGTGACACTGACAAACCATTGCTTCTTCCAGTCGAGGACGTATTCTCAATCACTGGACGTGGTACAGTTGCTTCAGGACGTATCGACCGTGGTACTGTTCGTGTCAACGATGAAATTGAAATCGTTGGTATCAAAGAAGAAACTTCAAAAGCAGTTGTTACTGGTGTTGAAATGTTCCGTAAACAACTTGACGAAGGTCTTGCTGGAGATAACGTAGGTGTCCTTCTTCGTGGTGTTCAACGTGACGAAATCGAACGTGGACAAGTTATCGCTAAACCAGGTTCAATCAACCCACACACTAAATTCAAAGGTGAAGTCTACATCCTTACTAAAGAAGAAGGTGGACGTCACACTCCATTCTTCAACAACTACCGCCCACAATTCTACTTCCGTACTACTGACGTTACAGGTTCAATCGAACTTCCAGCAGGTACTGAAATGGTAATGCCTGGTGATAACGTGACTATCGACGTTGAGTTGATCCACCCAATCGCCGTAGAACAAGGTACTACATTCTCTATCCGTGAGGGTGGACGTACTGTTGGTTCAGGTATGGTTACAGAAATCGAAGCTTAATTCGATTTAGTTCCCAGAAGAACAATTATTTAAGTCAGACACTAAAAGAATCTTGCTTTGCAAGGTTCTTTTTTTCATTCAAATGATCTTAGAAGGCCTTCTAGTATAGCGATATGATAGATTTTTTGGTATAATAAAGGTTATGGAAATCGAAAAAACCAATCGCATGAATGCGCTTTTTGAATTTTATGCTGCGCTTTTGACAGATAAGCAGATGAATTATATTGAACTCTACTATGCAGATGATTACAGTCTTGCGGAGATTGCTGAAGAGTTCGGTGTTAGTCGCCAAGCTGTTTATGACAATATCAAGCGGACAGAAAAGATTCTGGAAGACTATGAGATGAAATTACATATGTATTCAGACTACATTGTTCGCAGTCAGATTCTTGACCATATATTGGAGCGTTATCCCAAGGATAACTTTCTGCAGGAGCAGATAGAAATTTTAACAAGCATTGATAATAGAGAATAAGAGGAAGAAAAATGGCATTTGAAAGTTTAACAGAACGTTTGCAGAACGTCTTTAAAAATCTACGTAAAAAAGGAAAAATTTCTGAGGCTGATGTCCAAGAAGCAACCAAGGAAATCCGTTTAGCTTTGCTGGAAGCCGACGTTGCTTTGCCTGTTGTAAAGGACTTTATCAAGAAGGTTCGTGAGCGTGCAGTCGGACACGAGGTCATTGATACCCTTAATCCAGCACAACAGATTATCAAAATCGTTGATGAGGAATTGACAGCTGTTTTAGGATCTGATACGGCTGAAATTATCAAGTCACCTAAGATTCCTACCATTATCATGATGGTCGGTTTGCAAGGGGCTGGTAAAACAACCTTTGCTGGTAAGCTGGCTAACAAACTCAAGAAGGAAGATAATGCACGTCCTTTGATGATTGCGGCGGATATTTACCGCCCAGCTGCCATCGACCAGTTGAAGACACTTGGACAACAGATTGATGTTCCTGTTTTCGCTCTTGGAACAGAAGTTCCGGCCGTTGAAATTGTTCGTCAAGGATTGGAACAAGCGCAAGCCAACCATAATGATTACGTCTTGATTGATACGGCAGGTCGTTTGCAGATTGATGAGCTCTTGATGAATGAGCTTCGTGATGTTAAGGCTTTGGCTCAACCAAATGAAATCCTGCTCGTCATTGATGCCATGATTGGTCAGGAAGCGGCCAATGTCGCCCGTGAGTTTAATGCTCAGTTGGAAGTGACTGGGGTCATCCTTACCAAGATTGATGGAGATACTCGTGGTGGTGCGGCTCTATCTGTTCGTCACATCACTGGAAAACCAATCAAGTTCACTGGTACGGGTGAAAAGATTACAGATATTGAAACCTTCCACCCAGACCGTATGTCTAGCCGTATCCTTGGTATGGGGGATATGCTTACTCTTATTGAGAAAGCTTCTCAGGAATACGATGAGCAAAAAGCCCTTGAAATGGCTGAGAAGATGCGTGAAAACACCTTTGATTTCAATGATTTCATTGATCAATTAGATCAGGTGCAAAACATGGGGCCGATGGAAGACTTGCTCAAGATGATTCCAGGGATGGCTAATAATCCAGCTCTTCAAAATATGAAGGTGGATGAGCGCCAAATTGCGCGTAAACGTGCCATCGTATCTTCGATGACTCCTGAGGAGCGTGAAAATCCTGATTTGTTAAATCCAAGTCGTCGCCGTCGTATCGCTGCAGGTTCTGGAAATACCTTTGTCGAAGTCAATAAATTCATCAAGGACTTTAATCAGGCCAAACAGCTCATGCAAGGTGTCATGTCAGGTGATATGAACAAGATGATGAAGCAGATGGGAATCAATCCCAATAACCTTCCAAAAAATATGCCAAATATGGGAGGAATGGATATGTCTGCCCTCGAAGACATGATGGGACAAGGTGGAATGCCGGATATGTCAGGTCTCGGAGGCGCAGGCATGCCAGATATGAGCCAGATGTTTGGTGGCGGACTCAAAGGTAAAATCGGTGAATTTGCCATGAAACAGTCTATGAAACGTATGGCCAACAAAATGAAAAAAGCGAAGAAAAAACGTAAATAAAAAGGGAAGCAGAAGTGCTTTCCTTTTTTATATAAAATATGTACTTTCTATGATTAGGCAATTTTCTTAATCGAAAAATTACTAAATAGAAAGAGTGATTTCAAATCCTTGCATCCATTCGGATTTTACTGTGATTTCGATTTTTAAAGTATCTGCTAATTGTTTGACCAGATAGAGTCCCATGCCTGTTGATTTTTTCCTTGTCTCTCCTGAATCACCTGTAAAGCCTTTTTCAAAGATATGAGGGAGGTCGCAAGCTTTAACTCCGCAGCCATTATCCCTAATAATCAGACTTGTGCGTCCCTTGTCTCTTGACATAGAAATATTGAGTTCGGGCTTGTCAGAGCTGTATTTAAGAGCGTTGGCTAGGATTTGAGAGAGGATAAATTCAAAACTGCGTTGATCGGTGTAGCAGATTCCTTGTATGTTTTCTAACTTAATCGTAAAATTTTTTTCTTTGAGCAAGGGATCAAAGTTCTCCAAAAGATCCTGGATACAATCTTCTAGGTCAAGGTCTTCAAATAGAAAATCATTTTTCTCACTTTTCACTCTGTAGTAGAATAGGATCTGTGACACATTTCCTTGGATTTGATTTTTCACATAGTCCAATTTAAAAGCAGTATCCCGAGGTAGTTGGTCACTTTGATTGTCTAAAAGGAGGGAAAGAAGCGATAAAGGAAGTTTGATTTCATGAGCCCATTTTTCAACATAGTCCTCATACTCGGCTAGTAATGAGTTGAGTTTTCCTATTTCAGCCTGCTTTTGATAAAGTGTATCTGCCATTTTTTCAATGCTTTCTTTCTCTGAGGCACTTGATAAATGCAATAATTCAAGCTCCGTATCGATCTTGGGATTGGATATGAAGGCTTTATAGGCAGCGGATTTTTTTCTCTTTTTTCTTATCAGTAGGAATGATAGGATGAAAAAAAGCAGGACGGTGGCTAAAATATAGAGAAGGATGAGGGCTTGAAACATTCTCACATCTGAAAGCCAAAGCAGGACAGCTGTAAATAGATCAAATACCAAAAGAACAAGTAACCAGGGCAGGTAAGTAGTCAGATAGTTTAGATTATGTTTCATCTGGGCCTACCTCTTCTAACTTGTAACCAATACCTCTGACGGACTTGACTTTAAGTGCAATACCAGCCTGTTTCATCACCTTTTTGAGTCTTGCAATATTTACTTGAAGGGCATTTTCATCTATAAACTCAGTTGTATTCCACAGTTTCATGCTTAGTTCTTCTTTTGTGACGACAGAATCAGTTGCCGCTAATAAGGTTTCTAGCAATTTCCCTTGATTTTGGGGGAGTAAAATCGAATGTCCGTTGATATAAAGGGTATAGGTATTTCTATCCAGCAGGAAATTATCTTTTTCAAGCAAATTTTGTCTACCTTCATAGCGTTTCAAGATGTTTTCTATACGAGCCAAAAATCTTTCTTTCTTGAAAGGTTTTGTTAAGTACTCGTCAGCCCCTAATTTTAGGGCGTAGATCTCATCTTTTAGTTGTTCACGGGAAGTGAGAACCAATATGGGCACAGAGCGTTTTGACTTGAGATTTTTACAAATTTGAAAACCTGTTTCTCCCGGCAAATTCAAATCCAGTATGATTAGATCCGTATCGTATTGCAACACTTGCTGGGTTGTATCTTTGAAGTCAGTCAACTTATCAACTTGATAACCCGCTTTCTCTAACAAGATGACAATTTCATCTCGAATCAAGGCTTCATCTTCAATTACCAGAATATGCTTCATATCGGTTCCTCCTTTTCCTATTTTATTCTACCTTATTCATCTCTTTTTGGTTCCATTAAGGACAACAAGTACTTGTTGCTATTTTTCTTTACAATTTTTATATAGATGACTTCAAAGCCAGCTAAGAGCAGTACTATCAGCATGGCTGTGATAAATTTTTGCCCCATAACCATTCTTGCGCTAGCGGGTACTATTCCTGTGAGGAGGGAGCCCACTCCGAAGCTACTACTGAGAAGTGCAATGGCTATTGGCAGACCGAAATACCAGTTGATTTGTTTTTCTGAAGATTTACAAAGAGTTTCGTAGTTAGCTCCAAGATGGATCAAGGTTTGATATCGTCTGTAGGATTGTCTCTGCCCCATCAAAAACTGAACGCCAATGATTGTATTTGCAACGACAAGGAAAATGATTGCCAGATAAATAGTAATATAGCTAGCAGAGATAATGTAAAATAATTGGCGCCCCATATTTTGTATATAGCTTTCATAGCCAAGAGAGGTTTGATTCAGCTTTTCATTTGTATCTGAGATAGCTTTCATCAGACCTTTTTCCTTGATTAGCTCAGGAGCCAAGATACCGCTGACATAGTTTGAGTAGCGACCGTCTGTATAGTTCACAAAGACTTCATCTGGGACTATGAGGGCAACAGAGAGGGTGATTTCACGATCCGTTACGATTGGTAAAGACTGTACCTCTCCAATCAATTTTACATCATTTCCCATGACTTTGATTTGAGGCTTTGTCTTCAGAACAGAGTTGACAAGACTTTCATCCGGCAGGAAATCTTTCCCCATATACAAGTAGGCTTCCTTGCTAGTTAATTCTAGAGGAGGGAGATTGGCAGCCTTTCTAAGTTCATTGTATTCGGAAACTGGCATGAGGTGGGAAGTAGTAGACTGTTTAAATTTACGGAGCAAAATTTCCTTGTTCTTGCTGTCTTTTTGCTTTTTCAACTCCTTGATGACCTCTTCGAAGGACACGGACTCGTGTTCTTTCGGTTTGCCGACTTTGATTTGCAGAATCTTTGAAAACTGTGATGCTAGTCCAGCAGCTTCAAGCTCTTTTTTTACTGTATTTACATCAAGATTTTCATCTGTTTCCTGCTTGCTATCTCTAAATGTATAATCCAAAACGTGGGTTTGGTTGCCTGAATTGCCACTTGCAATGGCCACACCTGCTCCAAAGAGGCACAAGGCAGAAAAGATTAAGAGGGAGCAGATAGCCAGTATAGTTGAGCGCTGGATAACTAATTCCTGAATCTGTCTAAAATTATAGGCATGAAGTTTTCGATTTTTTCCAAGCTTGACCAAAAAGTCTATAAATAAACGCATGCCAAAGAAGAGTAGGATGGTTCCCAGAGTCCCCAAGAGAACAGTGATGCCCATGGTTATGACACTCTTCCAAGCTCGTCCACTCATACCCATGTAATAGGCTGTTCCTAGAAGCAAAATTCCGAGGACTGAAGCAAGAAGGTACACACCCTTGGGGAGTAGTTTCTTCATTCCAGAGGGTGAATAGGCAAGCAGGTTTCCGATTTCCTTATTGGCTGTTTTTGCACTTAAAAGGACAAAAACAGCTAATTTTACGGCTAGGAAGCCGATGACTGTATAGAGTAGAGCTGTAGTAGATAGAGAAAATTGATGCTCAATAATCCCTAGTCCCACAATTTTAGCGGTTATTAGGCTGATTAGTTCTGAAATCAAGATTGAAATTGGAAGACCTACTCCAAGGGCAAGGACACTGTTTCTCAAATCCTCAAGGAGGACTAGCAAGAACAGTTTGGTTCTTCGCATTCCCAGTGTGAGATAGACACCAAATTCATGTTTTCTCCTTTCCATCTGCATACTGCTTGCGAAGTAGACTAGAAAAAAGAGAATAAAGAGCGTTGCTACGTAAAGAATAGGAATCATGCTAAAGAGTTTATTTACAGCGTCACTTTCTATTTGTTTTAGAAAGATCATCACATCTTGATGGGACAAAGAAAGGATGATGTAAAAGGAGATAATAGAAAGAACCATGGAACTGAAGTACAAGCCATTATTTTTTCGATCTCTCTTGCTATTTCTTGAAACTAATTTAGAAAACATTGCCATCACCTCCAGCCAGTGCAGCCATGACCTTTAATATTCTGTGGTAAAAATCTTCTTGACTTTCTCTTGGATAATCGCGTCGGATTTCATGGAATAGTTTTCCGTCTTGGATAAACAAGATGCGGTTGCAAAAGCTGGCTACAACTGAATCGTGGGTCACCATGAGAATGGTGGTTTCTTCAACTTGATTCATTTCGGATAATTTTTGCATTAAAATAGTTGCATTTTTTGAATCCAAAGCCCCTGTGGGCTCATCCGCAAATACAATCTTAGGGTCTAAAATCAAGGCGCGCGCAGCAGCTACCCTTTGCCGTTGACCACCCGATAATTGAGATGGGAACTTATCCAGAAGTTCAGAAATATCCAGATATTGGGAAAGCAATTCTAATCGAACCTTGCTTTCGTTGGCATCGACCTTGTGCAAAGACAAGGGAAGTAAAATATTTTCTTTGGCTGTCAGATTGTCCAAAAGCTCAAAATTTTGAAAGAGGTAACCAATTTCCTTACCACGATAATCAGCTAACTGACTACCTTTTAATTGACCTAAATCCTTTTCTTGCATTTGAATGGAACCGTCAGTTGGTTTGATGATAGTGGCGAGACAGTTAAGAAGGGTTGTTTTCCCAGATCCACTGCTTCCCATAATTCCTAAGAACTCACCTTTTACAACTTGAAAAGATATGCCGTTCAAGGCTTTTGTGATATTCGGCTCTTTTCCATAATGCTTTTTTAATGATTCTACTCGTAAAATGGTTTCCATGTGAAACACCTCCATCTTTTGTTACTTTCATTATAGTATGAATCAGAGTAGAATAACACTTACGGATGATGTAAGAAATCTTTGTCGTTGACTTTTATAGTCAGATTATTGAACTATACTTACTATATTATAGCATGCTTTCAGGGATTTAAAAAGAGAAGTAGGGGGGGAGGGATTCCTACAACCTTGAAACCATCGAATTTCAAAATTGAAAAAAAGTCCTAGAAGTCAACATTTCTAGGGCTTTTTAAAATCATTAACTTTATTCCCACTCACTAAAAGTCAGATATTGACTATTTAGGATAGTTGATTTAATAGTGATTGATAATACAATCAATGAGTACTATTTGATATTATTTGAGTCTTTTGTTGTTAAATTGTTGTTATTTTTTTGCCAAGGCCATTTAAAACTTTTTTGTGATTTTCTGAATTTATCAAATGCTATTATCTCATCTGCAAATGTTTTAGATTCAGTAAGCAAAGCATCTAAAATGCTTTCTTCATCTTTGTCAAGTTTGTTTTTGATAGTTAGTCTATTTTTGACTGCTAGTGTATTTGTGGACTCATCTAACAATTCAAGAACTATTGTAGCTTTTAAATCATAAATCTCTTGTTCACTAAAGTTCTTCAAATTGCTTAAGTCATATTTAGATATATCAAATATAATCCTGTCTCCAAAATTGACTTGTCTTCCCAATAGTTCATCAGTGGAAGTATCTAGTATTTTTGATAGTTTTACTATATTTTCGAGAGTGGGTTCAGTCCGACCGTTTTCCCACTTGGCATAGGCGCTCTGCCCAATATCTAAGAGTTTAGACATTTGTTCTTGGGTATATCCTTTATTTTTTCGTTTTTCTTTTAATCTGTTTGGAAAATCTAACATATAAATACCTACTTTCAAAAAAATTCCAAATAAGACTATTTTTTTGTTGACAATTAGTCTTATTTGGACTAAAATATAATTAGTCTTATTAAGACTAATTATATCAAACTATACTATGTTTGGCAAGAATTGGGGGTAACTGTCTATGATTGTATAAAAAAGTCTTTGAAGAAAAATCTTCAAAGGCTCAATAAAATAAATCTATCTAAATTATATCATATATACAGAAAAGAGGAAAGGAGATGCCGAATAAGAATTATTACGAATATAAAGACATCATGGAAGCTACTGGCAAGTCCTACAGCGCTGTTAAGAAATGGCGGATAAGTATTGAACGCTTGTCAGGTTACGAGTTTAAGAAAGTCAAAATAAAGGTCACACGTAAGCACGTAAAAGACCATTATCAATTTACTGAAGAAGAATTTGAAAAGTTTATCAAACTTTCTAAGCGAATTGATGAAACAAAAAACATGACTGAAGCTGTAACTGCTGTATGGGGCGATCTAAAAAGTGCTGAAGAAAGGGCACTTAAACAAGACGTGGCTGAGTTAAAAAAATTTCAAGAAAATCAAAAAATAAAGAATAAAGATGTGAATTTTAAACTGATTTCATTAGAAATGGATTTAAAAACATTAAAAAAGCTAGAAGAACGACTTGAAGCCTTGGAAGAAAAACAGGCAAAAGGGTTCTTCTCAAAATTGAAAAAATAGAAAAGGAAATATAAAAAATGGCAAACAAAAAAATTAAACTAACATCACCGCTTTCACTTAAAGAAGTAGCTCTTGAAAGCTCTCAATTTGATATTCCTAAGAAAATTCAAGTAGATTTTTCCAAAGCTCGACCAAGTAAGAAGTTCAAAGACGGTAAACAGACGGACATTTTGAGCCATTATATTTTAGAGGGAATTGATGAGCGAACCGCTAAAGCCGTAAATGATGGGTTAATTGATCAAGAGGACGTTAAGTCCATCAAGATTGAAGTTCATGGCAGTTTCGAGGAAATTGAAGAAACCATTGAGTTTGGTGGATCTCTATTCGTTGAGTTGCTAGATGTGCAGGTCAAAGCGGACTGGGTTGAGGGTAGAAATGCAGGATATAAAGCCGTCAAACTAGTAGCCTCTGGGCTAAAACTTGTTATGTAGGTCTAAAATTTCTGTATATGATGGGAGCTG
>NZ_JUQX01000007.1 GCF_001074565.1 Streptococcus pseudopneumoniae | reverse complement strand
CTAGGAAGCTAGCCGCAGGCTGTACTTGAGTACGGTAAGGCGACGCTGACGTGGTTTGAAGAGATTTTCGAAGAGTATTAGGACCTAGTTGAGCTAGGAACCGACAGTATCTTATATAGAATAGGAGAAGGAGATGAGTTCAGGTAAAATTGCTCAGGTTATCGGACCCGTTGTAGACGTCTTGTTTGCAGCAGGGGAAACACTTCCTGAGATTAACAATGCACTTGTCGTCTACAAAAATGACGAAAGAAAAACAAAAATCGTCCTTGAAGTAGCCTTGGAGTTGGGTGATGGTATGGTCCGTACAATCGCCATGGAATCAACTGATGGTTTGACTCGTGGAATGGAAGTTTTGGACACAGGTCGTCCAATCTCGGTTCCAGTAGGTAAAGAAACTTTGGGACGTGTCTTCAATGTTTTGGGAGATACCATTGACTTGGATGCTCCTTTCGCTGAAGACGCTGAGCGTCAGCCAATTCATAAAAAAGCTCCAACTTTTGATGAATTGTCTACCTCATCTGAAATCTTGGAAACAGGGATTAAGGTTATCGACCTTCTTGCCCCTTACCTTAAAGGTGGGAAAGTTGGACTCTTCGGTGGTGCCGGAGTTGGTAAAACCGTCTTGATCCAAGAATTGATTCACAACATCGCTCAAGAACACGGTGGTATTTCAGTATTTACCGGTGTTGGGGAACGTACTCGTGAAGGGAACGACCTCTACTGGGAAATGAAAGAATCAGGCGTTATCGAGAAAACAGCCATGGTATTTGGTCAGATGAATGAGCCACCAGGAGCCCGTATGCGTGTTGCCCTTACTGGTTTGACCATCGCCGAATACTTCCGTGATGTAGAAGGCCAAGATGTGCTTCTCTTTATTGACAATATTTTCCGTTTCACTCAGGCTGGTTCAGAAGTATCTGCCCTTTTGGGTCGGATGCCGTCAGCCGTTGGTTACCAACCAACACTTGCAACGGAGATGGGTCAATTGCAAGAGCGTATCACGTCAACTAAGAAGGGTTCTGTAACCTCTATCCAAGCCATCTATGTGCCTGCGGATGACTATACTGACCCAGCGCCAGCAACAGCCTTCGCTCACTTGGATTCAACAACAAACTTGGAACGTAAGTTGGTACAGTTGGGGATTTACCCAGCCGTTGACCCACTTGCTTCAAGCTCTCGTGCCTTGGCACCTGAGATTGTTGGTGAGGAGCACTATGCTGTTGCTGCGGAAGTCAAACGTGTACTTCAACGTTACCATGAATTGCAAGACATCATTGCTATCCTTGGTATGGATGAACTTTCTGATGAAGAAAAAACCTTGGTTGCACGTGCCCGTCGTATCCAGTTCTTCTTGTCACAAAACTTCAACGTTGCGGAGCAATTTACTGGCCAACCTGGTTCGTATGTACCAGTAGCGGAAACGGTTCGTGGCTTTAAGGAAATCCTTGAAGGGAAATATGACCAGCTACCAGAAGATGCCTTCCGTGGTGTCGGTTCAATCGAAGACGTCATTGCTAAGGCAGAGAAAATGGGATTTTAAGAGGTGACCTATGGCTCAGTTAACTGTCCAGATCGTGACACCAGATGGCCTCGTCTATGATCACCATGCCAGCTTTGTATCGGTTCGAACTCTGGATGGTGAGATGGGGATCTTGCCACGACATGAAAATATGATTGCAGTTTTAGCGGTTGATGAAGTAAAGGTAAAGCGAATCGATGATGATACTCATGTAAACTGGATTGCAGTGAACGGGGGGATTATCGAGATTGCCAATGACATCATTACCATTGTAGCCGACTCAGCAGAGCGTGCTCGTGATATCGATATCAGTCGTGCGGAACGTGCCAAACTTCGAGCTGAACGAGAAATCGAAGAAGCCCATGAAAAGCACTTAATAGACCAAGAACGACGTGCTAAGATTGCGCTTCAACGTGCCATTAACCGTATTAATGTTAGAAATAAACTATAAAAAATGAACTTGAAACTCAAGTTCATTTTTTTATCTTAGTTAGAAAAACTGATGCAAACTCCTTCTGGGACATGGAAGTCGTTAGAAAGCTCTGCAAGACGACCACTTTCAGGATTGCGCTTAAAGACCGTTGCATTATCAGAATCTTGGTGAACAGCAATCAAAAATTCCTGATCAGGTGTGATATCAAAATCACGTGGTGTTTTACCGTGACTTGGAACGATCTCTAATAATTCCAGACTACCATCAGCGAGGATTGTATAGACTGCAATGGAATCATGGCCTCGATTGGATGCATAAAGGTATTTACCATCCTTTGAAAGACGTATAGCAGCAGTACCGTTAAAGCCCGTATACCCGTCCGGCAAGGTCGAAATAACTTGCATGCGTTCAAACTCACCAACCCCATCATAAATCAAGACCTCAATAGTGCTATTCAGTTCGCAGATAAGATAGGCAATCTTATAGTGGTGGTGGAAAACGATGTGGCGCGGACCTGCTCCAGCTTGGCTGTGATAAGTGTAGAGTTTACTTAGTTTTCCTTCTGGACTAATATCATAGGTCGTTACTTCATCTGTACCTAGATCACAGGTGACGAGGTACTGGTCAGGTGTTAGATCTGTAAAGTGTACATGTGAGGAAGTTTGGTTTTCATGAGGACCTTGTCCGCTATGCTGATCTAGATCCGTTTGGATGAGGCTACCATCCGCTTGACGTTTATAAACTAGAACTTGACCTTTATGATAGTTGGCACCGTAAACGAGACTACGCTTTTCATCCACTGCCACATAGCAATGAGGAGCGCCTTCTTCAACTACATGATTTAACAAAGTGCCATCGGTCTTGTAAGCAGCGATGCCACCTAAGCCATCCTGACTTCCTACGGTGTATAAGTGTTGTTTCTGGTCAAAAGCAAGGTAGGTCGGACTAGGTTCAGCTGCAAAAAGTTCAAGGTTTGTGAGCTGACCGGTTTCTGTATCAAAGTCTGCCTTGTATATCCCTTTAGATAAGCGACGAGTATAAGTTCCAAAATAAACAGTTTCTTTCATGTCCATACCTCTTAATAATGATAAGTTCATTATACCACAAAATAACTGCCTTGATGCATCAGTCTTCTTTATGTAAGCACTTTAAAAAAGAGTTATTTTAGATTAAAAATGGTATAATGAGAGAATGACAGAAAGGATGTATTTATGGAACATAAAGAGAAACATTTTAGCCTATCTTGGTTTTTTAAGTGGTTTTTAGATAACAAAGCTATCACTGTATTTTTAGTAACCTTGTTACTGGGGCTGAACATTTTCATTCTAAGTAAGATTAGTTTTATTTTTTTACCTGTTTTAGACTTTTTAGGGGTTGTCATGTTGCCAGTTATTTTATCTGGTTTACTTTATTACCTCCTCAATCCGATTGTTGACTGGATGGAGAAGCACAAAATCAATCGTGTGCTTGCTATCAGTATTGTTTTTGTCATTATTGGAATTTTTATCATTTGGGGGCTGGCAGTCGCTATTCCAAATCTCCAACGCCAGGTCTTAAATTTTGCAAAGAATGTGCCTAGCTACCTCGAAGATGCTGACCGTGTTATCAATGATCTTGTAACCAAACGCTTGCCAGATGATTTTAGACCTCAGTTAGAGCAAGTACTTGCAAATGTTTCTACTGAGGCGACCATGTGGGCCAGCAAAATCTCTTCTCAAGCCGTTAACTGGGTCAGCGCCTTTATCAGTAGTGTTTCCCAGGTCATAGTAGCGGTTATTATCGTACCCTTCATGCTCTTTTATCTCTTGCGCGATGGAAAAGGTTTACGTGATTATTTAACTAAGTTTATCCCAACCAAGTTAAAAGAACCTGTGGGTGAAGTCCTATCAGATGTCAATAAACAGCTGTCAAACTATGTTAGAGGACAGGTTACAGTAGCTATTATTGTAGCTATTATGTTTATTATCTTCTTTAAGATTATCGGCCTACGCTACGCTGTCACTCTAGGTGTAACGGCTGGTATTCTAAATCTAGTCCCTTATCTAGGTAGTTTCCTTGCCATGCTGCCTGCCCTTGTTTTAGGTTTAATAGCAGGACCTGTCATGCTATTGAAAGTTGTGATAGTCTTTATCGTAGAACAAACAATTGAAGGGCGCTTCGTTTCACCTCTTATTCTAGGTAGTCAGCTAAACATCCATCCTATCAATGTTCTCTTTGTTCTCCTAACTTCAGGTTCTATGTTTGGTATTTGGGGAGTCTTGCTGGGAATCCCTGTCTATGCTTCCGCTAAGGTAGTTATTTCTGCTGTCTTTAACTGGTACAAAAAGGTCAGCGGTTTGTATGAAGAAGAAGGGGAGGAAATCAAGAGTGAACAATAGTCAACGCATGCTCCAGGCTTTGGATGAACAAGATCTAAACAAAGCAGATCAGTATTTTCGCAAAGCACTTGAAACTGATTCGACCAAAGTTCTCTACGAATTAGCAAATTATCTTGAGGGAATTGGCTTTTATCCTCAGGCAAAGGAAATCTATCTAAAAATTGTGTCAGAATTTCCAGAAGTGAATCTGAACCTGGCAAGCATTGCTAGCGAGGATGGCAACGTTGAGGAAGCCTTTGCCTATCTGGAAGAAATCACACCAGATAGTGATTGGTATGTATCGGCTTTGGTATTAAAAGCAGATCTCTATCAATTGGAAGGATTGACAGATGTAGCACGAGAAAAATTACTAGAAGCCTTAAGTTATTCAGATGATCCCATATTAGTTTTTGGTTTGGCTGAATTGGATAGTGAGTTAGGAAACTATCAGGAAGCCATTCAAGGCTACGCTCAGTTGGATAACCGCTATATTTACGAACAAACGGGCGTATCAACCTACCAACGAATCGGCTACGCATATGCTCAGTTAGGCAAGTTTGAAGCCGCAACTGAATTCCTAGAAAAAGCCTTAGAATTAGAATACGATGATCAAACTGCCTTTGAACTGGCTAGTCTTTACTTTGACCAAGAAGAGTATCAAAAATCCGTTCTTTACTTTAAGCAGATTGATACCATTTCACCTGATTTTGAAGGATATGAGTATGGTTATAGTCAAGCCTTGCACAAGGAACATCAGGTGGAGGAAGCCCTTCGTATCGTTAAACAGGGTTTGGAGAAAAATCCGTTTGAAACTCGTCTCTTGCTAGCGGCCTCTCAGTTTTCTTATGAATTGCATGATGCTAAGGCAGCGGAGGACTTTCTCCTTACTGCCAAAGAAGATGCAGAGGATACAGAAGAAATTTTCCTTCGCCTTGCAACCATTTATATGGAACAAGAACGGTATGAAGATATCATCGCTCTCCAAAGTCAAGAACCTGAAAATCTCCTTACCAAGTGGATGATTGCCCGTTCTTACCAGGAAATCGAGGATTTAGATAAGGCCTATGAGCTCTATCAAGAATTGTCATCTGACCTCAAGGACAATCCAGAGTTTCTGGAGCAATATACTTATCTGTTGCGTGAATTGGGATATTTTGAAGAAGCCAAAGTGCAAGCCGAAGCCTATTTAAAACTAGTCCCAGATGATGTTCAAATGCAAGAACTCTTAGAAACACTTTAAAAGTTATCTCTCTAAAAACGTATCCGTCAATTTGGCAGATACGTTTTTTTGGAAGAAATAGAATTTTTTTACAATTACTCTTGCTAAATTGTTTATTTATGCTATAATAGGAACAATTATTTTTAGGAGGTGCAGTATGTCTTATATGTTTGAGATATTACCAAGTTTATTGAACGGTGCAAGTATGACAATTCAAGTCTTTGCTCTAGTCTTGATCTTTTCAATTCCTTTAGGGATTATCATCGCTTTTGCCTTGCAAATCCATTGGAAACCCCTCCATTATCTGATTGACCTTTATATTTGGGTGATGCGAGGCACTCCCTTGCTCTTGCAATTAATCTTTATTTACTATGTTCTCCCTAGCATTGGGATACGTTTGGATCGTCTTCCTGCCGCCGTGATCGCTTTTGTATTAAACTATGCAGCCTACTTTGCTGAAATCTTTCGTGGAGGTATTGAGACTATTCCGAAAGGACAGTACGAGGCTGCAAAAGTGTTGAAGTTTAGTCCAGTTGCGACAGTTCGGTATATCATACTTCCTCAGGTGACAAAGATTGTCTTACCGAGTGTATTTAATGAGATTATGAGTTTAGTCAAGGATACCTCTTTGGTCTATGCCTTGGGGATCTCAGATTTGATCTTAGCTAGTCGTACAGCAGCCAATCGAGATGCCAGTCTTGTTCCTATGTTTTTAGCCGGAGCGATTTATTTGATTATGATTGGTATTGTTACCATTGTAGCGAAAAAACTTGAGAAGAAGTACAGTTATTACAGATAGGAGGATTGCTATGTTAGAATTACGAAACATCAACAAGGCCTTTGGTGGCAAACAAATCTTAACCAACTTTAGCCTAACTATTCCTGAAAAGCAAATCCTTGCAATCGTAGGTCCATCAGGAGGAGGCAAGACTACCTTGTTACGCATGCTAGCTGGATTGGAAACCATCGATTCTGGAGAAATTTACTATAATGGCGAATCGCTAGCTATAGACGAACTAGAAAAGCGTAATCTACTAGGATTTGTTTTCCAAGACTTTCAACTCTTTCCGCATTTGACAGTTCTGGACAATTTGACCCTATCGCCTGTGAAAACTATGGGAATGAAGCAGGAAAAGGCTGAGAAGAAGGCGCGTGGTTTGTTAGAACAACTTGGGTTAGCAGGACATGCAGATGCCTTTCCATTCTCACTTTCAGGTGGGCAAAAACAGCGTGTTGCCTTAGCGCGTGCCATGATGATTGATCCTGAAATTATCGGATATGATGAGCCGACATCAGCTTTAGACCCAGAACTACGATTAGAAGTGGAAAAACTTATCCTTCAAAATAAAGAGCGTGGCATGACCCAGATTGTTGTTACCCACGATCTTCAGTTTGCCGAAAATATTGCTGATCAGATCCTTAAGGTTGAGCCGAAGTAGGAGGTGCCTATGAAGAAAAAGAAAATTGCCTTTGTAATTACCTTGTTCTTTAGCTTCTTTCTGACGGCTTGTACTCAGAAGGCAAGTGATCCAAATCAGGATAATTGGGCCAAATATCAAAAGCAGGGTAGCATTACCATTGGCTTTGACAATACCTTTGTTCCCATGGGGTTTGAAGAGAAGAATGGCCAGTATGTAGGTTTTGATATAGACCTAGCCCAAGCTGTTTCTGAAAAGCTAGGAATTCAGATTAAATTTCAACCCATCGACTGGGATATGAAAGAAACCGAACTACAAAACGGTACTATTGATGCCATCTGGAATGGCTATACAGCTACAGATGAACGGAAAGAGAAGGTTGCTTTTACTATTCCTTACATGGAAAATCAACAAGTTTTAGTTTCTAAGAAATCTCAGAACATCCAGTCAGTCAAAGATATGAGTAAGAAGGTTTTGGGAGCTCAGGCAGGTTCTTCTGGTTATTTAGACTTTGAAGAGCAGCCAGACTTGCTAAAAAGTCTAGTGAAAGACCAGAAAGCTAATCAATACCAAAGTTTCAATGAAGCCTTGATTGATTTGAAGAATGATCGGATTGATGCCTTGTTGATTGACCGTGTCTATGCCAATTACTATCTCCAGTTTGAAGGGATATTAAGTGACTACAATGTTTTTTCAGCTGGCTTTGAAAGTGAAGCTTTTGCAGTTGGTGTTAGGCCTGCTGATAAAACGTTGCTAGATGCCTTGAACCAGGTCTTAGTTGCACTATACAAAGAAGGAAAGTTCCAGGAAATTAGTAAAAAATGGTTTGGAGAAGATGTAGCAACCAGTCACGTTAAAAATCAAGAATAAGAAAAGAGATTGAGTTTTGTACTGACCCCAAAAAGTTAGACAATTAATTTATCCAAAGGATTTAGTTCTGTATTG
>NZ_JUQX01000006.1 GCF_001074565.1 Streptococcus pseudopneumoniae | reverse complement strand
AATAAAAACACCCCAAAAGTTAGATTTTTTTCTGTCTAACTTTTGGGGTGCAGTTCAATTCCCCTAACCTCTTTTCTTTATATTTTATTCTGCCAAGGCTCCCATTGGATCCCAAGGTGCGAGCACGATTGGTTCTGCTTCATAGGCGGCTTGTTCTTCTGCTGTCAGCAATTCTTTGCGAACAACGATTTGGTAGGTGTATTCATCCATCCAAGCATCTGAGGCAACAAAGTAACCATCTGAGCCGACCTTGTCTCCCCATGAGTTTTCAACCTTCCACTTGGTTGACTTGCCATTTTCATCCAAATTCACACCTGTCAAGACCATGGCGTGGGTCATCAGGCTTTCGCTGTAGTCCAAACGTCCAGCCTTGTCTTGAGTGAGTTGAATATCCATGCTTGATTCAAAGTCATAAACATCTGTCGCAAGGATTCCAGCCTTACGGTTGCTGAGCTGGCCGACATCTGAACCAAACCAAACAGTTTCTCCTGTTTGCATTTGAGCAATCGCCAATTCTTTCAAGCGCTCCATCGGTACGTTGATATAACGAACTGCACGGCTACCAATGACATTTCCCAACATCTCAACTGTATAAGATTTGCCATAAGGCTTGTCGGCAGTTGGAGCATTGATAACAGAAACATAATCTTCTAGAGGAAGATTAACATATTTCTTGTAAAACTCTTGTGGAGTAATACCCTTTTCGCTTTGGTAATTGTTGTCTTTATCGCGATAAGCAAAGTCAAACTGACGAGGGGGAAGACCCAAAGACATGGCAAGGAAGTTAAAGATTTCTTGCAAGAGGTCTTCTTTCTTGGCTTGAACAGTCGCTTGGTCTGCACCAGATGCTAGTAAATCACGCAAGATTTGAGCATCTTGGCGAAGCAATTTGTTGAGAATAGCATTTAACTCACGGCTGTTGCTAGATGAGATAGACTCAGGGTACACAGACTTGGGCACAACACCGTATTTCTCAAAGAGGGACACTACCATATCCCACTGACCACCGTCTTGTTGGGGTGTTTGGAGTAGGAAGCTAACCTTGCGACTCGTCAATTCTTGGTCTGCAGTCGCAATGACTTGCTCCAAAAACCAGTTAGATTTTTCATACTTGTCCCAGAAGAAGGTGTGGGCTTGTGACAGTTCAAAGTTTTCGAGCTTGTATTGAGAGATGAGTTTGTGACGGAAAGTATTGAGAGCTGCAAACATCCAGCAACGACCAGAAGCCTTCTGGTTGGTCACCTTGTCCTTGGTCAAATCAAGTGAGAAAACAGGCGTATTGTCAACATGGCTTTGACGACGTTCTAGGGCTGCAAAAATTCCGTTATGGCTTGCAGCGTTTTCGATAGCTTGGTATTTTACATTTGCTTCATAGTTGGCAAATAATTGATCCGTAAATGATTCTTGAATCGCGTTCATAGATTCCTCCTTTTATTCTACTGTCTATTATAACTCTTTTCACAAAGGAAGCAACTGAAAAATGAAAAAGCAAGCCAAATAGACTCACCTTTTTTCATGGTATGGACACTATTTTACACTAGCAAAAAGCAATTCGAGCTCTGCTTGACTGATGCGACGCCATTCACCCTGTTTCAAGTTCTCGTCCAAAACTAGAGTCCCCATAGTTAAACGTTGTAGGTCCACCACTTCCTTACCACAGTAGCCCACCATGCGTTTGACCTGATGAAACTTCCCTTCCGCAATAGTCACCCGAATCTGGCTCTCACCCTTATCTGAATCCACTGACAAAATCTCCAGTTTGGCCGGCTGGCAGGTAAAGTCCTTAAGCGGAATGCCCTTGGCAAATGTCTCCACATCTTCTTGGGTCATGATTCCCTTGACCTGAGCTTGATAAGTCTTATCCACATGACGTTTGGGTGAAAGAAGAGCATGGGCCAGCTGACCATCATTGGTCAAGAGCAAAAGACCATGCGTATCAATATCCAAGCGCCCTACAGGAAAAACTTCCTTGGCACGAGCATAGTCGTCCAACAAGCCCAGAACCGTTCTATGCTTGGGATCCTCAGTCGCTGAAATGACTCCTTGAGGCTTGTTCATCATGTAGCAGACAAACTCCTCGTACTCTAACACTTGGTCATCAAAACGAATCTCATCTCTCTCTTCATTTATTTGCAGTTTAGCTGATTTTTCTTTCTTGCCATTGACCGTCACGCGTCCAGCCTTGAGCAAGTTTTTGACCTCTGTCCGACTTCCCACAGCGCAGGCAACTAAAAATTTATCTAATCTCATAGAACTATTATATCATACTCAAAAGGAGGCTGGCCCAAGTGACCAACCTCCTTTTTTCTAATTTTTCAAGAAACTAACTTCCTCGTCTCCAGAAAATCGCTAAGACAATCATAGCTCCTAAAATAGCTGGGATAATGGCCGTTCCTGCTATAATTGGACCCCAAGTTCCAAAGAGCAGGTGGCCCAGAAAGGCACCAATCCAGCCAAGAAACATTTTCCCAAAGCATCCCATGCTCTCTCCACGATTGGTTAAAGCACCTGCCAAGAATCCCACTAGGAGACCAACAAACATACTTCCAAGCATAACTTCTCCTTAAATTGCCCAATCTCCATTGCGGAAGAGGGGTACGCGTGTTCCATCCTCACGGATACCATCGATATCCATTTGACTCGAACCAATCATAAAGTCAACGTGAACATCTGAACGGTTAAGTCCTGCTGCTTCAAGCTCTTCTTCGCTCATCTCTGCACCACCAACAACGCTAGTCGCATAGGCAGCACCGATAGCCAAGTGGTTTGAGGCATTTTCATCGAAAAGGGTATTAAAGAAGGTAATGCCTGACTGAGAAATTGGACTTGGATCTGGTACCAAGGCACATTCGCCCAAGGCACGCGCACCCGCATTTTCAAAGACAAGATCTTTCATGACCTGATCACCCTTCTCAGCAGTGATGTCAACGATTTGTCCGTCTTTAAAGGTTACTTTAATGCCTTCAATGATATTTCCATTACAGCTAAGTGGTTTTGTAGAAGTGACATAGCCATCTGCACGACGGAAGTCAGGAGCCGTAAAGACTTCTTCTGTCGGCATATTTGGCAAGAATCCTTCTCCCTGTGCATTGATAGCACCAGCTGATTCCCAAACGTGGTTTTTCGGCAAACCAAGTGTCAAATCTGTTCCTGGTGCTGTGTAGTGAAGGGCTGAGAATTGCTCTTTATTAAGCATTTCTGCCTTGCTCTTCAAGATAGCTGCATGTTCTTCCCAAGCCTTAACGGGATCTTCTTCGTAGACACGGCAAGTTTTGAAGATTTGGTCCCAAAGGAGGTCCACTGCTTCTTCGTCGCTTGCTGCATTTGGGAAGACCTTCTTAGCCCACTCGAGTCCAGCAGCGGCAGCCACTGTCCAGCTCACCTTGTTGGACTGCGTTGCGATACGCATTGGCTTCATGGCAAGTCCCATAGCTTTAGCAGAAGCTGAAAGCTTATCAGCATCGACTCCGTTCAAGGCACCTGGATCAGATGAACGGACCCCGAGACGGCTAGCCTTGTTCTCCAAGAGATAGTTCATCTCAGCAATCTTGTATTCTGGTACATTGTCCAAACGCTCCATTGGCGCGTGGAGGAATTTCTCGCGATTGATTACATCATCTGTCCACTGAACAATGACTTCGTGCGCACCAAGTGCATAGGCTTCTTTGACGATCAAGTGAGCCAACTCGCGTTGCTCCACATCGATAGAAAGAGCCAAAGTATGGCCAGGTTGCACGTTGATTCCATTTGCAACCAACAATTTCGCATATTTTTCTAGATTTTCTTTAAAATTTGGTAAAACCATTTTATTTTTCCTTTTCTATTGTTATTTCTCTTTAAACAGGGACAACAGGCTAACCGCTGCCACCGTGCCGCAAATCAAAGCGGTCATTTTCAAAATCGTATCAGGGTCAAGATCCAGCTGGTAATCAAACACCTTCTGCGCTGGCTTATCCTGAGCGGAAATGGTAAGTTTCATAAAAATCTCTTTCTATATTTTAGAAAAACTCATCAAACAAACTCAACTGATTATCCTCTGGCATATTGCCGAGAATACCCATTTCATCCATCTTTTCAACCAAGGTAGATGACAGTCCGCCACGCTTGCGGAGTTCTGTCTTAGAAAGGAATTCGCCCTCTTCACGCGCTCGTACCAACTGCTTAGCAACGTTCTCTCCCAGACCATCCATTGCTACAAATGGCGGGATGAGAGTGTCCCCATCAATGAGGAATTCTGTCGCCTGACTACGGTAGAGATCGAGTTTACCAAACTTGAAACCACGTTCCCACATTTCATTGACAATCTCAAGAGTTGTGTAGAGATCGATTTCCACATTAGAGGCTTCATTGTTCTTTCGTTTTTCAGCGATTTCTGCCATTCTGCGCTTGATAGCATCCAAGCCCGCACCCATGGTCTTGATATCAAAAGCCTTGGCGCGGATGGAGAAGTAAGCACAGTAGTAATAAATGGGATGGTGAACCTTGAAGTAGGCTACACGCAAGGCCATCATAACATAGGCTGCTGCATGGGCTTTAGGGAACATATACTTGATTTTTCCACAGGACTCGATATACCACTCTGGCACCTTATTGGCTTTCATAGCTTCGATGTAGCCATTTCGCTCCTCTTCGGAAATCTTCAACCACAAGCCCTTACGTACTCGTTCCATGATGGTAAAGGCCATCTTAGGTTCAAGACCAGCATGCATGAGGTAAACCATGATGTCGTCTCGACAACCGATAACAGTTGATAGATCCGCAATCCCTTGTTTAATCAAATCTTGTGCATTCCCCAACCAAACGTCAGTACCGTGGGACAGACCTGAGAGCTGAAGCAATTCCGCAAAAGTCGTCGGATGAGTTTCATCAACCATCCCTCGTACAAAGTTGGTTCCAAACTCTGGTATTCCCAGCATACCTGTCGCCGTTCCAATTTGTTCAGGAGTCACTCCTAGCACATCAGTCCCTGAAAAGAGAGCCATAACGCCTTCATCATCCATAGGAATTTCATTGGGGTCAATACCAGACAAGTCCTGAAGTTTCCGAATCATGGTCGGATCATCATGCCCCAGTACATCAAGTTTGAGGACGTTCTCATCGATATCGTGGAAGTTAAAGTGAGTGGTCTGCCATTCAGCCGTCACGTCATCTGCTGGATACTGGACCGGCGTAAAATCGTAGACGTCCATGTAGTTAGGAATAACAACGATCCCCCCCGGGTGTTGTCCTGTTGTCCGCTTGACACCAGCTGCACCTTGAGCAAGGCGTTCCACCTCCGCATCTCGATAAAACTTCCCATAGTCACGCTCGTAACCCTTGACAAAGCCATATGCAGTCTTAGCAGCAACTGTACCAACCGTTCCTGCACGGAAGGCATACTCTGAACCAAAGATATCACGCACATCCAAGTGAGCGCTAGGTTGGTCTTCTCCCGAGAAGTTCAAGTCAATATCGGGAACCTTGTCTCCATCAAAACCAAGGAAGGTTTCAAAAGGAATATCCTGCCCATTTTTGCTGAGTTTGTGACCGCAGTTTGGACAGTCCTTATTGGGCATATCAAAACCTGAACCGTAAGAACCATCGGTGATAAACTCACTGTACTGACACTGACCACAGACATAGTGAGGAGAGAGAGGATTAACCTCCGTAATCCCAATCATGGTCGCGACGAAACTAGATCCGACAGATCCACGAGACCCAACCAAGTAGCCCCGTTCATTGGAACGTTGCACCAGCATCTGGGAAGCCAGATAAATCACGGCAAAGCCATTCCCCAGAATAGAAGTCAATTCTTTTTCAATCCGCAAATCAACGATATCTGGCAGCGGATTTCCATAAATCTCAAAGGCCTTCTTATAAGTCAACTCAGCGACCGTTTCTTCAGCCTTGTCAATGAAAGGAGTGTACAAGTCACCCTTAACCACCTCAACAGGTTCAAAAATTTCTGCTAAGGCATTGGTATTTTCAATAACCAATTTGCGAGCCAGTTCCTCTCCCAAGAAGTCAAATTCATCCAACATCTCATTGGTCGTTCGAAAATGAGCCTTAGGTAGCGGAGCCGGTTGGGCATGTTCGCCGTGACCGATGGTTCGGTTAATCATAGCCCCCTGGCCCAAACTACGGACGATAATTTCACGGTAAATCTCTTCTTCTGGTTCGATATAGTGGACATTTCCCGTAGCCAGAACAGGCTTGCCAAGGCGGTCTCCAACCTCTATCAAACTCTTGATGATGGTCTGAAGTTCCTCCATATCCTTGACCTGCTCCTTGGCAATCAAGGGAGCATAGATAGCTGGTGGCATGACCTCGATAAAGTCATAATACTTGGCCACTTCAACCGCTGCATCCACACCTTGGGAAACAACTGCATCAAAAACTTCACCTTCTGAACAGGCTGAACCTAAAATCAAACCTTCCCGGTGGGCATCTAGAACTGTTCTCGGAATCCGTGGAACTCCTTCAAAATACTTGGTATTAGACAAAGAAACCAGTTTAAAGATATTCTTCAGCCCCACCTGATTCTTGACATAAATCGTCGCATGCTTGATTCGAGCTTTTTTATAAGAATCTGTACTGATTAGATCAATATTTAACCTAGCCAAATCCGTCACACCATGTTTGTCTGCTACCTCTTTGATAAAGATGAAAAGCAGACGACCAGTAGCTTCCGCATCGTAGTTGGCCATGTGGTGGTGTTCCAGAGCCACACCAAAACGCTTAGTCAAAGGGCCCAAACCATGACGTTTATACTCAGGGTAGAGGTTTCTAGCAAACTCTAGCGTGTCGATTACTGGCTGGCTAATCTTAGGCAAACCATGACGCTCATAATTAGCATTCATAAAGCCAACGTCAAAGGTGGCATTGTGGGCAACTAGGACTGTGTCCTTGCAAAATTCTTGGAATTCTTGTAAAACTTGTTCCAGTGGTTTGGCATTTTTAACATGGTCATCTGTAATCCCAGTCAACTCAGTAGTAAAAGCTGACAAGGGATGGCCAGGATTGATAAATTCATCAAATTCAGCGATGATATTGCCCTTGTACATCTTAGATGCCGCAACCTGAATCAAATCATTATAGATGGCTGAAAGACCTGTCGTTTCCACGTCAAAGACCACGTAGGTTGCTTCAGATAGATTCATCTCAACCTCATTGTAGACAATAGGAACACGATCCTCCACAATATTAGCTTCCATTCCATAGATTAGCTGGATTCCCGCTTTCTTGGCTGCCTTATAGCCATGTGGGAAGGACTGGACATTGCCATGGTCCGTAATTGCTACCGCCTTATGACCCCATTTTGCAGCTGTCTCAACGATTTCTTCGACCTCAGGCAGAGCATCCATAGTCGACATATTTGTATGAGCATGAAACTCAACCCGACGCTCACCTTCTGGCATCAAATCCTTCCGCTCATAGTGAACAACTTCCTGCACATCCTGCACGTTCATTGTCAAATCGCGTGTGAAGTTATTCATCTCCACATTCCCACGAACTCGGAGCCATGAATTCTTCTTAATGATGTCAAACTTCTGAGCCTCTTCTTCATTCTTAACCCATTTTTGCATTGAGAAGCTCGAACTATAGTCCGTCATCTTAAAGTTAATCAAGACACGGCCTGTTCTGGTCACTTTATGCTCGACATCAAAAACTACCCCTTCAAAGACCAAACGATTTTCCTCAGTCGTCACATCAATCATCTGGGTCACTTCTGCCTTGTCTAACTTTGGCTTGGCCGCAGCCTTTTTAGTCTGAAAATCAAAGGCTTGTTTCTCTTCTACTGGTGGAGGAGCCATTTGTTCCAGTTGCTCCATAGCCCGCAGAGCTTCTTCGTTGGCAGCCTGAACAATCTGTTCATTCTCCACATAAAAGGCTTCCTCCTGCTCTTGTGTAAGGGCATCGTTCTTTTCTATTTGGCATACAAAAGCTGGGAAACCAAACTTTTCAAGTTGCTTCGCTAAATTAGGAAGATGATTCTTCTTAAAGTGTTCCTTATCAATCGCCTCGGAACCTTCAATAATGAGCTGATTTCCCTCCGCACGAACTTGCAAATTCTGATAAAAAGATTTAAATCCTTGGCTGGCACACGGACCTTCAGAAAAAGCCTCCTTGTAGTAGGCCTGTAAGAGTTGATTAGAAAATTCTTGAGACAGAGCCTTGATTTCAAAAACAGCTTGATTCCCTGTCTTAGAAAATTCTTCACTCAACCCCTTCTTTAACTCCAGAAAGATTTCAATAGGCAAAATTTTAGAAAATACAAAATGAAATTCCCAAACCCTACTAATTTTATGAACCACGACACGCTCAATGCTTGCATCAATAAGAGCAGGATCCTGTTTTAGTTGTTCAGAGATTCCTAATTGATTCATTAAAATTTCAAACTTACTTGACATTCATTTCCCTCACATTATTCTCTTACTATTTTACCATAATTAAAGAAAATATATAGTCACTACCATTCCTTAAGTACTGCTAGTTCTCACAAAATTATTCGCATAAAACAAAAAAGAAGATCCTAAGAATCCCCTAGATAAACAAAAAAGATACCCTAAAGTATCCTCGTGTTTGATCGGGAAGACAGGATTCGAACCTGCGACACCTTGGTCCCAAACCAAGTACTCTACCAAG
>NZ_JUQX01000005.1 GCF_001074565.1 Streptococcus pseudopneumoniae | reverse complement strand
CGTACTCAAGTACAGCCTGCGGCTAGTTTCCTAGTTTGCTCTTTGATTTTCATTGAGTATAAGAGCCTAGCATAAAAGCCTCCATTCGGAGGCTTTTTCTCATTTATGTTTACTCAATAACGAGCTTCACTTCAGCGAATTTAATCCTTACTATCGTTCCTTTTCCGACCTCAGACTCAATGCGAATCTGGTGACCCAGTTCTTCAGAAATTTTCTTAGATAGATAAAGTCCAAGTCCAGATGACTGCTGGGTCAAACGACCATTGTAGCCTGAAAAGCCACGTTCAAAGACTCGGAGCACATCACTGTTTTTTATCCCGATTCCCGTATCCTTAATACAGAGCTCCTGACCTTCCATATAAATCTCTAGCCCACCTTCTTTGGTGTATTTGAGACTGTTTGAGAGGATTTGTTCAATGACGACCAACAGCCACTTCTTATCGGTCACGATGATTTTGTCAAGGTCATGGAGATTGAGCGTCAGTCCTTTTTGGATAAAGAAAAGGGCATATTTGCGAACCACTTCCTTAACCAGATCCTCCACTTGAACCTTTTCAAATACCAAGTCATCGTGGAAACTCTCCAAACGAAGATACTGCAATACCAGATTGGTATAGGAGTCAATCTTAAAGATTTCCTGTTCCAGTTGCTGTTTGATCTCCCGATTAGAGACTTCTGCTACCAAGAGACGGCTTGCCGCAATGGGGGTCTTGATCTGGTGAACCCACAAGGTGTAGTAGTCCAGCAAATCCGTAAGCTTGCTCTGCGCTTCCGACTTCTTTTGATACAATTCAGACTCACGCTCTTCGAGCTTTTCTGCTAGCGCACATTCCAGAGGAGACTTGGGGTCTCTCTCAGCATAGAGTACTTCCTGCCGGTAAACCTGAGCTTCTGCAAATATATCCCAAGCCAAAAATAGGAAGGTCAAAAAACTACTGAGTAGAAAGAAATAAAGAAAATAAGTTCCTAGACTAGCAAATAAAAACTGAAAGAGAAGGACGAGAAAGCCTAATGAAAAAATATAGGCAAAAACGCGACTGCGAGAACGCAGATAGGCTAGAAAAAATGATTTCCAATCAAGCATGTTTCAGTCCGTATCCTATCCCTTTCTTGGTTTCGATAAAGCCTACTAAGCCTTGCTCCTCCAACTTTTTACGCAAGCGAGCAACATTGACAGACAAGGTATTGTCATCGATGAAAAAGTCACTGTTCCAGAGTTCCCGCATCAGGTCATCACGCGCCACGATATTGCCAGCATGTTCAAACAGCACTCGCAAAATCTGAAATTCATTCTTGGTCAAACTCAGAACTTCCCCCTGATAGAGCAGGTCCATAGACTTGGTATTGAGAATCACACCTGCATACTCTAGCAAACTTTCATCCCGCCCAAACTCATAGGAACGGCGCAACAAGCCTTGAACCTTGGCAAGGAGCACCTGCTGGTCAAAAGGCTTGGTCACAAAGTCATCTGCCCCCATATTGATCGCCATGACGATATCCATCGCCTGGTCTCTCGAAGAGAGAAACATGATGGGCACCTTGGAAATCTTGCGAATCTCCTGACACCAGTGGTAACCATTAAAAAGAGGCAGACCAATATCCATGAGGACCAAATGAGGTTCTGACTGAACAAAAAGACTCAATACTCCCATAAAATCTTCTACCAAAACGACCTCAAAGCCCCACTCAGAGAGCAGTTTCCCCACTTGTTGCCGAATAACTTGGTCATCTTCTACTAGTAAAATCTTGTGCATGCGCTCCTCCTTTGTTCTTATTATAACAGATTTTCCCTATGGATAAAACGCAAACCTGTAAATCACCTCGCTAGTAGTATAGCAAAATCTAACAAGCCCACTAGCTAATTCTAGGTAAATGTGGTAGGATAAACATAGAGAAAGGAGCTTTTATGGCCAATATTTTTGACTACTTGAATGATGTAGTATACGATTCCTTTTATGACCTCCCCGTGAACGAGTTAGATGTTCTTGCCCTTACTGAATTAACCTATCTTCCTTTCGATGATGTAGTCGCCCAAGAACCAAAGCGCCTCATAGATCTTACACCTCAAATCCCTAGAGAAACGACGATGTTGACCAATAAAAACCGTCTCCAGTTGTTGGATCAGCTCACTCAACACAAACGCTTTAAAAATTGCAAGCTCTCAGACTTTATCAACGATATCGATCCTGAATTGCAAAAACAGTTTGCAGCCATGACTTATCGTATCAGTCTCGATACCTATTTACTTGTTTTTCGCGGAACGGATGATAGTATCATTGGTTGGAAAGAAGATTTCCATATGACCTATATGAAGGAAATCCCTGCTCAAAAACATGCCCTCCAGTATTTAGAGAACTTTTTTTCCCAACATCCTAACCAAAAGGTTATTCTAGCAGGACACTCAAAAGGGGGTAATCTAGCTGTCTATGCTGCCAGTCAACTTGATCCTAACTTGCAGAAAAACATTGTCGCTGTCTATACTTTTGATGCCCCTGGGCTTCACAAGGAACTAACCGAAACAGCTGGCTATCAAAACATGATGGAAAGAACGAAAGTATTTGTTCCACAAGGTTCTATCATTGGGATGATGCTGGAAATTCCGGATAAAAAAATTGTTGTTCGAAGCACTGCCTTGGGTGGTATCGCCCAGCACGATACCTTTAGTTGGCAGGTTGAAGACAAGCACTTTGTCCAACTAGACGAGACCAATAGTGACAGCCAACAAGTCGACACTACTTTCAAGGAATGGGTTGAAACAGTTCCTGACGAAGAACTGCAGCTCTACTTTGACCTCTTTTTTGGAATTATTCTTGATGCAGGCATCTCCTCTATCAACGATCTTTCTTCCTTCAAGGTCATTGAATACATTCACCATCTCTTTGTCCAAGCTCAATCCCTCACTCCCGAAGAAAGAGAAACCATGGGACGACTAACCCAACTCTTGATCGACACCCGCTACCAAGCTTGGAAAAATCGAGAATAGACAAAAAACCAACTAACCTAATGATTAGTTGGTTTTTTGTTTAAGAAACTAATGGATACTACTTAGAATCTCGAGTATAGAATTAGTCTTCTTTTTTCTTGTGAGACACAAGTCCAAATCCGCTCATCAAACCAAGTACTCCTAGAGTTGCCAAAGCTGAATGATCTTCCGTACCAGTATTAGGTAATTCTTTGGTTGCTTTAGTAGTTGGAGATTGCTCAGTCGGTTTTTGTTGAGGGGCAGTAACAACTTTTTCGTAGACATGTTCTGTGTCACCGTTTGGAAGTTTCTTAGTCTCTACGAAGCGGTAACCTGGAATATCTTTCTTAGGTTGT
>NZ_JUQX01000004.1 GCF_001074565.1 Streptococcus pseudopneumoniae | reverse complement strand
CCTGGTCCATGATAGGGATCCTGCCCTAGAATCACCACCTTAACTTCTTCAAGCGGTGTTGTCAAGAGAGCCTGAAAAACCTTTTCCTTGGGTGGATAAACAGTTCCTTGAGCATAAACCTGCTCCATAAATTGATTGATTTTCCCGAAATAACCCTTAGGTAATTGCTCCTTAATCAAAGCATGCCAAGATGAGTGTTGCATAAAGCCAACTCCTTCATTTTTACTGCCTCTATTATAGCAAAAAGTGGCTATGGAAACCACTTTTTACAGTTTATCTAGGAGATCTAGAAGAGCTTGATAAGACTCAACTTCATAAGTCGGCTGGGCTTGCGTCTTATTTTCCAGATGATGGGGATTGAACCAGATAGTGTTGATTCCAGCATTATTTCCACCTTGAATGTCAGCGGTTAGGGAATCTCCAATCATCAGCGTCTTTTCTTTATCAAATCCAGCAATCTGCTGACCAATTTTTTCATAGAATAGTGCATCAGGTTTTTGAGTTTGCAATTGCTCGGAGATAAAGACTTGGTTGAAATAGGGAGCCAGACCAGATTGAGCCAAACGCCCTGTCTGGATTGCAGTAATGCCATTTGTCGCAGCAAACAAGTCATAATCACGTTCGATGAGACTGTCTAAGAGCTCATGAGCGCCCGAAAGAGTTTGCCCCTGCTGTGCGAGATAAAATTGGTAACGCTGGGCAAGTAACATACCGTCTTTTTCCTGTCCGAAATAGGCAAATAAACGAGAAAAGCGCGTGTTAACCAGTTCTTGTTTACTGATTTTCTTTTGCTCCAAGTCCTTCCAGAGAGCCTTGTTCATGGGAACGTAATAGTCTTTATAGGCTTGAATATCCGCAACCCCTTCTTCTTTTAGAAGTTGCGTCAAAGCCACATCCTCAGCAGCATCAAAATCAAGCAAGGTGTGGTCGAGGTCGAAGAGTAGAAATTTGTAGGGCAATTTGATGGTTTTTCCTTTCTAAGCGAGAACAAGTTACTAGTATTTATTAGGGAAATATTCTTTTCCCAACTGCCATAAATACTGATCAATCTCTTTAAGATTAAATTCTTCTAATCCATAGTATTCTCTAAAAGCAATAATTATATTTTTAAATTTTTGATAATCTTTTAGGTCTGAATTCTTAAATTTAGAAAATTTATCTGTTTTTCTAAAGTATTTCAATACCTTTTCTACATAGCTATCATAAATAGGGTATTCTTTAGGATTATGATGGGAACAGTATTTAGTTGAAAAAGAATAGAACTTTCTAGTTACACCATTGATAGTAACATTTTGAATTTCATTGACTAAAGTTACATCACCTTGTCTCAACCTCTCGTCAATTTTAAGACTCAGTATATGTTCTGCAACTGGATAAACTGAGAAAATATTTGTACTATAAAAATCATTCAACGTAGCAACCTTTAATAAGATGTCAGAAATTTCTTCGTTACTTGGTAACAGCTCAAAAAATAATTTATCTAAAGCATCTTCTTGTAACCTATAATTTTTAAGGTTTTTCCACGATTTCAAGTATTTTTCTACTTCACTGGCTGACGGTTTAGAAATAACAATATCTGATTTCTGTTTTCTAGAGTTTATTTGCATACTTATCTCACTTTAAGTAGTTGTTTTAAAAATTTAATAGCTTAATTATAGCATATTGTAAAATGAATAACTAAACTCTTCATTTCTCTTACCCCAACTCCTTGGCTATTCTGCTTTTTTCAAGTTTTCCCTTTGCAATTCGTTTCCATAAAACAAGTGGATTCAAGCTATAAGATAGGCGTACGAGGAAATAATTAACCCATTCGATAAGGGCAAAAAGTTGTATCAACGTGGCTAAGATAGCCACTTGGACACTCTGTGTGTTCCAGACTATAAAAGGAAAGCCTGAAATAAGTAAAACGAGGTCTAGTATTCTGAGCCCACCATATATTCTAGGGACATTTACACTTCCGAACTGGGGATTCGACAGTCTTCTAATCAAAATTGCCCAATAGATTGAACCTTGAAGCAAAATAAATGTCAGTAAAGACAAAGGATAGAGAATGGTTACTAGACTATTCACATCACCAAGCCGATTTTTCAAAAGGAAAAAACAAAACCAAATGGATAGAACGGCTGCAAGCTCTCCAAAACAGAGGGATAGCAACTCTTTTCTAACTTTCTCTTTTTGTATGTTCATCATCTCACCCATCTATCTATCATCCTATATCAGAAAAAAGCCATTCGATCCATTTTCTAGTCAACATTTCTCAGAATCAAGCTATTCTAAGCATCGAACAGCTCAATTCCTTTAATATCAATGTAATTCTAAGTTTAGAATTACATTGATATAAATGTTTTAGACCTATTCTAAGTCTATGATAGCCTTAAATTTTAATTTTTGAAGGATTCTAAAGCTAGAAGAGCTCAAAATTCACGAGAACTAAGCTATTCGAAGCTTAGAAGAACCTTTGGTGAATTTCAATAGCACTTCAACTAGCCATTCTTACAATTTTTCTGATGAGCTTTGAGTTTTTTCAGAGCCCAGTCATAGTGGCTGGAGGTACTACTGACAAAGTAGGAACCTAGACTTGTCCCTCCCGTCCACTTATAGACACCTTTTGTGAACAATTCGTCATTGCTGAAGCCTTCCATCAACTCTAAAACCTCTTTATGCGATTGCTCTAGTAGTCTAGTTGCTTCTTCTAATGACGTTTTCTGGTGCTTCTTCCAAAATGCGACATTCATTTCCCCATAAGTTTTCCAATTATAAGGTTCAGGGAGAAAAGGTCTTTCATGACCCTTTTGATTGGAATGTACCCAGGTCAAAAGTAACTGATGCCATTCATAGAGATGGATCAGAACATCTCTTAGATTTTTATCTCTTTTCCAGTGAGCTTCTTTTTTCTTTTGATCTTTTGAAAAATCAAAAGGAGTCTGTAGTTCCTCTTCACTTAATTTAGATATAAAGTGATTGAGCTTTTCATAGTTTTCCTTAGAGGCTAGCACTAATTCCTCTTTCGTTCTTGGTCTAGGCATAGGAGTTCTCCCTTCATTTTTAAGTTGGATATGCTATTTCCTTACTTCATTATACCATAATCAAAAAGCAGTTCTTCATTTTACGAAAAACTGCTTTTACTGACTAGTTATTTTATGCTTATAGTTACTAGTTTACATATAAATCTCTAAAGCGACGGTCCGCTTCAGCTATCTGATAGAGCAAGCGGGATAGTTTTTGGTAATCTTCTTTTAAACACGAAAGGTGGGCTTGGCCAAATAGAGTAGCCAATTCCTCTTTTAATCTTGCCCCTTTCGGATCATGCGCTTTTAAGAAGTTACTGAGATAGAGATTTCGAACAGCCGCAAGTTTAAAGCTGAAATACTGATGCAGTTGTTTTTGCTCCGTATTTAAGCCGTTTTCAGCAACTGCTTTTGCATAGCATTCCAACACACCACTTTGACCATTCTGATATCGGGTCTTCATAATCCTTGCCGTTTCCTGATAGATTTCAGTCTGACTAGGGCTCTTGACCTTCTTAAAATTTCCCCACATAGAGTAAGATCCACGCTTATAGTCAATAGCCTCCGCCTTCCAAGCTTCTATAATGTCATTAAAAGTAACCTTCATACAGGCAAAACCAGCCGGATCATGCAAATAGAGATACTGACCATCAAGAGCATACACGGTTACAAAGTGATCCACACCATAAAGGATTGTGTGATTGGGATTGTAAGTCAAATGCCCCATATCAAGAGGTCCCAGTACGACAGGTCCATTGGACAGAAATGTTTCCAACTTTCCTTTAATCTCTTCCAAATCTACTTCAGTTCCATCTTTTAGATAGAAATCCTCATAGTCAAAACCTAGTATTTTTAAGGAATGGGAGATGGAAAGGTCTGGCATTCCATTATCAAAGAATACTAAAGGATGCTCCTCATCTTCCTTCACGATACTAGCGCCATTTCCCATCACCATAATTGCCTCTAAAAACTCTGCTTTAAAGTCATAACCATAGGTTTCTAGTGCCATTGCCAATGAATAGCTATAGCAAATTGACACATCTCCAAAATACATCTGCATATTCATGCCTCCTTATCTTCTATGGGACTATTATACCGAGAAAACTATTCGCATGCCCCATAAAATCCAGACAAAAATTATGGTATGTTTGATTTATAGACATGAATTTCTTTATACTTAAATTTAAATTAAATTGTAATTCTTTTTTGCATAAGTTATTTCTCAAACAAAGAAAAACTCTGTAAAAGATACCTTCTACAGAGTCAGCTTTCCATCTTTATAAAAAATAGAAAATTATCTAGTCCTTGCTTACTGGTATCCAGAGTTCCATTTGATAGTCTGGTGACGACATATCTCCTTCAGTATAGACTTCAAAATCTGGCGCTCCTGAGTGGCGATAGCCTGTTTCTGGGAAAAAAACCTCCAAAACATACTTCCAAGCATTGTGAATGCTAGCTGGTATAGGACCTTTGACTGGGACGATAGCATATTCAGCTGCTGGGATGTCTTTGATTGACAGACCTAGTTCTTCTGCTTTCGCTTTATCCGTCACATCATAAGCCGCCATGTAGTTAATGATTTCGCCTTCTTTCACATCCGAGCAGAGACCAAAGGATTGGCCACTTCCCAGACTCTCTAGACTTTCAAAGCTGTGATTTGCATAAAGCTGCTCCCATGCAGACGGGCATTGGCTATTGTCAATAGCTTCCAATAGAACGCCTGCCACGGTAAAAGCAGGTTTCTTTTGAATCTTGATATCCATGTTCTTTCCTCCTGTAATCTTTAAGGATAATTGAAGTCTAGGAAAGACCCGATAAGGTTTTCCATTTCGAACTTCTGAGGGGGTCGCACCATGGAATTTCTTAAAGGTTGCGCTGAAGGCATCCGCAGAGTCATAGCCGTATTTCAGCGCTATGTCAATGACTTTCTCAGTGCTTTCCCGCAAGTCTGTCACAGCTTCTGACAGCCTGCGATTGCGCAAATATTCTGCTAAAGTCATATCTGCTAGGATGGAAAAGAGCCTGCTAAAGAGAGGGTACGAATAGCCCGATAGTTGCTGAAATCTTTTCATATCCACTTCTGAAGTCAGTTGCTGCTCCAAATAATCCATGGTTTGATTGAATTGATGCATCATATTCGTTTCTTCTTACCTCCACAAGATACAAAAGACGTTAAAAGCAAAGTGAAAATAGGAAAATTGACGCTGGAGTTTCTGGTCCTAGGAAATTTTATCTTTTTCACACAGCTTTTAGGCCATGTTCAATTCTATCTATAGTCTATCAGATATCAGATACTTCCGCCCTAGAATATTTGTACAAGATTCAGAGGTGTATATTTCTATAACCTATCCTTTAATTTCTCAACAAAGAGATAAGCTGCTGGGCAGGTCAAGGTGTTCTTAATCGTCAAATGGTTGATTTGATGGATCTTTTTACGGTCTGTATGGGGAAATTCTCGGCAGGCCTTTGGACGAACATCATAGATAGAACAGAGATTGTCTCCTCCTAGAAAGGGGCAAGGCATGGATTTGAAAACCTTGTCCCCATCTTCATCCACCTGCAGAAATTCCGCTTCAAAAGCTGGTAATTTCATCTTAAAATACTTAGCGATACGGGTAATATCTGCTTCTTTGAAGTCGGGTCCCAAAGTCTTACAACAGTTAGCGCAGGCGGTACAATCAATCTCAGCAAAAACTTCTTGGTGAATCTGCTGGGCAATCTTATCTAGATTCTTTGGTGGCTTTTTCTTTAGATTGGCTAACACTTTACGATGCTCTTTCTGCTTTTGCGAAGCTAGCTGGTGGTAATACTCAATATCAATTTCTTTAGACATAATTTCTTTCTAATTCAAATATTTTTGTCTATTATACCATAAACTCTGCACCCTTTATGCCCCATGAACACAAAAATAGCCCTTCGGATAAAATCCGAGGGGCTTAAATCGTTGTTAAATCAACGGCTGAACTTTTGAGTTTCAAGGTTCGGGATAAAATAGTTCACTGAACTATTTTATTTTTTCAAGTTGTAGAATGATTTCAATCCACGGTATTCAGCTACTTCACCAAGTTGGTCTTCGATACGAAGCAATTGGTTGTACTTAGCGATACGGTCTGTACGTGAAAGTGAACCTGTCTTGATTTGTCCTGCGTTAGTTGCAACTGCGATGTCAGCGATTGTTGAATCTTCAGTTTCACCTGAACGGTGTGATACAACTGCAGTATAACCAGCTTCTTTCGCCATTTCGATAGCGTCAAATGTTTCAGTAAGAGTACCGATTTGGTTAACTTTGATAAGGATTGAGTTAGCAGCACCTTCTGCAATACCTTTTTCAAGGTAAGAAGTGTTTGTTACGAAGAAGTCGTCACCAACCAATTGTACTTTACCACCAAGACGTTCAGTAAGAGCTTTCCAACCGTCCCAGTCGTTTTCATCCATACCATCTTCGATAGTGATGATTGGGTATTTGTTTACCAATTCTTCAAGGTAGTCGATTTGTTCTGCAGCAGTACGTACAGCAGCGCCTTCACCTTCAAATTTAGTGTAGTCGTAAACTTTACGTTCTTCATCATAGAATTCTGATGATGCACAGTCAAATCCGATAAAGACATCTTTACCTGGAACATAACCAGCAGCTTCGATAGCAGCAAGGATAGTTTCAACACCGTCTTCAGTTCCTTCGAAACGAGGAGCGAATCCACCTTCGTCACCTACGGCTGTTTCCAAACCACGTGATTTAAGGATTTTCTTAAGAGCGTGGAAGATTTCAGCACCCCAACGAAGAGCTTCTTTGAATGTTGGTGCACCAGCAGGTACGATCATGAATTCTTGGAAAGCGATTGGAGCGTCAGAGTGAGAACCACCGTTGATGATGTTCATCATTGGAGTTGGAAGAACTTTAGTGTTGAATCCACCAAGGTAGCTGTAAAGTGGGATTTCAAGGTAGTCAGCAGCAGCACGAGCTACAGCGATAGACACACCAAGAATTGCGTTTGCACCCAATTTACCTTTGTTAGGAGTACCGTCAAGTGCGATCATAGCACGGTCGATAGCTTGTTGGTCACGTACATCGTAGCCGATGATAGCTTCAGCGATGATGTTGTTTACGTTGTCAACAGCTTTTTGTGTACCAAGACCACCGTAACGAGATTTGTCACCGTCGCGAAGTTCAACTGCTTCGTGTTCACCAGTAGAAGCTCCTGATGGAACCATACCACGTCCGAAAGCACCTGATTCAGTATAAACTTCTACCTCAAGTGTTGGGTTACCGCGTGAGTCTAGGACTTCGCGAGCGTAAACATCAGTAATAATTGACATTTTTTACTCTCCTTTGAGTTAAATTTTTTACACCTCTATGATACCTTAAAAATAAGCGTTTTTCAAGAAAAAACGTTATCTTTGTGCAAATTTTCCTTAACTTTATAAAGTAATCGCTTTCTTTTGTCTGTTTTCATGCGATTTTTGTGATATACTGTTTTTATGACAGATTTATCAAAACAACTACTAGAAAAAGCTCATGGTGGGCCGAAATTAAACCCTGACGAACAACGCCGCTATCTCGGGACTTTCGAGGAAAGAGTTCTTGGATACGCGGATATCAGTACTGCCAATAGTCCTGAATTAGAACATGGATTTTTCTCTATTTTAGATGGTTTTCAAGAAAAGGTAGAGGAACTTTTTGTGAAAATCTCACCAAATATCGAGTTTGACAAACAAGTCTTTTACTTAAAACAAGCAAAGAAAAGCAACTGCCAGGCGACTATTGTTTCGGATGATCATATCACCTCTC
Source organism: Streptococcus pseudopneumoniae (assembly GCF_001074565.1). GTDB lineage: Bacteria > Bacillota > Bacilli > Lactobacillales > Streptococcaceae > Streptococcus > Streptococcus pseudopneumoniae_J. Next base: position 9,646 of record NZ_JUQX01000004.1, on the reverse strand, counting down.
CTTTCGGCCTTGTCATTCACACGAACGAACCTGTTCAAGTAGATGAAAAGGATCTCCGGCTGGCTTTTCCAAATCTATGGGAGGTTGAGCAGGATGAACCAGTTAAAAAATCCATCTGGAAAAAATGGTTAGGTTAATCCTTCCTCATATTTAATAAATGACCGATATTAGTAGCTGTGTGCTCCAAATAGAGACTTGCATTTTTCAAACTATTCTCTAAAGGTTCACATTTCTCTAAAATGGAAAAGGCAGCTTCTATATTTTCAAATGGTAGGGGAGGCAAATCGTCAGCAAAACTACCGCAAATAGCGATAACAGGAACTCCCTTAGGAGTTCTTTTTGCTACACCGATAGGAGCTTTCCCAGCGATGCTTTGACTGTCCAGCCTGCCTTCTCCAACGATAACCAAGTCAGCATCTTCAACCCGCTTGTCAAAGTCTATCAAGTCCAAACAAGTATCAATCCCAGATACGATACTAGCCTGAGTAAAGGCACAGAGTCCAGCAGCAATGCCACCTCCAGCTCCTGCTCCCTTCAAAGAAAGGGTTGAAGGTGAGAATTTTTCATAGAATCGCTGTATAGCCAAATCTACTGTCTCAAACAAAGCAGGATCCAAGCCCTTTTGTTTTCCAAATGTATAGGTCGCTCCTTGATGACCACATAAAGGGCTCACGACATCTGCTAAAATGCGGATTTTCACATCTTCAGGAATCCTATACAACTCACTGTCTGAAACTGACTCGAACTCAAGCAATGTCTGACCGCAAGCAGGCAATTCTTTTCCCTTCTTATCATAAAAACGATAACCTAAACCAGCAGCAATACCTATCCCACCGTCATTACTAGCCGTACCACCAACTCCGATATAGATTTCTTTCATCCCTTGATTAATGAGATGGCGAATCAACTCTCCAATACCTCTGGTTAGGATGTGAAGAGGTTTTCGTTTCTCTTGGGGAATCTTTCCAAGACCAACCAAGTCAGCAACTTCAAAGAGCGCTATTTGATCTTTTTGAAAGTAGCGCATTGCTTCTTTAAGACCAAAAGGTCCCGTAACCTCTTGCCATTTTTCTTCGAGCTCAAGAGAATGTCGAATAGCATCTACAGTTCCTTCCCCACCATCGCCAACAGGACAAAGCAGACATTCTACATCCGCTATTGACTGTTCGAAGCCCCTTTTTATAGCTTGAGCGACCTCTTCTGCCGTCAAACTTTCTTTAAAAGAATCAGGTGCAATTACAATTTTCATAGTCCCCTCTCATTCTAAGAAATCAATCAAAGGTAGAACTTCTAAAAGATCCCTCGTATCTACATGACAAGCTATCTCGGCTTTTACGACCTCTTTGGCACAAAAGGCTATACCGTGTCCTGCTGTCTTTAACATCAAGAGGTCATTGGCACCATCACCGATAGCAATCGTTCTTTCTTTGGGTAGTTCTAATTCCTTTCTCCATTTCTCAAGAGTAGCTTGTTTTACTTGGGCTGTAACAATTTCACCAACTAGTCGACCTGTTAAAAAGTTGTCTTTGACTTCCAACTGGTTGGCAGAGAAATAGGAAATACCTAGGGATTTTGCTAATCTCTCAACGATTGGTGTAAAGCCACCAGACACTAAACCGACGAGGATGCCATTCTTTTGGAGAATGGAGATAAATTCCCGAGCATTCTTGGAAAGATGAATGGATTTGAAAACTGTATCAAAGACCGAAATCGGAAGCCCTTTTAACAAAGCCACTCTTGCTCTTAAACTTGTTTTAAAATCCAGTTCACCTCGCATTGCCTGGCTTGTAATTTGCGAAATTTCGGCTTCGCAACCTGCTTCTCTTCCTAAAAGATCAATCACCTCTTCTGCTATTAAGGTTCCGTCAACATCCATGACACATAGGCCTTTTACATGGGTCATTACTTCACCTCTTCTCTAAATAGCCCAAAAATCGTATGAAAGAATCATACGATTTTATCTATTAGTTGACTAGACTATGGTATAAGTCAAGGTAAGACTTGCAAGCTGTATCCCATGAGAAATCACATTCCATAGCTTGTTTTTGTAGATTTCTCCAAACGTCTGGCTGGTACTTATAAACATCCAAGGCTGTTAGGAAACTCCAGTTAAGCCAATATGGTGTTAAATTGTCAAAGCTAAATCCAGTTCCAGTTCCTTCAATTGGATTATAGGATTGAACCGTATCACGCAATCCACCCACTTCATGAACCAATGGTAGAGTACCGTAGCGCATAGCCATCATTTGTGACAAGCCACATGGTTCAAAACGGCTCGGCATGAGGAAGAGGTCACAAGCTGCGTAGATTTCTTGAGCGAGCTTGACGTCAAAAGTGATATTTGCTGATAGTTTGTCAGGATAGACTTGTGCAAACCAGGAGAAGGAATGTTCAAAAGCAGGATCTCCTGTACCTAAAAGGACTATTTGAACGTCCTCCTGTAAGAAACGGTGCAAACTTTCTACCACAACATCAAAACCTTTTTGGCGCGTCAAACGAGAGACAATCCCAACTAGAGGAACATCAGCTCGCACTGGTAGACCGACTCTCTCTTGCAATTTTGCTTTATTTTGTGCTTTTCCAGACAAATCTTCCTTATCAAAATGATAATCTAAAAGTGGGTCTGTTTGAGGATTATAAAGATCTGCGTCAATACCATTGACAATACCTGAAACCTTACCTGACTCCATCCGAAGAATCTGGTCCAAACCGCAACCAAACTGACTGGTCATAATCTCATGTGCATAGCTAGGAGAAACGGTTGAGACACGATCCGCGTATAGGATACCAGCCTTCATCCAGTTAAGGCAATCATTCCAGCGAAGGGTTCCATCAGCATAGCGTTCAAATCCAACACCAAACAAATCCCACAACATTCCTTCAGAAAATTGACCTTGAAATTCCAAATTATGAATAGTTAAAACTGTTCTGATTCCTTGATATGCTTGAATCCAATGATACTTTTCTTTCAACAAGAAGGGAATCATGGCTGTGTGGTAATCATGAACATGGAGAAGGTCAGGGATAAAGCCGATGCGTTCCATGGCTTCAAGAGCAGCCAGTTGGAAGAAAGCAAAGCGTTCACCATCGTCAAAATCACCGTACACATGGCCACGGAAGAAATAATATTGATTATCAATGAAGTAGAAGGTAACCCCATTCAAGACCGTTTTCTTAATACCACAGTACTGTCTACGCCATCCTACACTAACTTCAAAGTGGAGAACATCCTCTATCTGGTCACCAAACTTAGCTTCTACCATATCATAGTAAGGCAAGAAAACTGCAACTTCGTGCCCCGCTTTTACAAGTGATTTAGGAAGTGCGCCAATGACATCGCCCAAACCACCTGTTTTTGAAAAGGGTGCTCCTTCTGCTGCTACAAATAAAATTTTCATGAATAAATGTCCTCTGTTACTGTTTCACCCTTCTTAACTACAACTGGATGTTCTGCTGTTCCTCGAATGACAACACCGTCCGCAACTTCAACACCCTTGTCCAAGATAGCATATTCAACTTGGGCACCCTGACCAATCACAACTCGAGGGAATAAAATGCTGTCCTTCACCACACTATCTTTGTGAACATAAATGTTACGAGATAGAACTGACTGAACTACTTCACCCTCAATGATACTACCAGAAGCAAACTGAGAAGTACTTACTTTTGAAGTATTCGCATAGTAGGTTGGTTCTTCATTCTTAACTTTGGTATAAATTTTTTGATTTGGTGAGAAAAGAGAGTAGAATTTTTTAGATTCAAGCATATCGATGTTTGCTTGATAATAGGACTGAACAGAATGAATGTTCGCTAAGTAGCCTGTGTATTCGTAAGCAAAAGCTCCTTCTTTTGCAGCTAAATCGCGGAGAACATAACGCAACTTTTCAGGATATTCTTTCTGAGCCTCTTCTTCAAGTCGTTCAATCAACCAAGGAGTATCCACAACAAAGATATCTGTAGACATGTTGAAGAGCTCATCCGTAGATTTGTTATCAAAGAGTTTGTGCGAACGAACATGGTCAGTTTCATCAATTTCCAAGATAGCATTCACATCAGAAATGTCTTTCTTTGGAAGTTTCTTATATACAACTGTAATCGGACCTTTCGTTGTATTGTGTAGGTGGAAGACTTGATTCAAGTCAATATTCACCAGCACATCACAGTTAATCGAAACGGTTTGGTTTGAACCTGAACGTCTCAAGTAGGTAAGAAGTTGTTGGTAATACTCTTTTCCAACTGTACTGCTTTCAACACGAGTATTGTAAATTCCTAGATAGTAGTGACTTAGAAGGGTGGACAAGCCCCACTCACGACCTGAACGGATATGGTCGAATACTGAGCTGATATTATCTTGTTGGAAAATACCAAAGATACTACGAACACCTGCATTTGCAAGACTGGAAAGGGGGAAGTCAATCAAACGGTATTTCCCACCGAAAGGCAAGCTAGCTACCGGACGGTGTTCTGTTAACGTTGACATATCATGAAAACCAACTGTGTTTCCTAAAATGGCTGAATATTTATCAATCTTCATCTGTTGCTACCCCCACTACTTCATTGTATCCTACTACTTGTACTTCGTCAGTTCCGTCAATCTCTACGCCGTCTGCAATAATGGCACCTTCACCAATAATAGCACGAGTAATCTTTGCTCCATGGCCAATAATAGCCCCACTCATGATGACAGAATCAACGACCTCGGCTCCTTCACGAACCTGTGCTTCTGTTGAAAGAATCGAACGTTTAACCGTTCCATCTACAAAACAGCCATCCACGACCAATGAATCCTCAACGTGTGCATGCGCTCCAAAGTAGTTGGGTGGTGAGATCAAGTTTCTTGAGTAAATTTTCCACTGACGATTACGGCTATCCAAGGCATTTTCTGGCGAAATGTACTCCATATTGGCTTCCCAGAGTGATTCGATGGTACCAACGTCTTTCCAGTAGCCATTAAATTCATAGGCATAGACACTTTCACCAGACTCGAGATAGTTAGGAATAACGTTCTTACCAAAGTCTGACATATCTACATTACTCTTTTCAGCAGCAACAAGCATATTGCGAAGTCGTTTCCAGTCAAAGATATAAATCCCCATAGAAGCCTTTGTAGACTTAGGTTGAGCAGGTTTTTCTTCGAATTCAACGATACGGTTATTGGCATCTGTATTCATGATACCAAAACGGCTAGCTTCTTTGAGAGGGACGTCTAGGACAGCTACTGTCAAACTGGCATTATTATCCTTATGGGACTGAAGCATATCATCGTAGTCCATCTTGTAGATGTGGTCACCAGAAAGAATCAAAACATACTCAGGATTAACACTGTCGATGTAGTCAATGTTTTGGTAGATAGCGTGACTGGTCCCTTCAAACCAACGGTTTCCTTCACTTGCGGAATAAGGTTGCAGGATTGAGACCCCTGAACTAATACCATCCAAGCCCCAGCTGGACCCATTTCCGATATGGTTGTTCAAGGCGAGAGGCTGGTACTGAGTAATAACACCGACATTGTGAATCCCAGAGTTAGCACAGTTTGAAAGCGCAAAGTCAATGATACGGTAGCGCCCACCGAATTGCACTGCCGGTTTGGCAATGCTTTGAGTGAGTTTTCCGAGACGTGTTCCTTGCCCACCCGCAAGGATCAAAGCTAGCATTTCATTCTTCATTTTCTACTCCTTTTTATAGACATGTGAACGTTAAAATCGTAAGAAGGTCGGAAGTCAAACTTTTTATAAAAATAATAGGAAGTCCATTTTTCTTGTGTTTCAAGTCCAATCCAAGTAAACCAACTAGTAACATCTTACATCATTACCTAATCAATAGCATTCTACTCTTTTTGCTTAGTCGGTTTCAAACGACGCTTGATCTTCCAGATGCTTGCTCCCATGGCAGGCAGGGTAAAGGTCAAAGTCTGCTCATAATCTTTCCATAAGCCTTCTTGAGTCTGAACTGTTTGATTGTGCTCTTTCCACACACCTCCCCATTCTTCTAATTCTGTGTTCCAAACTTCTTCATAAACACCTGCGACTGGAAGTCCGATTGTAAAGTCTTTACGTTCAACTGGTGCCATATTAAAGACGCAGACTAACATCTCATCTTTTTTACTCTTACGAATAAAGGAAAGGACACTCTGGTCTCTATTATCTGCATCGATGATTTCAATACCGTCATAGCTAGTATCAATCTCCCAAAGACAACGATGGTCTTTGTAAAATTGATTAAGCTGTGAAGTAAAGTGTTTCATCTTAGAGTTCATGTAATCTTCTAAGTTTGACCATTCTAATTGCTCTTCAGATTTCCATTCTAAGAATTGACCGTATTCACTTCCCATAAAGAGCAATTTCTTACCAGGGTGGCAAATTTGATAGGTGTAAAGATTGCGCAAGCCTGCAAATTGATTGTAGCGATCGCCCCACATCTTGTGCATCATACTCTTCTTGCCGTGAACGACTTCATCGTGTGAAAAAGGTAAGAGGTAGTTTTCTTTGAAAACATACATAAAGCTGAAAGTCACTAGATTAAAATCATACTTACGATAAATAGGATCTTCCTCATAGAAACGAAGAATATCATTCATCCAGCCCATGTTCCACTTATAGTCAAAGCCAAGCCCACCTGACTCTTTCGAACCAGTAATCTGGGTAGCTGACGAACTCTCCTCCGCAATCATCATCACATCTGGGTGCTCTGACTTGATTACATCATTTAAACGTTGAAGGAAATAGTAACCTTCGTAGTTGAGGTTCCCGCCATCTTTATTTGGAGTCCATGGGGCATTATCGTAGTCGAGATAGAGGATGTTGCTAACCGCATCTACTCGAATACCGTCTAAATGATAAAACTCAATCCAGTGTTTGATACTAGAAATCAAGAATGACTGAACTTCATTCTTCCCAAGGTCAAAGTTAAGAGCTCCCCAACCGTAGTTATGGGCCTTGTTGTGGTCTTGGTATTCAAAAGTCGGAGTTCCATCATAATAAGCAAGAGCATCATCATTGATAGTGAAATGACCTGGAACCCAGTCCACAATTACACCGATGTTATTTAAATGGCATTCTTCAACAAAATCCTGAAATTCTTCTGGTCGCCCATAGCAATGTTCTAGAGCAAAATACCCCATGAGCTGATATCCCCAACTCAAACCAAGCGGATGCGCCATTAAAGGCATGAACTCAATGTGAGTATAGTTCATCTCAACAAGATAAGGAATCAACTCTTCTTTTAGTTGTGCAAAGCTATAGGGACTACCATCTGGATTTCTCTTCCAAGACCCAGCGTGCGCTTCATAGATATTGACTGGACGTTCCGCAAAACCTAGCCGTTTTCTACGAGCTAACCAAAGACCATCCTTCCATTTCTTGTCAGGAATATTTGTTAGAATAGCTCCTGTACCTGGGCGAGCTTCAAAACGAAGGGCCATAGGATCAACCTTCATAATCTGATGACCATTTGCACGAGTGATATGGTATTTATAGATTTGCCCTTCTTGAGCTAGGCTAGTAAAAACTTCCCAAACCCCAAATTCATTTCGAACCATAGGAATTTGATTTTCTATCCAGTTAGTAAAGTCACCTACTAAATGAACTGCTTGAGCATTTGGTGCCCAAACTCTAAATGTATACCCTAATTCTCCGTTAAGCTCCTCTCTATGTGCTCCGAGATAATGCTGAAGATGGATATTCTCTCCAGTTGTAAAGGTTCTTAAAGCTTCAAAATTGTTCATTCAATCCCCTTTCTTTTTGTAAGCGTTTTCTGTGTTTCTATTATACTATCTTTTGAGGGAACTTTCAAGAGATTTCCGTAATTAATGTTATATTTTTATGAAAGCCTTCAAAAAATTATCTTAAGATTTTAAGTACTTTCATCTATTTGGCAAAAAATAATGTTTATTCACATATATTCTTTTCAATTTATATACTATTGTTCGTATTCCCTTTTTATAGTAAATTTATATTGAAAATAAAATCAGGAATCTTGTCCTGATTTTTAAGGTTATTTCATATCAAAAACAATAGATTTAACATTTGTCATGGCTTCTATACTATATCTGATACCTTGAACCCCTGCACCGGATCTTTTTACTCCAAGAAATGGGAAGTTATCTGGTCCTCGTTGTGTTTTATTATTGATGTGAACTGTTCCCACTTCAAGTTTTTCAGTAATTTCAAAAGCTTTTTTAAAATCATTTGTAAATACAGATGACTGAAGTCCAAACTCAGATTGATTTGCGATGGCAATCGCTTCTTCTACATCTGCGACACGAATAATCGGTAAAACGGGTCCAAATGGTTCTTCCCAGGCTAATTTCATATCTCTTGTGACATAATCAAAAAGTCCTGGCCAAATGAGATTATTCTCACGTTTGATTGGGCTGAGCGCTTTGGCTCCTTTTTCTTGAGCATCTTCAATCAATCCCCAGATGAATTCAGCTGAAGCATTATCAATAACAGGAGTGATATCAGCATTGTCGAATGGATTACCAACTGTTAGTTTTGCCACTTCAGTCTGGAGTAAGTCTGCTAATTTGTCTGCTACACTATCAACGACCAAGACACGCTTGATAGCTGTACAACGTTGCCCTGAATAACTAAAGGCACCAGCTACGATTTGCTTGGCTGCGTGTTCCAAATCAGCATCTTCTAATACTATAGCTGCATCTTTTCCACCAAGTTCAAGCATGATAGGCCGCATACCAGCCAGGCGACCGATTCGCTCACCAATTGGTGTTGAACCCGTAAAGTTGATAAAGTTCACTTCTTTGTGTTCAATAATGTAATCTCCAATCTCAGATCCACGTCCAGTAATGGTATTCAATACTCCAGCTGGAATACCTGCTTCATCAAAAGCCTTGGCCAATAAGAGACCTGAGATTGATCCTTGTGTTGGTGGCTTAAACAGAACGACATTTCCTGCAATCAAAGCTGGAGCAATCTTTGATGCAGATAGATTTACAGGATAATTAAATGGAGCAATGGCGAGTACGATACCAACGGGTTCCCGGCGTACAATGGACATTTTATTTTTACTGGCAGCTTCAAAACCACCACCTTCCATGGCTTGCCCAGTGATACGAAGTCCTTCTTCAGCAGTATATCTAATCAAATCAGCTGTACGGACTACTTCTCCTATAGCTGCCTGAATTCCCTTTGCCACCTCTTTGGCAAGTATCGTTCCAATTACTTCCTTGTCACGTTCTAAAATATCTGCCGTCTTATGCAGATAGGCTGCACGTTCTACGGGTGCCAAATCACGCCAAGCAGATAGCACTGCTCGACCAGCTTTCATCACTTCATCAACTTCTTCCTGACTCATAGCTGGTACTGTACCAAGCTTTTCCTGATTAATAGGAGAGTAGATTGTAATTTCATTCTCTGATGATTTCCAATTTCCGTTTACTAAATTCTGATAGTTTGTCAAATCCGCTTCCTCCTGAAAATGATTAAAACTTATTTTAACAAATTTTCAGAAAATTACAACCCTTTTTGTGAAAATTTTGAGATTTTTTTCACAAACTTGATTCTTCAAATAGTTTGACACTTAATTCTACTCTTCATTGAAAACTTATAAATAACAAAAAGGATTAGACAATGAACTGCACCCCAAAAGTTAGACAGAAAAAAATCTAACTTTTGGGGTGTTTTTATTA
>NZ_JUQX01000072.1 GCF_001074565.1 Streptococcus pseudopneumoniae | reverse complement strand
CTACTTTTCCTACTTTGTCAAGAACTTTTTTTCAACCTATGCAAATTCTTGGAAGACGATAGAAAGCTCCCTCAGTAGGGCCTTGCGTCCTCTGAAGATTTCTCCTCCCATGAGACGGTCCACCAACTCTTGTTTTTCCTTACTCTGCTCGGATTTGTATGTCTTCAGAAGTTCGTGAAAGAGATAATAATCATCCAGTCTCAGCCCTTTTTCTCCTAAGCGGTGACTAATCTCACTCACCTCCTCATAGGGTTCTTTATCGAAACGACGCTTGTGACTCTCCTGTTTACGGATGTAATCTAGGATACGATTTCGGAATTTAGTTTTAAAGCAGACATATAGTTGGTGGCGTTCACCCGCTAGTAACTCTGGATGATGACTGATCAGTTCATAGAGGCACATCATACCTTCCTGATCCCAGTCCTCTATCTCCCACAGATGGAGGTGATAATCTTTTCGACACTTATGGACAATCCCTTTGCTTTCTTCGTACAATTCTTTTAGATTCATAGATCTCTCCTTTCTGCCTTTAGTCTAGCAGAATGCGAGAGCCTATGGGTCTCTTTCCTCTATTCTATACTTCTTCCGCCCTCAACGGCACATAAAAAGAGAGGCAGCGCCTCTCGGGGGTTATAATTCTGCAATTTGGTTGAGATTCACTTCTGCAATCGTATCATTACCAAACATAGAAATCATCATCTTCACTTTGTTGTTATCAATTTCAGTAATTTTACCTGTGTAGTCTGCAAAAGCACCATCAATGATTCGGACGGTTTGACCAACTTCAACGTCAATGTCGAACTCCTGAACAGTTTGTCCCATTGAAACCAGAATATCACGGATTTCTTGTTCCAATAGTGGGGTTGGTTTTGATCTGTTCCCATGTGACCCGACGAATCCTGTTACGTTAGGTGTGTTTCGAACAACGAACCATGCTTCATCTGTCATGACCATTTCTACAAGGACATAACCCGGAAAGCGATTCTCTTCAATTTCTTTTTTCTTTCCATTTTTCTCAACTTGCACAGTTTGTGTTGGAATCTCAACGCGTAGAATATTATCCAACATGTTATAAGTTTGCGCACGTTGCAATAGATTTTCTTTTACCTTATTTTCATAGCCAGAATAAGTTTGTAGAACAAACCATCCCTTGTCAAAACTATCCATGATATTTCCTTTCATAATAGAAGAAAGCTAGCAGAAGTTCTCCGCTTTTCTTCTAAAAAATGTTAATAAATCGAATCAAACCTGAAACAATCAACTGGTCAAAAATGTAAATAATGACCACAAAGAAGGCTGTGTATTCCATAATAGAGCGAAAATCTCTCCAGCTTTCTTTGCGAGTTGGCCAAGTTGTTTCTTTAAGAAGTTTAAAAATATCCTTAATAAAACCCATCGTTCTCTCCTATCTCGTTTCTCTATGTGTCGTATATTTTCCACAATGTTTACAAAATTTATTTACTTCTAGTCGTGTTGGCTTGGGGTTCCCACTAATTTTGATTGAGTAATTCCTTGAACCGCAAACTGCACAAGCTAGGCTTGCTTTTTTTAGTGCCATAACGCCTCCATCTTATCTATTATAACAAGAAACCTAGGCTTTGACAAGCCTATTAGCGAAATAGATTGAGGATTGAGTCCCATATTGTCTGGGCTTTTTCTTTTATCTTGGCTTCTGAAATCGCCCGACCTGCTTCATCTACAAGATTTTGAGCACGACTACGAATATCTCCTAACGGATCTTCTGTCTGATTTGTTTCATTTTCAACGACTTGTTGCTTGGTATTTTCTGGTTCAATACCATTTTGCTTATAGGCATTCTCAACCGTAAAGGTGCTGCCAGGAGTGTAAGGCAAGATGGTGTTGGCCATGCTTCTAAAGACATGGGCAGCGCCATTAGATGTCGAACCTGCTAAATAATGGTTCTCATCTGTCGTTGGGAAGCCAAGCCAGTGGCTAATTACCACATCTGGAGTATAACCAATCACCCACTGGTCACTGGTATATTCCGGATTGAAAACAGCCTCAGTAGTACCTGTCTTCCCTGCCATAACATAATCTGCTGGCGATGAACTAATCCCTGTCCCATTAGTAAATGTTCCTAGCATCATACTAGTCATTTTATCGGCTACCGACTTATCAATCACTCGTTTTTGAGAGTTCTTATGACTCTTGATGACCTGACCACTGGCATTTTCAATACGAGTGATGAAATGCGCCTCGGGCATCAGACCTTCGTTAGCAAAGGCTGCATAGGCTTGTGCCATTTGGAGAGGATTCGTCTCTACTCCTCCACCTAGGGCAACTCCGAGAACGCGGTCAACTTTCTCCATATTCAGACCAAATCTCGTTCCAGCTTCAAAAGCCTTATTGATCCCCAAATCATTTACAGTCGCAACCGCTGGTAGGTTGAGTGATTCTGCCAAGGCTTGATACATAGGTACTTCAGGAGAAGTCTTAATGCCAGCATAGTTGTCTACTTGATAACTGTCATACTGCATGGTGTGGTTGTCCAGTTGCTTGTTCAGAGCCCATCCAGCTTCCACAGCTGGAGTGTAAACGACCAAAGGCTTAATCGTCGAGCCTGGGCTGCGTTTAGACTGAGTTGCATAGTTAAAATTACGGAAGCCTGATTTGTCATCACCAGCTACGCGTCCGACAACTCCACGCACCCCACCCGTTTTAGGCTCTAGAGCAACACTACCTGATTCAGCATGCATTCCGTCTTCTGCCGTTGGAAATAGCGCAGTGTTTTCGTAAATAACCTGCATGTTTGCTTGATAGTTTTGGTCAAGTTCTGTATAGATTCGATAACCGTTGTTGACAATCTCTTCTTCTGTTAGATTGTACTTAGAGACTGCTTCGTTGACAACTGCGTCAAAATAGGATGGGTAACGATAATCAGAAATCTTACCTTCATACTTATCTTGGAGTTGAGAAGCCATATCTACTCCAGCTGCTTCCGTTTCTTGATTTTTATCAATATAGCCTGCCGCAACCATGTTTTGTAATACAGTATCCCTGCGGTTAGTTGAATCTTCAATGGAATTCAAAGGATTATACAACTCTGGCCCCTTAAGCATCCCGGCTAGAGTTGCCGCTTGATCAAGGGTTAATTCCGCAGCCGATACACCGAAATATTTCTTACTCGCATCCTCTACACCCCAGACGCCATTCCCAAAGTAGGCGTTATTGAGGTACATAGTAAGGATTTGCTCCTTGCTGTATTTTTTTGTCAATTCTAAAGCTAGGAAAAACTCCTTGGCCTTCCGTTCAACGGTTTGGTCCTGAGACAGATAGGCGTTTTTCGCCAACTGTTGGGTGATGGTAGAACCGCCTCCAGAACGACCTGCTGTGACAATAGCTAGGAAGAACCGACCATAGTTAATTCCGTCATTTTTGTAGAAGGAACGGTCCTCTGTCGCGACGACAGCATTCTGCAAGTCTTTACTGATATCTGTCAGCTCAACATAAGTTCCCTTTTGACCGGATAGGGCGCCAGCCTCTTTTTCTTCGCGGTCAAAAATCAGAGTTCTTGTTTTCAAGGCATTCTGCAAGTCATTGACATTAGTGGACTTGGCTATAGCAAACAGATAAGTCCCCACCAACAATCCTGTGCTCAATCCGATGATAAGAACAATTTTTGTTAAATGATAGCGACGCCAGAATTTCCGAATCGGACCTACATGGCCTAGTTTTTTTCTATCGCTCCGTGAACGACGCATACTAGTAGAATCAGACTCTGCTGATTCACTCGTTTCTTTTTTAAAGAGAGAAAGGAACTTCTCAAATAATTTATCTAATTTCATGCGTTTATTTTATCATCTTCACCATAGGAACTCAAGAATTTAGCTATTCCCTATCCAAATAGACCTTTTTTTGTTACAATATCTGTATGCAATTCACATTTACATTACCATCATCCCTGCCTCAAATGACGGTCAAGCAATTCCTAGAGGAACAACTCCTCATTCCTAGAAAAATCCGCCATTTTCTAAGAATCAAGAAGAGCATCTTGATCAATCAAAAACAAGTTCACTGGAACGAGATGGTCAAACCAGGGGATATTTGCCAATTGACTTTTGACGAGGAGGACTATCCCCCAAAAGAAATCCTTTGGGGCAAGCCAGACCTCGTTCAAGAGATTTACCAAGACCAACATCTCATTGTTGTCAACAAACCCGAAGGCATGAAAACTCACGGCAATCAACCAGATGAAATCGCCCTTCTCAACCACGTCTCTTCCTACGTTGGTCAAACTTGCTATGTTGTTCATCGTCTGGATATGGAAACAAGCGGTTTAGTGCTTTTCGCTAAAAATCCTTTTATCCTTCCCATTCTCAATCGTTTGTTGGAGAAAAAGGAAATCGCTCGTGAGTACTGGGCACTCGTAGAGGGGCAAGTAGGGAGTAAAGAACTTATCTTCCGAGATAAAATCGGTCGTGATCGACACGATCGCAGAAAACGAGTGGTAGATCCCAAAAATGGGCAACATGCCGAAACCCAGGTAAGTCGATTAAAACAATTTCCAAATAAGACTTCTCTTGTTCGTTGCAAACTAAAGACCGGTCGAACACATCAAATCCGTGTTCACCTTTCTCATCACAAGCACCCTATCTTGGGCGATCCTCTCTATAACTCTAGATCAAAAACGAGCCGGCTCATGCTCCATGCCTTCCGACTATCCCTTACCCATCCACTCACCTTAGAAAAGTTGAGCTTCACTGCCCTTTCTGATACATTTGAGAGAGAATTAAAAAAGAATGGATGACCGCTAAATCATCCATTTTGTTTTATCTAAAAATAGAAAAAGCAAGACCTATTAGTCTTGCTTTTATCGACTCATGAATTATTTAGCGATTTTTGCAAAGTATTCAAGAGTACGTACAAGTTGTGCAGTGTATGACATTTCGTTGTCGTACCATGATACAACTTTAACCAATTGTTTGCCGTCAACGTCAAGAACTTTAGTTTGAGTTGCGTCGAACAATGAACCGTAAGCCATACCTACGATATCTGAAGATACGATTGGATCTTCTGTGTATCCGTATGATTCGTTAGCTGCTGCTTTCATAGCTGCGTTTACTTCATCAACAGTAACGTTCTTTTCAAGAACTGCTACCAATTCAGTAACTGATCCAGTTGGAGTTGGAACACGTTGTGCAGATCCGTCCAATTTACCGTTCAATTCTGGGATTACAAGACCGATAGCTTTAGCAGCACCAGTTGAGTTAGGAACGATGTTTGCAGCACCAGCACGAGCACGGCGAAGGTCACCACCACGGTGTGGTCCGTCAAGGATCATTTGGTCACCAGTGTAAGCGTGGATAGTAGTCATCAATCCTTCTACAACACCGAAGTTGTCTTGAAGAGCTTTAGCCATTGGAGCCAAGCAGTTTGTAGTACATGAAGCACCTGAGATAACTGTTTCAGTACCGTCAAGGACGTCGTGGTTAGTGTTAAATACAACTGTTTTAACGTCGTTTCCACCAGGAGCAGTGATAACAACTTTCTTAGCTCCACCTTTAAGGTGTTTTTCAGCTGCATCTTTCTTAGCAAAGAAACCAGTTGCTTCAAGAACGATTTCTACACCGTCAGTAGCCCAGTCGATTTGTTCTGGATCACGTTCAGCAGAAACTTTAACGAATTTACCGTTAACTTCGAATCCACCTTCTTTAACTTCTACAGTACCGTCGAAACGACCTTGAGTTGTGTCATATTTCAACAAGTGAGCAAGCATAACTGGATCTGTAAGGTCGTTGATGCGAGTAACTTCAACACCTTCTACGTTTTGGATACGGCGGAAAGCAAGACGACCGATACGGCCGAAACCGTTAATACCAACTTTAACTACCATTAGTGATTTCCTCCTTATGAAAATCATGAAATTTTTATTGTGAAAAGAGTAACTTGAATCACTACAAATCACCTTTCAACGAACCTATTATATAACTATTTGAGCTTAATTGCAAGTGCTGACCTTGATTTTCTATGTCAGTTTCTTTTTAATAGGATGCCTCTGTAATTTCTTTCTCTACTCATAGCGTAAGGATTCCACTGGATCCATTTTGCTAATCTTACGTGCTGGGAAGAAGGCAGAAATATAGCCAAGAAACAAAGCAAAAATGAAGGTTCCTAAAATAGAGAGAAGATTTAATTCAAAAACTTTAGAGATTGATGGATAGAAATGGTGAACAATAACATTCGCTAGACTGCCTATCCCTTGAGCAATGATGAAAGCTATAAACAAGGCAATTCCTACAATCCAAAGAGCTTCGTAGATAAAGATTCCTTTCACATCTCTATTTTGATAGCCAACGGCCTTCATGACACCGATTTCCTTAGAACGTTGCATGATATTGATATAAATGATGATGCCTATCATAACTGCTGCCACCACAATCGCTTGTGAAGAAAGCACAATCAGTAGTCCTTGGATGACACGAATAAAGGTAATCACAATATCAAGAACAGCTTGTTGAGAAAGAACTGTGTACTTCTTATTTTTCTGCAATTCTTCTGTTACTGTTTTCGTACGAGATGGGTCTTTAAGCTCAAAAATAAAATAGGATACGGCCTTTGTGAATTCAGCTTCTTTTAAAATCGTTTCCATCTGCTTGGAAGCCATAAAACTATTACTATCCTCTGTATCATCTTCGTCATTGATGACACGCACAATATGAGTCTGAAAACCTGCCAACTTGCTACCTTCAGCAGTATTTTCTACAATGGTTGCCGAGACTGGTTTGCCAATCACATCACTAGCTGTCAGATTCTTCCCGGTTTGTTCATTCCAATTTTTGAGCAAACTCATTGGAATCGTCAATCCCTCCTCGTTAACATCCGTATAAAGAGATCCTGCTAGCACTTTTTCTTTTTCATTGCTACTAACAGAAATACTTGTATCTTCATATAAACTCACAACCTGAGCATAAGAAGGCAGGGCTTGGCTAAAATCCACTTCGTGTCCGTCTATGCTAATCTTTGACATGGTCATACCAAAAGGACTCTCTAGATATTTAATGTTTTCTTTCCCAATCGTATCTGTGATATAGTTCTTATCATCTTGGTTTAGAAAACCTCTGCCAGCAACACTGGAATTCAGTGCAATCTGAACTTGGGAAGGAAGCTTGCCACCGTTGGTATTTTCATCAATCATTGAAATCAAGGCATTTCCTAGACCAAAAGAAATCAACACGCCTACAAAACCAATCGAGGTTGCTACTGCAATCAACAAGTTACGCCACTTTCTTTCTAAAAAGTTACTTAAGGAAAGTTTGAATTTGTTTTTAAAGGACAATCCTTTATTTTTTGACTTCTTCAACGACTTCACCATCCTTCATTTTGATAATCACATCTGCATATTCAGTAACCTCTGGGTTATGAGTAACAATCAGTACTGTTTTCCCAGCTTGGGCCAAACTTTTGAACACTTCCAAAACCATCTCCTGAGATTGAGAATCGAGTGATCCAGTCGGCTCATCAGCTACAATCATATCTGGTTGGTTTACCAGAGCACGTGCAATGGCTACACGTTGCTTTTGCCCACCAGAAAGCTGTTTCACATTCTTAGCCATAAAAGGCTCCATCCCTAGACCGAGAAGTTGCTCCTGAGCAATCCTTGTCATTTCTTTATCCGATAAATCTTTGACATAGAGAGGTAACTTGACATTATCCAGAACAGATTGATGGGGGATGAGATTGAAGTTTTGAAAGACAAACCCAATGTTGTCTTTGCGAAATTGAGTCAATTCAATCTCCGATAGTTCTCTGAGAGACTCCCCTTTAAAATCTAAAACTCCCTCGTACTCCCTATCAAGACCACTGATGATATTCAGTAGACTGGTTTTGCCACAGCCTGACGGACCATAAATCGCTGTAATTTTTCCTTCAGAAATCTGCAGGTTAATATTTCTTAGAGCCTGTTCTTTATGTTTGCCGTCCAAAGCGTAAAATTTTGAAATATTTTTCATGGATAAAATGGACATTATAATCTCCTTTAATCACTTGTGTTATCGTGTACCGATACAAACTAAAATAAACAATACCAATATAAATTATATTTAAGAAAATCTGAGTCAAAAAACCGAATATTCTTATTTGGTTAACCAAAAGACAGACTAGGATTGGTAGAAAACGAATAATATACATTGTCACCCTCATCTTTAAAGGGAGCGAAAAAGCTTCTAGCTCTTTCGCATCTCGAAAATGATATTCTCGAAATAGTAATACCTCTATCATTTGTATTCCTTGGCATAAAAAGTATGCTAGAAAGACTCCGAAAAGAAATAGGAAAATATCTATAAAACCGTACCCCAGATAATTTAAAAAGAAATATAGTGAGGTTGCAGGAACTAAGATACTAATAACATTTAAAGACCAAATTCTTTTTTTTATAAATTTATTAAGATTGATTCCCACAGCCTTCAGATAAGGGAAATCCTTATTTAAAGTAAGAAAATAAAAATTTATCCCTTTATTGCTAAAAAATACTGTCCCTGAGAATAAAGCTGTATTCAATATCATCACTTTATTCGTGGTATCAATTCCTAAAAAATCTGGTAAAACCAACCACATGAACATAAACATAAAAGTTGAAAACACAGGTATAGTAATCGCTTTAAACATTGTCAAACCATCAACAACAGATAATAAATAGGACATACTGAACGATTTTTTAAATCTTGGTCTAACATACCTGATTTTCGGTATAAAAAATATATTATTAAGTAAAAAAACAAGTAGGCACGCAAATATTCCTAAAGAAATATTATAGAAAAAAATAATTACTAAGATGGGCAAAACTAGAATTAAATTCTTAAAGAATACTATATTCCAAAATTCTCTCCCTGTTATATTGAAAAATATCCTCATTGTACTTTCTGTTTTAGTTTTTAAAACATAAATATTTTCATAAAGTATTCCTAATAACAGAATTGCAGGAACCAATATTGTTGCTAATTCAAAGTATGATAAGATTCCCCAAATTTGATTTTCTTTTAATATATTATAAATTTCTGATTTAGCAATCAAAAAAATAAAAACCAAGGCAATAGAAGATAAAAAATATTTGTAAGTCAATTGAATTAGCGATAATTCCTTGACATTATTCGAATCGTTCCAGTATCCTTGCCGTGATAGGAACAACAGAGTAATAGAATAATAAAACTTTTCCATACAATTTCCCTCTACAAAGAAATAATCTGATCAACTGTCGGTAAAATTTCCTGTCTCTCGTGGCTTACAATAATAAAGTGTTTACCTAGATTTATCTTTTGCTCAATCAAATGAATAAGATTTTCAACCGAAATTTGATCTAATCCCGATAAAGGCTCGTCCATAACATACAAATCAGAATCCAATAAAAATGCTGCTATAAGCATTACTTTTTTCTTTTCTCCTAATGACAATGATTGAATTGTTTGTGTCATCAATTTCTCATTCAAATAAAATTGTTCTCGTAATTCTCTTAACCGTTCTTCAAACAAATTTGTTTCAATAAAAAATTGTTTCTGTAAAAATTCGAATAATAAATTAGGAGATAAACCGATGAAATAGTTGTCCGAAGAATCTGGAACATAGCTAACCTTTTCGTCAGAAATCACTGAGCCAGAATATGGTTGAACAATTCCTAGTAATACTTTTAATAATGTTGACTTCCCTGCACCATTTTTCCCAGTAATCAGTGTGAGACCTGAATTTGAAGCATCAAAAGAAATATTATCAAAAAGTATACGACTGTTTACCCGATACGAAATGTTTTCTACTTTCATTTTTTCTCCTTTTATATTATAATTAAAATAGTTGATAGTTATGTCTATAATCTTTTTGAGAATGCCCATTTTCAAACCGAGACATAACTATCAATTATTTTTTTATTCAATTATAATCATTCTAGTAATTTCTAATAGAAATTATTTATCATCTGTTATTAACTAAACCATTGTTTTACCCAGCCCCAAATTGCTCTTAAAATCCAGTCAATAATAATCCATTTAATAATTCTCCATACGAAACGCCACATAACAATTCCTCCTATTTACTAAACCACTGTGCAACCCAAGCCCACATAGCTGTCCACATTAAATTAATTAAAATCCATTTTACAATTTTCCATACCCAACGCCACATAACAATTCCTCCTATTTACTAAACCATTGTTTTACCCAGCCCCAGAGAGCTTCCCATAGTAAATTAATTAAAATCCATCTTACAATTCTCCATACCCAACGCCACATATATTTTTCTCCTTTTCTTTGATTCTTATTTTAATCTTCTAAAAAAATTAAAATTCCTAAATGTCCTGTTATTCTCTAACGTCATATCCAGTCCTACACTTACTTCTTGAACGAGAATAAGTGCATTTTTTTTAATGCCTACTAAAGGATAAATTTTTAACTTTTGGGGTTTTATTGTAATCAGATCCATTAAATAGCCATTAACTCTTATTTCTACTTGAATAAGATTTGATAATGTTTGTCGAATGAGCAGTACATCTCCTACTTCTGACATGCCAGTCAATAAAACATTGTTTATTCTTTCAAATTCTAGCACGTTTTCTACCTTCATAAAAATAGTAATGATTTTCTATTTCCACCAAAGCAATGACACTAAAAGTGAAAAAAACTTAATCATCTTTAATTCCCTCCTTTATATTATATAGCTTAAGTTACTGAAATAAAACATTATTCATTAACTCTTCAAATAAGCAAGCCTAGGATAATTTTTGCTTACATTTAGAATTATATCAGTTTTTTAAAAAGCCTCCAATGACAGAAATGTCACTCCTATAAACTCTTTAACGATATCTTTCTAGATCCTCGGCCCATTCATTATCTAAACTAACGAGCAACTTCTCATTGCTAAACATTCTCGCCATCATTTTTGCTTCTTCATACTTTTGTTTGGCTGTTTCATAATCCGTCTGAATATAATATTTCCACTCTACCATCAAGACAATCGGTTGTTTTTGAAAATCTCGTGTTTTTTCAGCAATCCAATTGAGTTTTTCCACCGCCAACTTAAATAACTCTAGGTTGTTAAGCAGTTCACAACTACCTAATCCTGCAAATAACACGTCTCGAACTAGAAATAAATCTTTGGCACTACTTTTCTCTACTCTATCACAAACCTTTTGAAACATTGATTGAAGTTTTGTCTGCTTATCAATAGATAAGTGTCCTTTTTTAATATTTTCTAAATAACTACATAAAAAATACAATCTAATTTTTAAAAAATCTGAAAATGAAAACTCACCTTGATTACAAAGTTCGTCCAAATACTCATCTACTAGCGCAAGGCCATACTGTTCATCATCAGTCGCCCTCACCTCATCTATAGCTTGAAGACAATCCACTACCACTTTCTCATCACGTGGCAAATCATCATAAAAACATTCAAAAATCTCATCAAAATATTCTTCCTTTTGTTCCTGCAACTCTTTGTCTCCATAGTCAGGATGATGAAGAAGAAAGTACTTTAATTCTTGGTAACGCTTGGGTAATTCCTTGTAGTCTGGCATCAAGACATAGGATGGAATACCTAGCCTATCCGCAATATATTCCAGTGTTTTTATCGTAGGACGAAACTCTCCCTTTTCAATGCGGACCAACTGACGAACGGACAACTCTGACTCATCCCCGCAAAAGACTGGACGACTAAGCCCTTTCTCCTCTCTAAGAAGCCGTACCTTCTCTCCTAATTCATTCACTTGTCCCATTTCTTCCTCACAATGTCATAAAAATGTTTGATATTCAAATAAATATATACGCTTATTATACCATTTTTCAAAATAATGTACAAAAAAGAGACAGGATTTCTCCTGTCTCTAGGCTGATAAACGATTATTTACGACGTCCTGGACGTTCTGCATAACCATAGTAAGCATCTGCCATGATTTCTTCCATGTCAGCTACCATTGGCAAGCGTGGGTTAGCAGGTGAACATTGATCTTCATAAGCTAGAAGAGCAATTTCATGCAAGCTGTCTTTCCAAACTTTTTCATCAATTCCTTGATCCTTGAAGTTCATCTTGATACCTACTGCAACACCAAGTTCGTAAACAGCTTTAGCGTATGCTTCAACCGCTTCTTCTGGAGTTGAGTGAGGCAAGCCAAGCATTTTCGCGATGTCTTGGAATTTCTCATCAGCTTTCCAGTAGTTGTATTTAGGCCATGTAGTAGTCTTAGATGGACGAGTTCCGTTGTAACGAATAACGTATGGAAGCAAGATAGCGTTTGTACGTCCGTGAACAGTATGGTGAACCGCACCGATCTTGTGGGCCATTGAGTGGCTCATACCAAGGAAGGCATTGGCGAAGGCCATACCTGCCATTGTAGAAGCATTATGCATTTTTTCACGAGCTTCTGGGTCAGCTGTCTTAACAGATTTTTCCAACCATTCAAAGACAAGTTTGATTGATTGAAGGGCAATACCATCTGTGTAGTCGTTAGCGAAGTTTGAAGTGTAGGCTTCAGTCGCGTGAGTCAAGACGTCCATACCTGTGTCAGCAGTAATGAAATCTGGAACTGATTCAACCAAAGCAGGGTCAACAATCGCAATCGTTGGTGTCAATGAGTAGTCAGCCAATGGGTATTTGCGGTTGTTTTTCTTATCAGAGATAACGGCAAATGGTGTTACTTCTGAACCAGTACCTGAAGTTGTTGGGATACCGATGTACTTCGCTTTCTTACCAAGTGATGGGAAGCGGAAGGCACGTTTACGGATATCCATGAATTTTTGAACCAAGTCACGGAAGTCGATTTCTGGTTGTTCATAGAAGAGCCACATAACTTTCGCTGCGTCCATTGGAGAACCACCACCAAGAGCGATAATTGTATCTGGTTCAAAAGCTCTCATCACTTCAGTACCACGTTCTACAGTTGTGATATCTGGATCTGGCTCAACATCTGAGAAGACTTGGACAGTTACACGGTTGCTACGTGCGTTCAATTGATCGATAACACGTTGAACGAAACCGAGTTTTTCGATTGATTTGTCCGTAACGATCATAACGCGTTCAATATCTTCACATGTTTGAAGGTATTGGATGGAATTGCGTTCGAAGTAAATTTTTGAAGGAACTTTAAACCACTGCATATTATTTCTACGTTTCCCTACTTTCTTGATGTTTAGAAGGTTGATAGCGCTCACGTTATCACCAACTGAGTTGCGTCCGTATGAACCACATCCAAGTGTTAATGATGGGATGAAGGCATTATAAACGTCCCCAATACCACCGAAAGTAGATGGAGAGTTCCAGATAATACGCATAGCTTTGATTTCTGTACCAAAGCGTTTAGCAAGCTCTTCGTCTTTTGTATGGATAGCTGCTGAGTGACCAAGTCCGTTAAACTCAACCATTTGACGAGCTTTTGTAAGACCGTCTTCTGTATCTTCAGCTTTTAGGACAGCAATAACTGGCGACAATTTCTCACGAGTCAATGGTTCTTTTGGTCCTACTTCTGCACATTCTGCAGCCAAGATATTTGTTCCTTCTGGAACGCTGAATCCTGCTTGTTCTGCAATCCATGTAGCTGGTTTACCAACGATGTTGGCATTTAGTTTAGCACCAGCACAGTTTTTGCTGTTTGCTTTAACGCCAAAACAGAATTCTTCAAGAAGGGCTTTTTCTTTTTTGTTTACAAAGTAAGTGTGATATGATTTGAATTCTTCTACAAATTCGTCATATACTTCTTTATCAATGATAACCGCTTGCTCTGATGCACAGACCATACCATTATCAAATGATTTAGACATAACGATGTCATGGGCAGCTTGACGAAGGTCAGCTGATTTCTCGATATAGGCGGGAACGTTTCCGGCACCTACCCCAAGAGCTGGCTTCCCACATGAGTAAGCAGCCTTAACCATGGCATTACCACCTGTTGCAAGGATAGTCGCAATACCTTCGTGGTTCATAAGCGCTCCAGTTGCTTCCATAGATGGCTCTGTAATCCATTGAACACAGTTTTCAGGAGCTCCAGCTGCGATCGCCGCATCACGAACGATTTGTGCTGCATGAGCAGAAGATTCTTGAGCTGATGGGTGGAAGGCAAACACGATTGGATTACGTGTTTTCAAAGCAATCAATGATTTGAAAATTGCTGTTGATGTTGGGTTTGTTGTTGGAGTGACACCACACACAACACCGACAGGTTCTGCAATCTTAGTCAATCCTGTAACGGGATCTTCTTCAATAACTCCGACAGTTTTAACTCCGCGCATGTTATTCACAACATGTTCACAGGCAAAAAGGTTTTTTGTCGCCTTATCTTCAAATACACCACGACCAGTTTCTTCAATTGCGTGTTGTGCTAGGATACCGTGCGCATCAAGAGCTGCAACTGAAGCTTTCGCTACGATGTAGTCAACTTGTTCCTGGTTCAACTTGCGCATTTCATCAAGCGCAACCAAAGCTTTTTGTACTAGTCCGTCTACATGCTTTTCAGCAGCGAGTTGTTTTTGCTCAGGTGTTACAGTTTTTTTATCAGCCATATTTTCCTCCATAGCCTTAAAGGATTTAAACCCTTTGTTAATTTTTTCACAAGTTTATTATAACTCTTTTTTCAAACTTTGTAAACAGTTTCATGTAGATTTCACAAAGAAATTTAATTTATTTGTGAAATATTTCTCAATACTGCAATACTACGGGATTTTACTCTAATGATTGTGAAATTAGAATAAAAATATTTTTATTTCACAAACTTTTTCTACATTGAGGATGCTTCGCTAACAAGTATTTAGTAAGCGCTTTCTTTTTCGTCTGTAAGAATACCCCCTAATCAGGAGGTTATTGTTTTTGTTGGAAAACGCCTTGTTTAAAGCTTCCTTCATAGACAACTTCTTGCTCGGTCGTCAATTTCCCTTGACCTTCAGCCTGGCCGTTTACAAAATCGCCTTCGTATTTCCAACCAGATTTGGACTGGAAGGTTCCTTTACCATTGAAAGCCCCATTATTGAACTCTCCTGTGTATTGGTCCCCGTTTTCAAAGGTCATAGTCCCCTGACCATTCATCTTCCCTCTTACCAAGGTTCCATCATAAACAAGCGCACCATTGTCAAGTGTCAGTACACCCTTTTTTGGTGTGTTTAATAGAAAAACTGACACGGCGCAGATAACGATTAGAAGAACGGTTGCAATCTCTATACGCGGGCGAGTTAGATATACTCGATATTTTTCGAAGATTTCTTTAAACTTTTCCATTGTCACTCTCATTTTCTAAACGGTCTAACCAGCTTTGGCATCCACTTGTGATGCGCGCATAGGTTTCCTCAAAATCTCCTGTGTACCATGGATCTGGAACACTTTCAGATGCAAAAGCATAAATCTTGTGCTCTTGTTCCTGAGGACACATTTGACGCAAATCTGCAACGTTTGAAGCATCCATACCGATAATATAATCAAACGACTCAAAGTCTTCTCTGCCAATCTGAAGCGATGTTTTGTCTTTGTCGTAGGGAATCTGATACTGCTGGAAAATCCCCTGCGTTCCCTTATGAATCGGATTGCCATGTTCCCAAGACGAAGTTGCACGACTCTCAACTTGATAATCACTCGTCATGGACTTCATCACAAACTCTGCCATAGGGCTACGACAGATATTTCCTAAGCACACAAATACTATTTTTTTCATCCCTTTTCCTCTCATATCATAGAAAAACGGGAGTGATAGGATCCCGTTTTATTCTTCGATTGCTCCACTTTCGTCGATAACTGCTCCTTCTGGTGTCACAGCTTCTTTGAGTGGCAACACTGTCTTGATAGCAGCTAATTCAAAAGTCAAATAAACACCATCTACGTCTAGTACGATTGTCCGTTTCTCAGTATCTACTTCGTCCACTGTTCCATAGAGTCCACCGATTGTGATCACTTCATAGCCTTTTTGAAGCTTGTTCAAGCTTTCCATACGCTTTTGAGCTTGTTTCTTTTGAGAACGTTGCATAAAGAACATCAAGGCAAACATACCTACAAGCATGATCACAAATGTTAAATTTGGACTAATATTTTCCATAGTATTTTCTCCTTTGTATTTTACATAGGACTACTATATCAAATTTCAACTACTTTTACAAGGTTGTGCCTTGTTTTTATGCCAATAAAAAAATCAGAGTTTTCACTCTGATTTCTGCGATTATTTCAAGTTTTGAACTACTTTGACTAGATTTTCAACAGTAAATCCATACTCTGCCAATACTTTTGGTGCTGGGGCAGATGCTCCAAAGGTATCAATACCGAGAACTGCACCATCAAGACCAACATATTTGTACCAGTTTTGAGTTGCTCCCATTTCGACTGCAACGCGACGGCGAACTGCATTTGGAAGGATTTCTTCCTTATAAGCTGCGTCTTGTGCGTCAAAGACATCTGTAGATGGCATGCTGACTACGCGGACTTTTGCACCTTGACCAGCCAATTCTTTGGCAGCTGCGACAGCGAGATTTACCTCAGAACCTGTTGCAATCAAGATCGTATCAAAGTCTGCTGCATTTTCATAGACAACATAGGCACCTTTAGCAACCTTGCCAAAGTCTGTTCCCTCTTCAACAGTCAAGTTTTGACGTGTCAAGACAAGGGCAGTTGGTGTTTTTTCACTTGTCACCGCAAGGTACCAAGCTGCTTGAGTTTCACGCGCATCTGCTGGGCGGAAAACATTGAGATTTGGCATAGCACGAAGACCTGCTAGGTGTTCAACTGGTTCGTGAGTTGGACCATCTTCACCAACTGCGATTGAATCGTGGGTAAAGACATAAGTCACAGGAAGTCCTTGCAAGGCTGACAAACGGACAGCTGCTTTCACATAGTCAGAGAAGACGAAGAAAGTACCTCCGTACACACGAAGTCCACCATGAAGGGCCATCCCGTTCAAAATCGTTCCCATTGCAAATTCACGCACACCAAACTGAATGTTGCGGTTCAAGCGATTGGCATCATCTTGAAGTCCGTCAGTCTTGATATAAGTCATGTTTGAGTGAGCGAGGTCAGCGGATCCACCTAAGAAGGTTGGCAACTTAGCCGCCACAACGTTCAAAGCATCTTGGCTTGAATTACGAGTTGCTTGAGAGAAGCCGTTTTCTAGAGCTGGGAAGTCTTCTGGAGTTACCTCAACTGGGTCACGTCCGTCTATGATGGCTTCGACTTCTGCTGCAAGTTCGGGATAAGCTTCTTTATAATCAGCAACTAGTTTTGTCCAAGCTTGATAAGCTGATGCACCACGGTCTGCAACATTTTCTTTGAAATCAGCGTAAACTTCAGCTGGGATTTCAAATGGTTCATAGTCCCAACCGAGGGCTTGGCGAGTAGCCGCAGTTTCATCTGCTCCAAGAGGAGCACCATGTACCGCATTCGTTCCTTGTTTATTTGGAGAACCGTATCCAATAACAGTCTTCACTTCAATCAAAGACGGTTTTCCTGAAGCTTTAGCTGTTTCGATAGCAGCATGGATTGCATCCAAGTCTGTCCCATCTTCAACCAAGGCTGTGTGCCAACCGTAGGCATTGTAGCGGTCACGAACACTTTCAGTAAAGGAATCCTTTGTCTCACCATCCAAGTTAATGTCATTTGAATCATAAAGAACAACCAACTTGTCGAGTTTTTGCAAACCTGCGTATGAAGCCGCCTCACTTGAGACACCTTCCATCAAGTCACCATCTCCACAGATCACATAAGTATAGTGATCAAAGAGATTGTAGCCTTCGCGATTGTATTTTGCTGCTAGAAAACGTTCTGCTTGGGCAAAACCTGTGGCAGTCGAAATCCCTTGACCTAAAGGACCAGTAGTAGCATCAATCCCTGCTGTATGCCCAAATTCTGGGTGACCTGGTGTTTTGGAACCCCATTGACGGAAGTTCTTGACCTCGTCCATGCTAACATCTTCAAAACCAGAAAGGTGAAGAAGGGCATAAAGAAGCATAGAGCCGTGACCTGCTGAAAGAATAAAACGGTCGCGGTTGATCCAGTTTGGTTGAGCAGGATTGATACGAAGTTGTTTTGTAAAGAGGCTATAGGCCATTGGAGCAGCCCCCATAACCACCCCTGGGTGACCTGAGTTTGCTTTGTTGATGGCGTCAATACCTAGAAAACGAATTGCATTAACAGATAGATTTGACATAGAATTTCCTTTCTCTTTGAGGTGATTAATGAATCACACAACCTATTTTACTATTATATGAAAAAATGCATAGAATAGCAATAAAACAATTTGCGTTCATCTAACAGATTTGATTTGTCTATCCCCTCGTCACTTCATAGTACGGGAGCAAGCGAGTATAAGCGTCTTCTAGCTCCTCCAATATCGCTTCTACTGACTGATTTTCAATGAAGGAAACATCTGACTTGACTAAGACTTTACGAACTTCCTGATTGCGCACCTTCTCGCGTAAGAGCCGACGGTTTTCTTCATTAGCTTCTACTTTTTGACTTTGACCATCGGTGTATGCTAGATAATAGATTCCTTCTACCACTGGAAACTCTAAAACCTTGGCTTGCTTGCTCAGCGTCTGCTCATCCTTCTTGCGCTCGATGAAACTGACTTCTAAGGAAATCCCAAAATCTGAACCTTCCCCATACAAACGCAGCGCCAACATGGGTTCTGTTACCTGCCCCTCTCTCTGTAAATAGGCCCAGAAATGCGGTCGCAAGCGCTGCGCTTGATTCATCCACTGACTAGTCTGTTGCAATTCCCATTCGGGATGACTTGCTTGGAAGGCCTTGGCTAGGTTTGTAAAAGCCTTACGAGCCTCTTGGCCTTTGTGGCGCAATTCCAGCATCTTCTCTCGCTCATCTCCAGACTTATCTGGATTACGATACTGGATCCCCGCGTAAGATAGATAGTTTCTGATGGTTTCCATCATCGGTCTCTTCTCCTTTTTTCTAGCAAAAAATCAGGTCAAGCCTGATTTTGTTTATTCTGTATCTACGACAACATAACGATTTGGCTCATCACCCTCAGAATAGCTAGTCACTCCATCCATGCGTGAAATAATGCGATGGATAATCTTGCGTTCGCTATTCGACATTGGATCTGTTTGCTGGCTACGACCTTCCTCCAAAACGCGATTCGCTAATTTTTGAGCGTAGGTTTGTAACACTTCTGCACGGTGTTCAACATAATCATTGACATTAATCGTAATGTAGAAAGTTCTTGAATAGCGATTATAAAGATAATTTTGTGCCAAGAGCTGAAGGGCCTTCAAGACTTTTCCATGATAGCCGATAATACGGCCTGGTTCGTTGGTGTCAATTTGAAGATTGATGGTACGACGATTGTAGTCGCTTGAAATCGTACCTTCAACATCCATATCATCCACAATGGTTTGAACGTAGCTAGCTACTTCTGTTGCCACTTGTTCGGTATCATAACTTGGCTCTACTTTTAAGCCCAAATCTTCCAACGATTGGCTCGCTACTTCTTGCGTTTCAGCTTCTTTTTCTGGAGCAGCCTTAACTTCCTCAGCAACATCTTCTGCTTGCAGTTCATTTAAAATTGAAATATGACCTGTTTCTTCCAAAATCGTGCTGGCATGTTTTTCATTTTTCAAGATTTCAGCCTTGACCTCTTCAGAGACACCTTGGCCTTCTTCTTCAATTTTCTTGATGGCTTCAACCACATATCCCAAATCAACTGTCGCTTCGCTGACGGTTTTCACTGGCTCATTCTTTTCATTGACTTCTTTTGGAACACCTTTGACAGCCTGTTGATTGGCTTTAATCACTGTTGTTTCACTGATTGCTTCGATATCAACTTGAGCTGGTTTCTTACCAAACAAGCCCAAGAAACCTTTTTTCTCTTTTGAAACGACCTTGATGTGGGCCTTCATTCTTGAAATATTTAATTCTTTCAACCCTTTTTGGATTGCTTCTTCAACCGTTGAACCTGTAAATAATACCATTACCAGATTCCTCCTTATTTTTTCTTTTTCTGTGCTTTCTTCAAGGCTCTTCTCTTCTTACCTTCTAAATCTCTTTCTGCTTG
Organism: Streptococcus pseudopneumoniae; assembly: GCF_001074565.1. GTDB lineage: Bacteria > Bacillota > Bacilli > Lactobacillales > Streptococcaceae > Streptococcus > Streptococcus pseudopneumoniae_J. Next base: position 24,849 of record NZ_JUQX01000072.1, on the reverse strand, counting down.
GACTACCGCTTCTCTTTCAGCAATAATCTTGAAAGGATTGTTCAAGAAATAGGTTTGCAAAACTTGATAAGCATTGGATACTGCCCAGTACAAGGCGACTCCACTAGGCGCAGAGATGGCAAAGATAAAGATCAGTACCGGCATCCCGTACATCATCCCTGTCATAGCTCCACTTCTTTCAGGCAAAGCCTTATTTGATAACCAACTGCTCAAGAAGGTAAAGACTGCCGCCAAAATCGGAAGGATAAAGCTTGTGTCTACTCCCCCTAGGTTCACCCATAAGAAATGCCCTGTTTTTAAAAATTCCACTCGACTCAAGGCTTGGAACAAAGCCAAAAGGACCGGCATTTGTATTAGAATCGGCCAAATTGAGGACGAATGTTTGACCCCCAATTCCTTATAGACCTTCCGCATCTCCTGGTCTAGCTTGGTTCTACTTTCCATATCACGACCCGGATATTGTTCTTGCAGAGCCTTGATGCGTGGTTGAGCCTCTTGCATTTTTCTAGAGGCAACCATCTGAGTCTGAAAGACTGGTAATAGAATCGTACGAATCAAGATTGTAAAGAGGATAATCCCCACTCCGATACTAATGTCAAAGGACAAAAAGCGGATAATTTCAGCAAAAAAATAGACAAATTTACTCCAAAGATCTGTCGAATCTGCCGTTATATCGCTAGCTGTACCATTTGTTGCACAGGCCGTCATGGTAAACAAGGACAGACCCAACAAACTAGTCAACTGTAGTTTCTTTTTCACTCCCATTTCCTTCCTGGTATATCTTTGATAACTTTAATACGTGGAGTAGATTTTTCTCCATCTCTGCATATTCCAAGGTTTCCACCCCTTTTCGAGCAATCACAACAAAATCGACATGATCTACCAGACTTCCCTTTGCATTTTGTATGATATGTCGGATTCGTCTCTTAATTTGATTTCTGGTAACTGCATTCCCCAGTTTTTTACTAACGGACAGTCCTACTCGAAAATGGTTTTGCTGGTTTTCCAATTGGTAGACAACAAATTTTCGATTGGCAAAACTTGTTCCTTCCTTGAAAATTGCCTTAAAATCTTTCTCTCTTTTTACACGAAAGTTTTTCTTCAAAACTCAACTCCATCTATTAAATTACTACTATTATAACAATTTCCCTCAATAAAAGCTAGACAAATACCGTCAATTACAGACATAAAGGCTTTTTTCTACATTCTTACTCCAAAGATTATGGACTATTTTAGACATTTTTAGACATTTCTTGGTTACTTTTTGGTTAGCTTTTACAAGTCCAATTTATCCAATTTTTCAGTTATATTAAACTTCATCTGCTCCGTAACATGAGTATAAACTCCCAAAGTCATTTTCTCGTTCGTATGACCTACTCGTTCCATAATCGCCTTGATTGGAACTTCTAATTCTGCAAGTAAACTAATATGTGAATGCCTAAAAACATGAGTAGTCAATACAAAATCCTCTTCTTTTTGAATTCCACTTCTTTTAAAACTTCTCTTCAAAAAATCATTAAAAGAAAAAATCATAAAAGGATTCCCATTTTTCGTAAATATAAATCGCCCTTCTTTTTCAATGAGAAGATATTCTTCTATGATCTCTAACACTCTATCGCTAATACCAATGACTCTATAAGAAGCTAAACTTTTAGGACTATCTAAAAATATCTCTGCCTTACTTCCGCTTGTATGTAATGTATATTTAACTTCTAACGTTTTATTCTCAAAATCAATATCGTCTATAGTCAAAGCCAAGACTTCTCCAAACCGCAAGCCTGTCAAATACATAAATTCAACAATTAAACGCACTCGGTGATTCTTTTCTTCCTTTTCTAAAAAATTCAAATACTGAAACATTTGAACCCTTGTTAAATACTTATTTTGTTTTCTCCTAATCTCTTTTACATTCTTTTTTCTTTTTGGTAAAACAACCTTTTCAACAGGATTCTCAATTATATAACCAACATCTAAACAATACTTAAAAAACAGATTCAATAAAACTTTCTTATTTTTTCTATGAACCGCAGAACATTCCAGCTCCAACAATATATTCTGAACTATATGACTTGTCACATCTACTAATAAGTAATTTTCTAACTTTCTAACTTCACCTATAATAGTATATTTCTGAGACTTAAACGTACTTCTTTTTAATTCTGTTTCACGAATTTTCAAATATTCTTCGTAGGCTTGTTTAACTGTAATATCACTGACTACTTCCTTCTTCTTTTCTATTTTCTCCCTCTTTTTTTCTATTTTCTCATCTAGCAAGATTCTTGCTTGTTTCTGCGCTTGCCTTGTCTTAGAAGTTAAAGTTATAGAAACTTGTTTCCACTTATTATCTTCTAAATCAAAATATTTTTCATAATATCTATATTTTCCATTCTCCAATTCTCTAAAAAACATTTTATACTCCTTTTCAAATGAGTATATCTCTAGTCAATAACTATAGTATATCATTTTTTCCAATCAAATATATCTAACTCTCTCTCTATGCAAAAGAAATAGATAAAATCCTCTCACATTTATCAATACTTTTTGTCCTGTCCTAAAAGATATATCTTTAAATTCTTTCGTCTTTTGACTTTCGTCTAATCGTCTTTCAATAGTTTTAATACTAATCGAAGGGAAATAATTTGCTTTTAAATCCTTCTTTGATACACAAATATCAGGATAATTATTATATGATTTTTCCATTTTCATTCTCCTTAAAACAGCAAAAAAAAGGCAGATTTTACTCTGCCTTGCCACACGAAATCACTTAATTTTAATTCTTTCAATCAAAAACTCTATTCTTTTCTTACCTTCACCATTATCACTATTACTGTATAAATAGCATAGGCAACATTGGTTAAAACTCCAACAACATCAAACAATATACCATAATATATCGACCATAAAATCAAATTGATAACTAATCCATTTTTAATAATATAGATATTCTTGGTTCGAGTTAATAAAATTGAATAACCCACTGAAGCAAAAATAGGTAAATAACCCACTAAACCCTGCTTATTCAAATAAACTCCTAAGATTATCTGAGCAAATACAATTAAAAATGCAAATAGTCCATTAAACTTGTCATAAGCTTTCAAAAAACTTCTAAACATACCCAATATTTGAACAATAGAACCACCGTATCCGCCAAGCAAAAAATTCTTTAGTGCATTTAATAATGCTTGAAATGTACCTAACATGAACAATTTCTTTGTAGACTTAGTCGTTATTGAATATAAAAATAGAAAAGTTGATAAAAAAGATATACCTTGAGCTACATACCAAATCATTCGAATACAAAACCTACAATTCTATAGCCTATGCATAGTCGCTCATCTTCGTTTTTAAAATGTGATACCACCTCACAAAGATTAACATTTTCTGCAAAAGTACTCCCAATTGGATACTCTTCTAACAGACGCTCATCAGAAATATTTAACACTTTTTCATGATAAGTTCCAATATCAACTAAATCACCAGGAACCCAATCAATTAACGCATCGCCATATGTCACAATTCATCTCCTTTAATTCAATTTACGTCGACCCCAAACAGTCGCAACCAAACCTACAAATCCCCAAATAGTCGCAAAAATAGTGCTTGCTGTTCCAGTTGCAGGTAAAACTTTCAACTTCCCTTCTTTATCTTTCAGAGCGATTGTACCGTCTTGCTGCTTTACAGCCCCAACCTCATAAGGTTCTTTTTCTTGATAGTCACCTTGTTCTGTTTCAACAACGACCTTACTTTGATTCGTAGAAACTACTTTATGACCTGTATTGGTTTCAATAGGCTGTTCCTGAATTTCTTCCTTCGTCACATTCAAAGGTTTAGGATCGTCAGTTTCTTTCACACCAACATTTTCTTCTGCCTTTTGTTTCTGTTCCTTGATTTCAGGAGTATCTTCTACAGAAGGCTTATCCTCTTTTGGTTTTTCTTCTTTCGGTTGTTCTGATGGAGTTTTTTCCTCTACCACAACACCTGTATTATCCTTTTCTTCCTTTTCTACATCTTTACCGAGATTTTCAGAAGGCTTATCCTCTTTTGGTTTTTCTTCCTTCGGTTGTTCTGATGGAGTTTTTTCCTCTACCACAACACCTGTATTATCCTTTTCTTCCTTTTCTACATTTTTACCAAGTTCTGTAGCAGGACTTTCTGTACTTACAGATGGTTGAGTTTCTGCTGGTTTTTCTTCCACAACTAACCCAGCATTATCTTCTGTAGAAGCAACATTTCCACCCAAAGTAATTTCATCAGCATATACTCCACTAGCAACTGTACTCAATACAGCTACAGACAACAATGTTACAAATTTCTTATTCATTTCTTTTCCTCTTTTCTTTATTTTCCAGTTACATATAAAAATTCTTTTGCCTGATCAGCAGTAAATACACGATAGTTCGTTATTCCAGTTCCCTGACCACTTCTAACAAAGTTACATTCTGAAATCAAAATTGAACCATCATCTTTCACATCTTCTACAAATGCCACATGACCATAAAGACGGTGACCACCAGCTTGCGTTCCTTGAAAACTAACTGCTGAATGCTTCGTAGGAGTATTCGTTACTTCGTAACCTGACTTATGCGCCCAATCTTGACCATTTCCCATGTATGGATCAAACTGTATTCCAAATTCTTTAGCACGATTGAAAACATACCACGTACATTCTCCATAAGGATAAGATTGCGTGATATAGCCTTCTTTAGTAATTTCCTTATCAATCGAATAGCCACTAGGTATCTCCATAGCAACTTGACCTGCAGGAATATCCAAACTACCAGCTATTGCATTTCCACTTGATCCATCAGATTCAATCGTACCCTTAAAGACTTCATACCACTTCTTGCTGTCCTTTTCCAGCTTCTCTAATTTTGTCTGACCGTCTGAAAGCAATACACCCTCATAATGTTCAGACCAATACTTAGCACTTTCAAAAGGATCAGTCGCCTTTTGCATGTAGTCCTTTACTTTTTTATAGCCATGATTCAACTCATAGGACATCAATTCCAGTTGAACTATACTATCTAACGTTCGAGAACTAGCATTTCTCCAGCGATCACCATTGATTGTATTTCCGTCCCAGCCTGACCATTGAAAATAGCCAGCAACTCCACCTGACGGATTGACTACAGTAGGATCAAAATCACTTTCTCTTTCTGCATTGGCAAGAGAACCACTAGCACCTTCCAAAGTAAACTTTTCTCTTGATAGTTGCCAGTTTAGAATCTTAATAACATCTTCTGCTCTTTCAACAGAAATATTGGCTTTTTTTGCCACTTCTTGCGCTGTCAAACGTGTTCTCTTGCCAGTTGTACTTCCTGATGAACCACTAGCAGAAACGATTCCAATAATACTTGCAATCACTAAAATAACCACTAGGAGAATAGGTAAAAGACTTCCAACCAATAACCCTAATCGTTTAGCTGTTTTTTTACCCATTAAATATCAACCTTTCTTCTTGCTTTCAACCTCTTTTCTTTCTTACTCTTATATTGTTTAGAACCAGTTACATCAGTTTTAGAAGCTGATTCAACAGATTTTCTTCTGCCAAGTGCCTTTGGAATGCTAGTCTTTGTGTTCTGCATTTTCTGTTTTACAGAACGTTCCTGTTTTTCCTCAAAACTCTTTTTGCGTTTTTTGGCTCTTTCTTCCTTTAAACGCTGAACTGCTTGACGAGAAGCATTTTTCTGACCAGCATATTTCACTGCTTGATTATTTCTAAACGTCTCTTTATCTTCAAGTCTTTTTCTATCAGCACTATCTTCTCTAAAGGCATTGGCTCGTACTCCATAAAGTCTAGACAAAGCATTATTTCCTTTTTCTTTCAAAGCATTGACTGAACTATTCTTACGTTCTCTAATCGAATCCATTCGATTTTTAACCGCTTCTCCTTTTTCAGCAACCTTATCTACCAATGGACTTTCTTTTCGTAAAGTTTTGAGATTTTCACTCAACTTATCTTTACCCAACTTCAAGCCACCTTTAGCAAACTGACTACCAACTTTCAAACCGTCCTTCACTGATTTTAAACCAATCTTATCTGATCTTGATAATCTTCCTTCAAGATTCCGAATAACACGAGAATTGCTGATCTCTCTACCAATCTTACCAACAGGACTATCAGTAACTCTTGAAAATGTAGATAAAAGAGAATATCTATATTTCCACATTAAGAACAACAAGACACCTTTTAGAAATACCGTAACTAATAAATCTCCACTTACAGCGCTAGAAATAAAGCTAGTTAAAGTATTATAAAAGAAAGCAAATAATGTAGTTGCTAAAAGCATGATAGATGATAAGGCAAGCATTGAAATAGCTTTCTTATTAAATCCTACCAGTAAGTGTTCCATCTTAGGAAACAAACTCAATAGAAGGATAAATGGCAACAATACAATCAGTAAAATAAATACAATCAAGAAGAAGAATCGTGACAATCCGAGCAATAGATAAATCGTTCCCATCACGACAATATCGACATCAGAAGCAAAGGCATACATGAATTTCAAGCCCCACTCATTCTTCAACATTTTATTTTCAGGATCTTTATCTTTTGCAATATCCTTGATTTTCTTCTCACCAACTAAATGATCTCCGTCACCTTGCTTATAGTCAGCTAAATCTTCAAATTCTTTTTCAGAAAGTACAAACTCCCCTTTATCATTCACAGGAGAGTTCATATACTTATAACCCTTCAATAAAGTTTCTGAAAAGTATGTTTCTACTCCATCTTTACTTTCGCCAGTTAAAGTTTTCGTAATTTCACCATTCAGAGTTATTGTCGTTGTCCTAAAAGCGTCATAAACATGAGTCAACAGATATTTATTTTGACCATTAACAGGAAACTGAACAAAGTACACTCCAATACAAGTATAAATCAACAACATTTTTATCAATGTTTTGAGGAAACTTCCTTTTCCAGTCGCAAATATATACAATAGATAGACTGCCATACTTGCGCCAACCATATAGATTATTTCTTGACTAAATAAGGAAGAAAATACCTTACTAGAGTTCTTTACTGCTTCATTCAATAGTGAAGAAACATCACTCATTCCCTCAACAGCAATATAAACTTCTGCAACTACATAGAAAGTCAGTTTCCCAACCCAAAATACAGCTTGAACTAGCGAATTAAAAAAGTAGTTGATATTGGAATCAAATCCAAAGAACTTTTTGTCAAAGTATGCTTTACTTGTAAGATCAGACATTCTCGACTTATAATTCTCATAAGTTAGCTTACTTTTACTTTCATTCTGCTTTTTTATCTCAGCTTCTTTTTCTTTTGCTTTTTTCGCATTGTCTAAGAGTTCTTTTGTCGATTCAGAACTTTCTTTCAGTTTTGGTTTATTGGTATTCTTATCAAATTCAATAATATTGAAATTATTGTTTGGAAGATAATCTGAAACAGGATTCGCCTTAACCAATATAGGAAAAAGGAAGAATGAACAAATAAACACTAGTAAAATATTTTTTCTCATATTCCCCCCTTTAAACTGCAACCAATTCTGTTTCTACTGTTTCAAACAACTCCATCAATTCAGGATAGATTGTACCATCTACTGTAATTCGTTCCTTACGACCAAATGTATCATAGTAAATACATTGTCCCATTATTTGATTTTCAAGCCATGCTCTTGATAATTCATCATCTTCTACTCGTAAGTGTTCCAAAATAGCCCCTGTTTCAGAATGCTCAGGAAATGCAAATACCGTACCAAAACCAGTTCCATCTTCGCTTGTTTTCAAGTCTTTTACAGACTGAGTAACTAGCGCTAGGAAGTTATTGAATGATCGACCAGTACGTTTAATACGATTGACTACTTGCCTTCCAGCAGGAGTTGACATAATCTGCCATGCTTCATCAAGGAATAACATTGTTTCCTTATCTTTCTCACGTTCACCAAAAATCGCACAGAAGTAGGTCAAAGAATACATAACTGTCAGACTACGTAATTGTGTTTCAGTCATTTCATCTTTATCAGTTCCTTTTGGCATATCCAAACCTGTAATTTCAACGATTGTAATTTTATTATCAACCCTCAAAACATTTTGACTACCATCAGAAAAACAAAGTGACAACAAGGAATTTCTTGAAATCCGTTTAAGGAAATAACCAGCAGTCACAACTTCTTCTTTTGAATTTTTCTCCAATTCATCAAAGACTTGTAACATACCGACTTTCTCACCACCATTTCTACGTTCAAGCACTTTGTCAATCGAATCTAACAAGTAAGGCTGAACCTTGATATAGGTATCTTTATCCAATACAGAGCCAACAAGTACGGTTGCTAACTCCGTCAATTCAGCTTCATCTTGTAAGAATGAGAATGGATCAAGTACACCTTGATTATTCTTATCTTTCATATCCAAAGTAACAAAGTTGATTGACTTAATATAGTCCTGCAATTCCTCAAATTTACCTTCATCTTCTAATTTTGAAAGCACAGCTTGATATTGTCTTTTCATTTCTGCTTTTGGATCAATATACAACACTTTCGTTTTCAATAATGAATGATAGGTAAATAGTAACTTAGTCAAGAATGACTTCCCATTTCCAGTTGATCCAGTTATTGCTGTATGAGGATTGCTTGTTTCCTTCCCCTTAATTCCAATTTTGTTAGCTTGTAACAAATTTGAAAATACAACATTCGTACTTGAATCAAGAGCCTTTTGAAAATCTCCATACCATGAGGAAATCTCGTTATCGACTCGACCAATAGGAAAACCAATTTCTGTCCCAACCTTCTTAGTAGTAAACATCAGATTCTCACACAGTCCACGCAGACTTCCGTATTGAAGGAATGATTCCCTTCCGTTATCAAGAATTTCTGTCAATCTACTCTTATAGAACAAATAGATTCGATCAGCAACAGCCTTGACAACCTCAACTTCCAACTCTTTCAAACGTGCAAACAGAATATCAAACTTAAGATTCAGTTCTTCTAAACTGTCTGCTGTAATCGTCAAGGTATGAAGATAGGTAATCATCAATTCTTTATTATCATGTTTCTCTTGAAAATCTTCTAGTAACTGATGGCTTTCCAAGACTTCAATCTTTTGAACATCATCATTTTCTGCTGTTTCCTCTACCGTATTTCCAAGATTCTTACGTTTGTTTCTTGCCCTTGAAAGCAAAGAAAAGAAACCTTTTTGAGTCGAAAATCGAATCTTATAGACACTATCTACAGGAAATTCAAGATTTTGAAGTTCTTCTTGCAAGTGAAGATAAGATACATTTTTAGGATAAGAAACAACAGGAATTGTCGCCACATAACTTGTTCCCTGACCATTGGTCAACTTCAAGGCATTTCCGTCCACTACTTCAATAATCGTTTCATCTACATTCTCAATAGAGTTTTCAAGAGCGATCAACTCACTCTCTTTATCATAGGCTTGCCCACCAAGAAAATGAAGTCGATTCAACAATTCCAAATCTGCTTTCGCAACTTCCTTCACATTCAAGGAATGAAGTTTCGTCTGAACCATATCTTTCTGATTCTGCCACGTTTTCCACCAATCAATTTTTGGTAGTTCTTCAAAACCAGCCATCTTCAACACATTTTTTCGATACGTTGCAATCGTCTGCTCAATCGTCAGTTTGAAATCAGAGGTCACATTGACCGACTTCAAAGGAACTACAATATAATGCTTATACTCAAAGAGATAGCTTACTTCTTCTTCCAAGCGCGACTTCATTGTAGAAATCACATAGTTCCCCAAAGGACTTGTCCCTTGACCTTGCTCAATATCTTGCGCCAATAAAGAAATCTTCTTAGCCAGTTCTAAATCAATATGTAAGCTATGAATACTTACATCATTGTACTCATGCAGACTAGCCAAACAATTATAGACTAAATCTTTACTTGTTTCTTTCTTATTATCTTCAATCGTATTGACAATTTGTGATTCAACCTCAAATACGGACAAAACCGTTCCATCTTTCAACAAAATCAAACCATCAGCGATTGACCAAATACTATTCGTTAATTCCACGCTTAATCATTCTCACTTTCTCATGTTTAATACCTTTACAAATATATATTTCCTTTCTTTGACTATCGTATTCCTTCCAAAAAATCAAATATTCATAAATGAATCGAAACAGGGTTTTACCATCTAACTTATAATCAGCTAACAAATTTCCAAGTTTCCAACCAGCAAAAGCAGAACCCATAAACCGCCAACCCCATTCCAAGGAAGGAATAAAGCCTAGTAAAAACCAAACAACAACAAGAATCACTAGGCAATAGACAATCGCAGACATTTTTATTGCAAATGGCAAACTAAAATCTTCATTCAGTTTATGTACCCACACAGGCTGTCTAAATGCTGTAGTATAGACATACAGCTTCTTGTCTTTTCTTTCCATTCAAAATCCTACTTAAACACTTCTACAAGTTTAGACCAAAGCGAGCCAGTAGCCTTCAATACAGTTTCAGGATTGTCTAAAAAGTAAATAATAAAACCAGCAATCATAATTGTCACAAAAATAGTTCCCAATTTTTGATCCTTCCATGCCTTCAATGCTTTTGTACCAGCAAAGAATGATACTGCTGGAATACCGAGTTTTGCTACTAAAAATTGAAATAATGCCATTTATTTTATTCTCCTTCATCATCTTTCTTGTTATAATCTAATGGAATTGTATGATCCATTTTTTCTACGAAATAGCTATCTTTATCTTCTCTTAATTCAAAGCTAAAGTTTTCACTATGAGTTGTACCTGCAACTTCAAAGGTTACTTGCACATAGGCAAGAATCTTACCATCTTTTTCTTTAAAGTAGGTATAATCTAAACTCTTGAATGTCGCACCACCAATAGACTTAATATCTTTTGAAATCAAGTCTAGGTTTGCTTGACTTGTCGTATAGTTCTTAAAGAATAGTTCTAAGAAAGAAATCAATTTCTTGCGCTTTCCCTCTTCTAAATCATCTTTAGCAATCAAAGATACCATACTGTCCTTATCTACTCCATCAGCTTTAAAATCACTCACAGGAGAAAACCAAGGCAAGCCAGCTACATAATATTTACCATCTTTCTCACCATAAGGAATCGAAAATTCAATTCCTACACGCTGACTTTTATCATCTTTCTTCGTATCATAAACAACACGATAAACAGCAATACCGTCTTTTGCTGTCAGCATTCTTGCGCTAACTACTGACATTTCTTGTTTCAACTGACCTTGATTCTTAACATCAGGAACACTACCATAATAGTTATTCAGTTTTGAAACATCATCATCAGACGAACCAGCTTGTGAATTGTAAGTAAAATATCGACTTACATAACCATCTAAAAACTGTTCCAACTTACGGTCAGTTTCTTTCTTTGTTTCAACCACTTCTGTTTTTGACAATTTTTCATTTACCTTAACAGCACTCTTGATTGAAATAAACATTGTCAAACCACAGAGAAAAACAAAAAAAGATAAGCCAACTAAAAAAATCCGATTGGAATTTTTCTGACTAATCTTCTTCATTTTGACTTGCTTTTGTTTTTCTTTTCGTGGTTTCTTCAACTCAAAATTTCTCAATATCTTTCCTTCCTTTTTTAAAAATTTAAAGAACAACCTTTCTATAAAATCCTGCAGGAGTATTTAAAACTTCTCCCTGATCTATGAATCCCTGAAATACTGTCAACCAGTTCCCACAGCTAAAAAAGTAATTGATAACTGATTCATAATCTAACTCTTTTGTCAACTCAACCATTGTCTTAACTTCATCTTTAGAACAGAATCTATAATATGTAGTTACAATTTGAGTTACAGGCACATAACGTTGTAATTGAAATTTCACAATGAACTCGTCGCCATCATACAATTCCAATACAGCTTTTTTTCAGTAAGTAAACTTCGTCCAAAGACATCACCTTATCTACTTCCCAATCAGATATACCACAGACAAAAAAGTTACCTTTATCAATCCCTCTTTCATTCATTCTTTCGTGAACTTGATCTTGACTGTATTTCATAATATCCAGTTCACAGAGAAATTCAAAATTTCCTTCTCTTAAAACTCGTATATTTGCTATCATCTTGATACAAAGTAACCTTTATCTACAAAGCTACCACCTTCTGAAAGGCGAACATCACGTCCATACTTTTCATAGTCAAAATAGCGTTCTAATTGTTCTCTTGACAATTCAAAACCCAATTCTTCTACAACATATTCGCCTAAATCTCTATCCGTAGAAATATCAGGATATAAGTTACAATCATCAAATTCAGCACTTGCCAAATACTTTGGATCAGAACTGTTTGATTCAATAAATGATAGAACCAAATCTTCATCTACATCTTCCAAATTTTCAGCAAGTTCATTCGCTAAATCTAAGGTCAAGCGTTCACAATCTAAGGTAGGTAAAGATTCAATCGAATCAAACGCAACCTCAATTTCTTCACCTTCATAGCCAAAGCGTTCAGCAAGTTCTTCACTAGAAATTGGAAGCAAAACTCGTCTAGCAACACCTTTATAAATAACTAAAGCCATTAAATCCATTTTTTTATTTTTTCCTTCCTTTATTAACCTTCTACCTGCTTATTTAACTGTTCCAAATCAGCAACACTAAATAGACCGTAACCAATAAATGCTGAACCCTCATAATCAACAATTTGAATTTCTTCATCATAAGAGCCAGTCAAACCAATATGAGATAACCTTCCAAAATACAAAGGCAACACAAACCAAGCCTGCCTTCGATTCTTTGGATTCCTAATCAATACTTTTGAAGCCATATTCAGCACCAACCATTCTTTATTGCAAGAAGTACCAGCTATCGCCTTCATGACCGAGAAACACATAGGAATCTCCTAAACGACTAGTAATTTCTTCTTCGTGTTCTTCTACATAAGCTGACAAACGATCTTCATTGACTAACTGCTCATATTCTCCATGATTCAAAATACCTGCAAAATCAATCAATGCTTCCTGCGTATCAACTTCTGTAAACGAATTGATATACACATTGTCAGGATTGCAGCCATCAAATTGTCCAAACTCCACACCGTCAAAGTGTTCATCTAAGCGATCAATAATCTTCGCAGGTTCGTCAAGCAACTTTTTTCCAAAAGTATAATTTTTACATACATCAGAATAGTTATCGTAAACTACTTTAATACTCATTTTTTTCTCCTTACTAAAAATCATCTAAAATCATTGAATAATTTTCAATATCACTTTCTACAACTTTTATACCTTCAAAATGAACATATTTTTTTTTCAACAGACTAAGAATATCAGAAAGAGTCCAAAACATATTATTAACTTCCATAGGATCGTCCACTTTAACTCCAATTTGAAGGTTAGATAATTCTTTTAAGAAATCTTCTTCTGACAATTCACACATATTCACATTGAATTTAGACCAAAGATAAGTCTGATAAACACGAGAAAACATATCTGAACCTTCTTCAAGATAAGATAAATCATCTGGAAAACCTTCTTCTTCTCTAATTTTTAAAACCTTGAATACATTTGATTTTAAAAGTTCATATTCTACCAAAAATTTTTCATAAGAATACGCTTCACTCCGTAAAGCATTACATACCACAAATGCTTGCTGAACCAAAACAATGTCAAAAACACTTTCTCTATCCACAATAGGAAAAATTCCCTTTGCTTGACAACTAAATTCCATTTTACTCCTTCTTTCTATATAGAAAAGGAAGCCAAACTTGACTTCCTTCATTCCTTTACTTAAATTGAAGCTGAACGCTCAAAGCTACTACCAATCGCAAAAGCACGAGTTGTTACCTTGTTCAGTTGCTTGTTCATATCATAGTAACTGTTCAAATCACGCTTGATACACTCAATAACTTGATACGGTAGTTGCAATTCTTCATCATTTTTAAGTAGTGAACTTAATTCACCAGCATGCTTCCAAGCCAAATCAAATTCTTTTGATTTCAAATTTTTAGCAAGTTCATTCGACAATTCAATAACTTGTTTATCTTTTCCTTGTAATGCCATTTTTTATACCTCTTATTTCTCTATATTTTTTTTCATTATCCAGCAACTAAGCAGGAGAACGCTTCTTAACTTTCATTTATTTTCTCCCAACCAACCAATCCAACGAAACACCAAAATAATCAGCTATTTTTTCTAATTTTTCATAGTTAGGTTTACACTTACCATTTTCCCAATCACTATAAGAACTCTGTTTTATACTAATTTGTTCTGATAATTCTTCTTGACTAAATCCATGCTGTAAACGTAATTCTTTTAGTCTGACTGAAAATAAATTCTTTTTTTCTTCTTTTAACTTTAAATAACTTTCTTTTGATATTTCTAAATTTTCACTTAACAAATAATCAATAGAAACATCAAATATACAAGCTAACATACTTAATTTCTCAAAGTTAGGCTCACCATTTCCCTGTTCCCAATGTGCATAAGCACTTTGAGATATGTTTAACATATTAGAAAGACTTTTTTGTGTAAGTCCTTTTTTCTTCCTCAACACTTTTAACTTTTCATGAAATTTCTCCATATTCTAAACCCATCTTTCTAAATGATATTTCTTAACCAGCAACAAATACACACTTTGTCTTTCTTTCTGATCACGTTTCATCAACCCAAAAAGCAACAACTTTCGCTTAATATCTACTTCATTGGCTAAAAACTCCTCATACTCTTTAGTAAGTCTTTTTACCTCTTGCCAATCTTTACGACTTTTCGTTTTTCTATAGGTCTGGCATTGAATATCTATATAATCTTGATAATTTCTAGCTTTATCACTTGTCACGACCCCTTCATAGAAATACCGAGCAGGAATTAAAAAAACTAACTTTCTCAATTTTTCATCAGTAATTTTTTTCTTACTCATAGATAAATATCCTCAAATATATCAAAAGGACTCCATTTTGTTATAAGCATAGTAAGAATTAGTATAACTATAAGAAAAGCAAACACTAGACCTACACAAAATGCAAACTCTTCTTCTGAACTAATAACTTCAGCTTTTAAAACTTTCTGCGCCAACAAACTACCAACAGGTTTTTTCTTCTCATTTTTCATATACTGACCTCTCAATCTGCCTTCTTCTTAATATCAAGAATCGCATTCACTTCATCAGGCATTCTTGACCAGTCAATCACATAATCTCTAAAATAAGGCAAAAACATTCGCTCAGATTCTATAGGTATAACTGTTAGATTTTCATTCCCTTCAAATGAAGGTAAATAATGACTAATTGATTTTAGCCCACGAACAGTTGAACATACCAAGTTACTGTTATTTACTACTACAAAATCAGTACCTACTTTCTTGTATACTTTTCTCATAAGCTACCCTCGCTTGCTCCAATTTTTTCCAATTTTTATCACTTATTTCTCCATCAAAGAGTATCTTCTTTAGCTTATTATCACCAGTGATATTCTCCCACTTTTTTATCAAAGCAGTCACACCTGAAACATTTTCATTCAGCCATCTATACTGTTTGTCAAAGAAACCAGTTTCTACAGGTGAGGTTGAAAAACCAATTCTATCAACTTCACCTAGAAGTGAATACCACTCACGATTCAGAATTTTATCTCCATTCAATCTTTCAAATACTTTTATCTTACTGTTAATCACCCAAACAGCAAGTCTAGCCATATCAATTCTTTCATTCAATGATTTTCTAACAAAGTCCAAAGCGACATCATCACACATTCTTACTTCATAACGATTTTTGAATTTCAATGACGAATGAATCAAATCTATATCAAGACCTAGCTTCTTTGCCTGCTCAATATCCTTTTGATAAAAACAGAAATGATAAGCAGACTGACGAGAACCAAAGTAAATCGTTTTTGCTTTTCCATATTGACCATTATCTTCAATCTGTTTCATTGTCAATCGACTTTCAACAAAACCACTATCCCAAAGGTCAACCAGCTTACCAAGTTCAAAATTTCCATTTTCACTATATTTTTCATCTAGCGCTATATCAAGCCGAGGAATATTCATGAATTTCCCTTCACCTTGTGAAATGGCACGTTCATACTCGAAACAACGAATAAAGAAATCTCTCCAGCTTGACTTCTGCTCATTCTCAAAATACCACTCATACTGTCTGCATGCTTGACCTTTTAACTCAATCATACAGCCCATATCTTCCCTTTTCTTTGAAATGAAAACATTTATATTCTGAAATGTAAATTTTGTATCATATCCTGAACCACCCTTTTCTTCTTCAAGAAAAGGCTTATTTTGCAGACACAAAACATTTGCTATCACATCTATATAATCTTGCGTTTTAAATGTAACCTTCACGTAGTCAACTTTCCCTTCCAAAGAAAACCCACTATCTCGGACACCTTCCTTAAAAGCTATCAACGCATTCACTTTTGAGTCATAAAACTCAGGAATCTCCCCAGCTTCTTTCCATCTATAGAATGTCGCCCTGTCTATTTCTAAATAGCTAGACATTTCTTGATCTGAAAAAGCGTACATCTTTTGCACCTTGTTTAGATTCTCAAATTCCATATTTCTCCTTACTTTTCAATAGTGTCGCATTTTTTGAAGCCAAAAAGTCAGTATTATCAAGGCTTTATGCTTCTATGCACATCTTCTACCCCCCTATTAGTCATAGGGGGTTAATTCGCACAATCCAGCTTGCTAGTACACGCTAGTACACGCAGTCGCTCGTCGCACTCGCTTCCTCGCTCCTGCTACTAGCTACTAGCAAGCTGGATTGCACCAACTAGCACAGTAACCAAAAAGAGGGGGAAATCCCCTCAAAACTAACTAAAATCGTATTCATCAAAAGGAAAATCTTCCAAAATCTCACTCCAATTTTGAGAGGAAGACAAGGCTGTTATACGCTCCTATCTGGAGTCCTACTTCAAAAATAAGCGCTGATTGTCTTCCGTTACCACTCCAGAGGACACAAAAAAAGCGGTGGTTTTTCTAAAACCTCCGTCTTTTTTAGTGTAAATGTGACATAATCCTAGAGCAATACTTTTCTCTTAACCAAATTTCGCAAGAGAGGAAAATCCTCCAAAATCTCGCTCCAATTTTGAGTTGTACTCTGTTTCAATTCAAACAAATCTTTTATAATATTTCTTTGAACTTTGTCCAAATACACTACATTATCTTCCTTTTCAAATTCTAAAATACCATCTAACTTATCTACTAAATTCCTCATTGAACCAGCAGACACACCAATTTCTTTAGAAAACGCAAACGTTCTTACTAAATCATTTCCAGTTTCTTTTTGTTTACTAGACATCAATTCCTGAACAAACCCAGGATCAGCCTTCTTAACTTCTCCTTTTTCCAATTCCTCTTGTGCTTCCATTTCAGCTTGAAGATTTTCTTTTTCTTCTTCTGATAATTCAGCATTAGGATTTTCTAAAGGATTGAATGGATTTTCTCGTCGCTCAATTTTCTCATATTCATCATAGAAAGAGAATTTCTTTTCAAGTAATGGTGAATAAAACTCCCTTGCTACTTCTCCATACACACAAGCATAACCTCGACCATATACTCGCTTACCAGCTAGATATTTCACATACTTAAATTCCTTATTCCTATTGACTTCTCCGAAGGCTAAATCATATCCAACCTCGTCCAATCGACCAACAGAAATTCGGAAATTGATATTCGCTTGCAATTTTGAGCCTAAATCTTCTCGTGAAGGCTTCTGCATAGCTATTATTCCAAAACAGCCAGCTTGCCTTCCAAGAAGCAAAAATTGTCCCATCGCATTATCCAAACGCTGTCTAGTTTGAAAATCAAGCATAGCGCACAAAGCATTATATTCATCACAGACTAAAAAATAAGGTTCAAGACCATACTCATAGAACTTCTTCATGTCCTTGTCGCCATTTTCAGCACGCTTTTGACGAATATAGGCATATCGAGCAAACATAATATCTACTCCTCTTTCAATCATAGCTACTATATCTTCTGCCTTATATGAAATTCGCCCTTCAAAAGCCTTCTGTTCAGCCATTGTTACAAAATCTGCTTGTTTCGGATCACCAATATCAGCGACACCGACTTTTGCCAATGCACGAATCAATGTTCTTAATAGTACAGTCTTACCACCACCAGTACCACCGACAACTAACAAATGAGGATCATCAATAGGATTCCACCAAAGGTTTTTCATCAGTTGAATACCCTTATCAGAATACTCCACATCAGTTACCTTGATTCGATTCAAGAAAGCAGAATAAGCCATCTTATAGGTTTTGAACTTAATATCGTCCTGAACTTCCATAAAGTCCATGAAGAAAGTAGTTTCTAAATCACTACCAATCTTCTTAAACTTATCCTGAAACTTATTTCCAGCCATTTTAAAAGCAATTTCCAAATCATAGCGATTTTGCTTCATGTAAACAACAGGAAAAACAACTTTATCTCTAGTTCCTGATTCTGTCTTAACCTTTTTATTATAGATATAGCCATTCTCCTTAAGGAAGAAAGCTAACTTAGCAAGTCTTTCTATCTTTTGAAAGAGGAAAACTCTTTCTTGTGATAACCAAGTCAAATAAATACTTACACTAACTATCAAAATCAGCATAACTACTGAAACAACAATAGAAAAAATATCTACATTCTTGATTTTCTCAAAATTGGAATAAACAAAAAAAGCTAGTATAGGACTAAACAACAAAAAGAAAAAAGAAAAGATATAGTACCTTAGATTCACCATATAAGGTTTAATCTTAATTCCACGATATGCAGGAAATAAACTCATATCTTTTCTCCTTTAGAAATTATCCCTTATGTTCCTGTTTTTGCTCAGGTTTTTGATCGTGCTTCTGTTCCTGTTTTGGTTGACCAGCACCTACACGCTTAACACTTTCAGCACGCAATGAGAAAGCAAGCGCCTTGATTTCAGATACATTGTTATTCCCACGGTAAACCGTATCTTCATAGTCATAAATCCAAATTGTCGCTTCACCAACAATTTCAACTTCAGACATGAAAGGAATTTCTTCAATAACAATCCCTTCTTCCAATTTGATAGCAATCGTTTCTTGCATTTTTTCAGAGAACACTTCAGCATGTGTAGGATAATCAACTTGATTTCCATCTACCATTTTCCAGTTTTCATCAAAACCAAGGAAAGTCAATGTACCAAACTTTTCCTTTACATTCACAGGGATTTCCGCACTATTAAATTTACGAATATTAAAAGCCATTATTTTTTTCTCCTATCTTCTAATTATTTTTCAAAACGCAATTCACTTGCTTCAAATTGAATTTCTTCTTTACGACCAACCAATCGAGTTACAAAGTTAAGTCCATTAACAGACTTAACCATTGTCAAACCTTTTGTTTTTGGAATGTCAGAATTTCCAATCCCATAAACACGAATAGTAACACTATTTTGCTGATCACCTGAAACTTCAAACTCACGGTAAGGAACGAAATTTTCTCCGTTACCAGTCAACACTTCACGAAACTTTGGATTCACTACTACTTTTGTTCCAATCGCTTCCAACCCAACAGGGATTTTTTTAATTTTTGCCATTTTTTTAATTTCCTTTTCTATTTACATTTTTTTCTTTTTTTTAAAAAAAAAGGACGATAATTCCTGTTTACTTACCGTCCTATAGACAACATTCTTAATCTTTCTTACGCTTCATACCAACTAGACCTAGCATTGACAAGATACCCGTACCAACGAATCCAAGCATACTAGAAGCTGTACCAGTATTCGGTAATGATGGTTTTTTCGGTTCTTGTGGTTTAGGTTGCTCAGGAGTGTTAGTCACAACCTTAGCTTCCATTTCTTGACCATTAACCACATTCACAAATGTATTTTCAACATCACCACTTGCAATACGTTCTACTTCAATATAGAAGTCAGCGTCGAACGTACCTTTAACACCTAGAGAGTTCAAGAACTCTTTGTCAATCGTATAAGCCCACTTACCATCTTTTTCGTTCCAAGTTACTTTAACAATTTTCTTGATAAAGTCAGAGTTTGTACTTTGGTCAAACTCAAATTGGAACGCATAAGAAGAACCCTTGACAATCTTATCTCCTGCCTTGACCACTTTACCGTCAGACAAGACTACATCATAAGGGAGAACCAGGTCTTTTTCAGCAAGATATTCTGTACCACGAATGATACCCTTCCAGTTGCCAGTATAGCGATCATGCTTCACATCTAACTTATCAATACCATCATACTGATAAAGTGTATCGTGCTTACTAGGGACGGTCACACCGTCCAAAAGATAGCGTAGGTATTCACCAATTTGAATTTCTTGACCATCACGAATCTTCTTATCATCTTTTTGATCCACAGCGTGTTTTTCAGGCTTCCCATCAGGAACTTGAACACTTACCAAGTTAGAAATATAGCTATTTCCATAATCAACTTGATAAAAGTCATTTTTAACCAACTCAGCCTTCTTAACAAGCAAACGAGCAGGAAGATCAATCGTGATATTCTTAGCTTGTTTTACATAGTTCTTATAGAATGAAGCAGAATCTTTAGCTACAAACATATAGAACTCACCTTTTGGATTCAAACCAGCTTCCTTCAAAATGTTTTGAATTTCTTGTGTACGTTCCTTATCAGAAAGAACATGGTACATCTTAAACAAATCCTTAACATTTTTACCAGTAGAATCCTTCATAGTGATTTTACTTTCATCTACCTTGTAAGCACCATCTTGAACATCATCTACCATAGCCCATGTTTTACCATAAGTTTTAGAATCAGTTGTAAACGTTGAATATGGCTTATAATCAGTTGTCAAACTGAACTTCACATTTTTATCAAATGTGTTTGAACCGTCAATACTACGCTCATAAGTATCTTTGATAGCCTTCACAGGTTTTGGAGTTGATGGTTTCACACGCAAACGTGAGTAGTTCACTTTTACTTTAGCAGGTAAAGGCATTTCAGGAATTTTTTTCTTCTCTGGTGGAGTTGGAGCTGGTGGAGTTGGAAGCGTTGGACGAGGTACAAACTCTTTTGGTTTTTCCAATTTAGGTTTAGGAATTTCCTTAGTATCTTTTGGCTTATACTCAGGTTTATTAAGTGGATAAATCCAAACTACAGTAGGAACAGTTGCGCTTGCTTTACCAAAAATACCTACAGCCCAGTTCGTAGGATCAAAGATTTCTTTATCTGAAGGAATAGCTTTACCTTCTTTAAGTGCTTTATTTTTAGCTTTTTTACGAACATAATCAATTTCAGATTGAGAATGCACACCTACTCCATTATAATAAAAAAGATTTAATGTAGAGCCATAACCAACAGAAAGAATTGAACCACGGGGAATATCAGCTTCATCATTAACATTAGTGTACCCAAGATCACCTGCCTTAACACCAAGATCAGGAACATCATAAGTCCAAGCTGTTTTATATTCTCCCTTGTAATAATCTTTGCCATCACGCTTAACTTTCTTCACATCAGAACCTTTAGGATTCAATACAATCCCTTCTGTTCCATCTTCGTAAGTCAAACGCAACTCTTGTCCGTAGTCAATGTCATTAAACATTGAAGCCATAGTCAAGATAGCTTTTTGTTTATTTTTCTCAAGGAAAAACTCAATCTTAGGATTAAATTCTACAAGATTCCAAAAACCAAAATTGATTGAACCATCTTTTTCGTATTCATAAATCCTGATTTTAGTATCCATTAAAGATTTCCCATTTTCAACCCATTCACGAACAACATTTTGTAAAGTAAAACGAGCAGAAATTTTTTCTCCCTTTTCAGTCTCAGCTACATTATGAATCGTAAACGAATCTCCTGATTTTGGCTCAAAAATTTCTCCTAAAAGACCTTTACCAAAAGATACCAACCCTTCACGACTACCTGAAATAGTTGAATCTGAATGCAATCCAATATAGTCTTTTACTTTTAAAAGCCCCTCTACCCCTTCAAATGAAGCAGTCATTTTCTTATAATAGTTTACACTTCCACGGTTTGATTCATCATAATCACCATAAACTTTGATATGAGGTTTTTCAGCTTTTACACCCTTCTTAGCAAGTTCTTTTTTTTGCTTATTGTACTCAGCGAGCGCTTTTTCATAGACTGCAAATTTCTTGTCATAATCAGCCTTTAACTCAGCGTTTTCCTTTTCGACCATCTCATTGTAAGCTTTTTGGTCAGCTAAATCTTTATTGTATTTAGCTTCTTTCTGAGCATTATCACGTTTAATACGTGAATTTTCTGCTTCAGTTTCTTTTTTCTTCTTATCATTGTCGGCAAGAATAGCCTTATTTTCAGCTTCAATACGTTTGATTTCTGCTTCATGATCTTTTACAGCTTTTTCAAACTTATCTTGTTTTTCCTTGTTTTCTTTTTCGATTACTTCACGTTCTTTAGTAGTTTTATCTACCTTAGAAGAATAATCATCAGTCACAATTTTGACATTTTTTTCCTGATTAACATAATCAGCTTCAATTTCTTTTTGCTTTTCTGCGACTGTTTCAGAGGTTGCAACTCCTTTATCCTGAACAGCGCCAACTTCTACCTTGACACCAGCTTCTTTCGCTTCTTTTACAGCTTTATCAAGAAAATCATGAGAAATAGGAACATCTACCTCACTTTTCTTCTCAACAGCTACAGTTTTATCCGATACAACTTCATCAGCAGAAACCGAACCTGTAGAAACTACCATACCCAACATTGCAAGTGCAAGGATAACCCCACATGCACCACCAACCTTCATTTTACGAATTGAACCGTAAGCCTTAAATTCTTGTGTCTTTGACATTATATTTTTTCTCCTTTTTATTTTAAAATCTATTTTTTTTTATCTACTTTCACTCTTTAAGACGGTGAGCGAGAGCGTTTATAAACTACTTCAATCATATTTTCTCCTTTTTTTCTACAAATAAAAAGAGCCAGTAAAACTGACTCTTAATCTATTTCCATTTACCAAAATTATCAACCCAATAGCCTTGTACCCATTCAGAACGAGCATAGATACCATTAGACTTCAAATAGAACCATGCTTGATAATAATTATCATAAATCCATTCACTTTTTGCCATCTTACCATTGGATTTAAGATAATATGAACCCTGCCATGCACTATTCGCATAAACTCCATTCGATTTTAGATAATACCACGCTTGATAAGAACTATCATAAATCCATTCACTTTCTGCCATCTTTCCATTAGATTTCAGATAATATGAACCCTGCCATGCACTACGTGAATAACTTCCATCAGACTTCAAATAGTACCATGCTTGATAATATGAATCATAAACCCATTCACTTACAGCCATTTTCCCATCTGATTTCAAGAAATATGAACCTTGCCATGTATTTTTCAATGGCTGATTATTCTTATAGAAATACCATGCTGTTCCTTCTTGAACCCAGCCATACTTTTGATTTTTATTTTGAACATATTTTCCTGACTTGTCAACGTAATAACGTCCATTGTCTACCCATGAATCGGTAGCCATTTTTCCATCAGAACCGAACCAATAATCACTTTCCCATGTATTCTTTATAGGTTGATTATTCTTATAAAAATACCAATCGTTTCCTTCTCTTATCCAGCCTTTTTTCTCTTTTAAGGCTTCTTTCGCTTTACGTTCTTTCTCCTTTTCTTTTTCTTCTTCTTCGTTTAACTTATCAATTTCTTTAGAAATTTTTTCATAATCTTTATAGGAAGTATTTAGTTTATCCAACTTCCCTTTTTCTGATTCCAACTCCTTCTCTTTCTTTCTAAGAGTTGATTTTCTGTTACTTTCTGTAGTATTAGCAGGAGTTTTTGTACTAAAATTATTCTTAGTTGATTTTGAAATTTCCTTGTCCGAAACAGTAATAAAACTCATTCGAGTTCCGTCTTTCAACAAGAACATTGAAAGACCAAAATAATCTACATCATTCGGCTTCCCCCAATTCACACCAGCAATAGATTGAGCATGAAGGTATTCATAACCACTATACATAAAATCTAAAATGGCATCATAAATAACTCGTTTTAATTCTGCTTTCGTAACTTCTTTTAATCGCCAACTAGTACTTGCGGCATTTTCATAATATTGATCACCATGTTTTTTTTCTTCATCTTCCTTAGTAGAGGTAAGCAAACCATACTCTCTAGCCACCTCATTGATTCCTTTTACATAGTGCCAATCTCGTACACTTCTATCTGCTTTTTGCATTTTAACAGACAGTTTACTAGCAAAATCAATCGACGATTCAGCAAGAACTAGTTCCTTAGTTCCCATTTGCCTTCTTACTTGATTTATCATATCAAAGGCAAAATAGTTCAATTCAATCAATACTTCTTTAGGAAGATTATCTAGATCATAGACCTCAGCTTCATCTGAACCAACAGTTACAAAGTCATTCTTTTGTAAAGCTAACTTCGCACTTTCGCTTTTCAAAATTTCTTCTGCCTGATCTCGTTCTTGTTCACTCTTACTAAAAACAAAATGATCCTTTAATGCTTTCACATAAGCAGGACTCACCTTTATAGTATTCTTTTCACTATATGGAACTTTCAAGGCTTCAACTTGTTTCTTCAAGGTATCAACCTTATTCTCAGACTCAACAAGTGAATACCAACGACCATCACCTAGATAGCCAGTAACACCATTCTTCTTAGCAAGTTCACTTCTTTGATTATCTAATTCTTTAATCTTAGATTGTCTTGCAGAATCAGCATGAACAACACTACTAAATGCCAACAATATAGCAGTTGATAAAAAAGCTATTGACTTTTTATATTTCATTCAAATATCCCCTTTTTTTTAAAATGTTATATACATTATATCATATCTCTTTAAAAATAAATTTTATTATTTTAAAATTCAATAATCACTCCATCTTCTCTGAAACGATTATATGTTCTTTCAATCTTAGACATAATCTTACTGTAATAACTTCGTGTAAGTTGACCTACAGCA
>NZ_JUQX01000071.1 GCF_001074565.1 Streptococcus pseudopneumoniae | reverse complement strand
TTAATCGTGTTAGTCAATGATTCGTTGTTGTCTGACACGTTTTTTATTAAATTTTCAAAGTTCACTTAACATTTATATCGAATCTAAAATCTTACTACTTAAAGTTACAAGTTCTAGTTTCTTGAAGCAACATTCAATACTGAAAATTAAAATTTGTCTTTTAAGTTGTGTTCGGGATTTTTAATTCCTATAAAATGTTATTATTAAGTAAAGTTTTTTTACTTAATCTTTATAAGCTATTGCTTATGTATCTATTATATAACCTATGGCTTATTTTGTCAACACTTTTTTTAAAAATTTTTTAAAAAATTTTTGAAAGGAATAAATTATGATTATTGAAAGACTAAAAAAGCTACGAAAAGAAGGAAAATTAACTCAAAAAGATATTGCTACTTTCCTAAATATTTCTCAACCAGCTTATCAACAATTTGAAAGTGGTAAAAAGAAAATGAACCTCGAAACAATGGAAAAACTAGCAGACTTCTTCAATGTATCTACTGACTATCTTTTAGGTAAAACAGATTTTCCTGATCTTGACTTAGAGGTTGACATAGATAATGCTATTGATAATTCAGTCGCTTATGATGGTACACCCATCACAGATAACGACAGAGAAATCATTAAGAACTTTCTAAAAGACTACTTCTCTAATAAAAAATAAGTATGAATCTAAACAAAGTTATCAAAGAGATTGAACAATTAAATTGTCAGATTATCACTCTTAAGAACTTATCAAGTAAAGGTAGATATGTATTTGCAAATAATAAACACTTTATCTTTCTACGTTCTGACACAAGCGATATTGAAAAAATAAATGTCCTTCTTCATGAAAAACACCATCTAATCAATGATGATTGCAATAACTCACTATCTCAAATAGATACCTTTAAGAATCATATAGAAAATGATAGCGAAAAAGGACGAATCCTTGATTTTATGAGTTTAGTAAACAGCGAATATCCAATTGACGATAGTTTCAATTATCAGGACTATCTCAAAAATGCTGACATCCCTTCAAAATATGAAAAATACGTTAAAGAAATAGCTACACATTTTTATAATGAGAACAAAAAAAATAACATTATCTAAGATAGTGTTATTTTTTTTATATCTTATTTAATAAACCTTATCTCACGTACTAGTACAAGTTCATCATTCAACGCTAAACTTAGTTCTCCTCTTGTTACTCCAAAAAGAACTTCATATACCTCATAATCATTCAATTCAATATCCTCACTTATTCTAAAATTTCTTCCCTTTTGTAAAATTTCAGTATAATAGACCTCTGTAAAATCTTTAAACAACGCTCTAAATTTCGCCTTTTCTGTTGTACTAGCAGATTTTTCAAAAGTTACTCTACCCAATTCTAAGTCACTATAATTATATTCTCTGGTTTTACTTTCAACATAATAACGACGAGATATAAAAATGATAAATACCAATAGTGGCAAAGTTATCCAAATATAAGCAACAAAGAAATACACTACTGCATATACAACTAAAAGAAACAACAAAAACACAAACAAATAAAACATAATACTCTCTCTTTCCTAACTATTTCTTTATCATCATTTTTAACTCTTAATATCAATCTCCCTAACTAACCAGCAATAACTTTCAAGAATCTTATAATTCCTTTTCCAACTCTCGGATAATCGAATATAGAGATTCTTTCGTTTCAGGAACAGATTTCTTCAATATTCCCTCAACAATTTTAAAATTCAAATTAGAGTAGTTATGATAAATAAAATTCCTGAATCCTTTTATCTGAATCCAATTTATCCTATCAGCATACTTCTGCTTCACTTCTTCTGATAATTTCCCTAAAGATAACTGCTCTCCTACTTGCCCTAAATTCATGGCAATAGAATCAACGACCATATCATCATCTAACGGCAAATTATATTTTCTTGCTTTATCTAAAACTCCAGCAGCTTTATCAAGATATAAAATCATATCCTTCAAATAAGCTATATCAGATTCAAGAGATTGACTTCTCATAAATAACCTCTCTATCATTTAAAAAATTCTTCTTAACTAACTTCCCAATATTCGTCTTTGGTTCAAGTAAATCACTTACTAATAAAATATCTACAGCACCATCAAAAACAGTTAAGAGCCTACCATATACATCAAAATATACTGAATCGTCCTCTAACTCCAAAGCAATATCAACATCACTCTTTTCATCAGCTTCACCTCTAGCATATGAGCCAAATAGATATATTTTAGACAAATCATATTGTTTAGCAATAGGAACAATCTTATCCTTTATCTGTTCTACTGTATAAACCATAGCTTCTATCCTTTTTTTAATATTGTCAATGCTTTTAATTTTTATTATCTTCTAAATCTAATTTTACTTCAAAAGGAATACTTCTAGTTAAAACACTTTGTTTCAAAAACAACTTCACTGCAGTTGACATATCCAAACCCAACTCATTAAAAATCAAAGTTGCTTCTTTTTTTAATTCATCATCTACCCTAACAGCAATTTGTGGCATAGCAGTTCTCCTTTTCATCTTGTATATCTATTGTATCACTTTTACCAATACATATCAAATTTATTCCCTAATAAATACAAAATAAAATAGACCAGTTTCCTGATCCACTTTATTCTATATTCATTGACTAAAAATATACATTCCTTGGTTAGTTTTTGGTTAGTTTCTTAAAAAATACAATTTCTTAATTCTTCAATCCTTTTAAAATTAAAGAATCCAGCTACATCTTTAAATTACTACTATTATACCATATTTTTCCAAAAAGCCAATAACAGCAAGGTTTTAGAGATTTTCTCCATAAAAAAAGGTGGAAAACTACGTTTTCCGACCTTCTTTTCTTCTATTCTTTGCTCAATAAAATGTTAAAACAGCTTATTTTTTCAAGCGTTCCACATCACGCGCAATCACTAATTCTTCATCAGTTGGGATAACCAAGACACGAACAGATGCTGCATCTGTTGAGATATCTCCAGTTACGCCAAAGACGTTCTTCTCTGAATCTACATCACATCCAAACCAAGAGATGCCTGAAATAACATCACGACGGAAATTTGCTGCATTTTCACCAACACCTGCTGTAAAGATGATTGCGTCTGCTCCGTTTAGGACAGCAAGGTATTGACCGATGTGTTTTTGGATACGGTCAACATAGATTTCATAAGCCAATTTCGCATCGTGGTTACCTTCTGCTACAGCTGCTTCGATATCACGCATATCACTTGACTTGCCTGAAACACCCATGAGTCCTGATTCACGATTGAGAATGCGACTGATATCTTCTGGCGTGTTGAAGTCCTCAGTATACTGCATCAAATAAGGGATGATAGCTGGGTCAATATCTCCTGTACGAGTTCCCATCATCACTCCGCCAAGTGGTGTGAAGCCCATAGAAGTGTCAACCGAACGACCGCCCTTAACTGCCGTAATCGAAACACCATTACCGATGTGGCAGGTAATCAATTTCAAATCCGCTAGTGGACGTCCCAAAAGCTTCGCTGCTTCTCCAGCTACAAACTGATGACTTGTCCCGTGGGCTCCGTATTTACGAACCTTGTTCTCAGTGTAATACTTAGTTGGTAGAGGATAGCGGTAAGCCTTTTCTGGCATGGTTGTGTGGAATGAGGTATCAAACACCACAACGCTGGTAATATCCGGAAGCAATTCCTTGAATGCACGAATTCCAGCTGCGTTGGCTGGGTTGTGGAGAGGAGCTAAAAGTCCCAACTCTTCGACTTTCTCTAAAACATCGCCCTCAACGACCGTTGATTCCTTGAAGTATTCACCACCAGCTACAACGCGGTGCCCAACACCTGTAATCTCATCATAAGATTTGATGATATCGAAACGAATCAAATCATCCAATAAAATTTTAACAGCTTGTGTGTGATCGTCAATATCAAGAATTTGTTTTTCAGAACGGTCGTCAAATTTTACAGTTGAGATCGAATCCTTCAAGCCAATACGTTCAATCAAGCCTTTCGCCAATACAGTTTCTTCTGGCATTTGGTATAGTTGCCATTTCAAACTCGAACTTCCAGCATTGATTGCAATTGTTTTTGTCATAACATGATACCCCTTTTTAAGCGTTTTCATCTATTATAACAAAATTTACCTTATATTTCAGTACCTTTGCTCCAATTTTGAAAACTTTCTTTAAAATCCAATAGTACTGCGGGATCTTGCAGACTTGTTAGAGGATAGACAAAGGGTTCTGTTTCCTTGTCTCTTTTCTTTTGTAAGACAAAAATACTCTTGGCCTGACTGGCCGTTGAAAAAATATCCTCTGGTAAGGCGATGATAGCAGTCAGACTGACTTCATCTTTGAGCCAAGCTTTTAACAAATCACTTTGGGGGCTGGTCAACAAATCACTCGGAGCCAGAAAAATAGCATAGCCATCTGACTTGAGGTACTTGAGACCTTGTTCCATCAGCAAATGGTGGGCATAGGTATGTTCTTGGCTAGAAGCCACATGATAGCGTGAAGCGATAGTGTCGTCTGGGTAATAGCCGACAGGCAAGTCGCTGATGACCACATCGCTTTCTTTAAGCATTTGCGGTCGAACGGCATCACCTTGAACAAATCCTGCCTGCAAACCGATCACATCTGCCATACTAGCCGCCAGATCAATTAGCAAATCATCCACTTCGACTCCCAAGTAATCCACTTTTTTAGCAAGAGAAGTCAAGAAGGTAGCGCCCAGAATCCCCATGCCAGAACCCATTTCAAGGATGCTAATTTCCTCTTGATCCAGCAACTCTTCCACAATAAGTACCAAGAGGAGGGCAATGGCATCCGGCGTAAACTGGTGATTGGCCTGCAAAGGCTCCGTTTGCCCTGCCTTCATAAAGAGAAACTGGTAGGTCTTGAGCCACTCTTCCTTGTGAAGGGCTAAACGCTTAAGGGCTTGATTGTTTTCCTTGACCTGCTCTAGCTCAGTCTCGCCATCCAGATAAATGCTGTTTTGCTCTACCAAGGCGTCATAAAAGTTGGTCGCCAAATCACTTTGGATAATTTGGACATTCTCTAGTAAATACGTATAAGCTTGTTCTATTTTTTCAAAATCCATATTCCTATCTTAACAAAATTCCCCTATTTTTTCCATCTGAAGAGAAAAAATCACTGCTTTAGTCAGCGAGTGATTTTTGGGCTACAGTTAAAAAGAGTTCTGCGTAATTTCCTAGGAAAAGACCTTCAGCACTGTAAAGAATCTGACTGTCAATGCTCGAAAAACCAAACTGGTCGAGTTTGTTTTCCAGTTCAGCCAATTCAAAGCCGTGGTGGTTGGTATCTGTCTTGACAAAATCAGCAATGAGGACTTGTCCCTTCTCCCTAAGGTGTTGGTGAAACATGGCAAGGGTCGCGTCTAAATCAGGCATATGATGAAGAACCCGACTGACAACAATCAGATCAAATTGCTGGTCTAAGGGATTCGCCAGTAAATCCTGCTCCAAGAGTTGAAGATTCCTGATTTCTTGGTCCTCTGCTTTCAAACGGGCTTGCTCCAGCATTTTCTCCGAGATGTCTACTAGGGTAACCGACTTGGCTTGCTTGGCTAGAGGCAAGGTTAACAGACCCGTCCCACCCCCAAAGTCCAGTATTTTCTTGTCTGATAGAAAATCAATCTGTTTTTCAACTGCCTGACAAACCAAGTTTGCAAGAAAGATATTTTTGGGTGAATCAAAGGTTTCTGCTTTGTGATTAAAATCGTGTTTCATGTTTTTAGTTTAACACAAAGAAGTTAAATTGCCTAGGAATTGGCTTTCTTTTCAGGCTTTTCTTCTGATTTTTTCTTCCCTGCTTGATTGCTTGAATCAGTCGCTACCTCTTCCTTTTTAGCTGTTTTCTTTTCCTTATCTTTCATCAAAGGAAAGAGAAATTCATAGTTGCCCTTATTCATACGAACACT
This sequence comes from Streptococcus pseudopneumoniae, assembly GCF_001074565.1. Taxonomy (GTDB): domain Bacteria; phylum Bacillota; class Bacilli; order Lactobacillales; family Streptococcaceae; genus Streptococcus; species Streptococcus pseudopneumoniae_J. The sequence goes on along the minus strand of NZ_JUQX01000071.1, from coordinate 16,421 downwards.
TGTTGCAAAACCTGTTTTGGTATTTTGATAAGTAACTTTTCCTAAGTTAAAGACTCGTTCACCACTTTCTTGCTCAGCTTTATCTTTGCTTCGTTTGGCCATGGCGAAAGCGATCAACTTCTCTTTGTTTAGGGTATAATCTTTGTGATGGGCAACTTGCCGATTCAAATAAAACTGTAGCAATAGACTAAAGATGGCTGCCATGGTGACTGCATATAAAAGAACGCCTGCCTTAACTTTTTGCTTTTTCCACACGATAGATAAATTCCCTTTCTAAGCCCTTTTGAAATTGGAAACGAAAGCGAATCAATTGATTTTCCTCTGTAATCTGAACTGATTTGAGTCCATAAACCATCGGCTGATAGCCTCGTCCACTGCTATCGGTTTTCCGAAAATCATCTGATTTGAATGTGCCCATAGCGATAACCTTGCCATCTTGCTTCAGATAGAGGCGATTGTCTTCCACCTTTTCAAACTGTGAACGCTCTAACTCAGTCTCTAGCTGGTCTACAAACAAGAGCCACTCCTTTTGCTCACTTTGCTGCTGGTAACGAACTTCTGAAATGAGGAGCTGACTCATAGCTTGAAAAAGGAGCAAACCTCCGCTAATGACGATAAGGGCAATCAGAGATTCTAAAAGAGTGAAAGCTCTTACCTTACTGCTCTTTAAGATCCAGCAACTTCTCTGAACCATGGTAGACCTCCAATCCTTTTTCACTAGCAAATACCTGAATCTCAACTCCATTTATGTTTACCTGATTTTGCCCTGTTTGCAGAGCCATCTTCGCAACACGCAAGACTTCTTCCTTTTGCAAGATCTCTGCCTCTAACCGTCGATTTTGTTGGATTTGTCCCAAGAGGAGAGTCGCAATACTGGCAAAGATAGCCAGAGCCACTACTGCTTCCAGTAAAATCACTGCCTTAATTTTTTGTTTCCTTAGTACGTTTAATTTTTCCATTTCCTAGATATAATTGATAGCGAATCGCTCCTTTGCTAGTCTGAAATTCAACCTTAGCCAGAGAGGAATTGCCCCCAGCTCGATCAAATATAATGCTTTGTCCTGAGGGTGCCTGAATTCCTTTAGGAACGCTCAACTTTTGACTGCCATTGCTGATGGTCTGTCCTTCTAAGTTTAGACTGGTCTTTTGCTGACTAGCTACACTGCGTTTTTGAGTTTCCCGATAGAGTTCTTCAAACTCCATAAAGAAAATCTGCTCCTCCACAGCTGCAAAACTGGATTGAACAGAACCGGACAAGCCCAAGGCAAGGATACTCACAAGTCCCAAAACAAGGAGACTTTCCAGCATAGTAAAGGCCTTAATCTGCAACAGCTTGACTTGTTTTTTGTTTTGCATGGTAGTCTCTATAAGCTTTGGCTTGCTCTGCTGTGATGCGACCATCCGCCTGTAATTTGCTGAGGCTGGCATCATCATTTTTATCTAAACGATAGAGTTCTGCCTGGCTTTCCACGACCTTGACAACAGCAGCTTTTCCTTTGTCATCTACGGCATCCTTTTGCTTGGTCAAATTGGGCACAAAGAGCAAGAGAAGTACGCTGATGATTAAAAGGACCACCAACATTTCCACGAGAGTAAAGGCTTTCGCCTTGGCTTTTTTCAAATTTGTCATAAATTTTTTCATTTTAAAAATTTACCTCCATATTTTGATACATGGGCATGAGCATTGCCGCATAAAGTAAAACGATAATCAGGGCCACAAAGATAAAGACCAGTGGCTGCACCAAATTCATGGTGCGGTTGACTCGGGTAAAAAAGGCTTCCCAAGTTTTTTCAGCATAGATTTCCAACTCACTCCCCAGCTTGGACTTGACTTCTCCATACTCGATGATGAGACTCAACTCCTTCTTAAAGAATGGATATCTCGCTATGGTTTGAGAAAATTCGCGGCCATTTTGCAGGGCTTGAGCTAAATCTTGACCGATTTCTTTAAAAAGCTGAGAACCTTGTTCCTGCATGATCTGAAAAATCTGCGTCAGCTCCATTCCCTGCGAAATCATATTGCCCCATTCACGCGCGTAATAAGCTGTCAGATAAGTCTGGACAAAGATTCCAAGAAAGGGAATCCGTGCTAACATAGAGAAGACCCGCATCTTAGAACTTCTTTTGTAGAAAGTGAGGGCTAAAAGTAAAGATAGAGAGCAAACCAACACTAGTCCAAGAAAAATTTGTGGCAGATTACCGATGATTTGGGTGGCAATATTGCTACTGTCCAGTTGGGGTAGTAGATAGTTTCTCAATCCCAGCATGATTAGCAGGAGAAATCCCAGCAAAATCAAAGGATAGGTCGCCACTTCGATTAACTTTTTCTTAACCTTGGCCAAATTATCCAAATATTCTTCTATCTTTCCCAAACTCAGATGAAGATTGCCATGCACCTCAGCTAGGGATAACTGGGTCACAATGGCACCTGAAAATCCTAAACTTTCCATCATTTCTGAGAAAGATTTCCCCTGAGACAAGCCTTGGTGCATCTGGGTCACATAGTCCTTTTCCAGCAAGGCACTTCTCCCCAAGAAAGAAATAATTTCCACCAAATGAAAACCACTGGAGAAGAGATTGTTAAACAGGGTGATGATTTTCTTCTGCTTAGCTGTAGCTAATTTTTTCCGTTTCAGCCTGAAGACTTGTGATATGTCCATCTTTAAGAAGCTGATCAATATGCTCATTCCAGCTAGTTGGCTGGTGTTCTTGATAGTCTTTGTTTGCAAAGTCAACGATTCCTCCTCCCCCGATTAATCTCTGATAGCAGACACCTTGTAGGACAACTGCCAGTTCCTCCTCCGTCACACCCAACTCCAGAAGGCGTTCATAAACACCTCGGATACTCTTGGCATGAATGGTCGAAAAGACTGTCGCCCCTGTCAAACTGGCTCTGACAACTGCACGTGCCGTCTCACTATCACGAATTTCACCGATAATCAAGAGGTCAGGACGATGACGTAGAGACAGTTTGATCAGATTTTCATAGGTCAATCCGATCGCTTCATTCAACTGCAACTGCAACATCTCTTCCTGCTTGATCTCGACAGGGTCTTCGATGGACATAACCTGCTGCCCCTTAAAGAGAGACTTGGCTAATTCGTGCATCAGCGTCGTCTTGCCACTTCCGACGGGACCTGCAAATAGATAGAGACCCCTTTGCCTGTATTGCTTGCCCAGTTCTCCAAGATCCTGAAACCAGAAATGCAGATCCTGCTCCTCATCGTGTAACAAACGAATGACCAAACTCTCATGTCCCCGATAATCTCCCACGGTGGACAAACGCAGTGAAGAAACCTTTTCGTCATACTGATAATCACAAGAACCCAGCTGACTGCGACGCTTTTCTCCTACATTCATCCCTGCTACAAACTTGAAATGACTAATCACAGCAGCAAATTTTTCAAAATCATAACAACCGATTTTACATCTTTCGTCTCCCACTCTCATATGGAGTTCATACGCATCTAATTTAGGAACAAAATAAATGTCTTGTGCACCTTTTCTCCTAGCCGAACGAATGATCTCTTGTGCGATTTCTTGAACCATACTTACCTCCTCACCTATACTATTCGAAAAAATTGGAAAAAATAAAAAGCAACTTTTAAAAGTTACTTTTTATCTCCATTTCATGCGGCAAGAACGGTGTTTTTCTTGACCTGTTTGTTTTTCGTAGCCTGGACGTAGCTTTTCATCGGGGATGACTTGCTCATCCTGTAAAAGAGCCAAAGAATGATACTGCTGCAAGTACTCATCACACTCATCACACCAGCGTTTATCAGCAGGATCCCAAAAAATAGTCATCAAATCACTCCGACTCTTATAAAGAGGATTCTTCTTTTCCAACTCAAACCAGCATGATTTATAATATTTTAGGGCATCATAATACTTGTCAAAAGATTGACTCATGATGACATCTTCTTCCCAGCCTTCTATAAACCACCACGGTTCAAAATCCCCATACATTTCTATAACACGATACATTTTCACTACTTCCTTTGTACCGTATATTATAACGAATTTTCTAGAACAATGAAAGGATTTTGCTTCATTATAGAATAATCTTCTAGCTTTCTGAAGATACCTCTAAATAGAAAAGCAAAGGCTGAGTCACAGCCTCTGCTTTTTATTATGCTTGATAACGTTTCACACCATCTAGATAGGTTGCAACTAATTCCAAATCTTTATCTAGTACGATAAAGTCAGCATCGTAACCTTCACGGATTTGACCACAGACATCATCAATGTGAACAGATTTTGCTGGGTTGAGACTGGCCATCATGACTGCTTCATGTGGATTCGCAATGCCCCATTCAACCACATTCTTCAAACCATCTTTGAGTTTGAGGATAGAACCTGCCAAATTGCCTGTAGATTTGAGGCGAGCAGTTCCATTGGCAACTACTACCGGGAATTCTCCCAACATGTAGTCTCCATCTTCCAAGCCACCAGCTGTCATACAGTCTGTGATAAGGGCAATATTTTCAGTTCCTTTTTGTTTGAGCAAAATGTCACAGGCCTTTGGATCTACGTGGTGACCATCACAAATCAATTCTGCGTAAGTATGTGGCAATTCATACATGGCTCCCACCATACCGAGCTCACGGTGAGTCAACCCACGCATCCCATTGTAGGCATGTACCCAAACGCTTGCTCCAGCATCGACTGCTTTTTTAGCTTCATCAAAAGTCGCATTTGAGTGTCCAAGAGCAACCGTTACGCCTTCTCCAGTGATAGTCCGTACAAAGTCTTCTACACCTTCACGTTCTGGCGCAAGGGCGATTTTATTGAGCAAACCATTGGCTGCTTTTTGCCAAGCACGAAACTCATCCATGCGAGGGTCTTTCATGTAGGCAGGGTTTTGAGCTCCCTTGTATTTCTCTGTGAAATAAGGCCCTTCAAAATAGATCCCACGAATCTTGGCTCCACTTGCTTCCTGGTAACGAGCACCGATATTTTCAGTTACCGCAAGCAACTGCTCGTAAGAGGAAGTCAACGTCGTTGGCAAGAAACTGGTGACTCCTGTGCTAAGTAGACCTTCACTCATAGTATGAAGGGTTCCTTCAATGTTATTATCCATGACATCCACACCGCCAAATCCATGAATGTGGGTATCCACAAGTCCTGGTGCAATGCTATAACCGGTATAGTCAATCACCTCAGCTCCTTCAGGAATCTCTTCTACATGTTTTCCAAACTTGCCATCCACAAGTTCCAAGTAACCGCCACGACGAACTCCGTGTGGGTAGAAAAACTGATCCGCTTTAATATAATTAGGCATAATGATAACCTCCTTGATAGATTGATTCTAGAATTTATTATGTCAATTACATTATAAACCTTTCTTTTTCATTTGTAAATGGTATAGACCTATTTTCTGGAGATATTTTAAAAGAGCTGTCTATCTCCAACTCTTTGATTTTATTTTGATTTCACAGGTAGTTCTTGAGCGGCCTTAACAACAGCTGCAATCGTCTCTGCGTAAAGTTTAGCACCTTCTTCAATCATGTTGCTATCATTTCCAAAGTGGACTTGGTCAGTTCCAGCCCAGATTTCAGGGTGTTCCTTAGCGACCTTATTCCAGTCAGCGATGCTCACATATGGATTCTTTTCAGCTAATTCTCTCGCATAAGCCGCATACTGCTCCACTGATGCATAAGTGTCCTTGCTCTTGTCTCCCTCATAAGGTGTCACCAGTATCAGATGGTGTCCTTTCGGTAGATTGTTCACGATGCTGTCCAAATCATTCTTATAGCCTTCAGGATTGTTGACCCCCGTTGCAATGACAACTGTTTTTAAAAGCGCCTTGTTCTGGCTATTATTGAGCATGATGTCATTGGCTTGCTTGGTCGTTCGACTAACCTGGGCATTGATATTTGCATCAGGAAGTGCCTCTTTTAAGGCTGTATTGGCACGTAAAGTCACTGAATCCCCAATCAGACTCGTTCCCTCAGAAATTCCCAGGCGACTGGCTTCAGCTTGTTCAGCAAGAGTCTTTGTTTGTCCTATATTGGTCTGAGCTTGCTTGAAACCATTGACCATCAAGTCTGTCTCAAAAGCTCCAACTTGAGGAGCCATAGCTATGATAATCAAGGTAAGTAAGGAAAGGACGCCCACAACACTAGCACTAATGGGTCTGATATGATGCAGTTTAGTGATTTTTCTAACCAAAGCATTGGTCTTACCGGCAATCAATGGCTCAATAATATAGAAGGATAAGATAGCGAAGAAATAGGAAAAGATAACGGTTAAAATAACAGCGGGCAGATTGCTCATCAACTGAGAAAAGATAATATAGAAAGGCCAGTGGAAGAGGTAAACCGCATAACTGGTATCCGCTAAAAATGTGATGATCCGAGGTTCTTGTATCTCAGGCGTTTTCTCATGCAAGACACGCGCAGCAAGAATCATGGTCACGGCCGCTAAACTTGCCAGTAAGAAACCAAATAGATAAGCGAACAGGTAGGTAAACTTGACAAAGAAGGTCAAGAGTACTAATACCAAGAGGCCTGCAGCAAACACCAGTAGATTCTGACGAAGATCCCACGTCCGATCAAACTGCTTAACTAAATCGCTCGTCTGACGAACACCCACAACCGTCGCCAAAATACTTCCTAAAAAGAAGGGATAGATATGGGTTAAACTTGAAAAGTAGACAGACGAATGGGAACTAGCCATTAGACTACCAATAAACATGGAGAAAAAGCTAATGATGAAAGCTCCCGCAGAAAGGAGAAATACCATCCCTCTCAATTGACTACTAGATTTTGAACGTTTCGATAAGAACCAAACCGCTAAGCCCCAAAGAATATAGTAGTGAACCTCAACAGCTAGACTCCAGTTGTGAACAAAGAGATGCGGAATGAACTGAGATTCGTAACTTCCCCCTGTTAACATCTCATAGAAGTTGGTCATAAAACCAAAAACTCCCGCAATCTGACCGCCAATTCCAGCAACATAGTCTTGGCGAACTAAGAGGGTAAAGGGCATGGTCACCAAAACCATCAGAACCACAGGTGGTACGATGCGGTAAAACCGTCTCTTAAAAAAGCCCAGTAAATCAATCTGGCGTGCCTTCCCAAATTCTTCTAAAAGGAGGGAGGTGATCAAAAATCCTGAAAAAGTGAAAAAGACATCTACTCCAAAGAAGCCTCCAGGAAAGATGGTCTGAAAGAAGTGGTACAAGAGCACCAAAAGTAAACCTGTAATCCTAATCAAGGAAAACCATTTAATACGCATACGAGTCTATTCTCCATTAAATTAGGAAGCAAAACACCACCTAATTTTTATTCCATAATACACCTTATTTTATCAAAAAAAGAAGAAAAATCCTACGAGAAAACGTAGGATTTTTTAGCTTCTATAAATTCCATTTTAGAAATTGCGTCCTGACCTATTGTAGCCATATTTTTCTACAAAATACTCGCGGAATTCCAAGAGATTGTCATCCATGATGGCTTGGCGGACTTGCTTCATAAGGTTGAGCAAGAAGTAAAGATTGTGGTAGCTAGTCAAGCGGATACCAAAGGTTTCATCAGCCTTGAGCAGGTGACGAAGGTAGGCGCGTGTGTAATTCTTACATGTGTAACAGTCACACTCAGGATCCAGTGGCGTAAAGTCCTCAGCAAATTGGGCATTTTTTACTACCAACCGCCCTTGGCTCGTCATACAGGTACCATTACGAGCGATGCGAGTCGGCAAGACACAGTCAAACATATCCACCCCACGAATAACCCCATCAATCAAGCTATCCGGTGCTCCCACTCCCATCAAGTAGCGAGGTTTATTTTCAGGGAGAAGTTGGGTTGTGAAGTCCAAGACCGCATTCATTTCCTCATGCGTTTCTCCAACTGCTAAACCACCAATAGAGTAGCCAGGGAAATCCATGCTGACAAGGTCATGAGCTGACTGGCGGCGTAGGTCTTCAAATCCCGCTCCCTGCACAATTCCAAACAAGCCTTGGTCATGCGGACGACTGTGAGCTTTTAACCCCCGCTCAGCCCAACGGCTAGTACGCTCGATTGATTTCTTAACGTAGTCATAAGGTTGGTAAAATTGAGGACATTCGTCAAAGGACATCATGATGTCTGAGCCTAGATTGTTCTGAATAGAGATGGCCTTTTCTGGCGATAGGAACATCTTGGAACCATTGAGATGGTTTTTAAAGGTTACGCCTTCTTCTGTGATATTTCGGCTATCTGCTAGGGAATAAACCTGAAAACCACCACTATCCGTCAAGATTGGCTGGTCCCAGTTCATGAACTTGTGGAGACCGCCTGCGCGTGCGATGAGTTCATCTCCAGGGCGAAGCCAGAGATGATAAGTATTAGAGAGGATAATCCCTGATCCCATCTCCTTCAATTCTTCAGGCGACTGGGTTTTAACAGTAGCTTGGGTCCCAACTGGCATAAACATAGGTGTTGGGAAGGTACCGTGGGGAGTGATGATTTCTCCTAGACGAGCTCCTGTGTGTTTTTCTTTCTTAATCAAACGGTATTTGATTGGTGAATCTGACATTTTCTACCTCCGAAGCTGGGAAAGACAGTCCCAGTTCATACTTTGTGCCCAAAGGCATACTGTATGATTTTATCAAAAAAACCAGGAACTGTCACGAACTATGGTATAATGAAAGAATGAAATACCCAAAAATTGATTTAAAAACCATTCGTCTGCAGACTAGGCAGTTTCAGGCTGGAAATCCCCGCCTCTTTCTCGTCTATCTCTTACCTAGCATGCTGGTCATCTTGTCAGGCTTTCTCAACCCCTTGGCTCGTCTCCAAGAAAGTGTTTTAGAGCAATCCTTTTTCAGCATGCTGGCACAAGTGCTCCAAGCCTATCTCTTCCCACTAGTGGTTTCTTTTATGAGCACGATTTTTCTAGCAGGTGCTGCCTTTGCGACACTCCGACTCCTCAAGGATCCTGATACAGAACTCTCAGTAAAATCAAGCCTGGCCCTCTTTGCTGAAGAGCGCTTCTCGCAAACCTTCCTAACCCTGCTCCTCAAACGTTTCTACCTCTTTTTATGGAGCATTCCAAACTTAGTAGGCGTTTATTTTCTTTTTTATAGCAATCTCTTGGCTCGAAGATTTGTTGCCCTACATCCTGAATTTCCAAAACTAGATCTCTCATCCGTTGAAACCGAGCAATTCCTTCTGACCTTTGGCCTCTACTTTTTCGCGAGCCTCATCTTGATGATTGTGGGCAATCTCCTCTACGTACCGCAACATTATGCTTACTCGCAGGTAGAATTCCTCCTCTGCGACACTCTGGATTTAGGACAAGCTAAACCAAGCCAAATCCTTAAAACTAGCCGTTTCTTGATGAAGGGTTACAAATTCCAGCGCTTTGTCCTCGACCTACAACTACTCCCTTGGTACTTCCTCAATTGGATTACTTTTGGAATTGCTAGTTTTTCAATCCTTCCCTATATCCAAAACAATCATATCTTCTTTTACAGAGCCCTACTAGCCCGTAAACGTCGAAATGGGTAAGAGCATATAAAAACCAGCGTCTTGAAAGACGCTGGTTTTCTTATTTCAAAAGTAACATACTCAGCAGAGTCAAAATAGCAGGCCCACCTTGCTTCAGAAGAATCTTCTTGTTTACCCTAAAGGAATGACACAAAAAAAGAAGCGAGAACTCAATCAGTTCCCAACTTCCATTTTAATGATTAGTTCATTGAAACGTGAACGTGGTCATAGTGGTTTTCGGTTACGCTACCACGGTCTGGCATTGGATTCCACGTATAGGCTGGTCCATATTTACTATCATATGGAGCGTAGAAACGTTGTTTCCAGATGATATAGTTGATACCACGGCTAGCCATATTTTGGACTGCATATTCCGCGATTTGATCACCAAGTGCTGAACTCACTGGAACCATAAAGTCGATGGCCAAACCTTTCCCATGGTCGCCACTGTCTCCAGGACGGTAGCCACTAAAGGATGTAATCCCAAACAAGTTGGCTACTTCTTCTTTAAAGGCTGCAGTTTGTGGTTGAAGACCAGCATTCTCAGACTTAGCTACAGCAAGTCCTGCATAATCAGGAGCCGCTGGTGCTGAGTAAGTTCTTGAAGGAGCTTGACTTTGCTCTGCTTGATAAGTCGACGTTTCAGCGTCAGAAGTTGCTGTTGATGCTGCTGTTTCTTCTGATGCACTTGTTCCTCTTGTATCAGCAGGCGTTTCAGTAGCTGGCGCGGCTGCTACTGGTGCTTCTGCTGGAGTTGTTGTTGCTGTTTCTTCCGTAACTGGAGTCGCTGCTTGAGGAGTTTGGATTTCAACTTCCGTCACCTCTTCTGCCTCATTGACAGTTGTAGTGAGGACAGTATCTGGGAAGATCAAATCCATATTGGTAATCTTGTTCAAATTAGCAAGAACGGTCACATCTACTCCCAAAGCTTCTGCAATCGTGCTCAAGGTATCACCATACTGAACTGTATAGCTGTTTTTGTTCTCGTTTTTCGTCACGTCATTTTGGATTTGCTCAACGGTACGTGCAGTCCATGCAATTTCTTCCGCTTGAGTTGCCAATGCTGGCGCAAAAGACAAGGCTACTGTTGAGGCTAAAATAATTCTTTTCTTCATTCTTTCACATTCCTTTCAAATGAGTACCTGTCTATCATAACACAAAAAAAGTAGAAAAAAAGCCCTCTCGGGCCTATTTAACAGAACTGTCCATTCCTTGTAACAAACTCGATTACTTGAAATAGTTTGTTAGGTTTCTGTCACAAAAGTGACACACTCTTCTCATCACTTATCCTCAAAAATATAAGGAATATCTGCTAGTACTTGAATCCTCTGATTCCCTTCATAAGACGACTCTAAAAAGTTAATGCTTTGAATTCCGCTATTCTGAGCAAATTCCACATCCAAAGTCCGATCCCCTATATAATAGGTAGTCCTAGGATCCAACTCATATTTATCTAACAGATAGGTCGCTGCTTCTGGACTGGGCTTGCGTGCAAAACCACTCTGATTAGTTAGAATTTCTGTGAAATAAAATTCCAAACCCAAGTCTCCTAGAATGGTTAAGGCATTGTCTCCTTTATGGGTATAAACAAACTGCAGAATTCCTGCTTCATCTGCCCAATTCAACACCTCACGCGCACATGGCATCAAGACTACCTGGGCATTTTTCTCAGACAAGCTCTGGGCACGCACCTGATTGAGCACTTCCGCATCCAGTTTTCTCTCTTCTGACACCTGCACAAGCAAATCCTGCACAGAATACTTGAGGATAAACTCTCTCACTTTCTCCTTATCATAAGGAATAGAAAACTGAGCAAAGGTCTCCTCAATCCCTGATAAAATCGCTTCGTAAGAATCCAATAAAGTCCCGTCTAAATCCCAAATAAAAGCTGTTTTTTGCATTTCCTATCCTTTCAACATCATATAACGTTGGTAACGGTAACGTAGAAATAACCAACGGAAACCATTATCCAAAAGAGTCCCTGCCCAAATACCAGGCAAGCCCCAACCAAGAACAATGCCCATCAGATAAGCTGTCCCAATACGGATACACCACATCCCTATACTTGTCGCATAAAAGGGAAGGCGAGCATTTCCCAATCCCTGCCAAACCGCCGTATAAATAACTGTCCCTGTCGCCATGGGAGTCCCTAGTAGTGAGAACAGTGCCACCAAAACGCTAGCTTCAACCGCTACAGGATTGGTCGTATATAGATGAGTCAGTGGTATCCCTAAGGCATAGATACTAAATGTCAAGGGCATCATGAGGAGCAGAGAAAGCCAAAAGGTTTGTTTGCTCAAATTATCTACTCTTTTCCAATTATCCTCCCCAACTGCTCGAGCTACCTGCATGACCGTCGCCGTAGCGACGCCAAAGGCAGGCATATAGTTAAACTGGGTCAAGACTTCTCCGACTGCATTCCCCGCTACTGCCTTCGTCCCAAAAGAAACAACCAAGGCAATGATCACTACATCTCCAGCCCGCATCATGAGACGTTCTCCTGCCGCTGGCAAAGCCAAAGTCAATAGTTCCTTATCTAAACCAAAAGTCGGTTTCTCAAAAGGCAGCTTTAATTGCGACCATAAAATCAAAAGACCAACCAAGCGAGATAGAATAGTCCCCCATGCAACACCAGCTATCCCCATATCAAGGACAAAAATAGCTAGACTTGAAAAGAGAATATTCAATGCATTGGATAAAAAACTAACATAGAGAGGCAGACGCGGATTATGCGTTGCACGAATCAAAGCCCCCAAACTGGTCATCAAACCCAAAAGAACAATCGAACCACCCACTAAAGAAAGGTAGAGTCCACCACTCTCAGCTACATCCCTCTCCGTCCCCAAGAGTCCTATCATCTCTTGCCCAGCAAAGATAGACAAGGCCCCTAAAAGCAAACTCAGTAGCAAGGTAATCTTCAGCGCTTCAGTCACATGATAAGCTAGCTTGGACTGATCTTTCTGCCCCATGCTTTTTGAAATAACACTGGAAATAGCAGCCCCCAAAGCGATGAAAATGGCCTGGTAAATCGTGATAATATTGCCAGCCACTGAAACACCCGAAATAGCAATCAATCCCAAGTGGGCGACCAAGTAGCTGTCCACCATCCCCATGAGCATCTGCAAAAAGTTTTCGCCCATAGCTGGCAAGGCAATGTTGAGAATGTCTTTATTTTTTCTAAACAATCTGTCCTCCTGATGAAAAGAAACTCAGTTGTTTCCCAACCGAGTTTACTTCCTCTGTCTTAAAGTCCTAGATAAGCCTCAACCGCTGCTTGCATGTCAGTAGCTGCCACTGTTGTCTTGTGACGAACAGGAGCTGTCTCAAGCCCGTCCACTGCCGGTGGCACTGCCACTCCTGAAATGTCATGTAATTGAGCCAAGGCTTCAAAGTCAGTCAAGCCTGCTTTCCCTGTTACCGCTTCTACTGCAACCACTGGGAACTTGTAGGGACTAGCTGTTGAAGCAATCACCGTCTTGGTTACATCACCTGTAGCCGCTTGGTATTTTCTATAAACTGCTGAGGCAACAGCTGTGTGTGGGTCCTCGATGTAAGCATCTGTTTGATAAACACGTTTAATTTCTGCCGCAGTTTCTTCCTCAGTCGCATATTCAGCTACAAAGAGATCCAGAATCTCTGCATCAAAGTCTGTCAATTCATATTGTCCTTGTGTATTCAAGGCATTCATGAGTTCAGTTGTCTTAACCGCATTATTCCCCAAAAGATGGAAAATCAAACGCTCCAAGTTTGAAGATACCAAGATATCCATAGATGGACTAGTCGTTACCTTAAACTCACGTTTCTTATCGTAAACACGTGTTTTAAAGAAGTCAGTTAAAACATTATTGTCATTTGAAGCACAGATCAATTTGCCAACTGGCAGACCAATTTGCTTGGCATAAAAGGCAGCTAAGATATTTCCAAAGTTTCCTGTTGGTACTGTGAAATTGACCTTTTCACCAGCCACAATCTCACCAGACTTGACCAACTGAGCGTAGGCATAAACATAATAAACAATCTGTGGTACCAAACGACCAATGTTCATAGAGTTGGCTGATGAAAATTGCAGTTTATTGGTAGCCAACTTTTCACGAAGAGCTACATCGTTAAACATATGTTTGACGTTAGTTTGCGCATCGTCAAAGTTACCATCAATAGCAATAACATGAGTATTGTCGCCAGTCTGAGTAGTCATTTGCAACTCTTGTACCTTGCTGACACCATCCTTTGGATAAAAGACGATAATTTCAGTTCCAGGCACATCCGCAAACCCTGCCATAGCAGCCTTTCCAGTATCACCAGATGTCGCTGTCAAGATGACAATCTTGTTCTCCAAACCATGCTTTTTAGCGGCTGTCGTCATAAAGTATGGCAAGATAGACAAGGCCATATCCTTAAAGGCAATCGTTGAACCATGGAACAATTCCAAGTTGTATTGCCCATCCAGTTTCACCAATGGCGCAATAGCTGGAGTATCAAACTTGCTATCGTAGGCATTGTTGATACAGTAGTCCAACTCCTCAGCCGTAAAGTCATCTAAAAAGGCTGACAAAACTAACTTAGCAACTTCTTGGTAAGAAGCATCTTTCAATTTTTCAAAGTCCAAATTGACCTTTGGATAAGAAAGCGGTGTAAACAAACCACCATCCGTCGCCAAACCTTGCAAAATAGCTTGACTGGCAGTTACTGTATTATTCGCATCACGCGTTGATTGATAAACTAATGTCATAATCCCTATCCTTTATCTATAGTCTCTTCCATTATATCATGATTTTTCAGAAAATTCTCCCTTTATAACAAAAATTATAGGCCCAATTCTTCTTTCAAAGGCTGCAAATAGGTCATTTCTTGCTTGCCTCTCTTCTCCAGTCCTTCCTCAGCTAGAAGGAGTAAGGCTTTTGAAAACTCGACAATTGCAGGTTCTTCCTCATCTGTGAGCCTTTTCTTTGAAAATTGTCTCCTCAATGACTTGTAATCACGACCAAATGTTGTAAAAAATGGTGCAGATTGCAAGTAAGCTTCTAACTTGTCTAAATGAAGCAACAACCCCAAGTGAAAGGCTGCAGAAGCAAAGGTTCTATTTAGAGGCTGCGTACATACACTACGAAACTCAATAGTACCTCGAGTTGTTAAATCTTGGTACTGGTAACTACGGTGAGTTTGGAAGTCCTTCTCCTGAGGATAAAGAAGAATCTCCCTCCCATCAAGGGCGAAGGCATGAATTTTCGGAGTCCCTAAGTAATCTTTTGCTCGAATTGGATAAAAATAATAGGTTTCGCCATCACGTTCCGCAGTAAAGATTGCAGAATGATCTAGATAATCAAAAAAATCATTCTCGTCTTTGAAGAGTCTAGAATTGACCCCTACATTTTCAGGATAAATCCCGTGCATGGACTCTTCCCAAAAAATATCCCTTGAAATCTTAGTATCCCAATCCTCCCCTGAAAACTCAGAGTTGGCAAATAAAAAGGCTTTTGCAGCTTCGATCTGAGTAAATGCATTGATAACACGCAGAAAGTTAGACTTTGAAACGTCCAGCTGAACCTGACTCCCACAGATAAAGGCTCCATACTCAGGGAATTGATGTAAGTCTGATTTAATAACATTTCTACTCAAATTCAAATAATCCATTAACATCTGATAGCGGGGATAAGCCACTGGACAATTCTCATTTTTATCCCAGTTAGGATGAATGCCACATCCAACAATAGCATGATTAGCTTCACCCAACTTATTCTGAATCGTAGCCATATAGAAGTTAAAGCGTTCTTCTACCTCTTGGATATTTTCCGCCCGGCCAAAGGCAAACTCGATAGTTGTATAGGAGACTTCGAATAAGATAGTATCTTGGCTAACTGGAT
This sequence comes from Streptococcus pseudopneumoniae, assembly GCF_001074565.1. Lineage (GTDB taxonomy): Bacteria > Bacillota > Bacilli > Lactobacillales > Streptococcaceae > Streptococcus > Streptococcus pseudopneumoniae_J. Next base: position 1,090 of record NZ_JUQX01000071.1, on the reverse strand, counting down.
CAAGTAACTGAATTGGATTTCCAAAGTCATCTACTTTTTCAATCGTAAAACCAAGAACCGATGGTAAATAGCGAAAGAGATCCTTAACAACTTCACTATTTGTAGCTTTACCCTCTAAATTGATAACAGGATACTCCAGCTCAATTCCCACAAATAAATCAGGTTTCTCTTTTATATTTTCTAAGTAGCGCTTCTTTAATAATTCAACAGACCGAGACATTAATCACCAAACTCTTTCATAATCAAAATAAATTGTGAATAAGTAATATTATACCAAAAAAGAAGAAAAAAAATTAGAATATCACACAAAAATAATTACTGGACCATTATCACACCATTAACAAGATACAATTTAGTAAGAAACAAAAAACAAGGTCTGAAAACCTTGTCTTTATTACTATACCGGCGGCCGGGGTCGAACCGGCACGTCCTTGCGGACACTGGATTTTGAGTCCAGCGCGTCTGCCAATTCCGCCACGCCGGCAAATAGTAACTGGGGTAGCTGGATTCGAACCAACGCATGAGGGAGTCAAAGTCCCTTGCCTTACCGCTTGGCTATACCCCAATAATATAAAATAGGCGAGTGAGGGGAATCGAACCCCCGAATGTCAGAGCCACAATCTGATGTGTTAACCACTTCACCACACCCGCCAAAATTTAAGAAACACGGGCAGTAGGAATTGAACCCACACTGAAGGTTTTGGAGACCTTAGTTCTACCTTTAAACTATGCCCGTAACTATGGAAGGGGAGGGATTCGAACCCCCGAACCCGAAGGAGCGGATTTACAGTCCGCCGCGTTTAGCCTCTTCGCTACCCTTCCAGAATATATATAAAATATGGCGCGAGACGGAATCGAACCGCCGACACATGGAGCTTCAATCCATTGCTCTACCAACTGAGCTACCGAGCCAAATTGCGGGAGCAGGATTTGAACCTACGACCTTCGGGTTATGAGCCCGACGAGCTACCGAGCTGCTCCATCCCGCGTTAATATGAAAGGAGGATGTGGGATTCGAACCCACGCACGCTTTTACACGCCTGACGGTTTTCAAGACCGTTCCCTTCAGCCGGACTTGGGTAATCCTCCA
>NZ_JUQX01000070.1 GCF_001074565.1 Streptococcus pseudopneumoniae | reverse complement strand
CAGCTCCCATCATATACAGAAATTTTAGACCTACATAACAAGTTTTAGCCCAGAGGCTACCAGTTTGACGGCTTTATATGCTGCATTTCTACCATCAACCCATAAAGCTTTAACCGCCACATCAAGGAGCTCAACAGATAGAATTTTTCCAAACTCAATGTGTTCTTCAATCTCCTCAAAACTACCATAAACTTCAATGATGATAGGCTTAACGTCATCTTGGTCAATTAAGCCATCATTTACAGCCTTAGCAATTCGCTCATCAATTCCCTCTAAAGTGTAATGACTAATAATGTCAGTCGGTTTTTTATTTTTGTATTTCTTACTTACCCTAGCTTTGGAAAAATCTACTTGGATTTTCTTTGGAATATCAAATTGCGAGCTATCAAGTGCTACCTCTTTAAGTGATAATTCTGAAGTTAATTTAATTTTTTTATTTGCCATTTTTTTATATTTCCTTTTCTATTTTTTTAATTTTGAGAAGAACCCTTTACCTTGCTTTTCTTCCAAGGCTTCAAGTCGTTCTTCTAGTTTTTGTAGCCTTCTAATATCGTTTTTAAGAGAAATAATCTGAAAGTTTGTACTTTTATTACTTTCTTTCTGTTTCTCTTCGAACTTTTTTAAATCAGCTACATCTTGCTTAAGTGCCCTTTCTTCAGCACTCTTCAAGTCGCCCCATATATCCGTTACAGATTTAGTCAAGTTTTTTATTTCATCAATTCGCTTAGAAAGTTTGATAAATTTTTCAAATTCTTCTTCAGTAAATTGATAATGTTCTTTTACATGCTTACGAGTAACATGTATCTTGACCTTCTTAAACTCATAACCTGATAAGCGTTCAATACTTATCCGCCATTTTTTAACAGCACTATAGGACTTCCCTGTGGCTTCCATGATGTCTTTATACTCGTAATAATTCTTATTCGGCATCTCCTTTCCTCTTTTCTGTATATATGTTATAATTAAGATGTTTTTATTAAATATGTCTTTGAGGTTTTTCTTCAAAGACCATTTTTATACAATCATAGGCAGTTACCTCCAATTCTTACAAAAGAACAATATAGTCTGGTGTAATTTGCTTTTATGTCGTTTTGACATAATCATTATATTTCATTTTAAATTTTTTGTCAACTAAAAAATGTCACTTTGACATAAAGGAGCGGATATGACAATTTTTACCGAACGATTAAAAGAACAAAGAAAAAAAAACAACCTCACTCAAAAAAAGCTGGCTGACATTTTGGGAGTGTCGCAAGGTTCTTACGCTAACTGGGAAAATGGTAAAAGAGAGCCAAACTTTGAAACTCTACTAAAAATAGCCCTTGAACTTAACACAACGACAAGCTACCTTTTAGGAGAAAGCAACATTAGCTTTGGACGTGGTAGTGATAAATTTGAAAAGTTAGCCAATTTACCAAACTTCCATTTATCTGAAATAGGACTTAATCAAATAAGAGACCTAGTTAGAGCCATACCATACCTCGCAGAAAAAGAGGGGATAGAACCAGACGAATACTTCAATATATTCACAAAAGATTTACCCGAACAAACAAAGCTCTTTTTAAAAGCTGTATACTTTACAGAAATCTTAGAAGGAAATCCACCATTTGGCAACAATTCGGAAACAACAGAAACAGAATAACCCTATTTTTAGTAACTTAAAACTTATCAAAACTTAATAAAATATAGCGTTTTTGTTAAAGCAATAGATATATATTACAGAAGTTAAATAAGGTTTCATTACATTTCAGTACATGCTGAAAACCTTGATTTCATGCGGTTTTTGAAATATTGAATTTCATTACAAATCATTTGAAATCAGTTCTATGGCAACCTTTTTGGCAACCTTTTTTGAAATAAAAAAGAAAGTCAACAATCGAAGAATGTAGAGTCCTAAGAATTTTTTAGGACTTTTTTTATTCCTAAAAATTGTTGGAATAGCGCAGTCTTTTCAATAAATTTTAGGAATCCAAAAAAATCTTCCTACAATAAGTAAGAAGATTTTTTATTTTTTACTTTCTCATCCAAGAATCATGGACTATTTCATTAATTTGATGACTATATTTTGCATAGTTGTAATGATAGTGATTAGAGGCTCTCGATAAAACATCCCCAGTTTTTTTATCAGGTTGAACATATTTCTCAAATTCTACTATAGGAATTATAAATAATTCGATCCCCTGAATTTTATTATCTGATACTTTGCTTATGGCATAAGCAATACAATCAATATATTTTCCATTATTATATTTTTGAAATTTTTTAACAGTTTCATAGTTTGCTTCAACAGTAGTAGTTTCAGATTCTATCGGAATTGTTCTAGTAATGGGCAAAATTCTATATTTTTCTTTCCCTGTTACTGCTTTCAAATAATTTCCTTGATTTGTTACTGTGAAACCTTTTACAGACAGATTGTATTTTATCAACTCTTTCAAAAGTCTTCTTGTATTACTCATAATCTTACTTTTTCCTACGTTTTTTATTATTTCTGCAATGATTATCCATTATTCTCAATAAAGTCAACCCATTCTGTTCCCAAGTAGGAATAAGTCTGTTTTTGTATGATAAAAGTAGTGTTATCAGATTCAAAAATTCCAATAATATGTTGTGCATCTCTAAGATTATAGTATTGGATAGCTAACTTAGAGTCATTACTATATTTAAATTCTTCTTTGATACCATCAACATAGGAAACATAAAAGTGTCGACCATTCAGATTATCTATAACTTTTATTCTGTAAATCTCTTGATTTTTTTGCATTAATAAATAATTATAACCTATAATTAGAGCTCCTATTAAAATTAAAATAATAAATAAAACAACAATTTCCATCAATATTTCCTTCCAATTAACCTAATAAACTTTTAGTATTCTCTTTTTGATAAATAGCGACAATAATTCTTACTATTTCATATAATCCAAAACTTGATATGGGACACGATATTTTCATCATTTTTTGTGTTAATCATTTTACTATCCTCTCCTCTGTTTCCCTTTATATCCCAATGCTAGGCCTACTAGCAGGCTAAGGCCTAGTAAACCGAACATAGATTCCCTTGTTTCTGTATTTGGAAGTTGTTTCTTAGGTTCTGCTTTTGCATTTGTAGCCTGTGCAGGAGCTTGATATGTTTTATCGTCTTTAGTTCCTACTGTCGCAACTACAGCCTTATTTTGAGCCTTTGCATCCACAACATCAACAACTTTACCAGTTGCGTCAATAACTTCCTTAGGTTGACCACCTGATTTACGGATTGCATCTTCCTTGTCTTTCAAAGCTTGCAAGCGTTGTTGTTCAGCAAGGTATGCGTCGTGTTCAGCTTTGAGTTGTTTCAAGTTAGAAAGGATACGAGCCTTAGCTTCTGCGATACCCTCTAGATAAGCCAACTCTTCCTTAGCAGTTTTCAACTCAGTACGGAGTACAGCAAGCTTAGATTTAGCATCAGTAAGCTCTGCTTCCAAAGCTTTAAGGACTTTATTACGCTCAGTAAGGGAAAGAGCAAGGACTTCATAAGTATCACTAGCCTCTTTAGACGCTTCACGTTTGCGAGCAAGGTCCTCACCAGCTGACTTACGAGCCAAGACTGCTACATCATGAGCTTTAGTAAGGACTTCTAACTCACCTTTAGCAGTTTCAAGAGCCTTATCTGCAGATACCTTTTCTTCTTTAGCAGTTTCAAGAGCTGCTCTAGCTTCTGCAAGAGACTTAGCCTTGTCAATAGCGTTTGATTTAGCCAGTTCAAGAACTTCTTCGGCAATTTTTAGGGCTTGTTTGTCTTCAGACAACTTAGTTTTGGCGTCTTCAAGAGCCTTTTCAAGAGATGGAATATCAACCTTGTTCATTCGGATGTCAGACAAGAGTTTGCGAGCAGAATCAAGTTCATTTTCAGCTTGAGTGTACTTAGTCTTAGCAAGATATACTCCATTTTCAGCATCTTTGAGTTCTGCGTAGGCATTGACGTAAGACTTTTCAGCATCTTTAACTGCTTTTTCGTCTACCTTCTTAGTAGTTGAAGTAGTTGATTGAGGAACTGACAAGGTGATAGACGCTTCATACCCTTTATTAAGTTGGCTAATCATAGCACCGATACCAACACCAATGTTAGTCTTATCAGAATCACGCAATCCAAGAAGAGAAAGAGCTCCACTGAAACGGTCTTCACTACCAGTGTTAGATTCCCCACCCATCAAAGCGCTAACGATACCCTCGTACATAACTTGCTTAATGCGAGCCATAGTTGTAAGGTTCTCTCCAAGGTCAATGAAATGAGGGATACTAGATGTACGAACTGCCAAGGCAGAACCAGTAGCATTTGCAGTCTTCTTAGCCATGTTTAACTTATCCGTTAAGCTTAGGTTTTGAGAGTTTAGGGGATTGTATTCACCACTATTACCTGCAACATAACCGTTAGCATTGTTGTTAAAGGCTTCAGCCAATTTAAGAGAACTATCGCCTACTGTAACAGGCTTAGTACCAAACTTAGCACGCAAGTCATTGATGATTGACGCTGCATAAGTAGTCAATCGAATTTGTTGGTCTTTAGTTAAGTGTTGGAAGTCAGCAATTTCTGTTGCATCAGTGTCTTCTGAACCGTAGTCAATAAATTGACCTTTATAGTAGCGACGACCTGTAGAGTTGAAGTCACTGAGTGAATCAGCTGATGCACCAGACTTAGGGTCAGTATAAGGAACTTCATATACCGCAGTATCTACTGCATCCGTAGTACCTGTACCGTTGGCAAGAGCCTTGATTGCGTCGATATACCCTTGTGAAAGAGTTGGAGCGTAAGTTGCCTTAGGAACATTGTACATCGTTTCAGAAGATGTAGTCGTTTCAGTAACACCTTGTTTAGCTACGTCAAGAGCTGATTTAGCCTTTTTAAGGGCATCTTCTTTTTGAGATTGGTTAGCATTTGCATTATTACGTTCTGTGGTAGCCTGTTTAAATTTAGTTTCTGCAGAAGATACCCTAGCTTGGGTATCTTTCAAAGCCTGTTCTTTGTCTGCAACAGCCTTTTTGCCTTCGTCAAGCTTCTTCTGAGCTTCACCTACCTTACGTTCAGCAACTCTAACTTGTACAGTAGAGGTGTAAACATTCTTTTCGAGTTCACGAGTATCAGTAGTAGATGAAAGAGAATCTACTTTCTTCTGAGCGTCAGCTACCTTGTTAGACGCATCTGTAGCAGTCTTTTCAGCATTAGATACTACCTTAGTTTGGTCAGCAACCTTTTCAGCAGTGGCAGATACAGACTTATCGGCATCAGCTACAGTCTTTTCAGCCGTAGCAAGTTCACTGGCTTTCTTTTCAGCGTCTGCCTTAGCTTCAGCTACCTTTTTAGGTGTAACCGTCTTAGCCTCTTCTAATTTCTTAGTAGTATCAGCAATAGTCTTTTCAGCATCAGCAATGTTTGCTTCAGTAGTTGAAACAACTTCTTTTTGCTTAGCTACATCCTGATTAGCCTTGTCCGATTCAGCCTTAGCCTTGTCAACATCCTCTTGACTAGGAACTTTAGGGACTACCTTTTCTTTTGCAACAGGTTTAACCCCGTCCTTAGCAACTACTTTAGTTGCAGGCTCATTAACTTCTACTGCAGTCTCACTAGCTGATACCGTAGTAGATACCCCTAGAGCCGAGATTGCAAGCGTTGAAATAACTGCACCAGTACGCAATTTCTTGATGGTTCCGTGACCTTGTGTATTTGATTCCATCGTATAAACTCCTTTATGTCTTAAAAGACTGTTTTATGAATAATATTATACCACATTTTGCAGTCTTTCAAATACTATTTTTGTTATAATTTCAGTCTTTTGATAACGATTTATTCAATGAGATAAACTTGTATGATAGTTATGAGGTGATATCATGACGGAAAAAATAAATTTAAGAGAATTTGTTGCAAAACAAATCAGACTTCTAAGACTGAAAAGCGGGATGACACAAGAATATCTAGCAGAAAAAGCTGATTTGGGTTTTAACTATATATATAGGTTAGAAAATAAACAATTAAACGTTAAGCTTGAAACCATTGAAAAAATTATACAAGCACTTGAAGTTGATATGAATACTTTTTTTAATATTGAAACTCAAAATCAAAGCGGAGAGTTTTCACAACTCATTGAAGATATTAGAAATCTACCGACAGAAAAAAGAGAACCTACTATAAAGGCTCTCCGAGATATATTAAAACAAATAAATTAAGCCAAGTATTTTTGAACTTGGCTTTTTTAAATTTGCTAATTTAATTTTTAGTTTCTCTCTTTATATCATGCTCTGTTTTAGTCTGACTGTGAATAAATTTAGGTATATCTTCACCATTCAATGCTTTCTTAGCATTATTGAATAACCAATCTAATAAAACAAATTTATCATAAGTTTTTCCAAATTTAATGTTAAATTCATTCATTCCCGCTAGTCCATTAGTTGCTTTTTCAATGCAATCCAATAAACCTAACTCTTCTAGACGTTCAACTAACATCAATGAATCAAGAAGATTATCTAACCGAGATAATATTTCAATTTTTTCTTCAGACTCCAATAGTTTTTCAACAAGAGGAAGATATTCAATAGCTTTCGACAGAGTATCTAATTTTCTAATAATTTCAAATAGATTATCTTGTTCAGAGATACTCTTATAAAAGTAATCAATCCATACAATTAGAGCGTAGTCATTATTTTTAGTTTTCTTATTTGGGAACTCTACATTTTTTAAGCTTGATGTTATGGAGTTTTTAAATGATTCTGCTTGTTTATCATCTGATAATACAGCTTTTGCCATATTTCTTAAATCAAGTTTTTCTAATTTATTAGTGATTATATTAGATACTTCTGTAATATAATCTTCATTTTCCTTCCCTATTTCATCCACAATAGTCTCTGCAAATCTTTCTAATGCAGTAGATTTTTTGTCTATATTATCTTTGTCAAAGGAAGGAAAAATAGCTAAATAATTATTTTTAGAAACTACCTTACCAGATAACAAATTTTCTGCTGTCTGGTCGCTCATGTGAAAATTTTCTCTTAAATAAGCAATTTTAGCTTCATAATCTCCACTAATCCCTTGTTCTTTTTTGAACTCTTTAAATTCTTCCATATTGTGCATCAAATTAACTGTAACTGCAACAAGCATGCGTTCTTCTTTTTTTTCTTCCATAGTAAACATCCTTTACACAAAAAAAGTTTATGTATCATTTTAGCATTAATACATTTGAAACGTCAAGATATTAATGGGTTTTATAAAAATTTAGGGTAAAACGCTTTCAATAAAAATCTTAAAAAAATTTATTTTTTTTTCGAAGCAAATAATCTCGATAGATAATAAATTCTATTCCACTGAAAGTGCTATGTAGTAAGCTTTAAACAATGATGAAAACAAACAAAAAAATCTTAAAAAAACCAAGAAAAATTATTACGTATATTTTAAGTGAATTTAGGTAAAGTCTTGTCAGTTTTTATGGAATAATTAAGATGTGAGGTAGCTATCACACAATACATATCTTCAATAAATTTGAAAAGCCGTGAATTTTTTGATGTATTTAATAAAACGGTTAGAAAAGAGGTAGCCTATGGAAGCTACACAAACAACATTGCAGGGGCGCCTTATTGGCGCATCAGAACTAAAAGACTATGCTTCTGGTCTCAGCACTGGTCAAACTCAATTAACCATCGGTGTACGAACTCCAGACGGCCGATTCAATCAAACAAATATTAAAGCTGATATAGTTAATGTATCTGACTTTACGACTTTATTTGATGAAAAAGTAGAAATTATTCTCGAAAATGTTTCTATCAACGCCTACACCAATGGGAATCGTGCTACGCTCTCAGTAAAAGCTAAGTCTGCTTTTATTGAACTTGTTTAATTTATTAAGGGAGGTCTTCCTCCCTCTCACTTATTGGAGGTTTAATTTATGTTTATTTTAAATAGTTTACATGAAACGATTGATTTAAATTTATCATCATACCTTGATAGAAGTAAAACACCTATCCTTTTCGATAGTCACCCTATAAATCTTCCCAGAGGGAATTTCTACAGCGGTAGTATCAGATTCTGGGTAACTGAGGATTTTTCCGTAGATATAGCAGACTTTGTAGTTAATCAGGTTTATAAACATATCAAGGAAATACTTGAATTTTCTTATGATATTCATAATTCCTACGTAGATTTTAATTATCGAATGAGGGAGCCTGAAAGCAAGGAGGAAAACTAATGATTTTTCTGTACTCTATTTTACTACTATTTATCCTATTGTTAGGGATTATGGCTCTTGTCATTTGGGGAATATATCAATTTGATAAAATATTCCTAAACCAACTTTTCTTTAACTACTTAAACAATAAATATTCTCCTCCTAGAGAGTGGTCTAAGATAGGTAGTGTCCAACAGAATATTTATTCTCTGTTACCTACGCTAGAACATTTAAAGGTTAAAGAGCAAGTAAAACTTTCTGATAATGGTGAATATCTAATAATTCAACTCGGTTCCAATATTTCATCAGAACAACAGCGTGAGATTGAGAATATAGTAAAAGGAATTATTGCAAACCACGAAGTTTCTTATACTATTGATTACAGTCAAGTTGAGTTGGTAAACGGAGGGTGGTTTATTTTCTTAAAATTAGAAACCATTGAGGACGCTACCTTTAATCAGAATGCTAGAGCAACAGAACCTAAAACTCAGGAGGAATTTGACCTTGATGAAATCATTGAGCTCTAAAAATCCATTTCTAAAAGCTGGGGGCGGAACGCCAGATATAGATTTCATCCATCTTTTGTTGCTGGGGAGTAGTGGTGTTGGAAAATCTACGGCTGTATTCGCTATCATCAATTATCTATACAATCAAAATCCTGCAAGTGAATTTATTATCTCTGAGATGAAACAGTCTGATTATTTATTTGCGGAACATTTACCCAATGTGTATTTAGGTGACAGAGCTATTTTAGCTATAGATGTAGCTTTTAATGAGATTGAGTTAAGAAAAAAGAATAGAGGAAGAGAAAAAACTCCCTACTATCTTGTAGTAGAAGAATTAACTTCATTATTTGAATTAGCAGGAAAGTCTAAGAAAGAATATCAGGAGAAAATTAGAGTTATTCTTTATACTGGGAGGGCCTTTAATGTCAAATTATTAGCCGTTTCACAAGATCTGCTTGCTTCTGCACTAGGGGAGGGGTCTGCTCGGAATCAATTTTCTTTAGTCATTGCATTGGGTTCACTGAGGTCATTAGTAACGAAGGGACTTTTTGAACTTGAGGAAGGACAAGAGCTACAAAAAAATTTACCCAAAAGATTTGGCTATCTTCAGCGTTTTGATGATGGTTCTAATGTTATTAAAATTAAGGTTAAACAAGTACCTGATATAAATTTACTGAAGGGACGAGTTCTTGATATATTAGGAAAGTCTGCTAATGTTGCTGAGGCTGTTGACCCTGATTCACTTTAGAGAATCAGGGTCTTACAGCCTCGCCAGCTTTAGCTGGCTGTTATACGGGGGACATGTAAAGACCCCCGTTCCATTTTACCTTGTTCTAAAGCTATGTAAATTCCACTTTAGGGTAAAATGCTCAATTCCCTTAAAATGCTGTTATATCAACGTTATTCTATAACTTTTTATTTAGGGTGATTACTTCCTGAAACTGTGAGAGAATAAAAGCGTAGAAATTTCCTACATTACAATAAATAGTTAACTAAAGCAATATTTTCCGCCCAGTTAACTTTCACTCCTTAGGCGGATAGAAAGAAAATAAAATGATTTGTAAAAATGAAATTGAAAAGTATCTTCAAAAAGATAACGACCATAACCCAGTCATTATGACCAGTGTCGATGAAGCTACATTTGTCATCCAACCGACAGAAGATACTGTAGGAGAATATCCTGATAATTGGCATCAAATTGCTTTATCGCTGTCTGAAACAGTAGCAGAAAAGCTATCCCTCCCAGTTCTCTTTGGAAATTATATTCCACTAAAAACCCCACCAGCAGGTTATACAGAGGGATTTACCTTTCAGAATCTCCCCTATTACTTTGCGATTGCTTGGCATCAGACTAACTTCACTATGGGAATTATCCTAAAAATTTCTGCATCAGCTTTGTCTCACTATAAAGCCTCCTATCAAGACTATTACAGTGAAGCAATTGATGTTCACAATATAGCACAACTGCTGTACGCTGACTATTATGATTTGCGCCTTTCTCGTATTGACCTTGCTGTTGATTACTTTAATTATCCAATGGCTGTCAATGACCTTTACCAAGGATTAAAAATCAAAAAATATATTATCACCAATCATAAAGGACGTAAAAATGTTTCTAAGATTAGCGCTCAAGAAGTGAATGGTCAAGCTCAAACTATGTATATTGGTAGCAGGAAAAAGAATGTAAGTGCTCTATTGCGTATCTATAACAAGTATCAGGAACAATTAGACAATCAAGGTCGCTATATGCACTTAACTAAGTATTGCAATTCTTGGGTACGCATGGAGGCTTCCTACAAAGGTACTTATAGCAATCAAATTCTAACCTTGTTGCTTGCTATTGATAGTTCTCAAGATTTGAGCAAGCTCATTGTCAACAAAATGATTGATAAATATTGTTTCCATGATGCAGAGACTGGTCAACTGTTGCCATTCACTAGTGATTTACTTAAAGGTTTTGGTATCTTCCCAGAGCTTGAATCCTTAAACTCTCGAAATAATGATTTATTAGCAACCATTTCTTATTTGTTAAAAGGTAGCGGATTTTATCCACTTCTAAAGAAAATTGAGGAAATTTGGGGTACGCAAGCCCGTAATCACTTCATCATCAGGTTAGTTCAAGAATACGAATTCAACTATATCCCAAATCCAGATGTTGGGATATGGTTAAACAAATTCGGTGGTGAACTGTCAAAACTAAATTTTAAAGATTTTCTGGAAGATGCCTTTCAAATCTTTTACCAAAAAAACAACATCACTCCTAAAGATTCCGCCAAGAAGCCTAAAAGTGATGTTGCGGATTAGCAAGAGATAAGTAGTAGCTTATCCCTACTGCTATTATCTCATATTTCAATTATATTTACCAAAGAAAGAGAGAATAGTATGTCTAGCAATAATTTTGACTTAAAGCAAATCGAACTCATGCTTCTTACCGTGATTGACCTACTAAAACATTTAAATAGTGAAAAAAATAGAACTGGCATTATTTATACTCAAAAAGAGTTATTAGATTTACTGAGTATATCTCCAAATACATTGAGGTCATGGGAAAATAGAGGTCTTAAACGTTTAGAACCACCTATTGAGGGTACTAGAACCGTTTACTATCATATTGATACTGTTTTAGAGTTTTTAAGCCACAACTAAAATGAAATGTGCTAGAATAGAAGTATCAAAAAAGAAAGAAAGTGAGATACTATCTATTTTAGCTTTTTTCAATTCTTCGATTGATTGAGGAGAGCAACTATGAATATAGAAAAAATCATCCATAAAGGCAAAACCGTCCTCAAGAAAGTAAAGGACAATGGCGAGATTAGTTATTCAGTAAAGAGCGTCTATCTAGGCTTAGATATAAAGACTGGAAAACCTGTAAAAACAACTGTAACAGCTAAAACCCTACGATCCTTAGATCGTAAAATTATTCAAGCTAAAATTGATTGGGAAGAAAATGGTTCAACAAGGAAAGAAACTTTTAGCATTGCTACCTTGTCAGATTTAGCTGAATTGTGGTTCTCCAACTACGAGACTTGGGTTAGTTCAGATAACACTCTCAATCGAGTGAGAAATTATCTTGATACCTATATATTACCCAAATTCGGACACTATCAACCAGATAAAATCACTTCTTCCGATATACAAAATTGGATTAACAATCTTGCCCAAAAATCTAAAGAATCTGTCGATGCCGGTAATAAACGAGCTAAAAAAGGAAGCGCAAAAGATTTCGGAGCAATCGCCCATAAATTAAGAGAGATTTTTGATTTTGGAATAACACATTTTGAACTCAAATATAATCCTGTTCAATCTATCAAGATTCCTCCAAAACCAAAAAGCAATCAAAAACGCATTATGGTTCTTCATGATGAAGATTTAACTAGCTGGCTAAATTTCGTTGATACTTTACCTAATACTAGGGCTAATCGCCGATTTAAAGTTATCTGCGACAGTCTACTTGCTTCAGGAATGAGAATCAATGAGCTATTGGCTTTGACTATATATGACCTTAATTTTGAAAGTTCTGAAATATTAGTCACTAAAACTCTTGTATGGAAAAATGCAAACCCTAAGTTAGGATTAAAAGGAAAAGTTGTTTGTAAAAATACTCCTAAATCTGATTCGGGCAATAGAAAAATAGCTGTTCCATACCAAATTATTGAGCAACTTCAAAACTTCCATGATGAAATGAATCTTTATTTCAAGAAGAACGGTCTTTCAAAAAGCAAGTTGATTTTCCCAACTATTTACGGAAACTATATGTGTGATAGAAATGAACGTGCAACCCTTAAAAAGCGATTAGTGGCTCTTGGTTTACCTGACTATGGCTTCCATCTTTTCCGCCATACACACGCTTCTATGATGTTAAATGCTGGTATGAACTGGAAAGAGCTACAACATAGAATGGGACATAAGTCTATCAAAACTACTATGGACATATATGCCGAGCTTGCCCCTAAAAATCAAACGCAAGCGGTAGATATTTATCTAAATAAAATTGCGGAGCTAACCTCATAAAACTCATGGCAACCTTTTTGGCAACCTCTGACATCTTTATCCAAATCAATAGCTTATAAATATTGATTTAATAGGGTTTATCACAACTAAAATAGATTTTAAGTATTCCTTACAGAGGTTAAGTAATTAAGATAAAGAAAAGCCTATGGAATCAATGTTTCAGAGGCTTTTTCTATTGCTTAAAATGCGGTTTTGTCTGATTTTTGTCTGATTAAACTCTAATTTATGTTACTCAATCAACTTTTCTAGCCTTTCTACCGCTCCTCTCATGGTATCTTTTTGCTTCTTAATCACATGGAGATAGACACGTTCAATCTCCTTGGAATCCTCTGAGTGTCCGACAAATTCTCGAATGGTAGGAAGGTCAATGCCTTCGCTTGCCATAATAGAGATAAAGCTATGGCGGAACATATGAGGGATGACATGAATCGGTCTGCCAAAGTCTAGAAAGCTATCGATATCCTTATAAGGCTTGCCTGCTTTCTTGTTATACTTTGCTGACTGACTAGAGCCACCTCTCAGGAATTGTGAGAGTTCGTTGTGATAAAGCGGAGAGCCTTGTCGATTACCTGCCCTAATATAGGTTCTAGTAAAGAGATATCCTAAATCTTGGTAAGTCGGGTTGAATTGAGCTTGGAACTTATTTCTATCAATGTAATGTCGCAAAATTTTCTCTACCTCAGGACTCATTGGAATTGTGCGGACACTTTCCTTGGTTTTAAGGTCTGCTCGATAGCGTTCTTTTTCGTCAAGATTAAGGGCTTCCATCACCTCATCTGACTTATTCTTACTTGCCCTCTGCCAATGAACCTTTATCCACTTCTCCTCAAAATCAAGCATGTCCTCATTCAAGCCCAGAACCTCACTTGGTCGCATGCCTGTCAGGAAAATCATTCTCAACACATCTGCGATAAGTTGATTATCAGGTCGGTTAGTCCAGCTTTCTATCAGGCGGAGAACATAATTAACCTCACTCGCTTCAAGATATTTTTCCGCAATGTCTTCACGTTTCTTGTCCTGCTCCTCACTCTTTGTCAGAACTCGCCTTTTAACTTTGTTGTTGGCAATCGGGTCTTGTGTAAGAGTTATCTGTCCATTTTCAACTGACCAGTCAAAAATCATCTTAAGGTAGATATGCAGATTTCTCGCCATGTGTATAGAAGAAGCATTGATAAGATTTTGAATTTCATCTGTCATAGAGGCAAATTTCGTGATGGACATTCTGGTATCAAAGTTCGGCTCAATATAGCGATTATAGATAGTAACCTTGTTTTAAGGGTATTATTGGCTGGTTTGACCCTTTCATGCCATGCTTTAAAGGCTTTACCGTAAAAATTTCCATCTTTATCAAATGGCTTGGCGATTTTTTCTAGGGTTAAAAGTCTCTTGGCTTTCTTAGGCTTAATGCCCATTAGCTCGGCGATATAGTCATCAACTAATTTATTCAGTTCTTGCGTGACCTGAGTAATCAATTGTGAGTTTTTAATATCGCTGACCAAGAGACGTTCTTTCCCAGAAGGTGACTTTTTGCTCGGTGTCGCCTTGGTGGTAAACCACCCTTTACTAGCGCCTGTAGAAAGGTATTTCTTATGAGATTTTTTAGTAATAGGGTGGGTGAATCGCATAGCGAATTTCACCAAGACATTACCCGCCTTATAAGGGTCTGGTCGCCAAGAACTGATGATAAGTACTCTTGAACCATTATCTCTCATAGGGACTACCTACGCCATCTTTGCGACATACTGATTGGCAATTTTGTAGTCAAACCACGCCACAAAGACTTCTGAGTGGATAAAGACATTGCCGTGTGTTCCTTTGATACCGAAAGCGTAGGGGCTGTCTTTCATCTGACGAATGTACCTATTAAGTGTTGCAACGGTCATGCCATGCCAGAGCTCATCTAGAAAGACGGATTTGCGGTGCCAGTTACGGGTCAAGTCAAAATCATGTTCTGTTTTTAATGTTGCCATTGAATTCTCCTTCTGTTTTAGTTATAATCAAGTTAGTTATTTTTGAACAGGCGATTTATAGCTTGCTACAGATCGTCTTTTCTTATGCCCCAATAGGCTGAGCTTAGTTGCTCTTGTTTGTACTGCTGAATGTCAGTCTCGTCTGTTTCGGTTAGCTTAGAAATTCCCAATTCAAGTAAGTGCTGTATATAGCCATCTGCCTTTTCTTGCCCGTGAGATTCTGCCTTTGCGACATAGAGTTTTCCAAGTGTCCGCGAGACTTGTTTCTCTGTCCACTTCTCAGACCGTTTTAGGGTAGGTTTTGTCCGCTTCACGCTTAAGACCGTCTTTTCTTGTGTCTCTAGGTAGTCATTCCACCATTTTACGGTCTTTCTTCGCCAACGGTTAGAATCCTTGTCCCTAGGGCTGACAAAACGATAATGTCCGTTAATCGCTTCAAAGTAAATCTCTTTGAGTGGTCGCCCATCTTTTATCTGTTTGGCTAGTAAATTTGCCTTTTCCTGCCAACATCTAAGCTCTGCTCTCGTCCATGATAAAGGCGTGTCTGGTAAATCTTGGTCTAGTCTTTGTTCTAACAATTTGTTATAGACACACCATTGATGAGCACCTCTAACACCAATCGTAACCATTTCACCGACCTTTTCACCATTTTCAAGGATACTCTTTTCATGGTAATCAAAGGTTTTAGCGGTTGATATGCAGAGTTGCTTTTTACAATAACTGTAAATGAGTGGGACAGATAGACTGTCATCAAAGATATCGTTGGCAATATCTAGTCTCGTAACATTACTATGACATTCAGAAATGCGTTTCATCAAGATTACCCAGTTATTGACATTGCTTTCCATATATTCTTCATACTGACGGCACCCCTGCCCTCTCAGTTCGATAAAGACCCCCATTTTGGATTCCCAATCCTTATTGAAGTAAACTTTTATCTCTGAGAAGGCATAATGCCGTTGGTACTTGTTTATCCCCCATTCATTGAGGACAAACTTATCTTTAGGAAGAATGAAGATTTTCTCAATGACATCATCTGGAGCCAATCCTTTAATCGTTACGGCTAAATAGTCTAACATCACTGAGTTATCCATGTTTAGGCTCCAATAAATTTAATATCGGTTGCCACTAGCTTTAATCCACCCCAATTCCCACCACCATTATTGTTAGCTCGCCAACCAAGGTGGACTTCTGGATTGACAAGTTCTACCACAAGGGAGTTTAACTCATCCTTTTCAACGGATTTAGCCAACTTGTCAAGATTGTCTACAATCTCCAAGCGAATGCCCTTAAGGTCATCAGGGGAATAGCCCAAGTCTTTCAAGGCTTGAATTTTGTCTATATCTTGTACAGAGCAAGTGATTTTAGCCACTTCATCTGTCGCAATGCTTTCGCCATTGACATTTTTATAGACTGGTGCAACCCGTGAAGAAAGTATAGTCACTTTCTTTGGAATGTCAAATTGTGATTTATCTAATTTCAAATCACCAACTTTTACGGTTTCGTCTGTTAAGTTAAATTTTGTCATGTGTTTTTCTCCTGTTCATAAAAGCTACGCCTACATGAAATCTGTCATAAACCGTTGATATCATGGGCTTTATAAAGGTTTTTTCGTGAAATTTGCTTCAAATCGCTGAACCCCTTGCGTATCAAGGATTTTTACCACATTTCGTGTATGTGTGCACCCCCTAATAGGGACTGGGGTGCAAATACCAAATCGAGTTCAGCCGTTTGCCACCTTCCCCACCTACTCTGGGCTACCGTGTTGACCACTCGCCCAGCGATGGGGTGGCGAACCGTCTTCATCGATGAAAGAAACCAAATCTCTTAAATGATTTCTCTTCAGTCTCTTTCTCCAAGGTCTGGATTCTAGTAAGAAGCACTTCTAACTCCTGTTTCAACTTTGCTAGATTCCTTCGATAATCTTCTTGGATTTCCTTAAAGGAGACTTCTAACTCATCAACAAGTTCTCTAATAGGTTTTTGATAATCATTTTCTTTAGAAAACCCATAAACGCTTAGAATTGCTCTTTCCAGCCCCAACGAAGACTTCTTATCCGCAATCGCTTGAAAATGGTTTAGGTCATCTTCTGTAAAAAGATAAACTTTAGAATAAGATTTTCGACCCGTTCTCACTCTACTTTCTTTAAATTGAGTACCAGTCAGGCTTTCAATTTTTAATCGCCACTTTTTCAGTGTTGAGACTGAATTAAGACCGTCAACCCTATCCACAACTTCTTGATAATCGTATTCATTCATTAGCTTACCTGTGTTTTCTGTTTGAGAAAGTCAATCACAATCTGCAAAGCTCTAGATTCAATCAATTGCTCAAATCCCGTACCCTTTGATAAGGCGATAGAATTCTCTGTCATCTAAATCTTTACAGTCCTCTGGTTTGATTAAGACTTTCTCTTGTGTATCTTGTGAGTAGGCTACCCACTCTATCATTTGTAGTTCCATATCTGTTAAATTTATAATTACCCTCTTTTCTGATTTTACATTCAACCAGCATTTATCCGAAATATCTGGTATAATTACAGCAATTAGATTTACTGTCCTTGAACGATGTACCAGATTGTTCAAGGATTTTTTGTACCTTCCTTTCTTTTTTGATTGTTTGGTTATCTCCTTCTTATTCGATATATGCGTTTTTATGTACGTTTTGCATAAAATTTTTTGAGCAATCTTCACGCTCACCAATAAGTATATACGATATCATACACGATGTCAAGTGTTTTCTCCAAAAAATGTACGATTTTATAAACTATTGTGTTATAATGGTCTAAGAGGTAACTTATGTTTGGAATACTTAAACCTGATAAAAGGGCTGTGGGGCGAAGACTTAGACAAGTCAAGGATGAGTTGAACTTGTCCTTTACAGATTTTGGAAATCGTCTAGGACTCAAAAAATCAACCATTAATGCATATGTTAGAGGAGACAACCTAGCTCCTCTTGAAATTTTAGAAAAAGTATCGAAAACCTATGGAAAACCTATAGGTTGGTTTTACTATGGAGAATTAGAAGAATACATTGAACTTTATCTTAGAAAACTCGGTTATGGTAAAATTCTAGATGAATATCCTGAAACCCCATTAAAGATAAAGGACGAACTTTTTAGGGTTAAAACAAATCCAATACAATCAGTCACAACTAGTGGAGGGGTAAGTATTGGAACATTTGAAAATCCTGACTGGGAAAATGATTTTGGTTATCCAAGTGAAGGCTACTTAGATGATATCTTCTTTGAAATGCTCTATGACACGCTAAAAAATTCAATTAGACAGGAAGCTCAGACCTATCTAAGTCAGCAAAAAGGACTTGATGATACTAAAATCAAAGAACTTTCTGATTACTTTGCCAATCAAATCTATACTTCATATGATTTTATCGGAAATCTAGAAAATCTTTCCAAAGATAAAATCAAACAAGAAGTTAAAGAAGGCTATGAACGCCTACTTAAAGATTCGCCTCAAGCAGGCGTAAAAGTTAGCTATGATTCCAATTACCTGCTTGGTTTTCTAATAAATACACTTGCGGATAGCCAAACAACAAGACAACTGCTTTCAGATATGTCCCAAGCAACAGTCGGTATGCCTTTTTCACAATTTCATGAAGGACATGAATTAGTTGAGGTCATTCAATCCGTTAGACCACGCCTGATAGAACTTTATAACAATACAACCTCTGACGATTGGACTGACTGGGCGGAGAAATAACTTTAGAGAGGAAGATGAAAATGGATAGATTTAAAAATATACCCAAACCACATTTACCACAAAGACTCCCTTTTGACTATACTTCAATATATACTGACCCTCAAATTATTAAGTTAGTCACTAAAGCCAATATTGCTATTGGTACTTATGAAGGATTTTTAGAATCCATCATTAACCCTATGTTGCTGATTTCTCCCTTGCTTAGCCAAGAAGCCGTTCTCTCCTCAAAACTTGAAGGAACTCATGCTACTTTGGAAGACTTACTTAATTACGAAGCAGGTAATAAAGTTGATATTGAGCGAGACGAACTGCATGAAATTATTAACTATCGAAAAGCACTCTTTTACGCCTTAGAAAATATCTCTACCATCAATAATAACGATTCTAAAGGCTTGCCTTTATCTAATAGAATTATTAAAGAAATGCACAAAATTCTTCTGGATAATGTTAGAGGTAGTAGTAAAAATCCTGGTAATTTTAAGAGAAGCCAAAACTATATCGGTAGCGTAGCTTCAATATCATACACTCCTGTACCTGCGGAACAAACACCAGAATACATGTCTAACTTAGAGCAATATATACATTATGATGATTTAGACCTGTTGGTTCAGTCGGCAATTATTCATGCTCAGTTTGAAATGATTCACCCTTTTGAAGACGGTAATGGACGAATTGGGCGATTGCTCATACCACTGTTCCTATATTATCAGGAACTCCTTTCTTACCCAACCTTTTATATGAGTTCATACTTTGAAAAAGATAGGTCTCTTTATATATCTCACCTGTCAAATATTTCAAAAAACAACAACTGGAAAGACTGGTTTAAATACTATCTAGAAGGAGTGATATTCTCCGCAGAAGAGAGTACAAAAAAAGCTCAAGATATACTGAGCCTGTATAACATCATGAAGGAACAAATCATCCCTAACCTTAATTCTGTCTCAGGTATCCAGCTTCTTGACTTTATATTCTCAGCTCCAATCTTTAAGGCAGACCAAGTTAGTGAACACCTAAAAATTTCTAAGAGAACTACCTATACTTTACTGAATAAGTTAATTGATGAAGGATACCTTTCAACTGATAGCGCTCAAAGAAATAGAACCTACTATTGTCCTCAACTTCTTTCAATCGTTCAATAAGGTATCTCTTAATGAAGTAATATTCATTTCTGCTTCACTTATTTCTTCTTTAGTGAAGTGAAAGTCATTTTTACTTCACTTATTCATTTCTTAGTGAAGTGAAACTCATTTTGGCTTCACTTATTTTTTGTTATGTGAAGCAAAGTTGTTTTTCGCTTCACTAAGTAGATAGCAAGTGACTTATCATTTATACCATATTTACTTATACTTAATAAAAGGAATTTTACCCATGCCAAAAAATAGGATAAACAATTTCGTCAATATAGGTGTCTTAATCTTAGTAATCTCTTTTATACTATTAGTCCTTGATATAGTTAATCTTCCAACAAAACTTGGTTTTAATATAAAAACTTTAAACATTGAAATTTGGAATATTTACGCTACGCTTCTGGGAAGTGGTTTAACTCTATATGGTGTGCTCATAACAATTAATAGTCAGTATGAAGCACAAATAGAGGATACTAAACGGATTGTAAAGCCTATGATTGATGTGTCGTCCGTTGACGAGTATAATTACAAGAATAAGTATATTCAATTTGACTTTATGTTCCCCAAAGCATATCCGAACCTTCCAAGAAAGGATAATGTTGATACTCCAAATGTCACCATCTCTCTAGAAAACATTGGAACTAGAGAACTGTATAATTTATATATAGGAAATTTTGAAGCTACTTATTTTAATGATGGTGGCTATTATTATCAATTAGCCCCAATCCTGTATTCCGACCATCAACTACAACTTAATCTTGTGTTTTATGAGAAAATCGGTTATCTTAAAGAATTTAATCAGGAAGATAAATTTCATATGCTCGTTTCTCCCATCAAATTCTCAACTTATTTCCAAGATTGCTTAAATAACTGGTACAAACAATCGTTTGAATTACGCATTTTCCACCAAGTTCAAGCCAACAAATCAGATGAAGAAACTTCACTAACAGTCAGTATTGAGAGAGTGAGCATATATTCTGCTCCCAAAGAGATTTCTCCTGACTCACTTCCGTGGGTAACTAATCCGAGTAAATTAGTCCATTTTCTGTGATATCACTTATAACTACCTTAATCTTAGGCAACCTCTAATCAGATGAACTAAATTTTGTCTGATTTTTGTCTGATTAAAACTAAAGCAAGGTCAAAATCACCCAATTTCATCAATAATTGAAAAGTTAAAAAGCCCATAAAATCAACATTTCTGTTCATCACGAATATTGCCAAATCACACATCACGCTCACAGAGGTTAAATAAGCATACCTAACTCAAAACGCCTTACTGGGCGTTTTTTGCTTGATTGGCGAGCAATCTTTAGCTTTTCAGGAGAGATTTATGACATTTTATCTTTGGATGTTCCCTCTACTCTTTATCTTTCACGATATGGAAGAAATTATCGGTCTTGTCCCTTGGATTCATCTCAACGAAACCTTGCTGGCTCAAAAGGCTCCAGCTATTCTCAAGATTCACAAAGGAATTACAACAGAGGGATTTGCCCTTGCTGTTTTTGAGGAGTTTATCATTGTCTTATCCATCACTTTATTAGCGTATTTTACTCAATCTAGAGCGCTCGAATTAGTTTGGTTAGGAGGATTTGTGGCCTTTGCACTCCATCTCTTGCTCCATATTGGACAATCAATTCTTCTCCGTAAGTATATCCCTGCTCTCATCACTTCTATCCTTTGTTTTCCTGTCAGTGCTTATTTGATTACAGACATCGTGCATTTGTGGCAGGTTTCGACCAGCGAATTTTTCCTATTTTCACTGGTCGGTTCAGGCATCGTCGTCATCAATCTCCTCTTTGCTCTCTGGCTTGGGAGAAAGTATTCCACCTGGCTTGTTCACAAAAACGAATAAAATCCCCTGCAAATCTACATTGCAGAGGATTTATGTTTATTCTTGTACTTCTTTCTGAGCAGCCTTTCCTTGGTCTAGAAGGGCTTGGACGATTTTCTCATCGCGGAGTTTAACAGAGTCGTTGATCATTTCTGCAGATTTGACGATGGTTGTTTCTAGTTGAGCACGTTTCTGGCGTCCCAACTCAATGGCAGCAACGATACCTTGGTTTTGAGCGACTAGACTTTCAGCAAGTTTGGTGACGGATTCAACAGCTACTGTTGGACTTTGGGCAATTCGTTCCATCTGCGGAATCACTTCCTTGCTGGTTTCAGCTAACATCTGAAGGGCTGCATTGTTGGCATTGGAGATGGCATCCGCCACGACCCCTGATTTGATTGATTGTTGCAAAATACCAAGTTGGGCAATCGAAAGCTTCATGGTTGGAATGGTATTACGGCGAAGCATCCCCAATTTTTGACGCATGTCCGATGAAACTTTGACGAGATTACGCATCTGTGGAGTCGTCGTCCAAGCTACGTAAAGGCGGCTAACATACTCTGTATGTTGTTGTTCCAGTGTATTGACCACTTCTGCCATACGAGCTAATTCTTGGGACTTCATCTGGTATTCTACCGTTGTTGCATCTAATTGATCAACTTGAGCCTTCAATTCTGCAGCGCGATTCCCAGCTTCTGTCTGGCTGGCTTCGATAAAGGAAATAACTCCCACTAGATTTTCAATGGATTTGGTATTGTCCTCAATCAACATCTCAGCAGAAACAATATTTCGAGCAAGCACATCTTCTTGCTTGACCACTGCGGCAGCCATACCATCTAGCTTTTGCTCAACTGTTTTTGAGTCAAAATAAAATTCTTGCAGACTGTTCTGGCTCTTTTTAAACAATTTTTGCAAAAAGTTTGGCTTTTCTTCCAATTCTGCAATTTCAGCATTTTTGTATTTGGCTACAAAACCTTGGAGTTCACGGTTGGTATTTTTCAGCAAGTCATCCACCTGCGGAATTTGCAGTTTCTTCTGCTCGGTCAAGATACGGTTAACGGTACCATTGACACCTTCCACCGCTGATTGACCAAAGTCCAAGAGAGCATTTTGGTCTGTGACAAACTGATCTACCAACTGAGGCACGCGCCCCTTAATCTGCTCTTGTTGCTCAGGACTTAGCTTTTCAAGAAAAGTGATCGTCTGGGCTGAGCCTGTATTAGTCTCGATGATTTCGGTTGTCTTGTCCACTTTGGCCACTGTATTATTAGCAATCTGATCAATATCAAAATTAAATTCTGTCATGGTTACTCCTTTGTGTCTACCCTATTCTTTGCGATCTTTTCCTAAGATACGCAGGCTAATATCAAAATCTCTCATATCTGTTTCATTGAGCTCTCTCAAAACTTGGTCTAGCTCAAGGTCAAATTGTTCGATGGCTGCTTTAGCTTGTTCCAAGCGTTCTTCCGCCCGATTATAATTTTTGGGATTTGCCTTAATCTTTAAATAGCCCTCTAAAATCGTTTGGAATTTCTCCATTTTTAAACTATGGATGGCTGTCAGCTCTTCTTTGGCTCCAACATCCGATGACTCGATTTTGTCGAGAATCGCTTGATGGTCCGCAGCAATATTTGCCAAGGTCTGAGACAATTCAGGCGCCAATTCTTCGGGCTCCTTATTGTCAATGTCTACCAGACTCTCTCTTTCTAGTCGCTCTAGCTGGACGTCTATGGTCGCCCTTACTGAACGAACCTTTTTATCAATGCGACTATAAACAGCTTCGTCAATATAAGATTTTAAACGATTAGCTTCCTGATGAATCTCTTTGAGCTCAATCAATACTTGGCTAGCTAGGCTTTTATAGGCTGCTGATCCTTTCTCAGACAAGGTCTCCTCTAACTGCTGGATATCTTTATCAGCCTGACGAATCCGAGCTTTTAAAAGCTCAATCTGATCTTCCAAAGAACGATCCTTCAAGAGAGGATAACGCCAACGCTTATAGGCTAGATAAGCCCCGAAACCTATCAAGCCACAAATTGCCAAAGGCAGAGCTACCTGAACCAAGAGACCTAGTAAAAATAAGCCACCCCAGAAATAAAGGCATCCTTTCAATAATACATTACCCGATTTCATAAACATTCCTTATCTTAAGTTTATAAATCTATTTTAGCACAAAAGCTGAAAATGAGGGCGGAAAAGTCAACTAAAACACGGATTTCTTTACACTATAACTAGAAAGATTCTCGATGACTAAAAGCACTCCTTCCGACAATGCCCAAACCCAGAAATTAACGGTTTAAGGCAAAGCAAAAAGCCCACTGTTGTAGGCTTTCTGTAAGATATTTCTTAAAATTAAAGCATCTTGTTGTAGAATTCAACGACAAGTGCTTCGTTGATTTCTGGGTTGATTTCGTCGCGTTCTGGCAAGCGAGTCAATGAACCTTCCAATTTTTCAGCGTCGAATGATACGAATGCTGGACGTCCAAGAGTTGCTTCAACAGCTTCAAGGATTGCTGGAACTTTCAATGATTTTTCACGAACTGAGATCACTTGACCTGGAGTTACGCGGTATGATGGGATATCAACGCGTTTTCCGTCAACAAGGATGTGACCATGGTTTACGAATTGACGAGCTTGACGACGAGTAGTCGCAAGACCAAGACGGTAAACAACGTTATCCAAACGACGTTCCAAAAGAAGCATGAAGTTGAAACCTAGGATTCCGCCTTTGATTTTTGTAGCTTGTACGAACAAGTTACGGAATTGTTTTTCACCTACACCGTAAGTGAAGCGAAGTTTTTGTTTTTCAGCCAATTGCAAACCGTATTCTGACAATTTAGAACGGTTGTTTGGTCCGTGTTGTCCTGGTACGTAGTTACGACGTGCCAATTCTTTACCTGTACCTGTAAGTGAAAGGCCAAGGCGACGAGCTTGTTTCCAAGATGGTCCTGTATAACGTGACATATGTATGTCCTCCTGATATAAATAATATTTGGCGGAAATAGTCACTTAGAAAGCCCTGATTCGTGCAGATGCCCTTCGCCTAAACAGCCAAGGTTACTTGTCATAAGACACCTGTTGACGAGCTTCATGCTTTCCTGCTGCTATTTCACACAAAGGCTATTGTACCATGAAAAGCTAGATTTGTAAAGGGATTTTACGCCTTTGTAAGTGGTAAAATTTTTTAGAAAACCTCAAACCCTATGAGAGAGACCCCCAAGCAAGAAAAAAAACTAGGATTTCCCTTGTCCCAGTCTTGACATTCTGCTCATTATGCTTTAACATAGAGTATGTAGACTGAGTAAGTTGGGGAAATAAAATTTCTTCTTTCGGTTTTTACTTACTCGGTGCCGTAAGGATTGCAGTCCTTACGGCTTTTTTATTTGCTTAAATTTGATATCATTATAGCACGTTTTATCCTCTGGTGCAACTATTTCTAAATATCAGGGTTTAAATTTCTTCCAGGTAATTTTCCCAGTTGGCATATATTGACTTGTTTTTTTGGACTCTAAGCGTCTAACCTCCCCACCAGATAGCCCTCTTTGCTCTTGAATTTGATCATAGTCAACAATCCAAGACCCCAATAATAATTCCCGAAGTTCGTCTTTATCAGCCAAGAGTATCATTTTACTCATTGCTTCTGCTCCTTTTTCTGTCCAATATTTTCCACCTCTCTTCATACGGTAAGTAATTTTACGATGCTGACTTTCCATTATACCTATTCCAGAATGTGAAAGGCCTCTCAATTCTGCAGGCTTGGTATATTGAAAATTTTGAAGAAGGCGCCGTTTAAATTTATAGAACTGTTCTATCTCTTCCTGAGTCTCTATTAAAGCCTCTGTCGTATCTAAAACACTACGTAATAAACTTTTATCATGCCTTTGAATCGCTTGAAATGCTTTCTCTAAAAGCTCTGATGGATAAGAATTGAAAAAGCTCTTTAAACTATGATTAAGATGATATTCGTCCCAAAAATGCTCATGGCGACTTACTCTGAGTATCTTTGCCATTTCTTTAAAGACATACGGTGTATAGCCATGCCCTCCATCTGAATTAGTGACAAAAATAGTTTCTTTACTAATCTCGAAAGTATTAGTTAAATAGTCTATTACCTGCTCTCTCACTAAACGATTTTTGGGTGAAATAAATTCCTTTTTGTTTTGCAGTTCAAATCTCTTACTCCCTATCTTTTTACTTCCTGTATGTACGACAAAATGAGAAAGATCAATACGGCGATTATTTAGATTTTTATCACTTGATTTTACCATTACACCATCTCCCTCTACGTAGATGACATCTACTTTCTCTTTTATTTCGTTTGATTCTTGATAAGACTGGTAACTTTCCTGTTTCTTCAACAAATCAGCGCATAGTTTAACTGCCTTAACGACTGTAGGTTTTGTAATCACAATATTATAAGTCATTTCAATCACTTGTATCACTTTTCCATAAGACATCATAGTAGATAATTTAGCTATTTGGTACATAAATTCTCTGGAATACCTAGTATTTCTCTCTAAACCCAATTTATCATCAACAGGAATTATCCAGTTATCTCCTTTTTTCCAACGCCTTCTCCTAAAAGTAAATTCCCCAAATGTAAAAGCTACTGTTCGCTCCATTGAATGAATACAGGTATAACCTCTTCGCTTCATGATAGGCACTTGTGAATCATCATAAGATTTTATCCAATTTAAAAAATCTTTACCGCTACTCTCTAATAAATTCTCCTTGAATAAACGTTCATCTAGCACCTGCCACAACCTCCTTTAGTACAATAGAGCTATTGTACAAGTCAGGTAGAACTTTAGGCAAATTTATTTTAATTCTACAAAAAACTCCTGACATAAATCAGGAGTTAAAGATATAGATACGAACTATTAAATCTAACAAACAAATACAATGTTAGTAGTTTGCCATTTTTTTAAAAAACGTCAACATTAATTATCATCTTCTTCACTCTCAGCACCTGTGATATGACGTCCCCCCTGCATACGCTGTCCTGCTTGTTGCATTTGTTGGTTCATGTAATTCATTTGATTCATGCTCTGTTGAAATTTTTGTTGAGAAGAATCAGGCTGTGCTGGTGGTTGTGATTCTGAAACTGGTGCATCTGCAGGTGGATTCGGATCTTGAATTGGGGACTCTATTTCTTCAGCTGGAGGAGTTGGATCGACAATAGGGGCATCTGTTGTTCCTGGATCAATTGGAGGCTCAGGAATGTCAATTGGTCCAGGCTGACCAATTCCAGGAACAGCATCATTTTTCAGAGCGTTATAGGTCGCATTTTGAGCAGAGACGGCCTTATCATCTAGGTTATTTAAAACGTTGCCTACTGCCCCTTTCGTATTTTGCATGGCTTCAAAAGTTTTCCATTCTGCCAAATCAACCATATTGCTTACACCACCTTTGGCCGCATTCATCAAGCCCTGGTCTTTTACAGAGTTCCAAGCACCTTGAATACCACCTCCAGTCCTGGCAAGGCTATTCCCTAGGATCTGGCTTCCTTTAGATAAGGCATCTGGAGCTTTTTGTGCCATATCCATACCAAATTGACCAAGTGCCATACCCCCATTAAAGACACCACCTGCTCCAGCCGCAAAGGCATTGCCCATCATCATAGCACCGAGCAGTTGTTGAGCTGTTTCACTATGACCGGTTGAAACTCCAAGCCAGCGCTCAATCATGGCCACTCCTTGCATGGATGCAAAGAATACTCCAACATAAACTACACAGGCCGCTATCATTTGTTCCCAACTATTAAGGCCTTCAAAGAATCCTCCAGAAAGCTTCGCTACAGCTGAGACAGAGAGAACTGGTAAATCTCGGAAAATCTCAAGCGTTACACGCATAATGATCACTTCAAAGAAGATACCTGCTCCAGCACCGCCAATTGTTCTTAATAATTCCTTATATTTTTTAGAGTTAGAAAGTGAAGTATAACCGACTAGAGGTGAAATAAGTGCTTCAATAAGAATATCAAAAATAGATTTTACGAGTTTAATGGCCATACTCGTTAAAAGAATAATCAAAATAAAGTACTGAGCAAACATCCCGATCCAATTGACTTTATAACGCATATAAACTGGTTCAAAAGCATTTAATCCCTTTATAATGCGATGTTCGTCAACAGTTAAAATTCCATTTTGAGTTGCATTTAATTGATGAAGAAAGAGTCCTTTTAATCCCTTTTGTTTTGCCTCAAGAGCATCTAATAGAACTGTATCAGTCGCTCCAAATGTGGCACTAAAATCAATTCGTGAAGCAAAATCAGAGGTATCACGTTCATCTGGACTATCTGTAATATTATTAAGAGGAGTCGAGCCTTCCTGAATAGGTTTAATAAAGCCATAGTCATCCATTGGGAAAAGTTCTGTTGAAAAATCCTTATCAATTAAAACTTTCAAATCTACAACATTATTTTTCATAGGTTGAATGGCTAGAGAAGAGAAATACTTTGAATTGTCTCCTGAGGCACTCTCTACTTTCTGAACACTCTGCACATCTTCAGAAATGGCCGTAGATATTGTCGTTAAAGCCAACGGTAAAGCTGAAGATACTAGGGTCACCATCAAAAAATTTAAGATTACATTTTTATATTTAACTGGTTTTGTAAAAACTCCTTTAACAGCTGATACAACGAGTATTAAGGCAAACAGAGAAGTTCCAATTACCTGAAACCAGTAAAAAAATTGACCAATTACTGTCTTCTGATCCCCCAGATATCCGAAAAGTCCAAAAAGCTTAAATAAATTGTTAAAAACATGTTCTAGACTAGCAGTTATAAAATACAGCCCTTTAGCCAAAGAACCCCATAAACTAGATAAAAACGCTAAATAAGCTGGTGTTGGTTCCAGGTAATTGCTCCAATACTTATAAAATTCAACTAAAGGAGCCGAACGTTCATCTGTTATTGGAATCTTATCATGTAAATCATTATGTGTTGAGAAACTTCCTATCAAATCTGAAAAAGTACTATACTTCATTACTATCTCCTTTTTATTACTATCATAAAGAATAATAAAAAAATTTGTAGTAAAGGGACAAACCTCAAAAAAGAGCGATTAATAAGGACTAAAAACATAAAATCGCATAGTATCAATTTTTTTGAATACTTGATACTATGCGATTTATCATGAAAAAAAGTTACGGTTTATTTTCGTGGAATTGAGTTTTTTTCGCCTCTAAATGGCTATTATTTCGCTACACCAGTAAAAACAAACTGATCCCAACCATCTCCTAACGATATAATTTTAATCTTTTTCCCACCATCACTTAGTTTTACTTGGTAAATAGATTGATCACTCCCCTTGATCTGAATATAAAAAATTGTATCATTTGAATTAGATTCTGCTTTATTTTTTTCAGCCGGACCTTTAAAGTTAGAAGCTAGCTCGTCCTCAGACAATACTTGATATGTTTTGATATGAGATTCAATTTCAGTTCCGTCTGAAATTGTACTCTTATTCACATCAAAATCAAACTCATTAGTGGTTTCATCAAAATATGTTGCATTATCTGTATCAGATCGATAATACCCAAAATAACGACTTTTTAAGGTGCTAGGTGTGCCGTCTGCATTTTTTGAAGTTTTACCTGAACAAGCCGTTAAGATAGCAATACAGAGGCCAAGAACTCCTAAAATAAGCATCAATTTCTGTTTCATCATAGATGATCTCCTTTATTCCTTTTTTACTTGCTTTATTATACCAAACTTTTAGCCTAAAATCACTCCTTCATAACACGATTTAACCAGCTAACTGTCAGCTCTTCAACTATTTCTTGTTTCCCACTAACTCCCAAAATAGTTATCTCATTTTTTATCAATAACTCTAAAATTTTATTCTGCTGTTCCTTAATTTCAGTCAAACTCTTAGAAAAGGCATTGTCATATAAATTCAAGCCATCTAATTGACAAATTTTTTCCAGCTGAGCTAACATAAACGCATTGAAAGAAGGAAAATTTTGTTCCTTTTTCATCATATGTAGCTGAATAAACATATCTTCTGGTATATTGCGAATAAGTAAATCTTTAGTCATCACATTCTACCTCCCCTTCATACTCTAGCCAACGTGAAATATGATCGCCATAACAATGGATCTTTTCGTTGAAACTATCTAATTGTTCTGTTTGTTTTTGAACTTGGTTTTTAATATGGTCTGAAGCTAATTTCATATTTTCCAAATGAGCTACATATAATTCTTGAGCTCTATTGAATCTCCCAAATTCAATTTTTTCACGCAAAATCTGAAGTAAAAACTCATTAAAAGATTTTGCTTTTTTCTTTTTAGCAAGTGATTTTAAATAATCAATTTCCAGTTGAGTTAATCCACGAATTTTCAACTCACTTCGTTTTCCGTTAGTCATTTATTATCCATCCTTTCTACTCCACCAAAAAATCATAATGCCTCTTACTTTTCAATTCAATATAATCTGCAAGTACGAAATAAAACTCATTCTCTGGCGTTCCTTTTGAACGTTCCTCCAATTCATGTAAAACTTTTAAACTATCTGGTGAACGAATTAAAAATTCTCGAAATTGTTCAATAGTATCTCTAGTATTTTCTCTATATAAATCTGTCCGACTCATTAATAATTCTTGAATCAAACTGAGTTGATTTTTAACTATTGTTTCAAAGCTTTCATCGTAATCCGTTGACCGTAAAAAGCTCTTTATTTTCATAACACCCTGAGGGGAAATGTATGTTACACCACCTTGTTTTTTGATATCCATATCCTCCAATTTTTGACGGTGATATCTAACTAAACTTTTTGTAATCCCCAACTCTTTCGCAACTTCTAACATCGTTTTCCAATTATCCATAAACACACCATTTTCCAAATTAATTTTTTATAGAGTGAAGCAGGGGAAAATTTGACCATATTTTGACTAGGCAATTTGCTTACCTTTTTCCTCTCCTATACCTAATAAAAGAGCATAAGGGAAACTGTTACCACATCCTGTGATAAGTTGATAGTATCAACGTTTCTAGTGTCCCCAATTTTCTCGGCTTCGCCTACTTTTACACACTTACAAATTACCCCCTCCCACATCATACACACACTAAAACACACTTATAAACATCAACTTTTCTCCTAATTTCTATAAAATATATGGTTCTAAACTTCCTAATTTTATTACTTTTTTATATTCTTTTTAAGTTGTTTTCTCTCTTCTACTGATAGAATTGTGACTCGTTTAGGAGCAACAGACAAGAATAAAATTACACCTGCAACTGAAGCTGGAAACAACATAACTTTGTTTTTCTTTGAAGATGATTGAAGCTGTATGTAACAGATTGGATAAATTAAAAACCATGCTAGGAGTGTCATTACAAAACTATATAATAGTGCTTCAAAAATTCTAAAAATTAATTCCATTTTCTCTCCTTTATTTTTTTATTTTAATTTCAACTGTGTGATTTCTTCTTTCATATTTTGATACATTTCCATAATATGTTTAAAAACTATCGGATCAAAATTCTTATACTTCTCAACAATTGATAACATTGGAAAACCATCTATTTTTTCAGAATTCAGATATTGAGTTACAATTGTTTTATCAGTTATCAATGACGCTACTCTTACTAAAGCAGGAATACTCGTTATTACTTCCTGATTCTGATAAAAAGTTATCATAATATCGCCAACTTTTAAATTTAAATCCTCAAATTGTTCCTCCGGCACCTTGAAATAATAGGCCAATTCTTCCTGTCCTAATCCAGTCAAATAATAACCTCGAATAATTTTATAACACTCCATAATCCCCCTCCTTCACAAATCGAAATGGTGCATCGTAGTATTTATAGTTAGTCGTCGTCTCTTTTTGTTTGGGCTTCTGATAATGATCTAAAAATTGACGAGCTAAACCTTTTGTTTCAAATACTACTACCACATCATCGTGACGAATAAAATCACCATTATAAAAACTGAAGATTAACCATTTATCCATTTTTACCCTCCTTATAAAAGTCCCAAGACGTCAATTGATTATGATACTTTATCTTGTCTGTTATACCTTGTAAACGCCCCTCTTCATCCACCACACAAGGAATTCCCTCACGTGTAATATAATGACAAAGTGAAGAGTAGTTCAATCTCAATTTCCTTGCAATTTCTTTCCTAAATAAACCTTGATGCGCCAACTTTCTAATCTCCTTCCCATACTGACTAGGCACATTAGGTATCCCTAAATCACTCCTTTTATGAGCCACAGAATGATAAGAACGACCAAGTAACCTAGCTTGTTCTTTCACAGTTATTTTCCCACTCATTCTTTTTAAAGCATTAATTTCCCAGTCGGACCATTTATCCAATAGTTTAGTTTGAGTTCCCTCTTTTCTCAATTGATGAACTTTTCCTCTAACTGCAGATGCAGTTCTTCCTAGATACATCGCTACGGTAATACAATTGTCGCCATCAGGCTCTTCTGCAAACATTCTTACATAGTCTATTTCTTCTTGTGTCCATCGACGACACTTTTTTTCATTCATTCTTTTCCCTCCAGTATCATAGATATAATGTAATGGCAGTCTGGCTATTAAATTTTTTCCTACTTTTATCCCACATCCTCCTCAAATAATTCTCCTTGTATGACATGTTTTAAGCCCTCCTGTACATGATAAATAGTTTGGTTGATAATCTTTCTAGGTATCTTCAAAAGATGCGTAATGGTATCTAAATAGGCCTTTTTAGAATCTTGTTTCTTTTGCATAGCCGTTAAGATTATCATTCGAATAGAGGCTAATATTAATCCCCCTCCTCGCCCTTTTTTAACTTGTAAAAAAATTTTATGCTTCTCTACCAGTCTACGTAGAACGATTTTTAAGCTAGAACTGGCAATTCCAAGAGCAATCTGTAAGTCTTTTTGTGTCACTTTTAAAATAGTTTGATCTTGATTCGTTCTCTTTGTAATGTAAAACATAAGATCTTCTTCCCACTCGGAATAATGACTATTCTTTCTGTCAGCACGTTTCTTCTTAAATTTGTACCAACGTTGCTTCACAAAGAGATCTGAAGCCTTGAGTTCCTGACTGACCCATGCTTTACATAAAGTCATCACATAATCACGACTAGCAGCTTCATATTTTCCTGAGTAGGCGCTTGTGATAATCTTATGATATTCAGCTGAAGAGAGTGGTTCGTCTAGATTCGCATTAAAACTAGAAAGAACCTCCTCACACTCTTCCTGATCGATTCCTGAAGAGAAGTTGGCTAAAGCTAGCGTGAAAAGAACGTTGTTTCTTCCCATCAAGGCTTTTCCACCTTTGATATTCCCCTCTCTCATCAGCAATTGATACCAGGGTTCATCAATCTGTTTCACCCCTTCAGAACCTGAAAGAACCGTCAAATTGGGCTTTTTACTTGGGAAAGGAAGTTCTGATTGCTTCATCGACCAATCTAACCACTCCTGGAACGAATA
>NZ_JUQX01000069.1 GCF_001074565.1 Streptococcus pseudopneumoniae | reverse complement strand
TTGGTTTTTTATTTTGATGTGTGATTGATTTTCACGCATCTTTTTTTTGCATCTATTCCATAAATTCCTATCATTCAGGAACATATAGATATTATCTATTTCTCGCCTTACTGGTATACACTTCCCAAAGCGTACTATACGAAAGTCAGTATCTAACCGTTCATCAAAGAACATCACAATTTTTTTAGCCATTTGTCACGTCCTTTGCTTTCTTAGGTAATATTCTAGGATAGATACAATCTTCAAGCAATTTACGAATAAAATCGTCTTTATCTTGCGAACAAAACAAATCTTCATAGTCAAAGTTCAAAACGACGCTAGAACCATCAGGACGTTGGAAATGCCCATTTTCTCTATTCTCTCGAACTTCTGAAACACTATAAAACCTTTCTTCCATTCCATGCTTTCTAGCGATTTCAGAAGAATAATTGACCCGTCTTAAATACTGGTTTATATCTTCCTCCTGGATCTGTCCAAAAAATTGTTTTGGAGACATATAAGCCGACATAATAACCAATCTCGGAACTACTAGCTTATTTCGATAKCKTGCCGACATTCTAGCCGAGTTGATTGGATCGAATAACTTCAACCAATCCGCAGGAGCTAGACTATCCTCTCGCAAGTCGTCCAAAATCAGGATTTCTTCTCCTGAATAGTTGTCAAAAGGATTCTTAGCACTTGCCGAATAAGTTCCACCTCGTAAACCTGTATTTTCAAGCGCCCCCTGTACTTCTAAGGCAATATCTCTAGCAAGTGTAGACTTCCCTATTCCAGGTTTTCCTTGAATATATAAGACTGTCAAATCATACTCCCCATTTTGCAGAGCTTCCAAGCGTAGAACACTTTCACGCTCTCCGAAAATATCAAATCCTTCAAGGAATTTCTGACGATTGTTTGCCATCAGATAATACAAATTATCGTCTTTCATAATATCAAAATAAGTCAGTTCTCCCTTGTAAACTTTAGACAATACCAAGTCTAGACTTTCATCGGACTTCTCTCGTTTTTTAGTAGCAGCATACTTCTCAAAATCTTCTTTATTCTGATTGATAAAGGCTTCATAATCAAGCGTATCAAATGTTTCCACATCACTAACAGGATACTGATATTTATCTTTATCCTTGGCATGAATAAGATAAGCTAAAGCGTTGATGCGTGTTAGGTGTCTTCCTCCTCTTGATTTTGGAGTTTCTACGCGTTCTTTTTCTACTCCAAGAGCCAAAGCAACTTTTGACAAATCCATCAATTTTGGAAAATCAATATAACCGTGGATATGAGGTTCAACCAATTTAGTTCCATAGGAAATATCTTTATCATGGACGATAAAAGCCACTTCCACAAATTCCTCTTCCTCAACCAATTCCCGGATACGATCAAAGATTAATCTGAAAATCTTTGTCTTATTCTCTTCCCAATTTTCAAGTAATTTCTTATCCGATACAGCCCAATCCCAAAAGTCTGGCTTTAATTGTTGCTCAAATAAGAAACGTCTGTTTCTAATTCTTTTAGTCATTCTTTTTCCTTTTCAATTCATGAAAGACTTTTGCATATTCTTTCTATGTTTTTGTTTTTTTATTCTATAATTTTGGATATATACTCCATTTTTTGGAGAATATATCCACGTATATATCCAAGAATATATCCAAGAAAAAACCCTTAATTTTTGGCATTTTTGTTTCCCTAACGCTACGCTGACACCTTCGGTAATGTCCACGGAAAGCTTGCCAATCAAGGGATTACCCTTGGTTTGCACCATTCTATCGTCAAGTCCTAGAATGGCGCCCGCGCATAGGTTTTGGAAATATGGATATATACTTCTTCAAAAAAACTCTTTGACTAAAATTTCTGCATATTTAGGTAGCTTGGTTGCATTGCCCTGTCGGAACAAGTCAGCCAACCAGTAAGCGCTGATACTCGCAACCGCGCAGGGCAAAAGCCCCTTTTGCGGTTGCTATCAGCTACTAGTTAGCTCACTTGTAAACCGACAGGAGCAAGGCGGCCAGCTCCCATCATATACAGAAATTTTAGACCTACATAACAAGTTTTAGCCCAGAGGCTAC
>NZ_JUQX01000068.1 GCF_001074565.1 Streptococcus pseudopneumoniae | reverse complement strand
CTTCTCATAAACGTGTTCTGTGTCCCCGTTTGGAAGTTTCTTAGTCTCTACGAAGCGGTAGCCTGGGATATCTTTCTTCGGTTGTTCGCCGTCTTCGCTTGGATAACCTGGAATTTCATTCCCTTCCTTATCCTTATGACTGGTCTTAACCTTCTCATAAACGTGGACCACATTGCCTTTTTCATCAACCTTAGTTTCAACAATTTTATATCCTGGAATATCTTTCTTAGGTTGCGAACCATCTTCACTTGGTGCTAGGATATTTCCTTTAGTATCAACAAATGAAGTATTCGGACGTACAGTAGGGATGTATTTAGCTGTAATTGGGGTTCCATTCTTATCAACACGTTTAACTGTTACTCCAGTTGCTCGACCTACAAATTCTGGCTCTGGTGTGAAAGTAACTTTTCCAGCTTCATCAATAGTATATGTACCCTCACCTGGTACCTTCTTCTCTGTTGTACCATCGTCAAAGGTCGGCTTAACTGTTTCATCAATTTCTACCGGAATTTCTTTACCATTGATTGTTACTTTTCCGCCTTCAAATGTTGGTGTTCCTGATTGAGGTTGTCCTTTCGGACCTTCTGATTCAGAATCTTTTGAAGTAGGTGTAACCGGGATAACAACTGGGGTATACTTAGCTGTAATTGGGGTTCCATTCTTATCAACACGCTTAACAGTCACACCTGTTGCTTGACCTGTAAATGTCTTCTCGGGAGTAAAGGTTACTTTTCCAGTTTCATCAATAGTATATGTACCTTCACCTGGAATTGTCTTCTCTGTTGTACCATCATCAAACGTTGGTTTGACTGTTTCATCAATTTCAACAGTTTTCTCAATACCATTAACTTTGACTTTTCCACCTTCAAATGTTGGTGTTCCTGATTGAGTTGCACCCTGAACATCTGTTGTAACAACATCCGAACTTGTTGGAGTTGCTGGTTTAACAACTGGAGTGTATTTAGCTTTTACAGGAGTTCCATTCTCATCTACACGTTGAACTTCTACGCCTGTTCCTTTTCCAGTAAATTGTGGTTCTGGCTTAAATTCTACCATACCATTATTTACAGTATAAGTTCCTTCGCCTGGAATGACAATTGGTTGATCTGTTGGTTTTCCTGTTTTTGGATCAATAAGTTCAAGACCCTTGGTTTCATCAATAGGAACAATTTTTTCCACTCCATTAACAGTAACCCTACCACCTAGGAATGTAGGCACTCCTTTTTGAGTTGCACCTTGAATGTCTTCTGTAACAGCATCAGTAGCTGTTGGAATTGCTGTCTTAACAACTGGAGTGTAGCTTGCTGTAACGGGGGTTCCATTCTTATCTTCACGTAAAACTTCAACGCCTGATGCTTGACCTGTAAAGGTTTTTTCAGGAACAAAGGTTACTGTTCCGTCCGGTGCTACAGTATAAGTACCTTCACCCGGAATAGTGATAGAATCCACAACATTTCCAGTTTTAGGATCAATCAATTTAGCTGGAACAGTGTCATTCATCTCAACAGTAACTTCTTTTCCATTGACAACTGCAGTTCCACCTTGGAATTCTGGTTTTCCAGTTTGAGTTGCACCTTGAACATCTTCAGAAGTCGCAGGAACTCCAATAGGATTTACTGGGATAATTTGTGGCGTGTAAGTTGTCGTCACTTTAGTTCCGTTTTCATCTTCTGCTTGCACAGTTGCTGGAGTAACCTTACCAGAATACAATTTATCCGTTGGACTAAAGGTTACCTTTCCAGTTGTTGGATCAATAGAGAATGTACCAATTTCAGTAGTCCCATCTTCAGCATAAGCTGGAGTTGTCTGACCTGCAGGAACTTCATTTCCTTCTTTATCAAGAAGTTTTACTGAACCTTGTTTAATTGGTGCAATTGCATCACCTTGAACAAATGTAGGGGTGCCTGTTTGTGTTGCTCCTTGAATATTTTCAGAAGTTGCTGGAGTTGCTGTTGGTGTAACTGGCGTAATCAATGGTGTGTAAGTTGTTTCAACCGAAATACCATTTTTATCTTTAGCCTGTACACGCACAGGTTGAACTTCACCACTATAAGTCTTATCAGTTGGGGTAAAGACTGCAACGGCTTGTCCACCAACTGTTTTCAGAGTATATGTACCAATAACATTTCCACTAGGGTCTTTAGCTGGAACAGATGTTGCTGGAGTTCCGGTTTCATCTAAAAGAGTGAAAGTAGCTGGGTCAATATCTACAGTCACCTGTTTACCATCCAGTGTAGTCGTGCCACCATTGAATGTTACTGTACTTTCTTGAGTTGCTCCTTGGACATCAACTGACTTAGCAGGTTCTGCTGTTGGAGTAACACCTACAATATGTGGAGTATAAGTTGTCTTAACTTTTGTACCATTCTCATCTTCAGCCTGAACTGTTGCAGGTTGGACTTTACCTTTGTAAGTCTTATCGGTTGGACTGAATGTTACAGTATTTGAAGTTGGGTCAATTGTATATTCCCCTACTTTGTTACCATTCTCATCCAAAGCATCTACTGAAGCTCCAGGTGCTACCGGAGTACCATTCTTATCAAGAAGAACAGCTGAGTTCGGCTTGATTGGAGCAACAGAGTGTCCTTCTTTGAATGCTACCGTTCCTGTTTGAGTAGCACCTTGGATACCAGTTGATTCTGCAGGAGTTGCTGTTGGAGTAACTGGGGTAACAGTTGGAGTATAAGTTGCTGTCGCTGTAGCGGTAATAGGTTTTCCACCTTTATCTTGACCAAGAGTTGCTGTTAATGATACAGTCACTGGGGTTGCTGTACCTGTGAATGTTTTCAACGGAACAAATGTCACAACACCAGTTTCATTATTAATTGTGTATGTTCCTTGACCATCAATTTTTACTTGGTCAACTAACTTACCAGTGGTAGGATCTACCAACTTAGCAGGTGAAGTAGCACTTGGTGCCACAGGTGAGCCATCACCAACAGATGTAAAGGTTGGAGTACCTGTTTGAGTCGCTCCTTGAACATCTGTGGATGTTACATTATGACCTTCAATCGTGTCTGTTACTGTGATGTGGTAAGTTGTTGTAGCGGTTGATGAGCCAGCCCCATGATCCACACCAGATTCAGTTCCACCTATTGTAGCATCTGTTGTGTAATTGCCATTACTATCAATAACGTCAACTGTTACTGTATAGACTCCCACTTCACTCAATGTATAACCACTAGCAAGATTATAGTTGTTTGCATCTTGTTTAGTGTCATAAACCTTCTGAACTCCTGAAGGAGATGTTACTGTAATACGAGTAATGTAAGTTGTTTTTCCGTACTTAGTATCTTCTGCATCAGAGATTGTCACTGCAGCTTTTGCTTCATTACGGAGATCTACCGCAGTTCCTTTAGTAGAAGTATAATCTTGTGAGCTTGCTGTTGGTTTCGTATTGACAACAGTCGCAACATCTGAGTTAGTTGCGATTGTTCCTCTAATGATTCCACCAAATCCTGATTTAGTATGAACTTCCCATGAATCATCACCCAACTTTTTAGCAGTAACTTCTGTTCCATCTGATGATGTCCATGTGTTTGAATATTTGTCAAAAGTAATAGTTACTGACATACCATCGCCAGCTTGGTTAGTATTTTGAGAAACATATTCCGTCATTGGACGATCAGGAGTAGTTACACTTGTTACATTTCCATCTTTATCAAGTTGACGAGTATATTCGTAAATGAAGAATTTCATACCGCCATCTAGTTTCGTTTCAGTGTATACTTGGCGTTTCGTCCAAGTTGTAGTCCCATCTCCATTTGCTGTTTTCACTTCAGCATAGTCAGCAGGAAGCTCCCAGTGACCAGATGTACTATTTAAAACTGCAGTGTGTTTTTGCCCATCGGTTCCATTCAATTCAACTTGATCACGTAAGAAAGTTCCCTTAACATTTTCAGCTGATGCTTCTACTTTGATATTATCAACACCAACTTTTGCAGTTGCTTCTGACGTGACTGGAATATTAAAGACGGTATTTGAATCTACAGCACCTAGTTCTTGATTTTCAGTAACCGCAGTATTGGTTGAACCACTATCTACAAGCCATTTACCATTAACGGCTTTCAAGTTTGTTACAGTTCCATCTGGCATTGTAACCTTAGCACTTGTAGCACCTTTCGAGATTTTAACAGGAACTGTTTTTGAATAGGTTTCAACGTTTTGAACTTCAACTTTAGGCTTAACAACTACAGTAATAGAACCGTGCGCCTCTTGACCTGACTGATTCCATGTCGTATTATTAGATAATTTATCATAATCTTTAGCAAATACTGAAACGGTATAGATACCTGCCTCTGTCACCTTACCTCCAATGACAGCATTACCCATGTTGGTTCCAGCAGCTTTTTGCTCTTCAGCAGTACTGTTCGTTACAGTATAGTTGGTACCAGGAATCAACACTTTAGAATCATCTAATTCTGCTCCTATAGTGTTGTAGCCTGAGACACCTGTGACTGCTTTAGAAGAATTTTGGCGAACTTTAACTACTTTACCTTCAGCAGTTGTATAGTCATAGTTTCCTGCTGAATTGCCAGGTATCGCACTAGCTCCCGAAGAATCATGAAAACGAAGATTGATATTCGCATCATCACCAACAGTTCTATCATAACGAGCTGAATCTGACTGAATTGTAGGAGGTGTGCTATCTTGCCAACCTACCCAACCAGCACGTAGATTCTGAATTTGGAAGGTGACAGTCCGCCCATCTGTATTCGTTGCAGTAATATTAAATCGTAAGTCATACACTCCATTTTCAATACCAGCAACTACTTTACCTTGAATGGTATCTGTCGCCTCATCATAAGTAACACCTGGTACAAGGTTAGTTGGTGTTACAGAGGTAAGACTCCAACCAGCTTGCTTAGCTTTTTCTGTAACTGCAATACGATCTTTCAAACCTTTAATATAAACTCTGTCAACTCCTTGTTCATACCCATAGCCATAAATTTCTGTAGCTAGGTATTCATAACCACCGTTGGCAGAGTATATCGATGTTGCAGCGTTTGAAATTCTTGACCCATCCGCACGGAGTTTGTTTCTCCAAAGAGGGGCTTCTTCTGCTAATTTTTTAGCGGCATCAGGGGTTAATGGATAGTCTACACGTCCTTTGTTGTTATGACCAGTTTTTCCACCCTGTTCTGTATGCATCCCATTTCCAGCATTTGTATCATTACCAACCCGCTGATTAGAATAGACTTCTATCTCTAACCCTGTAGCATCCGTACCTTTAATTAATTTAATTTCTTGTACTGGAATTGTATAGGTATCTTTACCAGTATGATTTGCAGCGTTTGTTTCCGATGCATGAGTTGTGTTAGAACCCTCTTCGGCATAGAAATCTTGAGCAGCCAAAGCGACTCCAAAGTTTCCATCTTTTCCGATTCCTGCTTTTTTTAGCTCATTATATACTGCAAGAATTGACTCGTTCAAACGTGACAATTGTTCATTGCCTTGTTTAGCTGTAACGCTATCCGTAGCTAACACTTTTTTAGCTTCCGCAATAACTTCCTTATTGTGTGCTACCGCTGCTTCGATAGCCTCTTTGTAGTCGTCTTCAAGTTTATGTTTACGAATCGCTTCATTCGCAAGAACGTTTGTTACTTCCGCTTCTGACGTCACTTGTTTTAGAACTTTTTCAACCTCTTTGGCTGGTGAAACTGGCTCTTCTTTTTGAACAGATTTTTCTGCAGCTTCTGCTGATTTTGCAACTTCAGCAGATTCAGAAACTACTGTAATTAGTTCCTCAACTTTAGCAAGTTCAGCATTTATTTCTTCTTGCTTAGCAGATTCATTTGCGATAATTGCTTTTGAAGACTTTAACTGTTCACGAGCAGTCGACAAAGCTAACTGATCTGCTCTCGTAGCTGATTTAACTTTTTCTTCCAGTTCTGCAACTTTTTTAACTAAGACTGCTTTATCAACCGGTTTAACTTCTGCCACTTTTTCTTCTTTAGTAGCTTTAGTTGATACCGATTCCTGACTAGATTCTGGACTCTGTGTTGCTGTTACCGAAGTTTCAGCTCCCTATACTTCTGTTGCTGATACCGCTCCAGTTCCAAGAAACATTAATCCAGCAGCAATTGCTACTGACGCCGCTCCAAAGCTATACTTTCGAATGCCATAACGAATGTACTTCTCTGTTCTAAAATCCTGTTGTTTGTTCTTCATGAAACACACAA
This sequence comes from Streptococcus pseudopneumoniae, assembly GCF_001074565.1. GTDB lineage: Bacteria > Bacillota > Bacilli > Lactobacillales > Streptococcaceae > Streptococcus > Streptococcus pseudopneumoniae_J. The sequence goes on along the minus strand of NZ_JUQX01000068.1, from coordinate 24,354 downwards.
CCTCCTTATTTTTTTATGTTGAGCAATCAGATGCAGGAAAACAAGGTCTCCTGCATCTTCAGAAAACCGTTTTCAAAAATGAAAATTTCAAAATAACCACATCTCCAGACCAACATGCATAATAATACTAACATTTTTTTAATTATATTTCAATTAATATGACGTTTTTTCATAACAAAATATTAGTAAATACTTTCAAAATATTCAATATGATGATTCAAACTAGTTATAATATGTAATTTTTGCAAATTTTAGACTCAGTATAGTAAAATTATGTAAAAAATTCATACGTTCTCTGAAAAATTTTTGTGTTCACGTTAAAATTTATCTTTGTTTTTATATCAGATGTTAATATTTTATTTATAATTATAAAATTTTAATTCATCTCTTACTTTTAACACTAACAACTTTCACAATCCACATAATAAAATTGATATAATACTACAATAAAAAAATGATTCTTAACATATTTTTGGCCAATTTTTTCTCGAATTTCCTAGAATATATTTAGACCAGAAATCGTCAGTTTTATTATCCAAGTAGATAAGATTTTTTTCTTCAACTTTTTACAAAGTAAAAATTATATTGCACAATTTCTAAAATAAAATTTTACTTGCCAAACAAATTACCCTCTAGGTGTCTTATCTCTTATACTATATAAGAATAAACTACCTTACATTTATTGATTTTTTACTTAGCTTTACTCTTTTGTTATCTTCTATATTCACTAGTTTTCTTACGATACTTATCTTTATTTTTAAGGAGCGAATACGAGCTTAATTAGACATATCTTGAAACTTTAAAGTATAGTTTCCATTTAAACAAATTCCATTCCTTTTAATCCTTGTAAATATTGATTTTTAAAATCTCTAATAACTAATCCTTCTTCCTGAAGCTAAAAATTAAAATTCATCCTACAACCCGTTTGATTTAGAAGATAGATTTTACTACATCTTATTTCTCCTTATCTGTGCTATACTATTTATAGTAGATTCTTTAAGATTGGAGCCAGTATGAAAATCCATAAAACTGTAAACCCTGTTGCCTATGAAAACACTTATTATCTAGAAGGGGACCAACACCTGATTTTGGTTGACCCAGGTAGCCATTGGGAGGCTATTTGCAAAACTATCGAGAAAATCAACAAACCAGTCTGTGCGATTCTCCTGACCCACACCCACTACGACCACATTTTGAGTCTTGACTTGGTCAGAGATACTTTTGAAAATCCCCCCGTTTATGTAGCAGAGAGTGAAGCTTCTTGGCTCTATACTCCCGTTGACAATCTCTCTGGCCTACCTCGTCATGATGATATGGCTGATGTCATCTGCAAACCAGCTGAACACACCTATGTCTATCATGAGGAATACCAGATCGAAGAGTTTCGTTTTACGGCATTGCCAACACCTGGCCATTCTATCGGAGGTGTTTCTCTCGTTTTTCCTGATGCCCATCTAGTCTTGACTGGAGATGCTCTTTTCCGCGAAACCATCGGACGGACCGACCTCCCTACTGGTAGTATGGAACAACTCCTCCATAGCATTCAGACTCAACTCTTCACTCTTCCTAATTACGATGTCTATCCTGGGCATGGTCCAGCTACGACTATCGCTCACGAAAAGACCTTTAATCCCTTTTTTTAGCAAACAAAAAACCAAGGATAATTTCCTCGGTTTTTTTGTAGCTTCAATTTCTATGTCAATATTTGCTCAGAAGAATCAATATTGACTAGAAAAATAATTCAAAACTAATTAGCCGGATTCAATTCTTTCCAGCCAATGTTAGACAAATCAAGCTTTTCAGAAGAAATATCTAAAACTTGCTCTGCTTTTTCATTGCCACCAATTTGAAGAGTTGCTTCTTTAATCTTCTGCACTCCGTTTTTATCGAACGAATATAGAGACAGGTTCATTTCTGGACGAGTTGACTGCCAGTCTGCATAACAGACTTGACCATTTTCATAAATATTAAATCCTGAGCGAAAACCACCTGCAGAAGCTATATATGCTGTGTGAAGTAAGCTAGGTTTTTGATTTTCCAAATAATAAATAGCTGAAACAAATTTTTCATCGCCAATAAGCAACTCGTCTTGACCATCCTTATTCAAATCAACAATTGCGTATTTCCATTCGGGTGCATTTTGATAATCCATTCGAGAGAAAACCAGGCTATATTCTTCTGAAGTAATCTTATCTTGTTTATTTTCCTTGTATAAATCCTCTCTATTACCTTGTTTTAAAAGGTCTGTAAAGTGATTATAGCGTTCAATCACTTCTTTATATAAATCTTGTCCAGTTACTTTCTTATTTTCAGCAGTCGATTGTGATGCCTTGGTTGACGATTCACTAGTATTCTCAGCCTTTGCTTCTGTTGATACACTAGTCTTATCGTCTTTGGAGACAGATGATAGTGCGGATGAAGGTTCTGTATTGTTCCTATTTTTATTGAGACTACAAGATGCTAGAACTGAAATCGAAAGAATAGCTGATAGCATTATTAAAAATTTCTTCATGTTTACCTCGATAGCATTGCATTTTCAGATTGATAAACTTCAAAAATGAACCATTAATTCCAAGATGATACTTGGTTAGGGACTTACTTTACCAAATAATCACACGGTCCTCTGGTGAACGCCACATACCGTCGCCTTCTTTGACATCGTATGTTGTAAAGAAGTCATCGAAGTTTGGTACTTGAACATTGACACGGAGCTTAGCTGGCGCGTGCACATCGACACTGGCCATGAGTTTCATCAACTCCGGACGGCCTTTCATACGCCAGATACGAGCAAAGTTGTGGAAAAATTCTTCAGCAGAGAAGTCTGGTTCTCTCTTGGCTGCTTCAAGGGCTGCAGCAATTCCTCCCAAGTCAGCAACATTTTCTGATACAGTTAGTTTTCCGTTGATCGTTGCTCCGTAGGATTCTTGACCATCAAACTGGTCAATAACTTTCTGCGTTTTTTCTTTAAAGGCAGCATAGTCACTCTCTGTCCACCAATCCTTGAGACTACCATTTTCATCAAAGGAAGCCCCGTTAGTATCAAAGGCATGAGAAATCTCGTGGGCAATAACAGCACCAATCCCTCCGTAGTTAGCTGAGGACGACTGATGCAAATCATAGAATGGAGCCTGTAAAATAGCAGCTGGGAAGACAATCAAGTTCTTCTGAGGATTGTAGTAGGCATTAACCATGTGAGCTGGCATTCCCCACTCCTTGTAATCAACCGGTTGGTTCCACTTGCTCCAGCTGTGCTTGATTTCCACACGCGCAAAGGCTAGGGCATTCTCAAAGAGGCTGGTAGTTTCGTCCACGACTTTGTCCTTGTAGCGTTCTGGCAATTCCTCTGGATAACCGATATAAGGCTTGATGACATTAAGTTTGACAATGGCCTTGTCACGCGTTTCAGGCGTGAGCCAGTCGTTCTTAGCCAAGCGTTCCTTATAAACGTCAATCATAGTCGCCACTTTTTTCTCTACATCAGCCTTAGCTTCTGGGGAGAATTTTTCATGCGCATACCAGAGACCAAGAGCTTGCTTGAAAGGAGCTTGGGCCAAGTGATAAGCTGCCTTGACCTTGTCCTGTGCTTCTGGCACACCTGAAAGGGCACGTCCGTAGGCACCTGACAAAACACGAATCTCGTCAGTTAGATAGCTGGTTGAAAGATTGACTACGCCCAAAATCAAAGTCGCCTTAAGCAAAGGCCATGCTTCTTCACTATAGAATTGATCTGCTGCTTGCCAGAAACGTTCCTCATCTACGATAACCTTGTCTGGAGTTTGTCCAATCACTGCTTGGAAGAAATCATCCAAAGGTAGGACAGGAGCAAATTTCTTGAAATCTTCATAAGCGTATGGATGGTAGAGTTTGGCATATTCTGAACTTTCTTCGTTAGAAAGCACCACAGCCGCAATGCGACGGTCCAATTCCAATCGTTTCTCTAGTAAGTCTGCGATTTCCTCATCTGAAAAATCATAGGCTTTGAGAAGATTCGTAGTACTTTCCTTCCAAAGAGCCAAGAGCTCCTCACGCTGAGGATGGTCTTCAGCGTAGTAAGTCGTATCTGGCAAGATAGTCCCTGGTGCACTGGCCCAGAGAACATTGGTTCTGGCATCCATAAAGTCTGGTGATACACCAAATGGAAGGAAGTTTGGTTTACCAGCTAGTTCAAACTCTGCCAGTTTGCTGGTAAAATCTGCAAAGTTCTCCAGATCTTGGTATTCCTTTAGTAGAGGAAGGACAGGCTTGATCCCATCTGCTTCCCTCTTATCAAAATCACGTACCATACGATGGTACTTAACAAAGTTGGCGAGGATAGCGTCCTCTGGAATATCTTCGCCTTCCAACCACTTGTCCGTAGTTGCCAGCATTAACTCTTCAATCTCCTCATCAAGGTCAATAAACCCACCTGTTCGAGATTTATCAGCTGGAATGACAGCTGTCTTTTCCCATTCTCCATTGATTGCATCATAAAAATCGTCTTGATAACGTGTCATCTTGTTCTCGCTTTCATTTTTCACTTATTCTTAGCTTAGCAAAAAACACTTGGGAATGCAATTAAAAATGGTCTCTCTTTTTTCTTCATTTTTCAGTTATTATTTTAAATTTTTTAAAAATTAACTTGACTTAATTTTTTTTTTAATGTATATTAAAAGACAGGAGGAAAATAACTGTATGATACGTATCGAAAACCTCAGTGTCTCCTACAAAGAAACGTTGGCACTAAAGGATATTTCACTAGTGCTCCACGGACCAACTATTACCGGAATTATTGGTCCAAACGGTGCTGGAAAATCAACTTTATTAAAAAGTATGTTGGGAATTATCCCACACGAAGGTCAGGCCTTTCTCGATGACAAAGAAGTCAAGAAATCTTTACATCGAGTTGCCTATGTCGAGCAAAAAATCCATATCGACTACAATTTCCCTATCAAGGTCAAGGAATGTGTCTCACTGGGACTCTATCCATCTATCCCGCTCTTCCACACTTTAAAGGCCAGCCACTGGAAAAAAGTGGCGGATGCACTTGAAATCGTTGGACTCTCAGACTATGCTGATCGCCAAATCAGTCAGCTCTCTGGAGGACAATTCCAACGTGTTTTGATTGCCCGCTGCTTAGTGCAGGAAGCTGACTACATCTTTTTAGATGAGCCTTTTGTCGGGATTGACTCGATCAGTGAAGAGATTATCATGAATACACTGAGAGACCTTAAAAAAGCTGGTAAAACAGTTCTCATCGTCCATCATGACCTCAGCAAAGTCCCTCATTATTTCGACCAAGTTATGCTTCTCAATCGAGAATTGGTTGCTATTGGTTCAACTGAAGAAACCTTTACCGAAGTCAATCTCAAAAAAGCTTATGGTAGTAAGCTCTTCTTTAATGGAGGTGACCTATGATAGTAGAATTTATCGATGGATTGCAACATTTCCATTTCCTACAAAATGCCCTGATAACAGCTATAGTCATCGGGGTGGTTGCTGGAGCCGTGGGATGTTTTATCATCTTACGTGGAATGTCTCTCATGGGGGATGCCATCTCTCACGCAGTTTTGCCCGGCGTAGCCCTTTCCTTTATCCTGGGAATTGATTTCTTTATTGGAGCGATCATCTTTGGCTTGATGGCTTCCATCATCATTACCTACATCAAGGGGAACTCTATCATCAAGAGTGACACTGCCATTGGTATTACCTTTTCATCTTTCTTAGCCTTAGGTGTCATCTTGATTAGTGTTGCCAAGAGTTCGACAGACCTCTTCCATATCCTTTTTGGGAATATCCTCGCTGTCCAAGATACGGACATGTGGATCACCATTGGTGTGGGGGCATTGATTCTCTTGATTATCGGGATTTTCTTTAAACAACTATTGATTACATCCTTTGACGAGCTTTTGGCTAAAGCCATGGGAATGCCTGTTAATTTCTATCACTATCTACTCATGGTGCTCTTGACCCTTGTGTCAGTCACTGCCATGCAAAGTGTTGGAACGATTCTTATCGTGGCCATGTTGATCACCCCAGCTGCGACGGCTTACCTTTATGCTAATAGCCTAAAGAGCATGATTTTTCTTTCATCAACCCTAGGGGCAACCGCTTCTGTTTTGGGACTCTTTATCGGCTATAGCTTCAACCTCGCAGCAGGATCCAGCATCGTGCTCACATCTGCCAGCTTCTTCTTAATCAGTTTCTTTATCTCTCCAAAGCAACGATACTTGAAACTAAAAAATAAAAAAATCAATAAATAAGGGGAAACCCTTCTGGAGGAATCTAATGAAAAAATTAGGTACATTGCTCGTTCTTTTTCTTTCTATCATTGGATTAGCTGCCTGTGCTAGTGGGAAAAAAGATACAGCATCTACAAACCAAAAACTAAAGGTTGTAGCGACTAACTCTATCATTGCTGATATTACTAAAAATATCGCTGGTGACAAGATTGATCTTCATAGTATCGTTCCTGTTGGTCAAGACCCACACGAGTACGAACCACTTCCTGAAGACGTAAAGAAAACTTCTGAGGCTGACCTCATTTTCTATAACGGTATCAACCTTGAAACAGGTGGCAATGCTTGGTTTACCAAATTGGTCGAAAATGCCAAGAAAACTGAAAACAAAGACTACTATGCAGTTAGTGACGGCGTAGATATCATCTACCTTGAAGGTCAAAACGAGAAAGGCAAAGAAGACCCACACGCTTGGCTCAACCTTGAAAATGGGATAATTTATGCTAAAAATATCGCTAAACAATTGAGCGCTAAAGACCCTAGCAACAAGGAATTCTACGAAAAAAATCTCAAAGACTATACTGAAAAGCTAGACAAACTGGACAAGGAAGCTAAAGAGAAATTTAACAATATCCCTGCTGAGAAAAAACTCATTGTAACCAGCGAAGGATGCTTCAAATACTTCTCTAAAGCTTACGAAGTTCCAAGTGCCTACATCTGGGAAATCAACACAGAAGAAGAAGGAACACCTGAACAAATCAAGACCTTGGTTGAAAAACTTCGCCAAACAAAAGTTCCATCACTCTTTGTTGAATCAAGTGTCGATGACCGTCCAATGAAGACTGTTTCACAAGACACAAATATCCCAATTTACGCACAAATCTTTACTGACTCAATCGCTGAAGAAGGTAAAGAAGGTGACAGCTACTACAACATGATGAAATACAACCTTGACAAGATTGCTGAAGGTTTGTCAAAATAATCCATTAAAAACGTCATTCTCACCGAATTGGCGTTTTTTCAATTTCCGGTCAAATCATTGGAAAAATCTGACAATTCTCGGTAAAATGAAAGAAAAAAGAATGGAGTAATTTATGACCACTTTTCTCGGAAATCCTGTAACTTTTACAGGTAAACAGCTGCAAGTCGGAGACAAGGCACTTGACTTTTCTCTCACCACAACCAATCTCTCTAAAAAAACGCTAGCTGACTTTGATGGAAAGAAAAAAGTCTTGAGTGTTGTCCCTTCTATCGATACTGGTATCTGCTCAACGCAAACACGTCGCTTCAACCAAGAACTTGCCAACCTTGACAACACCGTCGTTCTTACCGTTTCTATGGACCTACCATTTGCCCAAGGACGCTGGTGCGGGGCTGAAGGTCTTGACAATGCCATCATGCTTTCAGACTACTTTGACCATTCTTTCGGACGTGATTATGCCCTCTTGATTAACGAATGGCATCTCCTTGCACGTGCCGTCTTTGTTCTCGATGCTGACAATGTCATCCGTTATGTAGAATACGTTGACAATATCAACACGGAGCCAGACTTTGAAGCTGCTATTGCTGCAGTTAAAGAACTAGACTAAAATCACAAGCATTATGACAGAAAGCTAGAGAAATCTAGCTTTTTTTGGTATACTAGATGGAGAGAATGAACAAGAGGAAACGAATGACTCCAAATAAAGAAGATTATTTAAAATGTATTTATGAAATCGGTACGGACATGCAAAAAATCACCAACAAAGAAATTGCTGCCCGTATGCAGGTCTCTCCGCCTGCTGTAACAGAGATGATCAAACGCATGAAAAGTGAAAATCTCATCCTCAAGGATAAGGAGAATGGCTATCTATTAACAGATATTGGTCTCAAACTGGTCTCTGAGCTCTATCGTAAACACCGTTTGATTGAAGTCTTTCTAGTTCACCATTTGGACTATACTAGCGATCAGATCCACGAAGAAGCTGAGGTCCTAGAACACACTGTCTCCGACCTTTTTGTAAAGAGACTGGATAAACTGCTTGGTTTCCCTCAAACCTGCCCCCACGGTGGAACCATACCAGCCGAGGGAGAACTCTTGGTTGAAATCAATAACCTGCCACTAGCAGCCGTCCAGGAAGCTGGAACCTATCTCCTGACTCGTGTTCATGATAGTTTTGAATTACTCAAATATCTAGAAAAGCACGCAATTCATATCGGTGACCAACTCCAAGTCAAGCAGTTTGATGGCTTTTCCAATAGCTTTACTCTGGTCAACAAAGACGAAGACCTCCAAGTTAGTATGGATATCGCCAAACAACTCTATGTCGAAAAAATCAACTAAGCCCTTATTCCTGAAAGAAGTTCCTTTCAGGGATTTTTTATTATTTTGCTTGTAACTCCCATTCATTTGGTGTAGAATGAAGGTAGATAAAAGAGGGAGGTCATCCTATGAAAAAACTCTTTAGACTACACTTCGCAGCCATTGCAGTCAGTGATTTGCTACTATTAGCAATTTTTATCTCCAAAACCGATCTCTCTGTAGACTGGCTCCTGCTGTCTGGTTTTATTTTCATCCTTGCTCAGGGACTACTGCTGTCTCGCTTAGTCTTCCGACTCAAAAAACAGTTCTCTGAGATTTATCCTCAGATGAACAAAAAAATTCGCCTCTACTACTTATGGATTCTCTCCGTTGACCTTCTATTATTTGTCTTTTTAGCTATCACTGGCCCTCAATATTTCTACTCTCTTACTCCAGTCTTTACTTCCTGTCATTCTACTTTATATTATATAACGGCTAGCCACCTAAGGGAAAACTATCCAGACTTTTACGACAAACACATTTCTTTATGGGAGTGTTTCTAAACAAAAACCAAGCCGACAAGGCTTGGTTTTCTTATCTATTTTTTGTATCAAGGATAATGGTGACCGGTCCGTCATTGACCAGCTCTACCTGCATATCCGCTCCAAAGATACCTTTCTGAACGGGCACTTCCTGAGCTAGCTTTTGGTTGAAAGTGTCATAGAAGGCAGCTGCCCTATCAGGCTTGGCTGCACCTGTAAAGGCTGGACGATTGCCCTTCTTAGTATCTGCAAAGAGGGTAAACTGAGAAATAGAAAGGATTTCGCCCCCAATATCCTTAACAGACAGATTCATCTTGCCTTCTGCATCTGAAAAAATCCGCATGTTGACCAGTTTTCTCACAGCATAATCCAGATCTTCCTCTTGGTCCTCTGGGCCTACACCGACCAACAATAAGAGACCCTGATTGATTTTTCCCTGAACCTGACCTTCGATACTCACTTGGGCTTTTTTAACCCGTTGAATGATGATTTTCATAAGCGCCTTTCTATTCAATTATCCGTTGGTTCGTTTGACTGAGTATACCTCTGGCACACTCTTGATTTTGTCAACGACCGTTGTCAGCGTAGAAAGGTTTGAAATTCCAAAGGACACATGGATATTGGCAAATTTCATATCCTTGGTTGGTTGGGCGTTAACGGTTGAGATATTCTTAGTTGTGTTGGAAAGAACTTGCAGAACATCATTTAAGAGCCCTGTACGGTTGAGGCCGTAGATATCGATGTGGGCAGTGTATTCCTTGCTTGAGAATTGATCTTCCCATTCCACATCAAGGAGACGTTGCTCGTAGTTTTCTTGGGCACGGAGATTCATACAGTCCACACGGTGAATAGCTACACCACGACCCTTGGTAATGTAGCCAACAATGTCGTCACCCGGAACTGGATTGCAACACCTGGCAATCCGAACTAGGAGACCTGAAGCACCTTCAATGACCACACCACCCTCATGCTTGACCTTGAGGGTTTCTTTATTTTCAACCTTAACTTCGCCACCTTTGACAAGTTCTTCTGCCTCCGCCTTGGCCTTGGCACGCTCTTCCTCACGACGTTCCTTTTCGGTCAAACGGTTAAAGACGGTAATAGCACCAATTTCTCCAAAACCAATAGCTGCATAGAGGGCCCCCTCTGTCTTGTAGCTGGTCTTTTGAAGGACCTCGTCCATGTGGCGCTTGTCCATGAATTTATTGGCCACATAACCGTTTTCTTGGAACTGGGCCATCAGCATCTCACGGCCCTTGTTAACGGACAATTCCTTGTCTTGGTTTTTAAAGAACTGACGAATTTTGTTGCGTGCCTTGCTAGTCTTAACCATGTTAAGCCAGTCACGACTCGGGCCAAAGGAGTTAGGGTTGGTGACAATTTCGACCTGATCCCCAGTTTTGAGCTTGGTTGTCAGAGGGACCATACGGCCATTGACCTTGGCACCAGTTGCTTTTTCACCGACTTTGGTATGAATTTCATAGGCGAAGTCAATCGGGCCTGAATCTTTTGGAAGGGAACGCACAGCCCCATCTGGGGTAAAGACGTAAATCTCCTCAGCTAGGTAGTTTTCCTTTACAGAATCCACAAATTCCTTGGCATCATCAGCCTGGTCTTGCAACTCAATCATTTCCTTGATCCAGTTCATCCCAATAGCTGATTCTTTGCTGTTGACCTGCCCTTTGATTCCTTTCTTATAGGCCCAGTGAGCTGCTACCCCGTACTCAGCCACCTCGTGCATTTCCTTGGTACGAATTTGGAATTCAATCGGACCTTTTGGTCCATAGACAGTCGTATGGATAGACTGGTAACCATTGGCCTTACGGTTAGCGATATAATCTTTAAAACGCCCAGGCATTGGTTTCCAAAGCTCATGCACATAGCCCAGCATGGCATAGACATCACTATGAGTCTCTAGGATACAGCGAATGGCAATCAGGTCATAGATTTCCTCGAAGCGTTTCTTCTTATCCTGCATCTTGCGATAGATAGAGTAGATATGCTTGGGACGACCATAGATTTTCCCTTTTAGATTGCGTTCGGAAGTGTAGTCCTCTAACTTTGTCACGACTTCATCGACCAAAGCCTCACGCTCTCTGCGTTTTTCCTTCATCATATGAGTGATCTTGTAAAACTCAGTTGGATTAAGATAGCGGAAGGACAAGTCTTCTAACTCCCACTTGACGCTAGAAATACCCAGACGATGAGCAAGTGGTGCATAGATTTCCATGGTCTCTCTGGAAATCCGTTCCTGCTTGTCTTTTCGTAGATGGTTAAGCGTTCTCATGTTATGCAAGCGGTCAGATAGTTTAACCAAGATAACGCGGATATCCTCAGACATAGCCATGAGCATCTTACGGTGGTTTTCCGCTAATTGCTCCTCAATCGATTTGTACTCGACCTTACCAAGCTTGGTCACCCCATCAACGATAATCCGAACATCATGACCAAACTCTTGCTCTAAATCATCCAGTGTCGCATCCGTATCCTCAACCACGTCATGCAAAAACCCACAGGCAACCGTCACGGCATCTAGCTTGAGTTTAGCTAAAATCCCTGCCACCTGAATGGGATGAATAATATAGGGCTCACCAGATTTACGGTATTGACCACTATGGCATTCAACGGCGTAAACCAAGGCTTTATGTACAAAAGCAACATCTTCTTTCGATAAATATTTTTGCGTTAAAGCGACAACCTCATCGCCCGTCAAATTCACTTCTTTCGGCATCTATTCTCTCCAATTCTTCCTACCATTTTATCACTTTTTTAAGAATATTAAAACTAGAAAAGCCTGTTTTCATGCCTAGCCTCTGCATTTAAAAGAAAAAGCACTGCAAGAGAAACTCTGCAGTGCTTTGCTATTCTATTTATTCATCTTAGTAGATTGTTTTCTCAGTTTCTACGTCAAAGAAGTGCGCTTTGTTCAAGTCAAATCCAAGTTCAACCGTTGCACCTGTTTGCAAGTAGTCACGAGCATCCACTTTTGCAACAAATTCATCTTTACCAACTTGGCAGTATAGGTGAGATTCTGAACCAAGCAATTCTGATACAGAGATAGTTGCTTTAACAACTGATTCTGGGAATGTTTCAAGGAAAGCAGGTTCTGCATTCACATCTTCTGGACGGATACCGAAGATCAATTCTTTACCTTCGTAGCCTTTATCACGAAGAACTTTCAGTGCTCCTTCTGGAACTTTCAAGCGGAAACCGTCAGAAACAATTTCACCACCAACCAATTTCACATTGATGAAGTTCATAGCTGGGCTTCCGATAAATCCTGCAACGAACTTGTTAACTGGATTTTTGTAAACTTCTTGAGGAGTACCGATTTGTTCTACGCGTCCGATAGTACCTGTACCAGCAGGGTTCTTAGTAGCTGACATGATAACGATACGGTCTGCCAATGTCATCGCTTCTGTTTGGTCGTGCGTTACGTAGATGGTTGTAGCACCGATACGACGGTGGATCTTCGCAATTTCAGCACGCATAGATACACGAAGTTTGGCATCCAAGTTTGACAAAGGTTCGTCCATCAAGAATACTTTTGCATCACGGACGATCGCACGACCCATGGCAACACGTTGACGTTGACCACCTGAAAGGTCAGCTGGTTTACGATCCAAGAACTCTTTCAAGCCAAGGATTGCTGCAGCTTCTTGCACACGTTTGTCGATGTCTTCTTTGCTGTATTTACGCAATTTCAAACCGAAAGCCATGTTGTCATATACAGTCATGTGTGGGTAAAGAGCGTAGTTTTGGAATACCATGGCGATGTCACGGTCTTTTGGAGCTACGTCGTTGACAACCACGCCATCGATAGATGCAGTACCTTCTGTAATGTCTTCAAGACCAGCGATCATACGAAGAGTTGTTGATTTACCACATCCTGAAGGACCTACGAAAACGATAAATTCCTTGTCTTTGATGTCCAAGTTGAAGTCTTCAACTGAGTAGTGTTCGCTGTTTGGATATTTTTTGTAAATGTTTTTAAGATTTAATTCTACCATGGAAGGTGAACTCCTTTTATTTTTTTGATAGTTTTATTATAAATGAAAACGCTTTACATTTCTATGGCAAGGTGACCAAAAAAATAAAAAAGTTCTGTGCAACTTGCACAAAACTTTAAAGAATATCTGGTAAAATCAACTGATAGCACAAGGTCAGGTCGGTCAATTCCTTCAACTGTAGCCCTGTCAATTCTTCCCATTTATCAATCTTGTATTGGAGAGAGTTGCGGTGCAGGTAGAGTTGTTGTGCTGTTTTAGTTAAGACAGCACTGTTTTCCCAAAGAGAGAGAATGATTTCCTGAATCTGATCTTGATCCAAAATCATCTGATGCAGGCATTCTTTAATGACTCTCAGATCCACAAGCCCTTCCCCAAGACTCCAGAGATAGAGTTGTGAAAAAGTATGAACACCTTGATGACCTTGACGCCACCAAGTCTTAAATAAGTCCCGCTCTGCTTGGATTAAATCTGATAGAGCCTGATACCCCGTCTGAGACCAAACCTGCCCCAACATGATAGATAGACGAAGACCAAAGTCATACTCTACTGCCTCAATCGTATCGGATAAGATTGAGCGAACAGAAGTGTATTTATCTTGCTGGAGAACAAAAACATAGTCCTGAACTCCGACCTGCAACACTGTCTGGCAGTTAGGAAAGAGGGTCTGCATCATGTCCAGCCAAGAGGCTAGATTTTCCTGTTGGTAATAGGATAGATGGCAATAAACCAGTTGTATCTTTTTAAAAGTTTGAGGCGCCTGCCCCTTACCCTCAATCAGATAGGAATACCAAGGATTGAGCGAAGTTGCCTGTTCCTCTTGGGTCAAAAGGGAAACCAGCTGCTTTTCACGTTCACTGAGGCTAGCCTCCTCTAGTAAAATCCACTGTTGAGAAGATAGAGGAAGTGTAAGATATCCTAGCTTCTCTATCGGCTGATCTGAAATCTGAGCCTCAGGAAACCAGTCTAGTAATTCTTTTGCAAGCATTTCTAGTCCTCCACTTTTTGGATGCACCAAGAGATTAAGGTTTCTAAGCGCTCCACATTTTCTGTCAAATGAAGATAGCCCATGACCGCTTCAAAGCCTGTAGACATGCGATAGGTTACGACATCCGCATTTTTAGCCTTTGTGTGACTATTGGTATTGCGGCCTCGTTTATAGATTTCTTCTTCCTTCTCAGTCAGGATTTGCTCCTCCAACATCAGGGAAATCAGGCGAGCCTGAGCCTTGGCTGAGACATACTTGGTCGCCTCTTGGTGAAGTTTATTGGGCTTGGTCATGCCTTTGAGGATGAGGTGGCGACGAATATACATAGAATAAACCGCATCCCCTTCAAAAGCTAGCGCAATCCCGTTAATGAGATTGACATCAATCACGTGTCCACCTCACTCCATCTTTTGTATCCAGTAGTTTAATCCCTTGAGCAGCTAGTTGGTCACGGATCTGGTCCGCTGTCGCAAAGTCGCGATTGGCACGCGCTTCTTGGCGTTTTTTGATTAAGGCTTCAATCTCTACATCCAAAACTTCCTCAACAAAGACAATTCCAAAGACTTCCAACATATCCGCAAGAGCTTGCTTGACACTTGCATCATAGTTACCGGAATTGATCCATTTGGCCATTTCAAAGACTACTGTGATACCATTTGCTGCATTGAAATCCTCATCCATTGCAGCCACGAACTTATCTTTAAAAGCTTGAAGTTCTTTCGCATCTACAGTTCCAGTAAACGGTTGCTCATAAGTGTTCTTCAGATACTTGAGATTAGTCTCGGCATCCCGCACTGCCTTTTCCGTAAAGTTGATAGGCTTGCGGTAGTGTTGAGTTGCAAAGAAGAAACGAAGCACTTGCCCATCAAGAGTTTTAAGGGCATCATGGACTGTGATAAAGTTGCCCAAGGACTTAGACATCTTGACATTGTCAATATTGACAAAGCCATTGTGCATCCAGTAGTTGGCAAAGGTCTTTCCTGTCTTGGCTTCCGACTGGGCAATTTCGTTGGTATGGTGAGGAAACTCAAGGTCAGCACCACCACCGTGGATATCAATGGTATCTCCCAAAATCTCTGTTGACATAACCGAACACTCGATATGCCAGCCTGGACGACCAGGTCCCCAAGGACTGTCCCAAGAAATCTCACCTGGTTTGGCAGCTTTCCAGAGGGCAAAGTCTACAGGATTTTCCTTACGAACTGTTTCTTCATCTGTCCGACCTGAAGCACCCAGCTCCAAATCTTCTAAGGTTTTGTTGGCTAACTTGGCATAGTTATGAGATTTCTCCACACGAAAGTAAACATCCCCTTGACTCTCATAGGCAAAGCCTTTTCCAATCAAGTCTTCCACAAAGCGGATAATGTCAGCCATAAACTCGACTACTCGTGGATGGCGAGTCGCAGGTTTCACGCCCAAAGCTGTCACATCCTCACGAAAGGCAGCGATGTACTTGTCCGCAACCTCCTGAGGTGTGATGCCTTCTTCCTTGGCACGGTTGATAATCTTATCATCCACATCCGTAAAATTGGAAATATAGGCAACTTCGTAGCCACGGTATTCAAAATAACGACGAATGGTATCAAAAGCCACCGTCGAACGGGCATTCCCCACGTGGATATAGTTGTAGACCGTAGGCCCACAGACATACATCTTAACCTTGCCGTCCTCAATAGGTACAAATTCTCGCAAATCACGAGACATGGTGTCATAAATTTTAATCATGCGGTCCACTCCCTTCTCTATTTCTGACTTTTTCGGCTGAAAACCAGCTCTGCAAAAGGGCCAAATTGTCTGAGGCTATCCAGTTGGTAAAAGCGCTGCCCTTCCTCTTGGGTAAAGAGGGGAACCCCCTTTCCTAGGATAAGGGGCGCTATCTGAATAATGAGGTGGTCGAAAAGATCCGCATCCAAGAGCGGTCCTACCAAGGAATTACCACCAATCACAAAGACATTTTTGCCTTTGTCAATCTGGTGAACAAAGTCCACCACATCCCCAGCTACTGGCTGGTAATTGCTGACAGGCAGGTGCCTATCATGCGTAAAGACATAGTTTTCCGTAGCTTGATAAAAACTTTCTACATCTTGCAAATCTTGGATTCCCTCAAAGGTCCGCTTGCCCATGATGGTGATATCCATTTGTCTGTAAAAGTCATCATAGCCTGTATCCTCTACAGAACCAAGCTGATGCAGCCAGTCTATCCTGTGCTGGCTGTCTGCCAAGTAGCCATCCATGGTAATACAGCCGTAAAAATATACTGCCATTCTTGTAGTTACCTTTCTAGTTCTACACTTTTGCTTTCAGATAAATCACCTGGGTCTGTTTGACAAAGCCAATTTTTTCATACAAACGTTTGGCACCTACATTACTATCTTCCACGGCAATCTGAAACTCCTTGTCATTTTGCTCAATCAGTTTGTTGACAAGGGATTTTGCTAGATAGCTTCCGTAGCCTTTTCCACGTTCAAGTTCAGCTATTGCTAAACCATAGAGGTAATTCGTATTAGTCGATAAATCAACCGTGCAAGTTCCAATAACCTGACTGTTTTTTAATAAAATATATAGGCGACTTTCTGGATCCTTCAGAGCTTTAGCGACATATCTATCCACAACTTCTCTGGATTCATGTTCCTCTGAGAATGCCTGAAATTTTAACTGACTAATTTGATCCTGATATGAACTATCTGCTAACAAAACTTCAAGATTGGAAACATTTGCTAACGGATAAGGTTTTCTATCCTTACCTAACCAAGTTTCTGTATCCTCGTCCTCGACCAATCCCCAGTTGCTGACAAAATCAGGATGACGTTCTAGAAAAATACGTTCTGTCTGAAAAGTCACTGAACGAATAGAAAAAGCAGCCGTTTCTTTCTCAAAACTCGTAAACAAAGCACGCGCAATCCCCTGACGGCGATGAGCTGGATGAACCAGTATCGTCACTTCTACATCTTGATCATCAGCATAGACAGTTAAGAGACCAACAAGTTCACCTTTTTCATAATAAAGGAAAAAGGCCGGCATATTTGGATCAAAATTGAGCATATTGGAGAGATAGGGATCCCGAAAAGTTCTGTCATAGTTCTGACAAGTCGCAATAAGAGCCTTTGCTTCCAATAGTTGGTGATCATTCAATGTATTGGTTGCTTGAATCATGTAGCTATCTCCTTACAAGCTAGAAGACCGATGACTGGCTTCCTTGGCGTGCTCCATCTTATTAACGTAGTACTCCCGTTTTTCTTCGACTTCGTGGATAGTCGGCTCATCCTTCTGTCCATGAACTCGGACAATTTTAGCAGGAATTCCGACAACTGTCACATCACTAGGAACATCTGCCACAACTACTGCTGCTGCTCCCACCTTAGCATTTTCGCCGATTTCCACTGGTCCGATAACTTGGGCATGAGCCGATATGAGAGCTCCCTTTCGAATGGTCGGATGGCGTTTGCCACAGTCTTTCCCTGTTCCTCCAAGAGTCACCCCATGATAGAGGAGAACTCCCTTCTCAACAATCGCAGTCTCTCCAATCACCAAGCCAGAACCATGGTCGATAAAGACACCTGAATCAATCTGGGCACCCGGATGAATCTCAATCTGAGTCCAAAAGCGCCAAAATTGACTGTGCATTCGAGCCAAGAGTTTGAAGCCGTGCTTCCAGAGAAAATGCGAGAGACGGTGGGCAGCCAAGGCCTTGACACCTGGATAGGTCAGCAATACTTCCAAACTGTTGCGTGCCGCTGGATCATTTTCTTTTACAATATCAATGGTTTCGCGCCACCATCCCATACATTTCTCCTTTTCTTATTCTGAATCTTTTGGTGTTTCTGTAAATTCTTTCTTAGGTTTGTGGTCCTTGTGATGACGTGGACGGTGAGGTCGCTCAGACTTTTCGCCTTTTTCATCATGCTCAGGTTTTGGCGGACGAGGAAGAAGAGCTTTCATAGAAGCATCGATACGGCCTTTTTCATCAATCTTGATAACCTTAACATCGACTTCATCACCGATAGCTACCAAATCCTCGACACGGTTGGTACGAGTCCAAGCCATTTCAGAAATGTGCACAAGTGCATCTGTCTTATCAAAGAGGTTGACAAAGGCACCGAATTTCTCGATACGAACAACCTTAGCATGGTAAACTTCATCCACTTTGGCTTCACGAACCAAACCAGCGATAATTTCTTTGGTACGGTTAATGGCATCTTGGTCGCTAGAGTAGATAGAAACATTACCTTCTTCGTCGATATCAATCTTAACGCCAGTTTCAGCGATAATCTTGTCGATGGTTTCTCCACCTTTACCGATGACAATCTTGATCTTGTCAACATCAATCTTGATGGTATCAATTTTCGGAGCAGTTGGAGCCAATTCTGGACGAACTTCTGGAATAGTCGCTTCGATGACATCAAGGATTTCAAAACGTGCTTTCTTGGCTTGAGCAAGAGCCTCAGTCAAGATTTCTGCAGTAATTCCTTGGATCTTGATATCCATTTGAAGGGCTGTGATTCCGTCACGAGTACCTGCAACCTTGAAGTCCATGTCTCCAAAGTGATCTTCCAAACCTTGGATATCTGTCAATACTGTGTAGTTATTTCCATCTGAGATAAGACCCATGGCAATACCAGCTACTGGCGCCTTGATTGGCACACCACCAGCCATAAGGGCAAGAGTACCCGCACAGATAGATGCTTGTGAAGAAGAACCGTTTGATTCCAAGACTTCTGCTACCAAACGGATAGCATATGGGAATTCTTCCAAACTTGGCAATACTTGAGCAAGGGCACGCTCACCAAGAGCACCGTGACCGATCTCACGACGACCTGGCGCACCATAACGACCAGTTTCCCCGACAGAGTATTGAGGGAAGTTATAGTGGTGCATAAAGCGTTTCTTGTACTCTGGATCCAAACCATCGATGATTTGAGTTTCTCCCATAGGAGCCAAAGTCAAAACTGAAAGAGCTTGAGTTTGTCCACGAGTGAAAAGACCGGAACCATGTACACGAGGAAGATAGTCAACCTGCGCATCTAAAGGGCGGATTTCATCCACCTTACGACCATCAGGACGCACCTTGTCTTCTGTAATCAAACGGCGCACTTCAGCGTGTTCCATTTGTTCCAAGATTTCAGCCACATCACGCATGATGCGTTCAAATTCTTCATGGTCTGCATATTTTTCTTCGTAAACAGCAGTCACTTGGTCTTTAACTGCTTGAGTTGCAGCTTCACGAGCCAATTTTTCTTCTACTTGAACCGCTTTTTGGAGGTCGCTGTTGTAGGCTGCGATGATTTCAGCCTGCAAGTCAGCATCCACATGAAGCAATTCCACTTCTGCTTTTTCCTTACCAACCGCAGCGACGATTTCTTCTTGGAAGGCAATCAATTCTTTGACTGCTTCGTGCCCTTTGAGAAGGGCTCCCAACATGATTTCTTCTGACAATTCTTTGGCACCAGATTCTACCATGTTGATGGCGTGCTTGGTACCAGCTACTGTCAATTCAAGAAGAGATTGCTCTGCTTGTTCTTGAGTAGGGTTGATGATGATTTGACCATCGACATAGCCCACTTGTACTCCAGCAATTGGTCCGTCAAACGGAATATCTGAGATAGACAATGCCAAAGATGAACCGAACATGGCTGCCATTGGTGCAGATGCATTTTCATCATAAGAAAGCACAGTGTTGATCACTTGCACTTCGTTACGGAAACCTTCCGCAAACATCGGACGGATTGGACGGTCAATCAAACGCGCTGTCAAAGTCGCATCTGTTGAAGGACGTCCTTCACGTTTCATAAAGCCACCAGGAAACTTCCCAGCCGCATACATTTTTTCTTCGTAGTTGACTTGGAGAGGGAAGAAATCCCCAGTTGCCATTTTCTTAGACATCACGGCAGCAGTCAAGACAGTTGACTCACCGTAACGCACGACAACAGAGCCATTTGCTTGCTTAGCAACCTGGCCAGTCTCTACAACCAACTCACGACCTGCAAAAGTCGTTTGAAACACTTGTTTTGTCATTTTAATCCCCTTTGGATTGATGAAATTATACGCCTTGCCTACAAAGATCAAGATACTAAGACCGCAAAAAGCAAAGTAAAAATAGGAAACTGGCGAAGTCTTCGATGAAGACAAGACAGTTTATCTTTTTTACACGGCTTTTCGGCCGGGTTCAATTACTCAAGATACAAATCATTAGAAAGGATTGATGCTAAAGCATCTATGCCTTTCACGCTAATCGCTATCATGCGATTAGCTAAATGCTTTACTAACTCCCTTGTCAAATAATATCGATTTGACTCGCTCGTGTCGCTATACCTTGCAGTTTGAATGCATTGTATTATTTTATACCCTCATCTTTGTATCAAGTACGTACAGAGTCTATTTTATCATATTTTTCTTAAAAAGTGCGGGCTTTTCTATTAAAAAGGAACCATTCCCCCATGAAAAGAGGAATGGTTTGTTGTTTATTTTATTTAGCGAATTCTTTGGCTTTCGCAACTGTCATTTTTCATTTAAAAGCATGTAAATGACAAGCTGTCGTCTCAGTGGTTAAAGAATCAATTACCCTAAAGACTGATGATTAAACAAGGCATGGGTTGCTTGGTGGATGTATTTGGCTGTTTCAGCATTGTTCATGGTGTAGAGATGCACACCTGCGACATCCTGGGTTACCAAGTCCACGATTTGATCCACTGCATAAGCAAGTCCTGCTGCTCTGAGCGACTCAGGGTCATGCTCATACTTGTCTAAGATGGCCTTGAATTTACGTGGAAGATGGATATTCTCACAAGTCTTCAAGAGACGAAGCGCTTGGTTACGGTTAAGAATTGGCATAATCCCCGCATGAATAGGAACATCAATCCCTGCCAAGGTACACTTGTCTTGGAAATCATAGAAACGATCGTTGTCAAAGAAAAGTTGCGTTACAAGACTTGAACAGCCTGCATCCACTTTCTTCTTGAGATTTTGAATATCCGAGATCTGGTTTGGCGAGTCAGGGTGCCCTTCTGGATAGCAAGCGCCAACAATATCAAAGTGAGGGGCTTGTTCCTTGATGAACTCGATCAAATCCGTTGCATAGCGGAAATCCTTTTGTGGTTCCACATCAGGGATAATATCCCCACGCAGGGCCAAGATTTTCTGTACCCCAACCTTGTCCAAGTCCGCAATGGTTTCAGCAACCTTTTCCTTGGTCAGATAGATAGCTGGCAAGTGAGCAATAGTTGGAATCGCCAAATCATTCTGGATAAAGTCAGCCAAACGAACCGTTGTTTCCTTGATATTAAATTTATTATTGCTGGCGGTCACACTGATAAAGTGCGGTGTCAACTCCCGCATATCCTGCAAGGCTGAAATAATTTTATCATTACCCACTGCTGGGTTTGGAGGGAACACTTCAAATGAGAGTGACGGTGTTTGGCGTGACATATGTAATAACCTTTTCTAGTTGATTTCTTTTTGAACAACCATGTATGGAGAGAAATCTTATCTTACAATTTCTCACGCGCAGCTTTAGCTGCTTCGACAAGGCGGATCAAGCTTTCTTTTGTTTCTGGAATACCACGTGTTTTCAAACCACAGTCAGGGTTGATCCAAACTTTCTTGCTTGGTACTTTGGCAAGAATAGCATCGATCGTGTGGTCGATTTCGCCTTCATTTGGCACACGAGGAGAGTGGATATCGTAAACCCCAGGTCCCACTTCTGTTTGGAAGTTTTTCGCTTTGAGTTCGTCCAAGATTTCAAGGTTTGAACGGCTTGCTTCAAAGGAAATAACGTCCGCATCCATGTTGTCGATAGCTGGGATGATATCTGTAAATTCTGAGTAACACATGTGGGTGTGGATTTGTGTGTCTGGCGCTACTGTTGAGTGTACCAAGCGGAAGGCAGGAATAGCCCAGTCAAGGTAGTCTTCGTACCAGTCGCTACGACGGAGTGGCAATTTCTCACGAAGAGCAGCTTCGTCGATTTGGATGATTTTCACGCCAGCAGCTTCAAGATCAAGAACTTCATCCTTGATGGCAAGAGCGATTTGAAGAGTTGAGTCCTTGATAGAGATGTCTTCACGTGGGAATGACCAGTTGAGGATGGTAACAGGTCCTGTCAACATACCCTTAACAGGTTTGTCAGTACGGCTTTGTGCGTAGCTAGACCATTTAACAGTGATTGGGTTGAGACGAGTGACATCACCCCAGATGATTGGTGGTTTCACCCCACGCATACCGTATGATTGTACCCAACCATTCTTAGAGAAGAGGTAACCTGACAAGTTTTGACCGAAGTACTCAACCATGTCATTACGCTCAAATTCACCGTGTACAAGCACGTCAAATCCAACTTCTTCTTGCCATTTAATCCATTCATCGATGGTTTCAGCAAGGAAAGCGTCATACTCTTCTTGAGTCAACTCACCCTTACGGAAGGCCAAACGTTTAGCACGAACTTCTTTTGTTTGAGGGAATGAACCGATGGTTGTTGTTGGAAGAGCTGGAAGTTTGAAAGCTTCCTCTTGGATAGCTTCACGTTCTGCAAAGGCTGGCAAACGAGTGTAGTCTGCGTCAGTCAAGCCAGCGATACGAGCACGAAGTTCTGCATTTTCACCCACACGCTCAGTCGCAAAGAGTTCTTTGTTAGCTGCAAGAGCTTCTGCACCTTGGCCGTTGCGAATAGCATCCAAATCACGAATCTCATCCAATTTTTCAACAGCGAAAGCAAAGTGGTTCAAGATAGCTGGTTCAAATTCTTCATTAGCAGTTGTAAACGGCACATGAAGAAGTGAGCATGAGCTTGTCAAAACGATGTTTTCAGCTGGAATTTGTTCAAGAACAGCCAAGCTCTTTTCGTAATTATTGCGCCAGATGTTCTTACCATTGACAATCCCTGCATAGAGAGTCTTGTCAGCTGGGAAACCACCTTTAACGAGTTCAAGAGTTTTCTTACCTTCGACAAAGTCAAGACCGATGGCATCTACTGGCAATTTCACAAGGTCAGCGTAGACATCACGAACGTCTCCGAAGTAAGTTTGAAGCAAGACTTCAAGACCTTTCTTGTCAGCCAAAAGTTTGTTGTAAATGTTCAAGAAGAGGGCTTTTTCTTCAGCTGTCAAATCCTTGACAAGAGCCGCTTCGTCGAGTTGGATGCGTGTCGCACCAAGTTCAGCCAATTTTGCAAAAACTTCTTGGTAAGCAGCGACAAAGCTGTCTACGAAATCTTCTGCTTTCACGCCTTCTTCAAAGTCTGACAATTGAAGGAAAGTAAATGGGCCTACAAGGACAGGACGAGTGTTCAATCCAATTTCTTTTGCTTCTTGGAACTCATCAAAAATCTTGTGACCAGCAAGTTTTACTTGAGTGTCTTTTTCAAATTTAGGAACGATGTAGTGGTAGTTAGTGTTGAACCATTTCTTCATCGGAAGGGCACGAACGTCCCCTTTTTCACCTTGGTAACCACGCGCCAAAGCAAAGTAGCGTTCAAGGTCAGACAAGTCCAAGTTTTGAACAGAAGCTGGCACCACGTTAAAGAGGAAGGCTGCATCTAGGAAGTTGTCATAGTGCGAAAAGTCATTTGATGGGATTTCAGTGATGCCTTTTTCTTTGACAATATTCCAGTGTTTTGCGCGCAATTCTTTTGCTGCTGCAAGGAGTTCTTCTTCTGAGATTTCTTTTCTAAAGTATTTTTCAGTTGTAAATTTTAATTCGCGGAATTCACCCAAACGAGGGAAACCGATGATTGTAGTTGACATGATGTGTCCTCCAAAATTTGTTGTTGAAACTATCTTAACAGAAAAGAAAGGGTCTGTATAATTGTAAATAATTAGGCTTTGATATAGTTTGAAACTATACCACTCTTTTGGGCAACAGAAAAAGACTTGAACCCAGTGTCTCAAATCCTTTATATAACGTGTTTTATGGCTGTATTTTAGTTGGAATGCTCAAACGAGCTATTGATGATTCTTATAAGTGACTATGGCTTGTTATTAGAAAAGACTATAGGTCTATCCCCTTCTCTCGGAGATTATCCAAACACTCCTCATAGTATCCTGCATCATGCTCACTGTAGACGGGATTGTCCAACTTCTCCTCAGGCAAGTCTTCATAGGGAAGGCAGATCTTGCCACGGTAGTTCTTGTCCAACCATTCTGGACTGACATTATAGCCACGGTCAGCCATCTCCTCCATGATCAAGCGATGATAGGCATAAAGACGATAGGGCGAGTGGGTAAAGACATAGTTCACCGTCGCATGCTTTCTGCCCCAGCCATTACCACGCAAGGCGCAGCACTCTCGATGTTGCCCCAAGAGCTGCGGACGGGGAAGTTGTGAAATCAAA
>NZ_JUQX01000067.1 GCF_001074565.1 Streptococcus pseudopneumoniae | reverse complement strand
CTCGAAGATGATTTACCCAGATGGTAGCACAGTTTCCTACACTTACGATGAACTGGATCGCCTCACTTCCGTGACAGATGTCAAGGGACAAAAGACCAGCTATAGCTATAATCCAGCAGGGGATCTGACGGAGGTTGTTCGGGGAGATGGAACCAAGAGCTTCTTGACCTATGACAAGGCTCACCGCCTCACTGAACTCCGTCATGTGGATAAGCAGGACAAGCTTATCTCCAGCTATGGCTATGAGTATGATGATGGTGGCTATATCGCCAAGGAAACCATCAAGCAAGATGGCGAAACCCTAGTCCATACCTACACATACGATACTCTAGGTCAAGTGGAAAATATGACCGTATCGGATGCATCTGGTAAGAAACTCTCCAAGCTCTCTTACACCTATGACCTAGCGGGCAATAAGCTGACTAGCACCGAGACAGTTGATGGCAAGGAGAGCCAGACACGCTTTACCTACGATGACCATAACCGCTTGACCAAACTGGAAGGACCAGATGGCACCATCACCTATACCTACGACAAGAATGGCAATCGCATCGCTTCTGAGAAGAACTCAGAAAAGCTAGACTACATCTACGATACAGAGAACCGCTTGCTTGCGATCAAGGACAAGAAGGGCCTTCTCATGGCTGCGCTTTACGACGGAGATGACAACCGCGTCTTCACTGCTAGTCGCAAGGAAGGCAAGAACACCTATCAGCTCTTCCAACGCAGGCCAAAGGAAAGCAAGTCCGGTCGTAAGTCACCATACACAGCCCCAAGTGGGGACCAACACTCCCTCTTCTGGTATGGCTTTAGCCAGAATGTC
>NZ_JUQX01000066.1 GCF_001074565.1 Streptococcus pseudopneumoniae | reverse complement strand
TGCCAAGGTTATTACTCGTACACCAGAGCCACCGAAACCAAAACATCCAGAAAAACATGCACTTGATAGAACTGGAAAGAAAGTCCTTGATGGCAAAGAAGTCCAGCTAGGAGATATTATTCAGTACCTTCTTGATGGTGCAACTGTTCCAGAAAGACACCATATGTTGTATCAATATGACGGTTTGGATAAGCTCGATATGAAGCATGATCGCTATACTGGTAATTGGAAAGGTATTATTAAGGGTACAGAATACACAGCAGAAAAACAGCTTACATTGCCTTATGACGTTATCCTGAAGAATGATAAGGTTATCAAAGCAGGTGATAAGATTGAGAAAGGTAGCTCTTATGCCTTTACCTTTGAGTTCAACCAAGCTACTAATTCAGAGTTTATCAAGAAACTTGTGACTGTTAAGTGGGATGCCAAAGGTGGTCAATGGTCTTACGTTATCAATCAAGACTTCCTGAAATCTCTAGGAATTAAAGGAACATTTGATGCAGACTTCTACATCGAGGTTGAGCGTATTGAAACGGGTGATAAGATTGAGAATACTTTCATCAATATTGTCAATAAACAAGAAATGACTGCCAAGGTTATTACTCGTACACCAGAGCCACCGAAACCAAAACATCCAGAAAAACATGCGCTTGATAAAACAGGTCAGAAAGTTCTTGACGGTAAAGAAGTTCAAATGGGTGAATTGATTCAGTACCTTCTTGACGGTGCAACTGTTCCAGAAAGGCACCATATGTTGTACCAATATGATGGTTTGGATAAACTCGATATGAAGCATGACCGCTATACTGGTAATTGGAAAGGTATCATCAAGGGTACAGAATACACAGCAGAAAAAGATCTAACGTTGCCTTACGATGTTATCCTGAAGAATGGTAAGGTTATCAAGGCAGGAGATAAGATTGCCAAAGGTAGCACTTATGCCTTTACCTTTGAGTTCAACCAAGGCACAAATTCTGAGTTCATCAAGAAACTTGTGACTGTTAAGTGGGATGCCAAAGGTGGTCAATGGTCTTACGTTATCAATCAAGATTTCCTAAACTCTCTAGGGGTTAAAGGAACCTTTGATGCAGATTTCTACATCGAAGTCGAGCGTATTGCGGCTGGAGAAGTTGAGAATACTTTTGTCAATATTGTCAATGGGCAAGAAATGACTGCCAAGGTAACAACCCACACTCCAGAACCACCAAAACCTGAAGAACCAGGAAAACCAAAACAATCACTGCCAAATACTGGAACAGCTGCAAGCATGCTTCCAGTTGTGGGAATGATTTTGGGATTATTGAGTCTTGCAGGTCTTCGTAAGTCGAAAGAAAACTAATTTGATGAACTAAAATGAAAGGATGACCACAAGCTGGGGTATAACTCTCTTGTGGTCTTTATTGAAAGGAGAAAAAATGCAAGTATTTATCGCTTCTGGACGTGTTGCATTCATCCCAAGCGATGCAGTAGGTCAAACTCAAAATGGTCATGCCAGTTTCAAATTTGAGTTTGTTTGTGATTCGAGTATGAATGATGATACAAATAAACCAATTTCTAGTTTCTTCCATGTGCAAGTGTACGGAAAACAAGCAGAATTTATGGCTCAGAGTCTATCTAAGGGCTCTCCAATTCTCTTAAAAGGAGAAATTATCCAACGACCATATAACGATGAACAAGGTCAACGTCGGACGTATCAGTTTATTTCCCCAAACCAACAAGGAGGAATCACTTTCCTTGAAAATAAGGAAGCATCTAATCGACGTAAGCAGGAACAACAGGGCTTTTATCAGCCGACACCAAGTTCTATTCCTACATCCTATCCTGAACCAATGGATGCGGATTCCCCATTCTAAAGGGATTTAAAGCATACAAGAACACTTGTGTGCTTTTTTATTGTCTATTTATTGTATAAAAAGTTATATAACTTTTTATACAATAATATCTTTTGTCCCTTTAACAAAGAATTTGATATTATCCTTTAGAATAGAGGGGAATTAAGAGATAATAAGAAAGGAGTGCAACAATGGCAAGACAAAAATACAATTATCTGTCTGATGAATTGATTGCGGAATCTCTTCAGGTGACCAATTACTTAGAACAAAGTCGATCCAGTCGATTGAATGTTCTTCAGTTGGATGGAGAGAAATGGTTGGAAAATTACTTTCACCGTTATGAGAAAGCCTCTCCAAGGCTACAGTTTCACATATTTCTCTTTTCGAGCTTCTATACTCGAAAAATGGAATGGTTTTTGGAAGGTGTGAGGGGGTAGTAGTTTGTTTGAGTTATTTGAAGTAGTATTTTATACCTTTATCCAACTGATTCGAGCCAGTTGGATCAATACCTTCCTTTTTCTAGGAGGCGCAGGTTATTACATATTCAAACTCTTCCAGCCTTATTTTTTAAGACATTATCGAAGGTTATTAGCAGGTAAGACTAGTTTAAACCAGACAATAAAAAGAGGTTGGAAAAATCGTAAAGATATTGATTGGAAACAAGTATGGTTCAAATCAATTAGAGGGTTGTTCAATTGGATGAAGTCATTCATACCTAAACTCTTGGCGCTTGTCTCTCTCATCCTTTGGAATGTTTTCTTCAGGATGTTCTACACTCTCCCTTTTGTTAAACGAGAACGAAAACGTTTTGATAAAGAAATGAAACCAATTCTTTATTTTAAAAGTTATCGTAGCTTTGTTTATATGGGATTAGGTTTTAGCTTTATTGCTTTTATCTTAACCAATTACCTGGTTACTGTTTTAAGGGCTACAATCCGCTTTCTCTATTTTAGTGCTTGGTCCTTTAAAGATGCTAGTAAGGCCGTAAACTTTGACTTAAACAGTCTCTTATTTCAAAGTTTATTGAACGCTAAAGTCTTCTTAATAGCACCAATTTTAGCATTTCCAATCTTTCTATTGGGATTAGTTATCGCCTGGAAATCTGCCTGGATAAACTTCGAGCAGTTTCGAGACTATAACAACAATGAAGAAGGAGATGACCGCTTTGTGACGGTTGATGAAATTCGTCGTCAATACAAAAAGATCCCCAATAAAGCTTTAACTTATCCAGGTGAGGGTGGGGCTCCTGTATTTCATGAACTGACTCATGATTTAGCAGGACAAACACTGAGGACTCAGATGTTATGGCAAAATAGGAAAATCAGTCGATATGTGACCAATGCGGAGCGGATTTTAGGCATGTTAGCTTTTCCTTCAGGTCACTACTACATTGAAGATAAGCCAACGAATCTGTTAGGGATTGGGATGACTCGTTCAGGTAAAGGGGAGGGTCATATCACTCCAGCAATTGAAATCAATAGCCGTGCGGAGTTGCAACCATCGATGGCTGTAGGAGATAATAAAGGTGAGCATTATCAAGCTTCTTACAAGCTCATGAGGCAACGTGGCTATGATGTCAATGTTCTTTCTTTCCAAAATATGGATTGGTCCATGTCCTACAATCCTCTAGCTTTGGCCATAGCAGCCGCAAAGAAGGGCTACTATGAGAAGACTCAAACCTATGTCAATGCAGTCGCAGAATCCATTTATCCGAAACAAAAAGGTGGAGAGAAAGGAAATGCGGAATACTTCCGTAAGTCTTCTATATCCCTATTTAACGCCTTAACAATGGCTTTGATGGATCGAGCTAATGAAACCTATCAAAATGGTGAAGATGATGCCTGGGATACCATTACAATTCCTAACGTTGCGAAATTCTTGGCGACAATGGGGTCTGAAGAAGTCTTTGTAGATGGTGCTGGTGAAATCGTCGAAAATCCAACTAGAGAACAACAGGTATCCAAGAAATCAAAAATCACAGTCTATTTTGATAATTTGAGACAAGTCAATCAAAAACAATTCTCTAAATTTAGACAAATGGCAGATATCGAATTTCGTGCTTCAGACTTTGGTGGTGATGAGACTAAAGGGAATGTCTACTCTAGCATGATGACAGGAATCAACCTGTTCTTGCAAGACAACGTGGCGAAGCTCACTTCTAAAAACTCTATTGATTTAGAGTCTTTTGGTTTTCCACGTCGATTGTCTGTCAAGCTGAGATCAAGCACCAATAGCCAACTCAAAAATGAGTTCAAGCACAAAACTGCTAAAGTAACGATTACAGGCTTGAAGAAATGGGGCAAAGTTGAAAAGAAGGTCGATTATGTAAAGCAAGCTACAGCTCTTGTAGATGGGGAAGGCTATCTGACCTATGCCATCGAGCCTAAACTTCCAGATCAGTTTACGGTAACGATTGATTTCAACCATAAGAACAATGGCCATTCCCCTGTTCGGGATCAAGTCTTCCAATTTTCAGCTGAAAAAGTCTATCGAAAAGATGGAGATAGTTTAGAACTAGATGAATATACCAAGAAGCCGATTTTAGATCATATCGATATAACCGTCCTTAAGAATAAAGAAGACACCCAAAATCTTCTTCAGAAGTCGGATATTGAACTGATTTATTCAGATAAACCGAAAATCATCTACCTGGTAACACCGCCAAACCGAACAGAGTACAATGGGATTGTCTCTTTGTTCTTAGATCAGTTATACAATGCTAACTATGAGCTTGCATTAACAAATGGTCGGAAGTGTATCAATCGCATTCTCCATATCTTGGATGAGTTTACAAACATGCCAGCCATTCCTCACATGGATACGAAAATTTCTATCGGATTGGGACAAAACATTCTCTATTACCTATGGATTCAAAATCTGGAGCAACTGGACAATGTGTATGGCCAAAATGTTGCTCAAACGATTATGGATAACTGTTCGTTGAAAGTTTACGTCAAAACAACGTCTCCAGACACCAATAAGAAATTTAGTGCTGAGTTGGGAACACGTACCATCACCAGAAGACGAAGATCCAGCAATATCCTGGACGAAGCCAATCCAAATGTAGCTGTCGAGAATCCAAAACAAGAGTTGTTGACACCAACGCAATTGGCCAAGCTCCAGGAAGGAGAAGCGGTTATCTTACGTGGAGTCAAGGGACGGGATAATGTTGGACGTAAGGTTACAACGGATCCAATCTTCGCACACGATAAGACGAGCTTCCCTTACAAGTACATGTTCTTACAAGAGGAATTTGATACATCGATGACTCTTGCGGATATTCCAGTCGAAAGTGCGCACCGTGAGCTAGAACTCCAGGAGATCGCAGTTGATGCAGGTACAGCCTTCAACAACATCATAGACTGGAGGCAACGTTTGACCATGCCTCTCCTCAGCAACAATGGAGAAACTCCTAAATTGTCAGGCCGTCACAGTAAAGGGCAAAAGGTGCAATCCCAATCATTTAAATCCACAGATGAATTATTCCAAGCAGCTGCAGCTAGTGTTATTCAAGGTGACTATGATTATTATGATGATGGAGACGACTTCTTTGCGGATGAAGTTATCTAAAAAGATGTACAATAAGTTATATAAACACTTGCAAGAAAAAAAGCTGTTTGTTATAATGAGGTAAATAATGATTAGGAGAAAAAATGATGAAAGCAAAGCACTTTTTAAGAATTGTTTTAGTAGGTTTAGCCTTGATTTTACTTGGAGCTTGTGGTCAAAAATCACCTGAAAGTCTCGCAAAAAATGTGTTAAAAGATAGCTATACAGGATCTTCCCCAGAAGATAGTTATGAGAGCAGTGTTTTTACGGGTGGAGCAGGATCTACCGTAAAATTTGATAAAGAGAATAGGACAATCTCAAATGGTGACGATAGAGACATTAAGTATAGTGTTCTTTCAGAAGAACAAGTGAAGACAATCCCAGCCGCTTTCAGAGGAACTATTGTTAGTTTAGAGAGTCAGCTGAAAGGAAAGGATACTTTTACAATAGCTGTTGATTATAGGGGTGTAGATAAGCCTGAAGAAGCAGAGGCTTATTATCAAGTCGTTTTGACTGAGGGTGGTAAAAAAATCCGAATCATTGAGCTACGTCGTGGCTATAAAGAAGACAATGCTTTCTATGATTTCAATGGAAAAGCAGATTAATTTACAAAAGTCTCAATTATTTGAGGCTTTTTTGGTTATCAGAATTTCATTGTCCCTTTAAAAACGATTTTGTCATTATCGAATATGATAGGGGTATCTTAAAAAGAAAGAAGGTACCTTTAGTGCACTATCAAACCTTTTCAGATTTGGTGAATGAGGTCAAGGATCTCAATGGCAAGATTACTGGTGAGAATGCAAAAAAGCTGGGGGAGTTCTATTCCTATTGGGGGAACTATTTAGAACCGACTCCTGCATTTATGGCATATCTATCCTATTTACCAGGAGGGATTGCAAAAGCTCTTTATCAAATCACTTCCAGTCTAGAACATGTTTTTAATAATATGTTCAAGCTCTTTGGGCTTTTCGGATATTTGGGGGATCAGAAGACAGTCATTGGTCAATTTTTCTACTGGTTTCAGATATTAGGAACGTCCTTGTTTACTCTGATTTTGGTTGTGTCGGCTATCGCAGGAGTCTTTACTAAGCCAGTAAAGTATAAGGGGGTTATTATTAATTTCCTTTTGGTGACTGCAGTAACCTCGGTTTTGCCTTTAGCTTTGACCACCATCTCAACAGCAGTGGCACAGGATGCCATGTCTATCCAGACAGTCTCCAGTGAAGCGCCATCTGGTAGTCAACCAACTTCCTCCTTAGCTCTTCAACCCATGAAAAATAATGTGGTAGACCTAAAAGTCTTGATTTACAAGGATTTTTCTACGGAGTTGTTTCCAATGGATGATTATGGTTACATCAAGCCTGTTCAGGAGGGGTCAACTCCTGTCAATAATATCACAGATAACCCTGAAAAGCGGGATACGACTGATTTTGCGACTAAAATCGATTTTGGGGCAAACTATGGTACAACAAATCCAAAAATGTTGGACGATATAATGAGCGAAGACAAAATACCTGGTATTAAAGGCTTGTTCCTACATAAGTTGAATTCCAATAATACTGGAGTTGAAAGCATTACAGAACACCGAGTCATTAATCAATTGAGTGCTTTTGAATCAGTTTATATGCGCTATAAAGTCAACTGGATAGGGATGTTTCTTCAGTACATTATCCTTGTTGTTCTCTTGGTCAGCATGATCATTAAGCTCGTCAAATCAATTTTTGATATTTTGATTGAGGCAATGATCTCTCCGATTCTTGGTTATAGCTCCCTATCAAACTCAAAGAAATATAAAGAGTTGTTAAGAACCATTGGAGGTGCCTTAGCAGGAATCTTCTTTGAGGTTATTATTATGCGTGTAACCCTTGAGATTTTCAGAGATTTGCCAATCCTTTCTGTTTCAGCAGTATCTAAGCTTTCTGGCGGATTCTTTGATGGACTCAATATGTGGGAACAGTGTCTTGCAGCTGCCTTTGTCTATATTGGAGTATTCTTTGCGGCAATGCAAGGAGTGGCCATGATTGAACGCTGGCTTGGAGTTTCAACAGGACATAGCGAAACAGCTCAACAATTGCTTGGTGCTATGATGATGGGCAATGCCTTTGCGGCTGGAGCAGGAGGTGTCTTTAATGGGGGTATGGCGCTTGGTCAATTTGGTATGGATATGGCTAAAAAAGCTCCAGATGCCCTGTCTAAAGGAAGTCAGATTCTGGGGAATAGCCTTGCAAGAACTGGAGGTGGTATTCAAGGTGCTTTGAACTCTGTAAAAGACCAGGGCTTGATGAATGCGGCCAAAGGTGGTGTAAGTAATATGGTTGATTTGGCAGAATGGAAAGCATTTGAAGCCATGCAAAATACGAAAGGGGCAGTTGGCAATGTTTTAAATAACTTGGATGATAAAGCCGCCTCTGCGCACGATGCGACCTATAATGCTTTGAAAAACGATGCTGTTCCTGGACTTGGTCATTCTGGACCAATTGACATTCCTGAGTCCCCAGTAGATTCAGGAATGACAGATGCACCTGTTGTAGATCCAACTCTTTCAGCTGAAGACATGGAAGCTCCGATTCAAGATTCATCGCTTCCAACTGAAGGAGTGGAGCCACCAATCCAAGATTCATCGCTTCCAACTGAAGGAGTGGAGCCACCAATTCAAGATTCAACTCATCCAACTGGAGGAACAGAGTCACCAATCCAAAATTCAACTCATCCAACTGGAGGAACAGAGCCACCAGTCCAAAATTCATCTCATCCAACTGGAGGATCAGCATCACTAACTCAAGATTCAACTCCTCCAACTGGAGGAATGGAGACACCAACCCAAGGTTCATCTCCATCAGTTGTAGAATCGACACAACCACCGAAACAACCAGACTCTCCTCAACAAAAGTTTCAGCAGAGCATGAGTCAAATGCAATACATGAACCAACAGATGCAACAAGCAGGACAGCGTATGCAAGGAGGACGACATATCACAGGTGCTGAAAGTCCTGAAGAGGAGGAATAGGATGAATTATGGATTTAACAGGGAAGAATATTGTTATCACAGGAAGCCTACGTCCTCTAACTAGAGAAGAAGCAGTACGATTTTTAGAAAGTAAAGGGGCTGTCGTGCAAAACTATGTGTCTTCTATGACAGATATATTGGTTGTAGGACACAAGCAGTTGAATCTTTTTGATCCAGATAAAAGGTCTAAGAAGCATGATGCAGCGCTTAGAAGACTATCAGAAGGCCAATTGATTACTTTTCTTTCTGAAGAAGCATTCTTTGATTTAGTTAAGAAGTCTCAAGATTGAGGCTTCTTTTATTGTGTAAAAAAGTATATAACTTTTTGTGTAATTTATTCCTGAAGGATGATGAGAAAAATGCTATTGTCCCTTTAAAAGATATTTTCGATTATTCATTATAATGTGAGTGTCAAAACAAATATAAAGGAGAAATTAATGTACGGTGAAAAATATGGTGTACCTAGAGATATTTATGCCAAAATCAAGATTATAGGACTTCTTATTCTG
Source organism: Streptococcus pseudopneumoniae (assembly GCF_001074565.1). GTDB lineage: Bacteria > Bacillota > Bacilli > Lactobacillales > Streptococcaceae > Streptococcus > Streptococcus pseudopneumoniae_J. The sequence continues at coordinate 65,078 of NZ_JUQX01000066.1, read as the reverse complement.
GATATTACATTTGTAGGAATAACTGGGCTAATCGCTCTAAGCGTTGGATTAAGAATTTTTCCGAAAAGTCAATGGATACAAATGTTCGCATTCATATTTTTAACACCAGTTATGAGTTTGTATCTGGTGTTGCCAGCTAACGGTGGTAAAAAAAATTGGCACAGTATGTTTCTTTTCTTCAGACGAAGAAGAAAACGTTACATCAGTTTGAACTATATCAGAAGGAGAAAATCATAATGGCAATTAAACAAACTTCATCCAAAAATATTGAGAAACGCCCTTTAGGACGTATTCGAGAAATGAAGAAGCATACTCAGGAATATTTCGATTTACATTCTTGTGTTGAGTTGTTAGATGTAAAATCAATTATTCCAAACAGACAGGCTTATATCCAGTTAGTAGATTATGGATACTTGCAGCTGATGGAAATACCAGGTAAAGACTTAGGGTCGATGTCTTATAACGAGGTGATGCGTACAATCGAAAATTTTGAAACTTGGTTAACTCGATTTGGACCTAATATCCAAGTAGAGACGACAACCTTGCCAACAAATACTGATACACAAATTTCTGACTTGCGCCATCATTTGAATTTAGTGCGACAAGAACTCTCTAAGATATCAGTAAATGAGAGACGTTTTTTACAACTCAAAGATCGTGAGCTTTGGCTTAAAAGTCAAATTAAAGTTGAAGAGAGCATACGACAAGAAGTCTATAATACAGAGTTTATACTGTGGCTATTTGCACCTACAACAACTGAATTGGACGAATTAGTTCGGAAGGCGCAAACTTATGGAAATAATGATTTTGTTCCTCAAGAAATTAGCTATAGGAAGAAAATTCAGATTATAAAACAATACAACAATATGAATGAGAAAGTATAGGAGGGATAGTATGCCTGATTTATCAAAACGTAGACAAAGACAATTAAAGAATGAAGGATATGACCTTGCTTTCCTTAGCCAGATTCAACCGCAAGGAAATATTGATTTTAAAAAAGATGATCGTTCCTGGTTAAGTGGAGATGGATACCATACGGTCTTACACTACTATGAATATCCAACTGAAGGAATGGATCGTTTTTGGCTTTCTGAATTATTGCTATTACCTGGTACACGTGCCTTCTTGTCACTGTATAAAGAAGATAATAGACAGCTTCAAAAAGAGATAGAGGACTCTATTGAAGAAAAATCAACACGTATTACTAATAACAGTAAATTAACAAATAATCGGAAAGAACTAGATGAAATTGACAATCTCAATAAGTTAAGTCGAGACATTGATAAGCGGAATATAGCTATGTATGGGATGTATATTCGTGTCTTTGTGTTCGCATCAACCAAAGAAGAATTGTTTAAGAAAGTTGAAGAGGTTAAAGACAAAACGTCTAAATTCAAATCAACTATCCTATCAGGAGAATTAGAATTTGAATATCATGCTCCTTTTATTCCAGCTGAGTATCAGATTGATTTACCAAATCATAGAAGAGGAATACCTACTCCAGCCCACTCAATAGCTGGGGGATATTTCTTTAATCATACGAAGCTTGAAGATGAAAAGGGATTTTATCTTGGTTGGACTCCAACAAACGGAGCAGTAAATTTCAACTTCCTAGAACGTGATGAAAAAAGAACACGTTCGTTTATGATTCTATCTGGAAATCCAAAGATGGGACAACGTTCTTTCCTTATGAAACATACAGATGGTCTTTATGCAAAGGGACACTATATTCGTAATTTTGATGCTACTGGTCAGTTTCTTGATCAGACAAGGAAGCAGCATGGATTGATATTTGATTTATCAGGTGAAGCTAACCGAATTAATATCTTCCAGGTCTTTCCAACAGTAACCAATGAAGCAGGAACTGAAATTGATAAGAAAAAGTCCTACAACCTTCATATCGAGAAATTAAAGAGTATTTATAAACTCCTGAATAATGAAGTGACAGGAGATGATTTAATCACATTTGGAACTCTCTTGAATGAATTCTATATTGAAGAAAATTTATGGGCTCGGAACCCATCGTTGAATCCAGAAAAACTGAAAGCAACGGATCTTGTCAATGAAGACTATCCTATCTTGTCAGATTTCATTTTGTTTGTTGATGCCTATAAACGTCGACTAGAACAAAGTTATAGCACGGATATGGCTGAAAACAAAGCCGTTAAACGTATTTACAATACTTTTAATGAATTATTGACAACAAACGCAGAAATTTTCGAGGGGACAACCGAATTTCAAGATATCTCTTCAGAGCAAGTTGTGACATTTGATTTTTCTGGATTGAAGAGTGCCCCTCATCTGTTAAATGTTCAAATATTCTCAGTTCTTTCTCTTGTTTCAGCAGATATTGTTAATAACGGTAAACGTTGTAAGCAACTACTGAAAAGGAACCCTAGCTTAACAGAGATGGATATGCAACACTATATTGTCAATATTAGTGGGGCACAGACACTCATTAATCCTAAGCATGAGAGCAGTGTGAATCTCTTGGCAGATATGATTGATACAATGGGGGAAAACTTTGCTGGAGTTGTGTTGTCCGTAAATTCTCTGAGGGGTATTCTGTTTGAGACAGGTATCGGAACTCATAAGGATCCATACGTAACTGCGGTTCAGAGGATTTTTGGTCTGATGCAGTATAGAATTTTTGCTCAGACAGATGAAACTAGCGTTCCACTATTAGCCAATGCTTTATCAGGATCAATGAATCAGTCTGAATTAGAAACATTGCCTCGCCTAGCCAAAGGACAGTTGTTTATGAATATTGCAGGAGTTGGAAATCTAGTATTTAACCAGCAATTATTAGCTCCAGAAGTTGAGCGCTATGGTGGTATCGAATAAGAAAGGACATTAAATTTAAATGGTTAAAAACAAATCAGGAATGATTACAAGGACAAAGCAGAAATTTGATGAATATGTTTTGATTCGTAAATATCGTATGAAACAAGAAAGAGATTATTTTGCTTCAGAGGGAGAATCAGATCCAAAACGTCTAGAAGCACAAAAGGAGCGAGATAAGGAATTTTTGAATGGTCTCAAGAAAATAGGTCTAGGGTTTATTGTATTTTTAGTTTTTTATGGCATTTTACGAACAATATTAGGATTGTGGTAGATAGGGGAGGTATCTATGAAAAAATTATTAAAGTCTAAGATTATCCTTCCTTTTGTAGCGATACTGTTAATTATCAATGTTGGGATGGCCATGTTGGCTGGGATAATGGGCGCTATAGCTAGTAATGGTGGACATGATTGTGGTGCAATAGACACAACATCTTCAACTAGTGACTCAACAGTTTCTTCAGCTGATGGCTCCATAGATGATTTTGTAAAAAAGCATAAGGAATCCTATATTCTATCTTGGAGAGCAGGAGGTTTTCTACCTTCAGCTTCCATCACTCAAACTATGATAGAGAATGGCTTTAACTTTACGAATCCTAATGGAACTTCCTTCTGGAAGGCTCATAACATGGGAGGTGTTAAAACCTCTAGAAAAAGCGATTTTCCAGTCACTATTGCGACATATGGTGAAGACAGTATTGACCTAACAGGAACAAAACCTGGAGCAAACGTTGGAGACGGTACAGGAGGAGCTTATACTTGGTTTTCTAGCTATGATGCAGGGATTGTAGGGAAAGCTGAGTTTATGGCTCATCAAACCCTTTATAAAGGGGCTATAAACAATATAAATGGCATTGCAACTCTATCTGCCATAGCAGATGGTGGATGGGCTACAGACGGCACTTATAAGAGCAAGCTAACTGATATGTACGAAAAGTTAGGTACAAAGTATCAGTGGCTTGATAAGGAAGCCATTGCTGCTCATGGTGAGAAACCTTATGCAGTATCGAATACACAAGATGCCAGTTCTTCAGATAATGCTATTTCTTCTTCAGCTGAAAAAAGTGATTGTGGGGAATCAGGTGGTAGTGTCGATGGAACAGGAAAAGTTCCTTCAGATGCGACTGCGTGGGGGTATAAACCAGAAGATTTACCAGATAGTTTGAAACCGTTTATTGTCGATCCTAAGAGTTTAGGCATGGATTATGCTAAGTCTACAGGGTGGTATAATCCTGGAAGGGACGATATAGCTGGACAATGTGTGAATCTTACAATTAGTGTCGCAAATCATATATGGGGTCATTCTGGTTCAGTTCAAGGTAATGGGAAAGATCAGGCAGCAGCTTGGGCATCAATATTCGGGAATTCACTTAAGTCAACTCCCAAAAGGGGTGCTATCTTTTCTACACAGGTGGGAGGCGGAGGCTATGGTCATACAGGAATTGTATGTCATGTCTTTGAAAACGGATCTATCTTATTTGTAGAACAAAATACAGCTTTAAGTGGTTGGGATACGTTTAAGACCCCTTATACATGGGACTATCGAATTTGGACTCCAGAACAACAGCGAGCCCAAGTTATTTCGTTTGCCTATCCAGATGATAGGGAACCTAAATTGAATTCAAATTAAAAGGAGTATATAAGATGATTGATTGGATAAAGGAGAATATGGTTGTATCGATTGTAGTAGGTATTCTATTGGTTTTGGCAGGAATAGGGATTGTATCGAGTTTCAGGCCATCTCAACAAACTAAAATAGAAGAAGCTGCCCAGGTGAGTTCTTCAGGAACCACTCAAAACGAGCCGTCTTCCAAAGAGGAAACAGCAGACGAGAAGAATTATCGGACAGCTAAGTTAAAACTAGAACGCCCCTATGCAGAGGCAAGCTCAGAAGACAAAAAAGAAGTGTTAAAAGCCTTTGAAGAAGCAGTAGCAGATATAAAAAAGACGAATTTTCTGCCAAATGTCAAGGGAACAATCGAGAATCATTTATCTATGACACAGAATGCGATGGTTCAAACCTTTGCGATGGCTATTCTAACGAATCAGTATGATTTTCAACCTAAACAATTAGAAGTGATGCCGACAGAATCAGAGGACGTTATTCAATTTTTAGTTGTCCTGACTAAAGGTGGGGAAGAGAATAGCTATTTCATTGGTAATTTCAATACTACAGTTCAACAAATCCAACTAAAAGCCTATGTTGGTGGAAATATAGGTGGTACATATGGCTAAAAAGTTGCACAAAAAGTTATATAACTTTTTGTGCTTTTATATTGACAAGAAAAGTAGTTTTAGGTATAATTAAGTATATAAAAAGTTATATAACAAAATATACAATTATCCAAGGAGGGAATCATGAAGATTCAGACGACAAACTTAGGAAAAGGTGGCGGTGGTAAAACTACAGATACCTTTAATGAAGGGGATTGGTTGGCACGTGTTAAGGGACTTAGAACACTACTCATTGATGGAGCTTGGGAATGTAATTTGACAAGAACATTTGATGTAAAATGTGAGAAAACCGTCTATGATATATTTACGACTGGAGAGTATGAGATTGTTCAAATTTCTGAAAATCTCAGTTTAATCTGCGGAGATGAACGTCTAACAGATGAGCAGCTGGATCTTGGCAGTCGAAATAATAAATACTTGCAACTCTTTATGTGGTTTAGTGAGCACTATGAGGAGCTGGCCGCTCAGTTTGATGTGATCCTGATTGATACCCATAATGACGAAAGTTTGGTGACGGCCAATTTTATTGCCGTTTCGGATATGGTCTTAGCGGTATCCGATGCTTCTCTCAACGGTTTTCGGGCTTGGCTGTCTCTGAAGAAATTTGTCGAGTTTATCAAGAATGAAGCAATCGAGGTCATTTCTAAAAAGAGCTATGTCACAGCGGAACCTTATCTGATTGGCAATAAAATTAAGTACGTTGGCCAAAATGTGACAGATACCTGTAAGCAGTTTTTAGAAGTTGTGGAAGAAGATCCTGCTTACCTGGGTTCTATCCAGGAGAAAGAGCTCATGGCCAAAAGTCTTGTGATCAGTCAGAGTGTCTTTGAGCAGTATGAAGAGATGACAGCTAACCAAAAAGAGACACATCAAAAGTTTTATGATAATATAAACTACGTATATGAAAATATTTTGAGTGTGTTAGAAGGAGAGGTAGCATGACAGAGAATCGATTCGCACAAGTAAAACAAACATTCCAAAGTACACCAAAGAGAGAAAAGACTCCTTCGTCTAGGAAACAAAATCAGGAGGCTAGAAAGTCTCCTGAGAGCTATAATAAAAAGCAAAGATATCCATTCTCTTTACATCATAATGTTCGATATGATATGTTAGATGCTTTAGTAGAGTATCATGGTGAGAAATCAGCTTCATCTTATATCGAGAAGATGATTATAAGAGAATGGGAAAAGATGCAGAAAAAAATTAAGTAATGAGATATCGGAAAGGATGATTTTTTATGATAGATTTTAGTAAAGAAATAAAGAAGAAAAATGATAATGACGATGAAGATCCACAACCAGAGAAAAAGCATGTTCGTGATATGAAGAAAAAGAGAGAGAAGGAGGAACTTCTTAGAAAGTTGCACGAGGCAGAGTCTAATATTTCCAGTTCAGATCAAAAATCACTTGAAATGGAGAAGGAATAATGAAATACTTATCAAATTTATCAGATATTCCAGAATTTTCTTCAGCAGCAACAGATTCAGGACAATTCTTTATTCCTCGTCCAATAATAGACAACCCACAGTTCAATGATTTGAAGGGTAGTGGAATTTTTCTCTACATGCTTTTATTAAATCGTTTAAGAGCTGCAGTTGACTTTGAATTAAAAGGATATGATGAAAATGGAAATACTTTTGTATGTTACCCTATAGAGGAGCTAATGGAGGCTCTTCAATCAGGTAAAAGTAAAGTGATTTCTTTGAAAAAGAAGCTAAAGAATCATGGTTTAATTGAAGAAGTCCGCCAAGGATCCAATCTACCCAATAGAATTTACCTAACAGATGAGATTTTAAAATATTACTGATAAAGTAGGAGGAATCTATGATGATTTTCATTGATATTAAAAGACTTGTTCAGCTATTCTTTATTTTTATCGGAGCTATAGCTATCTATATGTTCTATAAGACATTTGGTCTTAGTATGGTGTTTATAGTCGTTTTAGGATTGGCCGTTTTAAAATTCGCTCCAGCTTTCCTTCCAGTTGTATTATTACTGTATTTGGGACTTCACTTTACAGGTGATTTTTCCTTTATTGCAGATGGAATTGTGACAATTCTATGGAGTATCATTTTGATTCCAATGGCTATATTCACTATTGACATGAGCAAATCCTATTTTAGTAAAAAAGAGAAACCCTGGTATGACAAGTAAGAGTTTATCTGAAAAGATAGGCTCTTTTTTTGTTAGAACAAAGGATTATTTGAACATTCAGGTCAAAATTTATTAAAATAAGCGTAATTTTAATAAGGGAGGATTCTGAATGGCTTTCTTTGATGAGAGAGAACTAAAAAATCAATTGCTGTTTCAAAATGCAAAAGAATTTTATAACTTTGTTTCTAGGTATGATGAGGAGATGATTCCAGTTATGAAAGCAAAGGGCTATACCTGTATTCATTCAATGGAGCGAACCGTCGCTTTTACATTTGGAGAGTTTACTTTCAGAAGAAGACGTTGGAAAAAGGGAGATCATTGGGTCATTCCAGTAGATGAGAAGTTAGGGCTTCAGAAGAACGTCCGCTTCTCATGGGAATTTATGTATCAGGTGGCTAAATTATCTACTTTAATGCCATATGATAAAGTAACTCAGGTGATCCAATTGACTTATCACATTTCGATCACAAAGCCAATTGTAGTAAAAGCTGTAAAAATTTGTGAGAAGTTATTGGAGGAAAGGGAAGGCTATCGCTATTACGAAGAGGGTAAAGAAGTTAGCAAAAGAAAAGCCCAGGTTATTTATATTGAGGGTGATGGTGTAATGGTTAAAGCACGTGACACACAGAAGGATAATAAGCATTACGATTTATCCCATTTTGTAGTCCATACAGGAAGCCAAAAAGTTGGCAGCAATCGATTTGAACTCCAGGACAAAAAGGAATTTATTGGTCTTGACAATCGCTTAGTGAGGGAGCAGGTTATTGATTATCTATTCAATAATTACGAAGTTACGGATCAGACTTTATTGATTACGAACTCTGATGGAGGTCATGGATATACACCCTATGTTTTCAAAGAAATTGCGAAGGTTTTGCGAATTAAACGGCATGAACATTTTTGGGATGAGTACCATGTAAATAAGGAGTTGAAGAATTATCTAAAATTTTACTCTGAAGAACTATTAGATAGAGCTTTCCAGGCGATCAAGCAACATGATAAGCAGTTGATGAGAACTGTTCTTGATACGACTGAAAGTTATATCGAAACAGAAGAAGAACAAGAGTCATTTGAGAGGTTCAAGAGTAAAATATTGAGAAATTTCCAATACACTAAACCAGCCGAACAAAGAGGATTCAGTCATGCAGGAATCGGGATAATGGAGAGTCAGCATCGTAAGGTCACTTATAGAATGAAAAAAAGAGGAATGTATTGGACTCTTACTGGGGCTGAAACGATGAGTAGGATAATTGTTTTGAATTATGAAGATTCTTTGAGGGATCTATTTTTTGGCAACTGGAGAGAAGATTATGAAAAATTTATTTCTTTAGAAGAAGTTTCTGCTTATACCATTAAAAAAAGAATGAGTAAAACGGGTAAAGAAAATACATCTAGATATCAATGTTACCCTGATAGTAAAAGGTTATCATACTTCCGAAAACAATAGAAGTACATAACAAAGTATATAAAAAGTTATATAACAATAACCTTTGTAAAAAAAGGTCTTTTTGTGCTACAATCAAACATAAAATGCTTGCGTGGTGTGTGAAAATGTGTTATAATTTACTTAAATTAATCGAATAAAAAAAGACGAAAAGTGCGCTAACACTTCTCGCCTTACCGAGTAAGAACTCGTCCTTCTTACTCAGTCTTTAATTAATGATACCTGATAAGTGTATCAATGTCAAGACTGAGCAAGAAATTTGTTCAGTCTTTTTTTAAAACTCGGTGACGTTCTCCTAAAAAATGTATGAATTTAGGCGTTCTAAAAAATTCTACCGCATACGGAAGTTGCCTAAGTATTGACAAAAGAGAACTATCAAGTTACAATCTTGGTAGTTCTTTTACTATCCAAAAATAAAAATCGAGGTCAATATGAAAAAAATATCTTTAGTTTATATCAGTTTGAGTGGGAATACAGAGAGTTTTGTAACCCGACTTAAGGACTATCTCATGTCTGAGCACGAAGGGATTGAGGTCCAAAAGATCCATATCAAGGATTTGGTCAAGGAAGGGAAAGATTTCTTTGAGATGGACCATCCTTATGTTGCCTTTTTACCAACCTATCTGGAAGGTGGGAATGGTGTCGATAATGGTGATGTTGAGATTCTGACGACTCCAGTGGGTGATTTTATCGCCTATGGAGATAATGCCAGTAAGTGTTTTGGCGTAGTGGGGTCTGGCAATCGCAATTTTAATAACCAATACTGTTTGACTGCCAAGCAGTACAGCCAGCGCTTTGGTTTCCCTGTTCTAGCAGATTTTGAAATGAGAGGCATGCTGGAAGATATTAAAAAGGTCGCAGCGATTATTGCAGACCTGTATGGATTGGAAAGTTAAGTTTCGGCTTAGCTTTTTCTTCTACTTTCTTGCTTTAAAATCTAAGAAGAATCTTTAGCCGTTTCATGAAGAAGAGAAAAAACCGAGAAGAAAACTTCTCGGTTTTTGATTATTTGAGTTGCTCAGTGATTTCCTTGGAAAGCATGAGTCCCAAACGATAGCCCTTGTTGATGTAGGCGATGACATCGTTGATATTCTCTGTTGTTTGGATTCTTTCGCGGATATCTGCTTTGAAAGCTTCGTCTTTCAAAAGCTGCTCCTGAAGGAGTTTCTGAAGTTTTTCTTTTTCGTATTTATTGATAAGAAAAAGAACGACAAGACTGATAAGAACTAAGATATAAGCGTACTGGCTCATAAAATCTCCCCTGATTTGATAAAAAATTGAAGGCATAAGAAAAGCGAAAGAAATTTCGCTTTTCAACTAAGTCACTAGGCGAGCAGAACAGGTATCCAATAGCTAAAACCAGACAATTTGGACCTTTAACTGAAAAGTCCGCCCAATTGAAATGAAGACTAGTAAAGCGCCAAGCCGAAGACCGTATAGGATTTGACGTTAGTTACTTAGATTGTTTTGCAATCAAGTGATTTAAAAGATTACGACATATCTCGAAACAAATCGATATTATTTGTTTCGAGATATTAGTGAAGCGCCAAGCCAAATCACCATAGTTACTTAGACTGCTTTACAATAAAGTGATTAAAAGATTACGACATGAGCCTAACCAAATCGATATTATTTGGTTAGGTGAATTAGTGAAGCAGTTAGCTAGTCCGCATATAGCGGCTAGCGTCTAACAATTAGGAACTTTAGTTCCAATTGTTAGTACTGAATCACATCTTCTCTGGTGCTTCTACTCCGAGCAAACGAAGGGCTTCTTTGAGAACGACTGCAGTTGCATAGCTGAGGGCTAGACGGCTGTCGCGCTCTGGGCTTTCATCCAAGATACGAGTGTGGGCATAGTATTTGTTGAAAGCTTGAGCCAAGCTGATTGCATACTTGGCAATAAGCGATGGGTCATAGTTATCTGAAGCACGTTTGATAACACGGGCAAAGTCTTGAAGAAGTTTGATGATTTCCCAGCTTTCGGCATCATTTAGACTGTAACTTGCTTGAACATTTGGTTGGAAGTCAGCTTTTCTAAGTAGAGACTGAATACGAGCGTAAGCGTATTGGATGTATGGCCCAGTCTCACCTTCAAATGAAACCATTGCTTCCAAATCAAAGTCATAACCATTTCGACGGTCAGTTTTCAGGTCGTAGAATTTGACAGCTCCAACCCCAACAGCTTGGGCGATTTGATCCTTGTTTTCAAGGTCAGGATTTTTTGCTTCGATTTGAGCTTTAGCACGAGTGATGGCTTCTTGGAGAGTTGGCTCGAGCAGGATGATGTTTCCTTTACGAGTAGAGAGTTTTTGGCGATTTTTGGTTACAAGACCAAAGTCAACGTGAACCATATCGTCACTCCAAGCAAATCCCATTTTCTTCAAGACAGCTTTCAACTGTTTAAAGTGGTTAGATTGCTCTTGGCCGACAGCATAGACATTTTTAACAAAGTTGTAAGTACGAGCACGGTAGATGGCTGTTGCGATATCACGAGTGATGTAGAGAGTAGCGCCATCTGATTTTTTAATCATAGCAGGTGGCAAATCGAAATCATCCAAGTTGACAATACAAGCCCCTTGAGACTCTTCGAGCAGACCTTTTTCCTCCAAGATTTGTACGGCTTCATCCATCTTGTCATTGTAGAAGGCTTCACCGTTTAAGCTATCAAATTCAACACCGAGAAGTTTGTAGATGCGGTTGAATTCGACCAAACTTTCATCACGGAACCATTGCCAAAGTTCAGTTGCTTCAGGATCACCATCTTCTAGTTTTTTGAACCAGAGGCGGCCTTCATCATCGAGAGCCTTGTCAGTTTCGATTTCGGCATTGATGCGAACATAAAGTTTCAACAACTCATCGATTGGGTTGGCTTCAATGGCTTCTTTAGATCCCCACTTTTTATAAGCAACCATGAGAAGACCAAACTGTTTCCCCCAGTCTCCAAGGTGGTTGATTTTAATGGTTTTGTAGCCCATCTTCTTAAAGATATTAGAGAGGGCATCTCCGATAACTGTTGAACGCAAGTGGCCGACTGAGAAGGGTTTGGCGATATTGGGACTAGAAAGGTCAATCGTAATATTTTGCTCTTGGCCTTCCGTTTGTTGGGCGTAGTCAGCACCTTTTTCGATGACTTCTTTGATAACTGCACCAGAAATAGCAGATTTATCAAGGAAAAAGTTTACGTAAGGACCTGTTGCCACCACTTTTTCAAAGGCTTGGCTGTTGATCTTTGCAGCAATATCAGCAGCAATCACTTGCGGTGCCTTGCGTTCGACCTTAGCTAGTGAGAAAGCAGGGAAAGCGATGTCTCCCATATCTGAATTTTTAGGTTGTTCTAGTAAATTGAAAATAGCCTCTTGGTCCAGGCTATCGATGACGCTAGCCAATTCGCCAGCAATCAGTTTTTTTGTATTCATAAGTAGGCTCCTTTTGGGCTTTTCTTCTATTTTAACACAATTTACTACATTTTTTGAGAAAGAAGAGAATTTTTTTGAATTCTCTATTTTTTTTGGTATAATATGGTTATAAAATAAATGAAAAATTTATTATAAATATTCGTTTAAGAGGATAATATGAGAAAAAGAGAACGGCATCAGTTGATTAAAAAGATGATCGCTGAAGAAAAACTTGGGACACAAAAAGAGATTCAAGATCGTCTAGAAGCTCAGAATGTCTATGTGACGCAAACGACTTTGTCACGTGATTTGCGTGAAATCGGCTTGACCAAGATCAAGAAAAATGATATGGTGTATTATGTACTAGCAAATGAGACAGATAAGATTGATTTAGTTGAGTTTTTGTCTCATCATTTAGAAGGAGTTGCAAGAGCAGAATTCACCTTGGTACTTCATACAAAACTTGGGGAAGCGGCAGTCTTAGCAAACATTGTAGATGCAAACAAGGATGAATGGATTTTAGGAACGGTTGCTGGTGCTAATACCTTATTGGTTATTTGTCGAGACCAGCACGTTGCCAAGCTGATGGAAGATCGTTTGCTAGATTTGATGAAAGATAAATAAGGTCTTGGGAGTTGCTCTCAAGACTTATTTTTAGCAAGGAGAGACGGAAAATGGCAACAGAAAAGCTATCACCCGGCATGCAACAGTATGTGGATATCAAAAAACAATACCCAGATGCTTTTTTGCTTTTTCGGATGGGTGATTTTTACGAGTTGTTCTATGAAGATGCAATCAATGCAGCACAGATTTTAGAAATTTCCTTAACAAGTCGGAATAAAAATGCAGAAAATCCGATACCCATGGCGGGCGTCCCCTATCATTCTGCCCAACAGTATATCGATGTTCTGATTGAACAGGGTTATAAAGTTGCCATTGCAGAACAGATGGAAGATCCCAAACAAGCGGTCGGGGTTGTCAAGCGAGAGGTGGTCCAGGTCATCACACCTGGTACAGTAGTTGATAGCAGTAAGCCCGATAGTCAGAATAATTTCTTGGTTGCCTTAGATCGTGATGGCAATCAATTTGGTTTAGCTTATATGGATCTAGTGACGGGTGATTTTTATGTGACAGGTTTATTGGATTTCACGCTGGTTTGTGGGGAAATTCGTAACCTCAAAGCTCGAGAAGTGGTTCTGGGCTATGACTTGTCTGAGGAAGAAGAACAAATTCTCAGCCGTCAGATGAATCTTGTGCTTTCCCATGAGAAGGAAGGCTTTGAGGATATTCATTTACTGGATCCACGTTTGGCAGCTGTGGAGCAAGCGGCAGCTAGTAAGCTACTCCAGTATGTTCATCGGACCCAGATGCGGGAATTGAACCACCTCAAACCAGTTATCCGCTATGAAATCAAAGATTTCTTGCAGATGGATTATGCGACCAAGGCTAGTCTGGATTTGGTTGAGAATGCCCGTTCAGGCAAGAAGCAGGGGAGTCTCTTCTGGCTTTTGGATGAAACCAAAACAGCTATGGGCATGCGGCTTTTGCGCTCTTGGATTCATCGTCCCTTGATTGATAAGGAACGAATCGTCCAACGTCAAGAGGTGGTGCAGGTCTTTCTTGACCACTTCTTTGAGCGTAGTGATTTGACAGACAGTCTCAAGGGTGTTTATGACATCGAACGCTTGGCTAGTCGGGTTTCTTTTGGCAAGACCAATCCCAAGGATCTCTTGCAACTGGCGACTACCTTATCTAGTGTGCCACGGATTCGAGCGATTTTAGAGGGAATGGAGCAGCCTGCTCTAGCCTATCTCATCGCACAGTTGGATGCCATTCCGGAGTTGGAGAGCTTGATTAGCACAGCGATTGCCCCTGAAGCCCCTCACGTGATTACGGAAGGTGGTATTATTCGGACGGGATTTGATGAGACCTTGGATAAATACCGTCGTGTCCTCAGAGAAGGTACGAGCTGGATTGCAGAGATTGAGGCTAAGGAGCGAGAAAACTCTGGCATCAGCACGCTTAAGATTGACTACAATAAAAAGGACGGTTACTATTTCCATGTGACCAATTCGCAACTGGGAAATGTGCCAGCCCACTTTTTCCGCAAGGCAACGCTGAAAAACTCGGAACGCTTTGGGACTGAGGAATTAGCTCGTATCGAGGGAGATATGCTGGAGGCGCGTGAAAAGTCAGCCAACCTAGAGTATGAAATCTTTATGCGTATCCGAGAGGAAGTCAGCAAGTACATCCAGCGTTTGCAGGCTTTAGCCCAAGGGATTGCGACAGTTGATGTCCTGCAAAGTCTGGCAGTTGTGGCTGAAACCCAGCATTTGATTCGACCTGAGTTCGGTGACGACTCACAAATCGCTATCCAGAAAGGACGCCATGCTGTCGTCGAAAAGGTTATGGGGGCGCAGACCTACATTCCAAACAGCATCCAGATGGTAGAAGACACCAGCATTCAATTGATTACAGGACCTAACATGAGCGGGAAGTCTACCTACATGCGCCAGCTAGCTATGACGGCGGTGATGGCTCAGATGGGTTCTTACGTGCCAGCAGAAAGTGCCTACTTGCCGATTTTTGATGCTATCTTTACTCGTATCGGAGCGGCAGATGACTTGGTTTCAGGTCAATCAACCTTTATGGTGGAGATGATGGAGGCCAACAATGCCATTTCGCATGCGACTAAGAACTCTCTCATTCTCTTTGATGAATTGGGACGAGGAACTGCAACTTATGACGGGATGGCTCTTGCTCAGTCCATCATCGAATACATTCATGAGCATATCGGAGCCAAGACCCTCTTCGCGACCCACTACCATGAGTTGACTAGTCTGGAGTCCAGTTTGGAACACTTGGTCAATGTTCATGTGGCAACCTTGGAGCAGGATGGGCAGGTCACCTTCCTTCACAAGATCGAACCAGGACCAGCTGACAAATCCTACGGTATCCATGTGGCAAAGATCGCTGGCTTACCAGCTGAACTTTTAGCAAGAGCGGATAAGATTTTGACTCAGCTAGAGAATCAAGGAACAGAAAGTCCAGCTCCGATGAGGCAAACAAGTGCCGTCACGGAACAGATTTCACTCTTTGATACGCCAGCAGAACATCCTATCCTAGCAGAATTAGCTCAACTGGATGTGTACAACATGACACCTATGCAGGCTATGAATGTCTTAGTTGAGTTCAAGCAAAAATTATAAAAAGAGCCCACTCATGCATTTGTGAGTGGGTTTTTCTCTATTACTTTTTATGGGCCAAAAGTTGATTGATGTGGTCCACTTTTTTAGCTTCTCTTTTATAGAGGATAGTCCAGATGATGAGGTAGACAATCGCAAACTCTGGAATG
Organism: Streptococcus pseudopneumoniae; assembly: GCF_001074565.1. Taxonomy (GTDB): domain Bacteria; phylum Bacillota; class Bacilli; order Lactobacillales; family Streptococcaceae; genus Streptococcus; species Streptococcus pseudopneumoniae_J. The sequence continues at coordinate 49,655 of NZ_JUQX01000066.1, read as the reverse complement.
AGTTGGAGATAGAAAATCCAGTGGAAGGGGAACCAACCGGCCAGAGTAGCCAGAGGGACAAAACCAGCTAGCATGAGGAAGAAATGGGAAAGCGTCGCACGGAGCAAGCTCCAGTCGCGGCTGAATAAGCGTCTGCCAAAGCTAAAGAGAACTCCGATAGCTGACCAGATGACCATACAGTAGAGCAAGACGAGGGCACCGTGAACCTGATGTTGCACCATCACTTGTCCGACCAGAGAATCGGGACTCAGTGGGGCGTAGGTATTTGGTGCATAAATGAGTGAAAAGATAATAGATAGGATGAGGCCGATGAGAACACCAGCAGCAGCATCGTGAAAGATTTGTTTTTTCATAGTTCTAATTTCTCCTTGATGGTTTTTAGGTAACGGCGAGATGAGTAGGTGAAGCTTTCGTTTTTGAGAAAGATTTCAACCAGACCGTTAGAGGTTAGCTTGAGATGAGAGATCGAGTCGATATTGATGATTTCTGATTGGGAAATTTGGATAAAAGTGGTCGGCAGAATGTCAAGAACTTGATAGAGACGCAAATCAATAGTGTAGGTATGAGATGCAGTTTCTGCAAGAACCTTCCGATTCTCGATATAGAAGCGTTGAATCTTGCCAATCTTAACTAGATAAACCTGATCATCAATCTTTCCTTTGATTGTTTCTTTTTGGTCAAGATTTTCTACGAACTCGATGACTTTCTGGACTTTTTCGGTCGGCTGAGGAGTTTGGACAATCAGCTTTTCCTCCTCATAAGTCTCCTTAATCTGTAGTTCTACTTTCATAAATTTTCCTCCTTTTCAGTTATACAAGGTTGTGATCACTTCCTGTACACCTTTATTAAACACTATTTTACGAACCATGGCAAGAGCTTTTGACTATGTGGAGAGATTTGGAGTCTATGTGGTATTTGCTTTTTCTGGTAGTATCTGAAATATGGTATAATAGCACTAATCAATTTCTAGGAAAATAGATACAGAAAGGGGCTGAAAGATGTCTCATATTATTGAATTGCCAGAGGTGCTGGCAAACCAGATCGCGGCAGGAGAGGTCATTGAACGTCCTGCCAGTGTGGTCAAAGAGTTGGTAGAAAATGCCATTGACGCGGGCTCTAGTCAGATTATCATTGAGATTGAGGAATCAGGTCTCAAGAAGATTCAAATCACAGATAATGGTCATGGAATTGCCCACGATGAGGTGGAATTGGCCCTGCGTCGTCATGCGACCAGCAAGATAAAAAATCAAGCAGACCTTTTTCGGATTCGGACGCTTGGTTTTCGTGGTGAAGCCCTGCCCTCTATCGCATCCGTCAGTGTCTTAACTTTGTTGACAGCGGTGGATGGTGCGAGTCATGGGACCAAGCTAATCGCGCGTGGGGGAGAAGTTGAGGAAGTCATCCCAGCGACTAGTCCTGTGGGGACCAAAGTTTGTGTGGAGGACCTCTTTTTCAACACACCTGCCCGCCTCAAGTATATGAAGAGCCAGCAAGCGGAGCTGTCTCATATCATTGATATTGTCAACCGTCTGGGCTTGGCCCATCCTGAAATTTCTTTTAGCTTGATTAGTGATGGCAAGGAAATGACACGAACAGCTGGAACTGGTCAACTGCGCCAAGCTATCGCAGGGATTTATGGTTTGGCGAGTGCCAAGAAGATGATTGCTATTGAAAACTCTGACTTAGATTTCGAGATTTCAGGTTTTGTTTCTTTGCCGGAGTTGACTCGAGCTAATCGCAACTATATCAGCCTCTTCATCAATGGCCGTTATATCAAGAACTTCTTGCTTAATCGTGCTATTTTGGATGGTTATGGAAGCAAACTCATGGTAGGCCGTTTTCCACTGGCCGTGATTCATATCCATATTGACCCTTATTTGGCAGATGTCAATGTGCATCCGACCAAGCAAGAGGTGCGAATTTCCAAGGAAAGAGAGCTAATGGCGCTTCTTTCAGAGGCTATTTCAAATAGTCTCAAGGAACAAGCCTTGATACCGGATGCTTTAGAAAATCTTGCCAAGTCGACCGTACGCAATCGTCAAAAGGTAGAGCAGACCATTCTCCCACTCAAAGAAAATACGCTCTACTATGAAAAAACAGAACTCTCAAAACCCAGTCAAGCTGAGGTGGCTGATCATCAGGTGGAGTTGACTGAGGAGGGTAGGGACCTAACCCTGTTTGCTAAAGAAACTTTGGACCAATTGACTAATCCAGCAAAACTGCATTTTGCAGAGAGAAAGCCTGCTAACTATGACCAATTAGACCATCCAGAGTTAGACTTGGCCAGTCTCGATAAGGCTTATGACAAGCTGGAGCGAGAAGAATCTTCAAGCTTTCCAGAGTTGGAATTTTTCGGGCAAATGCATGGAACTTATCTCTTTGCCCAAGGGCGAGATGGCCTCTACATCATAGACCAGCACGCGGCTCAGGAGCGGGTTAAGTACGAGGAATACCGTGAAAGCATTGGCAATGTTGACCAAAGCCAGCAGCAACTCCTAGTGCCCTACATCTTTGAATTCCCAGCAGATGATGCGCTTCGTCTCAGGGAAAGAATGGCACTTTTAGAGAAAGTGGGCGTCTTTCTAGCAGAGTACGGAGAAAATCAATTTATCCTGCGTGAACATCCTATTTGGATGGTAGAGGAGGAAATCGAGTCTGGTATCTATGAGATGTGCGACATGCTCCTCTTGACCAAGGAAGTTTCTATCAAGAAATACCGAGCAGAGCTGGCTATCATGATGTCCTGCAAGCGGTCTATCAAGGCCAACCATCGTATCGATGACCACTCAGCCAGACAGCTCCTTTATCAGCTCTCTCAATGTGACAATCCCTACAACTGTCCTCATGGACGTCCTGTTTTGGTGCATTTTACCAAGTCGGATATGGAAAAGATGTTCCGACGTATTCAGGAAAATCATACGAGTCTTCGTGAGTTGGGGAAATATTAAGAACACAAAAAGCCTTTGTTCCTTTTGAACAAGGCTTTTTAGCTTTTCTATGGTGGGAATTTTGAATGGACATGGCAACTTGCCATGAGGTTTACACTTGCTTGACAAGAAAAAGTAATGAGAAATATGATTCAATTGACTCAAGGTTTCATAGAGTCGTCTTGGTTTGAGGGATTCTCAAGACCAATCACTTTATCAAGATAACGTTGTTTGGTTTTGAGAGTCTTGCTGATAGCAATCGCTGAAGCAATCAAAAGAACGAAGGTCAGCCAAATCCAGGCGGTGAACTCGGCTGGAAAACTAGAACCAGCTAAAAAGAGATAGATAGCCAGAGCTAAGACGAAAATATAAATCACTTGCCAAAGACCAAAGGATTTAACCTCCTTATAGTATTTGTCCTTGTCTTCCTCAAAAATTACTGCTGTGGAATCTTTTTCAGAGTTTTCATCTAGTAGTAGATAGTCAGTTGTCACTTGAAAAATCTTACTTAATTCAATGATTTTTTCGATTTCAGGAAGGACTTGTCCAGACTCCCATTTTGAGATGCTTTGCCGAGAAACATTGATTTGTTCAGCTAGCTTTTCCTGGGACCAACCTTTTTCCTTTCTGAGCTCAAATAGTTTTTCTGCGAGTTTCATCATTCTATCCTCCTTTTTCTACCTCTATCCTAACAATTTTTACTTATAATGAGAATACAATCTCCTGTACTATTTGTCAACCAGAGGTTGCACCTTTTGTTGCAGTCTGTCTTGGGGAAATATGGTATACTAGATAGGCAAAATAATGGAGAAAAATTATGTACGAATATTTAAAAGGAATCATTACCAAAATCACTGCTAAATACATCGTCCTAGAGGCAAATGGTATAGGTTATATTTTGCATGTAGCCAATCCCTATTCTTACTCAGGTCAGGTCAATCAAGAAACTCAAATTTATGTGCACCAAGTTGTCCGTGAGGACGCCCATCTGCTCTATGGTTTTCGATCAGAAGATGAGAAGAAACTCTTTCTTAGTCTGATTTCGGTATCAGGGATTGGTCCGGTATCAGCTCTTGCTATCATCGCAGCTGATGACAATGCTGGCTTGGTTCAGGCGATTGAAACTAAGAACATCACCTACTTGACTAAGTTCCCTAAAATTGGCAAGAAAACAGCCCAGCAGATGGTGCTAGACTTGGAAGGTAAGGTAGTTGTGGCTAGCGATGACCTTCCTGCCAAGGTGGCAGTGCAAACCAGCGCTGAAAACCAAGAACTGGAAGAAGCCATGGAAGCCATGTTGGCACTGGGCTACAAGGCGACTGAGCTCAAGAAAATCAAGAAATTCTTTGAAGGAACGACAGATACAGCTGAGAACTATATCAAATCGGCCCTTAAGATGTTGGTAAAATAGGAGAATAATATGACAAAACGCTGTGGTTGGGTTAAAATGAACAATCCTTTATATGTGGCCTATCATGATGAAGAGTGGGGTCAACCCCTTCATGATGACCGTGCTCTTTTTGAACTGCTCTGTATGGAAACTTACCAGTCGGGTCTATCTTGGGAAACGGTACTAAACAAACGCCAAGGATTCCGAGAAGTCTTTTACAACTACCAAGTTCAACGTGTCGCGGAAATGACAGATGGCGAGTTGGAAGCCTTGTTAGAGAATCCAGCCATCATCCGAAATCGTTCCAAGCTCTTTGCGACACGTGCCAACGCCCAAGCATTTTTGCAAGTCCAGAAAACCTACGGCTCTTTTGACGCTTATCTCTGGTCCTTTGTTGAGGGAAAAACGATCGTGAATGATGTTCCTGACTATCACCTAGCACCTGCTAAAACAGCCTTGTCTGAAAAGTTGTCTCAAGATCTCAAAAAACAAGGCTTCAAGTTTACAGGTCCAGTCGCAGTTTTGTCTTTTCTACAGGCGGCAGGCCTGGTTGATGACCACGAGAATGATTGCGAGTGGAAAAACGGAAATTAGTGAGTCCAAGCGTCTAACTATCTGAGAAAATAGAAAAAGCTGAGAAAATTATCTCAGCTTTTTGATTATATGCTAGTAACTTTTATAGTGCAGTAAGAAATGTCAGTCCACCTAAGACAACGCCAGCTGAGTTTGGAATAATTAGTATCCAATCCTTCTTAGGCTCTTTTGTCCATCCGTAAATAACCCAAATTAAACAAGATACTGCTGCGGATAAAGGCTGGAATGGTTGAGCTTTGTTGCCTTGTAAATTGGCAAAAATTTGTGGGATGTAGGCGATAAATACAACAATCCCGATAAAGGCTCCAATTGAACCGACAATTTGATTTATTTTTTGTTTAGTCATATACACCTCCTTTAAAAAGATATCATAGAAATAAGCAAAATGCAATAAATTCAGACACAAATTGTAACGAAAATCAATACCAAAGCACAAAAATGGAGAAATTGTTTATTTTTTGTTATAGTCAAAGCGAATGACTTGCTTCTGTGTATCCACATAAGCGTGAACGCCAAAGGGCACAATGGCTCTTGGAGTTGCGTGACCGACATTCAGATTATAGACAATCGGGATATTGTTATCAATGATATCCAATAGTGCTTCCTTATAGTCGTCATAGAAGGTTTCATCCATTGGCTTTCCGACCAAGAGTCCACTGATAACCCCAAATATCCCCGTGTCCTTTAAAGTCCGCAACATTTTTTTGAAATCATCAGGTTCAGGCTTTTCTTCGCTTGTTTCTAGCAAGAGAATCTTTCCTTCCCAGTCACATAAGTCAGGGAAGAGTCGGTACTCTTGGCAGAGGTCCGTGCTGTCTGCGTATCGAGAATTGTCAAAGATATCATAGAGGGACTCAAGGCAACCACCGAGAATTTCTCCCTCAAACTGAGCATTTCCTTGCAACAAATCAAAGCCTGTATTTACATGACTGATACGAGCTGTTCCCAGAGCCTTGGGACTAAAATCAGTCCGTTCCTCATACCAAAGGTCGCTAGGGCAGATTTCTGAGATTCTTCCTGTCTTGATCAATTCTTTAAAGTAGTGAAAGCTATAGGGTAACATCTCATTGTCTAATTCACAAATGTCTGCTAGAAAGGATTGCCCATAAAAAGTCTTGATCCCTAGTTTGTGCAACATAAGGTGGTTCATGGTTGTATCCGAGAAGCCAAGAAAAATCTTTTGTTGGATAACCTTTTGGAGCTGGTCGTTTTCAAAAAGGTAGGGTAGCAAGCGATAGGTATCATCCCCACCGATGGCGCATAGGATCATGTCGATGCTATCATCAGAAAAGGCCTGCATCAAATCCTCTGCACGTGCCTCCGGATGGTCCTTGATAAAGTCTAACCCTTTTAGCGAATGGGGCAAAAAGATAGGATTGAGTCCCAAATCCTTAAGACGTTGGAGCCCCAAGTCGACTTCGTGTTTGACAAAATCCTCTCCGATAACACCGCTAGACAAACTAACAATACCAATAGTAGAAACCATATCTCATCCTCCTAGAAATAGATTGATACTCTTCGAAAATCAAATTCAAACCACGTCAGCTTTGCCTTGCCGTACTCAAGTACAGCCTGTGGCTAGCTTCCTAGTTTGCTCTTTGATTTTCATTGAGTATGAGCCTATTCTATCACAAAAGATGAGAGAAAACTACAAGAATGAGACTCAGAAGTGCTATTGAATCTCAAGAAAGCAAGTGAAAAAAGCAACCGCTTGTGCAGTTGCTTTTCGTTTTTCTAATCTCTAATCTCACTAGATATGAGTTACTTGGTCAACTCTTGATTATAGGAGAGAGCTAAATCAATCCAGTAAGGAAGTTCTTTTTGACCTTCGATATCTAGGTCTATATAGCCATGATAAGGTCGCCCTCTCATCAATGTGGTATGAGCTCCTGTTCGGGGTAGAACTTGCTTTTCCGTTTCTTTGCCAATTCTCACCATAACCAGCTCGTCCTTTCTGGAACTGACAGTAAGGACCATTTTCCCACGAATCATAAAGGCCAGGCCACCAAACAGTTTCTTTTCTTCTAACTCTTCTTCGAAAATTTGGGGAGGAAGTTTGAGTGCTAGAATTTTTCGAATCTGCTTAGCTAAAGATTGACTATATGCCATAGCGTTTCACTTTTCTTAATAACGTGATGGGCCCGCGCTTGCACTTCGGATGTTAAAACGTTTCTTGAGATAGAAGCGAAGAGCGAGAAGGGCAGCTCCCAGGATAGCCAAAGGCAATGGAGCAAGGACTGGATTGAGGCTGGCTGGTAGGAAGCTTGTTGCAAAGAAGACAACCAACCAAAGGACCATAGAAGCCAAGATAACGAGGATTGATTTCCAGAATGGAGGACGTTGGCTACGATCTGTGTCTGGTCCATAGTACTGGTAGACAAAGTAGTACATCAAGTAGAAGGCAAGTCCTCCTACAAGTCCAACCAACAAGAGGGTAATCAACCCATAGCCAATGGCCTGATCTGTAGAGAAGAAGGTAGTCAGAGCGCTAACCAATGCAAAAAGACTGGTGATAAAAAGGGCTGAGTCCATAATCATGAGTTTTGGATCGTCATTTTCTTTTGGATGCTCTTTTTCATATTGCTCCTTGACTGTAAAGCTGTGAGCCCAGTGGGTTGGGGCCCCGTAGAGGGAACGAGCTGTCGTTCCTTTGGCTTGCTCTTCAAGGATTTGGGGAATGACTTCCTCAAAGACAGCCTTGATTTCAGCGTCTGTCTTACCATCTTTGATAAATTGTTGGGTAGCGATGTGGATAAACTCTTGGTTTTTCTTGGTTAGTTTTTGTAAATCAATCTGAGACATAGGGATTCCTCTTAGAACCATTTTTTATGGATGAGATAGAGAGTGAGCGAGACACTCATAGCAAAGGCGATAAAGACGATTAACCAGAAGGCATGTGGCTCACCGTTCAAAGGGATTTCATTATCCTTAAAGTTCATCCCATAGGCAGAGAAGATCATAGTTGGGATAGACATGACGATGGTCACGAGAGCCAGGGTCTTCATGATGTTGTTCTGGTTGTTGGAAATGATAGAGGCAAAGGTCTCTGTCATAGAGTGAAGGACGTTTCCATAGATATCTGCCATCTCGATGGCCTGTTGGGTTTCAATCAGGGTGTCTTCGAGCAGGTCCTCGTCTTCTAGGTATTTCTTGATATTGCTGGTTGCACTGGTCAATTTCTTAATCACGCGCTCATTTGTCTTAAGTGAGGCCTTGAAATAGACGATGGTCTTTTCCAATTCCATGAGCTCGATTAGCTCTTCGTTTCGAGTGGACTTGTGAAGTTGACTTTCGATTTGTTCACTCTTACGGTCAATCGAACGAAGGGCAGTCAGGTAAAGCTCAGCATTGCGATAAAGGAGTTGAAAGATAAAGCGTGACCGCATGAAAGTGTAGAAGTTACGCAGTTTGCGGTTGATGAAGACATCGAGAACAGGGAGGGATTCCAAACAGGTAGTGATAATGGTTTCCTCGGTGATGATAATCCCCAGCGGAATCGTTACGTAGTAGGTACGGTTGTTTCTCTCCTCTGTGATGGGGACGTCCACGATGATCAAAGTATACTCGTCTTCGATGGTAATACGGGACATTTCTTCCGCATCGAGTGGTGCTCGAAGGTCGGCAATATCAATGTCAAAGGCATTAGCAATTTCCAATGATTCATTTTGTGTAGGATTGACGAGGTTGATCCAAGTGCCCGGTTCAAGCGTGTCGATCTCTTTAAATTCAGTTGTTGTTGAGAGAAAAACTTGTTTCATATCCCCTATCCTTTCCTACTATTCAATGATTCATTTTTTGCACCGTACTATTATACTATAAAAACAGCTTTTTGGGTAATAGAATTTCATATTTTTTGGTATAATGGAAAGCAATAATGGACTAGAAAGAACAAAGATGCAAGATAAAATTGTGATTCATGGGGCGCGTGCCCATAACTTAAAAAATATTGATGTGGAGATTCCGCGAGACAAGCTGGTTGTTGTGACTGGTTTGTCTGGGTCTGGGAAATCCAGTCTGGCTTTTGATACCCTCTATGCTGAGGGGCAACGTCGCTATGTAGAGAGTTTATCAGCCTATGCTCGCCAGTTTTTGGGTAATATGGAAAAACCAGATGTGGATGCCATTGATGGTCTCAGCCCAGCTATTTCCATCGACCAAAAAACGACTAGCAAAAACCCACGCTCGACCGTGGGAACGACGACTGAAATCAATGATTATCTGCGTCTCCTCTACGCACGTGTGGGGACGCCTTACTGTATTAACGGGCACGGAGCTATCAAGGCTTCTTCTGTAGAGCAAATAGTGGATAAGGTCTTGGAATTGCCAGAACGCCAACGTCTGCAAATTTTAGCTCCTGTCATTCGCAAGAAAAAAGGGCAACATAAGAGCGTCATTGAAAAGGTTCAGAAAGATGGTTATGTCCGCGTCCGAGTGGATGGGGAGGTCTATGATGTGGCCGAAGTTCCAGAGCTGTCCAAGAGCAAGCAACACAATATCGATGTTGTGGTCGACCGTATTGTCATCAAGGAGGGCATTCGTAGCCGTCTCTTTGATTCCATTGAGGCTGCCCTTCGTATCGCAGAAGGTTATGTCATTATCGACACTATGGACGATTCTGAGTTGCTATTCTCTGAGCACTATGCCTGTCCAGTTTGTGGTTTTACCGTACCAGAGTTAGAGCCTCGTCTCTTCTCCTTCAATGCTCCTTTTGGTTCTTGTAGTGAGTGTGACGGTTTGGGCATCAAGCTGGAGGTGGATACTGACTTGGTAGTGCCAGATGCCAGCAAAACGCTACGTGAGGGGGCTTTGGCACCTTGGAATCCTATCTCATCTAACTACTATCCAAATATGCTAGAGCAGGCCATGACAGCCTTTGGAGTAGATATGGACACGCCTTTTGAGGACTTGTCAGAAGAAGATAAGAACTTGATTCTCTACGGCTCGGATGGCAAAGAATTTCATTTCCACTATGAAAATGAATTTGGTGGTGTGCGCGATATTGACATTCCTTTTGAGGGAGTTGTCACTAATATCAAGCGTCGTTACCATGAGACTAACAGTGATTACACGCGCACCCAGATGCGTCTCTACATGAATGAGCTGACCTGCGGGACTTGTCACGGCTACCGTCTCAATGACCAGGCCTTGTCTGTCCGTGTGGGTGGTGAGCAAGGACCACATATTGGTGAAATCTCAGACCTGTCTATCGCAGACCACTTGGCTTTGGTGAGCCAGTTGACTCTGTCTGAAAATGAAGCCATTATTGCCCGTCCCATTCTCAAGGAAATCAAGGATCGCTTGACCTTCCTCAATAACGTAGGTCTTAACTATTTGACTCTGTCACGTTCGGCAGGAACCCTTTCAGGTGGGGAGAGTCAGCGTATTCGCTTGGCGACCCAGATTGGATCCAACCTATCAGGTGTCCTATATATCCTGGATGAGCCGTCCATCGGTCTTCACCAGAGGGATAATGACCGCTTGATTGCCAGTCTGAAAAAGATGCGTGACTTGGGCAATACTCTCATCGTGGTGGAACACGACGAAGATACCATGCGCGAGGCGGATTATCTGATTGATGTTGGTCCGGGTGCCGGTGTTTTTGGTGGAGAGATTGTTGCTGCAGGAACGCCCAAACAGGTGGCTCGCAACAGCAAGTCTATCACTGGTCAGTACTTGTCAGGAAAAAGAGCGATTCCAGTGCCAGCAGAGCGCCGTTCCGGAAATGGTCGCTTTATCGAGGTGACGGGAGCGCGTGAGAACAACTTGCAAAATATCACCGCTCGCTTCCCACTAGGAAAATTCATTGCAGTAACGGGGGTGTCAGGCTCAGGGAAGTCGACCTTAATCAACAGCATCCTCAAAAAAGCCATTGCCCAGAAACTAAACCGCAATTCAGACAAACCTGGTAAGTTTAAGACGATTACAGGGATTGAGCATGTAGACCGCTTGATTGACATTGACCAGAGCCCTATCGGACGGACTCCAAGGTCTAACCCTGCTACCTATACAGGAGTTTTTGACGACATCCGTGACCTCTTTGCCCAGACAAATGAGGCCAAGATTCGAGGCTACAAGAAGGGCCGTTTCAGTTTCAACGTCAAGGGTGGTCGTTGTGAAGCCTGCTCAGGTGACGGGATTATCAAGATTGAGATGCACTTCTTACCAGATGTTTACGTGGCTTGTGAAGTCTGCCACGGAACCCGCTACAACAGTGAAACCCTTGAAGTTCACTACAAGGAAAAAAATATCTCGCAGGTTTTGGATATGACGGTTAATGATGCGGTGGAATTTTTCCAACACATTCCGAAAATTCAACGCAAACTTCAGACCATCAAGGATGTGGGGCTGGGCTATGTGACGCTAGGGCAACCGGCTACTACCCTTTCTGGAGGAGAAGCTCAGCGTATGAAGTTGGCTAGCGAACTCCATAAACGCTCGACAGGAAAATCTTTCTACATTCTGGATGAGCCGACGACAGGGCTTCATACTGAGGATATCGCTCGCTTGCTTAAAGTCTTGGCTCGCTTTGTTGACGATGGCAATACCGTCCTCGTTATCGAGCACAATCTGGATGTCATCAAGACGGCAGACCATATCATCGACTTGGGACCTGAAGGTGGTGTTGGTGGTGGAACCATCATAGCAACAGGAACTCCAGAAGAAGTAGCGGCCAATGAAGCCAGCTACACAGGACACTATTTGAAAGGAAAGTTACATCATGAATAAACGCGTGCAAGCATTTCTAGCTAAAATGCAAGAAAAAGAACTAGATGGAATCATTATCAACAACCTTAAAAATGTCTACTATTTGACAGGATTTTGGGGCTCAAATGGAACAGTCTTCATCAGCCGTGACCGTCAGGTCTTGGTGACAGACTCTCGCTATATCATTGCAGCTAAGCAAGAAGTGACAGGTTTTGAGATTGTGGCTGACCGTGATGAGTTGGCTGTTATTGCAGGCATTGTTAAGGATATGGGCTTGTCTCGTATCGGTTTTGAGGACGAGATTTCGGTCTCTTATTACCACCGTATGCAGGCAGCTTTTGCGGGAATTGACTTGCTTCCACAGACTCAGTTTGTAGAAGCGCTTCGTATGATTAAGGATGAGAAGGAGATTGCGACTATTCGCAAGGCTTGTTCTATCTCAGACCAAGCTTTCCGCGATGCGCTTGACTTTATCAAACCTGGAAAGACCGAGATTGAGATTGCCAACTTCCTTGACTTCCGTATGCGGGAGCTAGGAGCATTTGGCTTATCTTTTGACACGATTCTAGCCAGTGGTATCAACTCTTCTAAACCCCATGCTCATCCTATGCACAAACCAGTGGAGCTGGGAGAAGCCATTACCATGGACTTCGGCTGTCTCTACGACCACTATGTCAGCGATATGACACGGACCATCTATCTAGGCCATGTCAGTGACGAGCAAGCAGAGATTTACAATACGGTTCTGAAAGCCAACCAAGCTCTGATTGACCAAGCCAAGGCAGGTCTAGGTTTCCGTGACTTTGACAAAATTCCTCGTGATATTATCATTGAGGCAGGCTATGGCGACTACTTTACTCATGGTATTGGCCATGGTATTGGACTGGACATCCACGAAGAACCCTACTTTAGCCAAACTTCGAAAGAAGCCATTAAATCTGGTATGGTCTTGACTGATGAACCGGGCATTTATATTGAAGGTAAATACGGGGTTCGTATCGAGGATGATATCCTGATTACAGATAACGGTTGTGAGTTATTGACACTTGCTCCAAAAGAATTGATTGTTATCTAAAAAATGAGATAAATCATTGACTTTTATATTTTAAAGGTTTATACTGATAGACGAAAACGGTAGGTGAGGCTACCATAGGGATACGGATGACTACCGCAAAGCAGTGGAGACACTACTCGTTGGTCAACAGTCCTGGTCGCGAAGGCCAAAACTAAGCTCATTTCATTGCCCTATGGAGTTAAAGCTTGAACGAAAAACAGATAATTAGTTTTTTAATCCTGCCATTTTATGGCAGGATTTTCTACTGTTTTAGAACAGGGAAAGGAGACAGACGATGCAAATTGACGACCACCCAGAACCGCACATACACAGCCAATCGCTGATTTGTGTCGTTCTGCCCTTATAAAGTGATTGGTCTCTGTGTATGAAACACATCATTCATACAGATAGGAGAAACCAATGAAAACTACAAAAGAAAGATTAGCAGCAGCTATTAATACACCTTTAAACGAAACTCTATCTTTTTACAAGACAAGTCTAACAGGCTTAACTGAGGAACAGATAGAAAAGAATCGTGATTTATATGGTGAAAACACCATCACCAAGGGTCAGGAAGACAGTATCCTCAAAAAAATTTACGAATCTATTATCAATCCATTTACAATCATCCTCCTGGTCATCGCTATGATCTCCATGGTGACCAACGTCTGGTTGGCGAAGCCTGGGCAAGAAGATCCGACGACCTCTATCATCATCGTCGTTCTCGTTCTAATCTCTGGTGGCATTCGCTTTGTCCAAGAACTGCGGAGTGACAAGGCTGCGACCAATCTATCAAAAATGATTGTGAACACAGCCACAGTTATTCGCGAAGGCCAGAGTTTAGAGGTGGCAATTGAAGATTTGGTCGTTGGAGATATGGTCAAATTGAGTGCTGGGGATATGATTCCAGCAGACCTCCTTTTAATTGAATCACGTGATTTCTTTGTTCAACAATCTGGTTTGACAGGTGAAAGTGATTCGGTTGAAAAACTGGCCTTGTCAAAAATGAGTCAGTCAAACTTTGATAGTCTACTAGAAGCAGAAGCACTCGCTTTTATGGGAACCAATGTGATATCAGGAAGTGCCAAGGCTTTGATTCTAGCGGTCGGTGATGACACCATGATGGGAGAAATCGAGCAAACCCTCAATACCTATGACGAACCAACCTCTTTTGAGCGGGAGATGAACAGTATCTCTTGGCTCTTGATCCGTTTGATGTTAGTCATGGTTCCCATCGTGTTTCTCTCCAATGGCTTGACAGATGGGGATTGGTTGGAAGCAGGTGTGTTTGCACTGAGTGTGGGTGTCGGGCTCACACCTGAGATGCTTCCTATGATCATCACTGCCAGTTTAGCAAAAGGCTCCATTATCATGGCCAAGGAAAAAGTCGTCATCAAAAAACTCAATGCCATACAGGACCTAGGTGCTATTGATATCCTGTGCACGGATAAAACCGGAACCCTTACCCAAGACGAAATTGTCTTGGAATATCCTTTGGATATACATGGAGATTTGGATTTGTCTGTGTTGAGACGGGCCTACCTCAATTCCTATTTTCAAACCGGTTTGAAAAACTTGATGGACCGTGCCATTATCAGTAGAACTGAAAAAGAAGCTAAAGAACACGCTATTCTACAAAATTTGGATACTAGCTTCCAAAAAATAGATGAATTACCCTTTGATTTTGAACGCAGACGGATGAGTGTCATCGTCAAGGATGAGAACGAAGTTGTTAGTTTGGTAACCAAGGGTGCCCTAGAGGAAATGCTTGCGATCTCAACCCATGTGGAATATCAAGGTCAGATTAGTCCTCTGACGGATGATATCCGAGTGGAAATCTTAAAAGAAGTGGACCAACTCAATCAACAGGGATTGCGAGTCTTGGGAGTCGCTTATAAAACAGGTCTAAAAGAAGGTTTTGCTTACTCAGTTGAAGATGAAAAAGAGATGATTCTAACCGGATATCTTGCCTTTCTAGATCCACCAAAACCATCAGCAGCACCTGCTATCCAAGCTTTGTTAGAACACGGTGTTCAAACAAAGATCTTGACGGGAGACAATGAGAAGGTAACCCAAGCAGTTTGCGAAAAAGTTGGTCTAGACGTTGATCAAATCTTGTTGGGTTCTGATATTGACGCCATGACGGACGAAGAGTTGGCCCAAGCAATTGAGAAGGTGACTGTCTTTGCCAAACTCTCTCCGGATCAAAAAGCACGAATCATTTTACAAATCAAATCTAATGGACATTGTGTCGGCTATATGGGAGATGGGATCAATGATGCCCCTTCGATGAAAGTCGCAGATGTGGGGATTTCTGTTGATACAGCAGTAGATATTGCCAAAGAAACGGCTGATGTCATTTTGCTAGATAAGGATTTGATGGTGCTTGAAAAAGGGCTGGTTGAAGGGCGTAAGGTCTACGCTAATATGACCAAATATATCAAGATGACGGTCAGCTCTAATTTCGGGAACATTTTCTCTCTTTTAGTGTCTGGTATCTTTTTACCTTTCCTTCCTATGGCTCCGATTCACTTGATTGTGTTGAACCTAGTCTATGATCTTTCTTGCATTGCCTTGCCATTTGATAATGTGGATGAAGACTTTTTAAAACATCCCCATAAGTGGGAGGCTAAGTCTATTACTCGCTTTATGATTTGGATGGGTCCGATTTCTTCTGCCTTTGATATTTTGACCTTTATCTTGCTCTATTTTGTCATTGTCCCAATGGCGACAGGTCAAGCCTATGCTCACGGAGCAGAGTCTGCAACGGGCTTTATCATCTTGTTCCAGACAGGTTGGTTCATTGAATCCATGTGGTCCCAAACCATGGTTATCCATATGCTTCGTTCAGCAAAACTTCCTTTCTTACAAAGTCGTCCATCATGGTTTGTTCTTGGAACAACCTTGCTAGCAGCTAGTTTTGTGACCTTCCTTCCCTACTCTTCAATTGCTAGCCTGCTTCATTTAACCCCTTTGGAACCAATTTATTTCCTCTTTTTGCTTTTGATTATCGTTCTCTATATGATAAGTGTTACAGTTGTAAAACGATTGTATATCAAAAAATTTAAAAGTTGGTTATAAATTGATTTTGTCAAGAAAAAAGTACGAAAATCGCGAAAAAAGTTAAATTTTTTTAAAAATAGGTCGCAAGTCGGATGCTTTTTATGGTATAATAGACTAAACTGATAGTAACATGTAGCGAAAGGGGTAGGTACATGATCAAAATTTATACAGTCTCAAGTTGTACTAGCTGTAAAAAAGCGAAAACCTGGCTCAATGCCCACCAGTTAAGTTATAAAGAACAAAATCTCGGTAAAGAAGGAATTACAAGAGAAGAGTTATTAGATATTCTCATGAAAACAGATAATGGAATTGCCAGTATCGTTTCGTCAAAAAACCGCTACGCTAAGGCACTTGGAGTTGACATCGAGGATTTGAGTGTCAATGAAGTGCTCAACTTAATCATGGAAACACCACGGATCTTAAAGAGTCCGATTCTCGTTGATGAGAAGCGCCTGCAAGTCGGCTATAAAGAAGATGATATCCGTGCCTTCTTGCCACGCTCTGTCCGTAATGTAGAAAATGCAGAAGCACGTCTACGTGCAGCTCTATAAAACATCAAGGCTGGGAGTGACTCCTGGCCTTGTTTGCTCTTTTGTTTTAAAATCATGTGAGGAATTATGAAAAAGTTACTAATTGCTAGTTTGGCCGTCTTCTTTTTACTTGCTGGGTGTGGGCAAAAAAAGGAGGCGACCTCTCCTACAACATCGGAGTCTGAACCTCTCCAATCCAACCTTCCTGTTTTGGATAATGCCGAAAAAAATACGGTGGTCACCAAGACCTTGCTGATGCCAAAGTCGGAAAATGGAACGCAGCAGATTCAGACCATTACCTATAAAGGCAATCAATTTTTGACCTTGACCATCCAGCAAAAACGACCTGTCGGGGATGAACTCAAGACCTTTATCTCTGAAAATGGCCTAGAGGAAACGCAAAAAGCGCTTCTAGAAGCAGAAGAAAAGGATGAGACCATCCAAGAGGCTCGCAAACTAGCAGGATTTACACTGGAAACCAAGCTACTCAGCGAGACAGAAATCCAGACCACAACGACTTATGATTTTCAAGTGCTGGATGTCAAAAAGGCATCTCAAATAGAATATTTAAAAAATATTGGTCTTGAAAATCTCTTAAAAAACGAACCTAGCCAGTATATTGCTGACAGAGTGGCAAATGGGGCGGTAGAACAGTAAGAAAATCCAAATAAACAAACTGATTTATTTGTAGAACGTAAGGAAATATGCTATAATAGTAATATTCTAAGGAAAGAGGGTGTTAGAATGGGATTTACTGAAGAAACTGTACGGTTTAAATTGGATGATTCCAATAAGAAAGAAATTAGCGAAACATTGACAGATGTTTATGCTTCTTTGAATGACAAGGGCTACAATCCGATTAACCAGATCGTCGGTTATGTATTGAGTGGTGACCCTGCCTACGTTCCTCGTTATAACAATGCACGAAATCAAATCCGTAAGTATGAGCGTGATGAAATTGTTGAAGAATTGGTACGCTACTACCTTAAAGGACAAGGAGTCGATCTATAATCTATGAGAATTATGGGATTGGACGTTGGTTCAAAAACAGTGGGTGTTGCCATTAGCGATCCCCTAGGCTTCACTGCTCAAGGACTTGAAATCATCCAGATTAATGAGGATCAGGGCCAGTTTGGTTTTGACCGTATCAAGGAATTGGTTGACACCTATTCGGTGGAACGCTTTGTAGTTGGTCTGCCTAAAAACATGAACAATACCAGTGGACCGCGGGTAGAAGCTAGTCAAGCCTACGGGGCAAAATTAGAGGAACTTTTTGGTTTACCAGTAGACTATCAAGATGAGCGTCTGACGACTGTCGCTGCGGAACGTATGTTGATTGAACAAGCAGATATCAGTCGCAACAAACGCAAGAAAGTTATTGATAAGTTGGCTGCTCAGCTGATTTTGCAAAATTATTTAGATAGAAAATTTTAAGACAGAGGAGAAACTATGTCACACGATCACAACCACGATCACGAAGAACGTGAATTGATTACACTTGTTGATGAACAAGGAAATGAAACCTTGTTTGAAATCCTTTTGACCATTGATGGAAAAGAAGAATTTGGTAAGAACTATGTTCTGCTTGTACCAGTCAACGCAGAAGAAGACGAAGACGGGCAAGTTGAAATCCAAGCCTACTCATTCACTGAAAATGAAGATGGAACAGAAGGCGAATTGCAACCAATTCCAGAGGATTCAGAAGACGAATGGAACATGATTGAAGAAGTCTTCAACAGCTTTATGGAGGAGTAAAAACGTTCGGGGAACGTTTTTAGCCCAACTCCTGAAAATTAGAAGAGTTGGAACTTCCAGTGGATGTTTTTAGCCCTGCGCCAGAAATTAGAAACGCAGGAACGTTCGGGGAACGTTTTTACCCCAGTTCCTTTAAATAGGAGAGAACTGGTAAGTCTGGGAGACTGTATCACCCCAACTCCTAGAAATTGGAAGAGTTGGAACATCCAGTGGATATTTTTACCCCAGTTCCTTTAAAAAAGAGAGAACTGGTAAGTCTGGAAGACTGTATCAGCCCTGCTTCTAGAAATAAGAAAACGCAGGAACGTTCGGTGGACGTTTTTAGCTCACGTTGAAATTCATAGTAGCTAGTGATTAGCTAACCAGGTAAGAGGTCGGGATTTTAGTCCCGACCTCGCTTTTTATTTGTAATCATACTTTGATGCGGTAGTTGATTGGACTTTTGTTAAGGAGATATGTATGTTTGAAGTAGAAGAATGGCTTCATAGTCGGATTGGTTTAAACTTTAGATCTGGTCTTGGACGAATGCAGCGAGCTGTGGATTTGCTGGGGAATCCTGAGAAGACTTATCCGATTATCCACGTAACAGGGACTAACGGTAAAGGGTCAACTATTGCCTTTATGAGGGAGTTGTTTGTAGCTCATGGAAAAAAAGTTGGCACCTTTACCTCTCCTCATATCATCAGTATCCATGATCGAATCTGTATCAATGGACAACCAATCGCAGATGAAGACTTTGTCCGTATGGCTAACCAAGTCAAGGAGATGGAAAAAACTCTCTTAGAAACACATGATCAATTGTCTTTCTTTGAGTTGTTGACCCTGATTGCTTTGCTTTACTTTAAAGAGCAGGGAGTGGATCTAGTCCTGCTAGAGGTGGGGATTGGTGGTTTGCTTGACACCACTAATGTCGTAACAGGCGAGATTGCAGTTATTGCTTCGATTGGTCTAGATCATCAGGAGACCTTGGGCGATAGTCTGGAGGAAATAGCCGAGCAGAAAGCTGGTATTTTCAAGGCTGGCAGGAAGGCGGTCATTACTAAGCTCGCTCCAGAAGCTGAGCTTGTCTGTCAAAAAAGAGCAAGAGAGTTAGACGTAGACCTTTATCAAGCTGGACGAGACTTCGCTTTGAAAGCTGGGGATTTTTCAAGTAGCCTAGCGAGTTTTTCACAACTTGAAATCAGTTTGGAAGGTGTTTATCAGCAAGAAAATGCCGCCTTGGCTTTACAAACTTTTCTTCTGTTTATGGCATCAAGAGGTGAAAGGGTCGAAGAAGTGCTTGTCAGACAGGCTTTGAAGGAGACACACTGGGCAGGTCGATTAGAACGGATTCGCCCGCAGATTTACCTAGATGGAGCTCACAATCTTCCAGCCTTAACTCGTCTGGTCGAATTTATTCAGGAAAAAATCCAGCAAGGATACCAGGTTCATGTCCTTTTTGGCGCCCTTAAACGCAAGGATTACCAAGGGATGTTAGCCTATCTAACAGAGCAGTTGCCTCAGGTGGAACTTAAGGTAACAGGCTTTGACTACCAAGGATCTCTAGAAGAAAGCGATGTTTCTGGTTATAAACTGGTTGACTCTTATCGTGATTTTATCAGCAAATTTGAAGAAAATGCCAACAATCAGGACTTGCTTTTCGTGACGGGCTCTCTCTATTTTATCTCGGAAGTACGAGCGGGTTTGGTGGGAAATCATGAGATTAGTTGACCTTCTAGACTTAAGTTGCTATACTGGGGATAGGAAAACTCGAAAACGATTTCAGAAATACATTAGCACAAAAGAAAGGAAGTCGCTATGAAAACGAAAACATTCACACTTTCTATTGCTTCTTTAGCAATTCTTAGTCTTTTAGCAGCTTGTGGATCTAAGACACAAGCACCTACCCAGCAATCTGCTCAACAAACCTCTACTCAACAAGAGTCATCTTCTAGTGCTGCTACAAGTGCCAGCCAACCACAGGCGTCCTCAAGTCAGGACACTACTGTAGCTCAACTTACGAACATCGATGGTACCTATACTGGAAAAGATGAGAATGACCAGATCACTCTAGTTGTAACAGGTAAAAGTGGTAGATGGACTGAGGTCGAACCAGATGGAGATAAGGAAATCAAGCAAGTTAGCTTTGAGCCAGAAAATCAACGTGTCATTATCGGTGATGATGTCAAAATTTACACGGTTAATGGTAATCAATTGATTATCGATGATATGGACCGAGAGCCATCTGACCGAGTGGTATTAACTAAGCAATAATCATTCAGTAAAAGTTCCAATGAGATGAAATCCATCTTTTTGGAGCTTTTTTGTTTAAAAACGTGACCAGTGGTTCTTTACCGTTTTTTTACTTAAAGCGCTTATAAATATTTGTAAAATGAAGGATAAGGTCATATACTTAAGGTAAATAATCAAATAGCGCAAAGGCGCAGGAGGAAAAACATATGGCTACATTTTACGTTCCGGCAGTTAACCTTATTGGTAAAGGCGTTGTAAATGAAGTAGGTCCGTATATCAAGGAACTGGGGTATAAAAAGGCTCTTTTGGTGACAGACAAGTTCATCGAGGGAAGTGATATTTTACCTAAGGTCCTAAAACCATTAGATGCTGAAGGGATTGAATATGTGATTTTTAGCGATGTGGAGCCAAATCCGACTTGCAAGAACGTCACAGATGGAGTTACTGCTTTGAAAGAGCATGGTTGTGACTTCATTATCAGTCTTGGAGGAGGATCTCCTCAGGATGCGGCTAGTTGTATCTCTATCATTGCTACAAATGGTGGCAAACCACAGGACTACGAAGGTCTCCACAAGTCTGCTAAAAAAGGATTACCAGTGGTTGCGGTCAATACAACAGCTGGAACTTCAGCAGAAATCACCATCAACTATGTCATTACTGATGAAGAACGCAAGGTCAAGATGGTAATGGTTGACAAGAACAGCCTTGCCCTGATCTCTGTCAATGATCCAGAACTTATGGTATCAAAACCGCAAGCGCTCACAGCAGCAACAGGTATGGATGCTCTTACTCACGCTGTCGAAGCCTTGGTCACACCGGGTGCTTATGATGTAACTAAGAAACTCTCTATCGGAGCGATTGAACTCATCAAAGAGTATCTTCCTCGTGCTGTGGCAAATGGTCAAGATATTGAAGCGCGTGAGGCGATGGTTAATGCCATCTTCCTCGGTGGTATGAGTTTTAACAACGCTGGTTTGGGCTACGTTCACTCAATGGCTCACCAACTCGGTGCAGTGTATAATTTACCACATGGCGTCTGCTGTGCCATGCTTCTTCCAGTTGTTGAACGTGAAAATGCTAAACGCGTGCCAGAAGCTTTCCGCAATGTAGCCAAAGCTTTGGGACTCCATATTGAAGGGAAAACAGACCAGGAATGCGCTGACTATGCTATTGCTGAAATTGAGAAACTGTCTGAAACAGTAGGAATTCCGAAGAAACTCACTGAACTTGGTATCCAAGAAAAAGACTTTGACTTTGACTTTGACTATCTTTCTAAAAATGCTTTGATCGATGCTTGTGCGCCAGGCAATCCATTCATGCCGACTTTAGAAGAGACCATTGCTCTTTATAAAGAACTCTTCTAGAGATTAACTTAAGAGGAAGTGACGTATTCCCGATAATATAAATAATATTGGAAAGAACTATCATTATGGTAGTTCTTTTTTTAAAAATTTGCTATCCTAGACATATGAGAAAAATCAAAATTGATGTGCTTGTAGTACCCTTAAGTGGGCATCTCTTCCCGACCCTCAATCTACTCGCACCCTTGTTGAAGGATCCCCTGTATGAGATTCGATTATTTACAGGACCGCAACGAAAAGCGGTCGCAGAGGAGATGGGATTTCAGGTGATTCCCATTTTAGAAAATTCTGTAGATGAGTTTGAACGGGTAGCCAACAATGAAGGGCAATTAAACCTTATCTCTGCTTATCGACAGTTGTCAGCTAGTCTTGATTTAATCAATGTGGTGTCTGACCAATTGGTGCAAGAGTGGCAGGAAAATCGACCTGATATTGTGATTGCGGATTTTATAACCCTCTCTGGAGGACTTGTAGCGGAACAGTTGAATATTCCCTGGATTACCACTATGGCGACACAGTTTGCCATTGAAACAACAGATGGACCGCCTTGTTTCTTTAGGGGAATGGGCAGTCCAAAGAATCCTTTCCAATCTACCCAGCAATGGCTAGGAAGAAAAGGGACTCGTTTAGGGAAACGAATCGTAACCTTTTTATTGAGAGAACGATTGAAACGTTACGATTTTAAGCTCTACAATCAGAAAGGTCAGGAAACCATCTATTCACCCTATTCCATCTTGGGAATTGGGATGAAAGAGTTGGAGCTGAAAAGTGGTTTTCCAGAGCACTACCTTTGGGTAGGACCTTTTGGCTCTTCGATTGAGAGGGCAGAGAATTATCCCCTCGATTTGGTTCCTTATGCAAATCATAAGAAAGTCCTCGTCTCTTGTGGGACTCAGCTAGCATGGGCCAAAGACAACCTCCTCTATCAGACACAACAATTGGCAGAAGCACATCCGGACTGTCACTTCTTTGTAACTCTGGGGTTCGGCGGACAAGGTTTCCAATGTGAGGAGGTCATGGACAATGTTTCTGTGGTATCCTATCTTCCCTATAAGGAATACATTCCCCAGATGGACTATGTCATTCATCATGGAGGGGCTGGTATTTTTTATCAATGTATTATTCATGGTAAGCCAGCTTTAATCCTTCCCCACGACTATGACCAATACGACTATGCGGCTCGTGGACTTGAAGCAGGTATTGCCTTGACTGCTAAACGGGAGGATAGAGAAGCGATTGGACGTGCCTTTGATGAGTTGTTGGCTAGAGATGACTGGCCAGACTTGAACAGACTTAGTCGTGCAGCTCAAATCTATCAGCCAACAGAGATTCTGAAGAGCGAAATACATCGGCTCTTAGGGGACAAGGAGAAGTAAAAAATGAAGAAAGTATTGGTAACAGGTGCTACGGGCTTTCTAGGCAAGTATGTTGTTGAAGAGCTCAGTCAGCATGGCTATCAGGTACGCGCTTTTGGACGCAATCTCAAGGCGGGTCAGTCTTTGGAGAACTTCCTAGTAACTTTTTTTCAGGGAGATTTGACCAAGCAAGAGAATCTGACTCAGGCTTGTCAGGGTATGGACATGGTTGTGCATGCGGGTGCTCTTTCTACCGTCTGGGGGTCTTGGGAGGATTTCTACCAGACAAATGTCTTGGGGACCAAGTATGTTCTAGAGGCTTGTCGGGAGACGGGTATCCAACGCTTGGTTTACGTATCCTCACCTAGCATCTATGCTGCTTCTAAAGACCAGTTCGCCATCAAAGAAAGCGATGCTCCGCAAGAAAATAAGCTTAACAACTATATCCGTAGTAAGCTGGCTTCGGAGCAACTCTTTAAAGACTATCCGGATGTACCTAGCATCATCTTACGCCCCCGTGGGCTTTTTGGGATTGGGGATACCAGTATTTTACCCCGAGTTCTCAAACTCAGTCAGAAGATTGGCATTCCCTTGATAGGGGACGGTCGCCAGCACATGGATATGACCTGTGTGGAAAATGTTGCTCTGGCCATTCGTTTGGCTCTAGAGGCCCCTCAAGCTAGTGGCCAAGTCTATAACATCACCAATGGAGAACCAAGGGAATTTAGGAGTCTGATAGAAGAAACTTTGAGAGGGCTAGGCTATCCGATAACATACCGAAAAGTGCCAGCTCCTCTTCTTTCAGCTATTGCGAGTACGCTAGAGTTTATTTACAAAATCTTGCATCTCAAAGGGGAACCAGTTCTGACACGCTACACCTATTACTTGCTGAGGTATAGCCAGACGCTGGACATCAGAAAGGCGGAGCGAGACTTGGGTTATCGCCCTCGAATCAGTATTTCAGAAGGGATTGACCAATATGTCCAAGATTATCGAAAGCATTGATTATTTCCCGGCCGGCTACTGTACCAGCTATGCGGGTTTACTGTTTAAGGGAGTCAAGAATAAAAAAATGACCTTCCCAGCGGGAGTATTTCTCATCAAGCATAGAGACAAGGGCTATCTACTATATGATACGGGTTATCACTATAACATTAAGACGAAGCTACGCTATGGTTTTTACCGTATAGGAACTCCTGTTCAAATGACGGAAAAGGATCAGATTTCATACTTATTGAAGGCAAAAGGAATTAGGCCAGAAGAGATTACCTATGTCATGTTGTCTCATCTCCATCCAGACCATTTAGGAGGGGCAAGTTTTTTCCCGAACGCTCAATTTATCCTGACTCAGGAGGTTTTTGAAGTTTACCAGAAACCCAAGCTCAAGGATTTGGTCTTTAAAGAGTTTTTACCAGTTGATTTTGAGAAAAGACTGACCGTTATCAAGGCAAATCAGCGCTATTCAAACTTTCCCTATGGTCCGATTTGTGACCTCTTTGGAGATAGCAGTATCCTAGTAGCTTCTGTTGATGGGCATGCTAGGGGGCAAGCCTGTCTGTATCTTCCAGACCTTAATCTCCTCATTGCAGCAGACCTCTGTTGGGGAATTGACCTCTTACCTTATACCAAGCAGATGCACCTGATTCCTTCCTTGGTTCAAGATAACAAGGTGGACTATATCAAGGGGACAGAGTTTCTGGAGGAAGTCTTGAAAGACGGAATTGAGGTGCTTGTTAGTCATGACCCTGTAGAAAGGATAGAGTCAATCTTATATGAAAAAAATAACCTTTCTTAAAATCTTTATCCAAACTCGCTGGCTTCATTATTTCAAATCTCGAGAAGCTGTAGAAAACTATCAGAAAAAGCAATTAGCTAACTATATGGACTTTTTAAAGCGAGAGTCTCCCTACTTTAAAAATGGGGTGCCTAGCGACTTTGACCATATGGATAAGGCTTTTATGATGGAACATTTCAATGAGCTCAACACCCAAGGAGTGGATCGTGATGAAGCCTTATCCTTAGCCATTGAAAGTGAGAAGACCCGTGACTTCACTGAACTTAAAGGGGAAGTGGCCGTCGGTCTGTCTTCAGGGACGTCTGGACATCGGGGGCTCTTTATCACAACAGAGAAAGAGCGAAGTATGTGGGCTGCGGCTATCTTGGCAAAGATGTTGCCAAAGGGGCAGCTTTTTGGGCACCGTATCGCCTTTTTCCTGAGAGCTGATAATGAACTCTATCAGACCATTAATACGGCCCTCATTCGTTTAGAGTATTTTGATATTTTCAAACATACAGATGAGCATATCGAGCGTCTCAATAGCTACCAACCGACGATTATTGTGGCGCCAGCCTCTATGTTGATTGAATTGAGCAAGCGTCTCAAGGCTGGACAGTTAGCCATCCATCCACAAAAAATCGTTTCGGTGGCAGAAATCTTAGAAGATAGTGATAGGGAACGGATCGCTGAAGCCTTTTCTCTATCCATTATTGACCAAGTTTATCAGGCGACTGAAGGTTTCTTAGCCTGCACTTGCCCAGCTGGTAATCTACATCTCAACGAAGACATTATCTTTGTGGAAAAGCGGTATCTGGATGACCGCCGTTTTTATCCAGTGATTACGGACTTTAAACGAAGCAGTCAGCCTGTTTATCGCTACCAGCTCAATGATATCTTGGTTGAAAATCGGGAGCCTTGTCCATGTGGCTCCTGCTATACACGGATTGACAAGGTCGAAGGACGCTCTGACGACATCTTCTATTTCGAAGGACTGGATGGGGGTCAAGTGACCATCTATCCTGACTTTATCAGGCGGTGCATCCTCTTTGTGGAGAATGTAGAAGATTACCAAGTCAAGCAACATTCTGAGAAGGTAGTGGAAGTTTGTCTAAGCCAACGAGATGAGGCAGTGGAAGCATCTATTCTAGCCCAGTTTCAACTCCTAGCCCAGCAAAAGCAGTTTATAGTTCCTCAAATCCAATTTTCAGATTATCACTGGGATACTAGCCGTAAACTCAAACGAATCCAACGTTTATGAAAGGATAATAGACAATGACAGAAGTAAAAAGACATGTAGAAATCGCTGGTTATGGTGTTTGCCTTCCCAAACATACCGTCCAATTCAAAGACCAGACTCGTTATCGTGTAGTTGAAAATGAAGAAACGCAACTCGACTTGGCAGAGGTAGCGATTCAGCGTGCGCTTGAACATGCAAATTTAGATATTAAAGATATCGATTGCCTTGTATCAGCTAGTGCAGTTGGAGTTCAGCCTATTCCTTGTACTGCTGCCTTGATTCATGAGCGCGTGGCAAAAGGACTCTCTATTCCAGCTATGGATATCAATACGACCTGTACTAGCTTTATTTCTGCCCTATCGACCATGTCCCACTTGATTGAGGCGGGCGAATACAATCGTGTTCTGATCGTGTCTAGTGAGGTTGGTAGTTTAGGGCTCAATCCCAAGCAAAAAGAAAGTTTTGAACTCTTTAGTGATGGGGCGGCAGCCTTTATTTTCCAAAAAAGCCATCAGGAAAAAGGGGTCATTGCTAGTCTCCAACGTACTTGGTCAGAAGGAGCTCACGATACGGAAATTCGTGGAGGTCTGACTTCTTTTCAACCAAAAGAGTACTCTGAAGCGACTAAGACCAACTATATGTTTGATATGAAGGGAAAGAAAATCCTCCTCTTGTCAGCTCGTAAAATCCCAGTCATGTTTGAAGAGTTTCAAGAAAAGACCCAGCTAGCCTTGGCAGACGTGGACTATATCATTCCTCACCAAGCAAGTCGTGCTCTTCCTTTGGTTATGGAAAAGCTAGGTGTGGCTGAGAATCAATACCTCAATCTCGTCACGGACTATGGAAATATGGTGTCAGTCTCTGTGCCATTTGGCTTGGCCTATTCATTGGACCATGGATTGGTTAAAGAAGGAGATACCGTCTACCTTATGGGAACTGCAGCAGGTATGACAGTCAATATGTTGGCTCTCAAACTGTAATATACATCTGAAAATGGAAGGGCAAGAGTAAAAGGTTGCTATCTACCCCTGAACTGAGGTATACTAGTAGAAAGATTAGTTTATTAAGCAGTTAAGGAGAATGTTAGAAAAAGAAGGGGATGTATGACAGCTAGAAAAATGCAGCTACTCATGTCCAAGTATGGTTTTAGTATTACTATCATGTTGGCAGAGTTGTTTATCATCTTTGGTTTATTTCTCTATCTAGGGCAGATGGCTCCGATTCTCTGGATTATCCTTGTCATTTTAGTAAGCTTAGCGACCATTGTATCGATTGTTAATCGATCTATGAATCCTGAGAGTAAGGTAACATGGTTGTTAGTAGCCTTTGTGCCAGTTTTTGGCCCTTTGCTCTATATCATGTTTGGAGAGCGCCGTTTATCTAAAAAAGAATTGAAGCAGCTAAAGCAGCTCCAATCAATGGTTTACCGAGAGGACAATAGCAGAGCTCTCCGTTTGGAGTTAAAAGAACAAGACAAGTCGGCTTACGGGGTTATCAAATCTCTCCTCAGTATGGACACGAATGCAGATGTCTATAATCGAACGGATACCCAATTTTTTGCATCTGGTAAAAGCATGTGGCATCAGATGCTAGAGGATCTCAAGAAAGCAGAGAAGTTTATCTTTCTCGAATACTATATCATCGAAGAAGGTTTGATGTGGGATAGTATTTTGGAGATTTTGGAAGAAAAGGCAGCTCAAGGAGTAGAAGTGAAACTCCTTTATGATGATATTGGTTGTATGGCAACCTTGCCTGGGGATTATACTATCCAGCTTCGTAGCCGAGGGATTGAAGCCCATAAATTTAACAAGGTGATTCCGCGCTTAACCGTCGCCTATAACAACCGTGACCACCGTAAAATCATGATTATCGATGGTCAAATTGCCTATACAGGTGGTGTCAATCTGGCAGATGAGTATATCAACCATATCGAACGCTTTGGTTATTGGAAGGATAGCGGTATTCGCCTAGATGGATCAGCGGTTAAGGCTTTTACCAGACTCTTTTTATCAACTTGGTATATCAACCGTGGGGAAATTAGTGACTTTGACCAATACCATCTCGAAAATCAACCTAGAGATGGGATGGGGCTTTGCATTCCTTACAGTAGTGGGCCAAAGCCTATCTACCGAGCCCAAGTTGGAAAAACTGTCTATCAAAACCTTATCAATCAAGCTACAGACTATGTCTATATCACGACTCCCTATCTGATCACTGACTATGATCTAACTGAAAGTATTAAAAATGCAGCATTGAGAGGGGTAGAAGTGCGAATTGTGACGCCTTGTATCCCAGATAAGAAGGTCATCCAATTGGTTACTCGCGGGGCCTATCCTGACTTGTTGTCTGCTGGAGTTCGCATTTACGAGTACAGTCCCGGATTCCTTCATAGCAAGCAAATGCTGGTCGATGGAGAAGTAGCGACAGTGGGAACCATCAATTTTGACTATCGTAGCTTGCTCCACCACTATGAAAATGGTGTTTTGCTTTATAGAACACAATCTATTTTAGACATTGAGAGGGACTTCGAAGAAATTTTTAAGGTTTCTCAAGAAATCTATCCCCATACCATCAAAACAAGCTGGTACCAAAGGCTCATTAAGGAAATTGTCCAGTTGTTTGCACCCATGCTCTAACTATCCATCAAGATCTAGCCCAAGGCTGGATCTTATTTTTTTCTTCTTACGAATAGATAGGTAAAGGAGAAAACAATGCTTAATCTAGAAGATGAAGATTTTATTAAAGAGTACAGAGTTAGTAGGTTCCACCGTTTTCGTGAAATCGAACGCTTGGCGATATTGGATAAGAAATTAAGCAAATATCAATCCCAAGCTGACATTCCTGTAAGATTTTGATATACTAAAACAGATAAACTTAGAGGAGAAATTGAATGAACGTATACGGGAAAATAGATGAGAAACTAGAAGAATCTCATTACCAAGATTGGTCAGCGCCAGAAAAGAGAGAAGGAGCGTCCATCCCCTTTTTTAGTATTATGCTTTGGAGTTTAGTGGCCACAGCCATTTCGGTTGTCCTGCCTATTATTTTTGGTGTAGTCAGTCCGCAACAAAGTCAGGATCTTTATACCGGTTGGGCCTTGCATCAAAATGGTCAAATGTATACAGATTACTTTGGAACGAATGGATTGCTCTATTACTTGCTAACCTATCTTTCCCTAGGAAGTATTCTGCTTGCTTTGGTTGAGTGGTTGGCCTTGTTTGGAGCAGGTGTTTTCCTTTTTAAATCTGCAGATGCTCTTACTGGTCAAGCAGAAGAAGCCAAGAAGCTGGTATTTGTGTTCTATTTGTTAGTGGCAGGACTCGCTTTTGGTGGTGGCTATGCTCTCTTAGTAGCCTTGCCTTTCCTATTTTATTCATTGAGTGTTGTTACGAACTACTTAGCTTATCCAAATGACGACAAAGGATTTGTAAGAGTGGGGATGAGCCTTGCTCTCGCTTTCTTCCTTGCGCCAATCCCAACCGCCTTGTTTGCGGCTGTACTGGCCTTGGGCATTATCGGCTTTAATCTAGCTAAAGGTCACTTTGTTCATGGTCTATATCAGTTCTTTGCGTCAGCCCTAGGATTTTCACTCTTATTCTATCCTTTAGGCTACTATACAGTGTGGACAGGAAGTTTTGGGGATGCCATTAGCCAGACCTTATATCCAGTAAATACTCTTAGCCTCTTTTCAAATGCGCATTTGCTTGAAAATGCAGCCTTCTATGGTTTACTTGCAGTGGGGCTAGGTTCCCTTAGTTTGCTCTTTACTGGTTTATTCCAGTCAAAACCAGCCAAGCAATATGCCCTCTCAATTGCTGCTAGCTTGGGATTGTTGGTTTCTTTGGGAATCTTAATTCTCTCAAATGAACCTGTCAACGGTACTCGTCTCGCTATTCTCCTTCCTTTCTTGGTCTTGCTCCTTCTGACAGGAATTAAGGAAAGTGCCTCGGAGGGAGGAAGCCGTCGTAGAAGACGTGAGGAAAAAGCCTCTTTTATTAAAGGGAATTTCTATCTACCACTGCTTGCCCTTGCCTACCTCCTTGCTCTTCCTATCCTGAGTCGCTACCTTTCACATCCAGCGACTTACCAGGAGAGAGAACGTCTTGCTAGCCTGGTCAAACAGCAAACGAGTTCGGAGGATCGTGTCTATGCTTGGGATGATCGTCCAGATTTCTATCGTGCAAGTGAACGCTTGGCGCCGACTTCTCTAGTGACACCAACACTCTATACCGCAAGCGACGAAAATAAAACTAAACTGATGAATGATCTAAAAGAAAATCAACCAAAGATGATTATGGTCAATCAAAAAGTTGCCTTGTGGTCGGATGTAGAGAGCTGGCTCAGCGAAAAATATGAGCTTGTTCAGACAGATACTAGTGAATTCAAACTTTATAAATCTAAATAAAAAATCAATATCTTGTGGAATTTTAAAAATTTTAGGATTTTTGACACAAGATATTGATTTTTATTTTTAGAGTGGTATAATACTGAATATAAACAATTCAACAATATTTTAGAAAAGAGCATGGATATGATTGTATTAGAAGAAAAGCTTGCAACCGTTCCCACCTTGTTCGTTGAAAAACGAGATGGTAGACGTGTAGTGTTTGATGTAGACAAGATTGACAAGGCTCTCCACAAGGCGGCAGAAAAAGTTATGGACCTTACGCCTCTAGTAGAAAAACGCCTAAACGGTCTGGTTGAAAGAATCGTCACTGAAATTCACAGTCGCTTCCCTCAAGGTGTCAAGATTTACGAAATTCAGAATGTCGTAGAACATGAACTCCTTGAAGCCAAAGAATATGCCTTGGCTGAGGAGTATATCACTTATCGGACACAAAGGGATTTTGAGCGCTCAAAAGCGACAGATATCAACTTTAGTATCCATAAGCTGCTCAATAAAGATCAGGCAGTTGTCAATGAAAATGCCAATAAAGACAGCGATGTCTTTAATACCCAGCGTGATTTGACAGCAGGGATTGTTGGAAAATCAATTGGACTGCAAATGCTTCCTAAGCACGTAGCCAATGCTCACCAAAAAGGGGATATCCACTATCATGACTTGGACTACAGTCCCTACACACCGATGACCAACTGCTGTTTGATTGATTTTAAAGGCATGTTGGAAAATGGTTTTAAGATTGGCAATGCAGAGGTAGAGAGTCCCAAGTCTATCCAGACTGCGACGGCTCAAATTTCACAAATCATCGCCAATGTTGCTTCTAGCCAGTACGGGGGCTGTTCAGCTGACCGTATCGATGAAGTCTTGGCTCCATATGCAGAGAAGAATTATCAAAAACACCTCAAGGATGCGGAAGAGTGGGTTCTGCCTGATAAACGGGAAGATTACGCTTGGAAGAAAACGCAAAAGGACATCTACGATGCCATGCAATCTCTCGAGTATGAAATCAACACTCTCTTCACTTCAAATGGCCAAACACCTTTTACTTCGCTAGGTTTTGGTCTGGGAACCAATCGTTTTGAGCGTGAAATTCAAAAAGCTATTTTGACCATTCGTATCAAGGGTCTTGGTTCAGAACATCGAACAGCCATCTTCCCTAAACTCATCTTTACGTTGAAAAGAGGACTCAACTTAGAGGAAGGTTCACCTAACTACGACATCAAACAATTGGCTCTTGAGTGTGCAACCAAGCGGATGTACCCAGATGTCTTGTCCTATGATAAGATTATCGAGCTGACAGGCTCCTTCAAGGTTCCTATGGGCTGCCGTTCTTTCCTCCAAGGATGGAAGGATGAGAATGGTGTCGAGGTCAATTCAGGTCGTATGAATCTAGGTGTTGTGACAGTCAATCTGCCTCGTATCGCCCTCGAGTCTGAAGGGGATCTGAATAAGTTCTGGGAAATCTTCAATGAGCGGATGAACATCGCGGAAGATGCTCTGGTTTACCGTGTTGAACGGACCAAGGAAGCAACACCAGCGAATGCCCCTATCCTCTATCAGTACGGAGCCTTCGGTCGCCGTCTTGGAAAAGAAGAAAGTGTTGACCAACTCTTTAAGAATCGCCGTGCGACAGTTTCGCTGGGCTATATCGGTTTGTATGAAGTGGCGACGGTCTTCTTTGGCAATAGCTGGGAAAGCAATCCAGAAGCCAAGGAATTTACGCTTGACATCATTCGTGATATGAAACGACGTGTAGAAGAGTGGTCAGATCAATATGATTACCATTTCTCTATCTACTCAACACCATCCGAAAGTTTGACAGATCGCTTCTGTCGTTTGGATACAGAGAAGTTCGGTTCTATTCCTGATATTACAGACAAGGAATACTACACCAACTCTTTCCACTATGATGTCCGTAAAAATCCAACACCGTTTGAAAAGCTGGATTTTGAAAAAGTTTATCCAGAAGCAGGTGCGTCAGGTGGTTTCATCCACTATTGTGAGTATCCAGTTCTTCAACAAAATCCTAAGGCCCTGGAAGCTGTTTGGGACTATGCCTATGACCGAGTTGGCTATCTAGGGACCAATACTCCGATTGATCGTTGCTACAAGTGTGACTTTGAAGGGGATTTTGAACCAACTGAGCGAGGATTTGCTTGTCCTAACTGTGGCAATAGCGACCCTAAAACAGTAGATGTGGTCAAACGTACGTGTGGGTATCTGGGAAATCCTCAAGCGCGTCCGATGGTTAACGGACGCCACAAGGAAATCGCTGCGCGTGTCAAACACATGAACGGCTCAACTATTAAAACATCCGGACATGAAGTAATAAATTAGAAGGAAACGCAATGGGGAAATACCAATTAGATGATAAGGGACGTGCTCAAGTAACCCGTTATCATGAAAAACATTCGAAAGGTGGAGTAGGAAAAAAAGAACGCTTGCTCAACCTCAGAGAACAGTTTTTAAACAAGAACAAGAAAAAATAAAAGTGAGAGTCCGCTCTCGCTTTTCTCTTAGCAGGAGGTAAGGATGGAACTACGTAGACCAAGTTTGGAAGATAAAGAAGCGATTTTAGAAATGATGGCAGAGTTTGAACAGACTCAATCAGCCCACGATGGTGGGTTTTGGAACGCCAACAATTTTGTTTATGAAGAGTGGCTAAAAGAAAATCTTCAAGCGGAAGCGGGACTCAATATTCCTGAAAACTGGGTTCCTGCTATCCAGTTGGTTAGTTTTGACGTAGCAGGCCAGGCTCTTGGCTTTCTCAACCTTCGTCTCCGATTAAATGACTACTTACTAGAAAATGGGGGCCATATTGGCTACTCCATTCGTCCATCTGAAAGAGGTAAGGGTTATGCCAAAGAATCCCTCCGACAAGGTCTACAAGTTGCTAAGGGAAAGAATATTAAACGAGCTTTAGTGACTTGTAGCATAGAAAATCCGGCTAGCAGAGCCGTCATTCTTGCAAATGGAGGTCTTATTGAGGATGTTCGCAATGGCGTAGAACGTTACTGGATAGATTTGGAGTAAAAGAATGACATGGAATACACCAAAACCAGGCGAGTGGAAAAGCGAGGAGCTTAGTAAAGGTCGGATCATTGACTACAAGGCCTTTAACTTTGTCGATGGAGAAGGCGTGCGTAACTCTCTCTATGTCGCAGGCTGTATGTTCCACTGCGAGGGCTGCTATAATGTTGCGACTTGGTCTTTCAATGCAGGCATTCCTTATACAGCAGAGTTAGAAGAACAGATTATGGCAGATCTTGCCCAGCCCTATGTTCAAGGCTTGACCTTACTGGGAGGAGAACCTTTTCTTAATACAGGAATTCTCTTGCCTCTCGTCAAACGTATCCGTAAGGAATTGCCAGAAAAGGACATCTGGTCTTGGACTGGCTACACCTGGGAAGAAATGATGTTGGAGACTCCAGACAAACTGGAACTCTTGTCGTTGATTGACATCCTTGTCGATGGTCGTTATGACAAAAGCAAGCGCAATCTCATGCTCCAGTTCCGAGGTTCCTCTAATCAACGAATTATCGATGTGCAAAAATCTCTCAAAAGTGGGCAAGTAGTGATTTGGGACAAGCTCAATGACGGAAAAGAAAGCTATGAACAGGTGAAGAGAGAATGAAGAAAAAAGAGTTAGTAGACAAACTGGTTTCAGAGATAGAGTTAGGGAAAGTCAAAACACTGGGGATTTACGGTCACGGTGCATCAGGTAAGTCTACCTTTGCTCAAGAATTGTTCCAAGCTCTAGATTCTGAAAAGGTAAATCTACTAGAAACAGATCCCTATATCACTTCAGAACGTCACCTGGTAGTACCAAAGCAAGCACCAAATCAAAAGGTGACAGCTTGTCTCCCAGTGGCGCATGAACTGGCAAGTTTAGAAAGAGATATTATAGCTTTAAAGGCAGGCATGGACATCTTGACGATTGATGAACCTTGGAAGCCAAGTGAAGTCTTATCTGGTTCAAAACCGTTCTTGATAGTCGAAGGGATGTCTGTGGGTTTTCTACCCAAGGAACTCTTTGACAAAACCATCTGCTTTTATACGGACGCAGAAACGGAATTGGAGAGGCGCCTAGCTCGAGATACGATTATGAGAAATCGCGATGCTTCCTTTATACTAGCTAGCCATCAAATGAGACGGGAGCAGTATCTGCAATACTACAGAGAAACCGAGTCTAAAGCAGATATCTTGGTGGATCAATCAGCAGATAAATTCAAGGTCAAAATGGCTCGTATTATCTCGTATTATATAGAAGAAAAGATTAAATTTTAAGATCGTAAATCAGTAGTCATAGGAAGATGAAATAGGAAAACAGTTTCATCTAAAAAAATTAAAAAATCCTGTCAAATCCCTTGCAATCGCAGGGGCTTTGTGTTATTCTATTATGGTGCTGTAAATTACAGTCTTAGCTTTGATGCAAGAGGTTGCGACACGCTCGGTTGCATTGCCACGCAACGCGCGTCGGTTTTCTTGTGGAGCTAGCCTATTATCTTAAATAGACGAAAAGGAGAAAAAGATGGCAAACAAAAAAATCCGTATCCGTTTGAAAGCTTACGAACACCGTACGCTTGACACAGCGGCTGCTAAAATCGTAGAATCAGCTACTCGTACAGGTGCAGAAGTTGCAGGTCCAATCCCACTTCCAACTGAGCGTAGCCTCTACACAATCATTCGTGCGACTCACAAATATAAAGACTCTCGCGAACAATTCGAAATGCGTACACACAAACGTTTGATCGATATCATCAACCCAACTCAAAAAACAGTTGATGCGTTGATGAAATTGGATCTTCCAAGTGGTGTAAACGTAGAAATCAAACTTTAATTTAAAGCTTGATACCTTGAGCATGAAAAACGCTCGTTAAAAACTTTTTGAATAAAAAATATAGAAAAGGAACTATTTTCTCATGACAAAAGGAATCTTAGGGAAAAAAGTGGGAATGACTCAAATCTTCACTGAAGCTGGCGAATTGATCCCTGTAACAGTTATTGAAGCAACTCCAAACGTTGTTCTTCAAGTTAAAACTGTTGAAACAGACGGATACAACGCTATCCAAGTTGGTTTTGATGACAAACGCGAAGTATTGAGCAACAAACCTGCTAAAGGACATGTAGCGAAAGCTAACACGGCTCCTAAGCGCTTCATTCGTGAATTCAAAAACGTTGAAGGCTTGGAAGTTGGTGCTGAAATCACAGTTGAAACATTCGCAGCTGGAGACGTTGTTGACGTAACTGGTACTTCTAAAGGTAAAGGTTTCCAAGGTGTTATCAAACGCCATGGACAATCACGTGGACCAATGGCTCACGGTTCTCGTTACCACCGTCGTCCAGGTTCTATGGGACCTGTTGCACCTAACCGCGTATTTAAAGGTAAAAACCTTGCAGGACGTATGGGTGGCGACCGTGTAACAATTCAAAACCTTGAAGTTGTACAAGTTGTTCCAGAAAAGAACGTTATCCTTATCAAAGGTAACGTACCAGGTGCTAAGAAATCTCTTATCACTATCAAGTCAGCAGTTAAAGCTGGTAAATAATAAGGAAAGGGGAATACAGTCAAAATGGCAAATGTAACATTATTCGACCAAACTGGTAATCAAGCTGGCGAAGTTGTTCTTAACGATGCAATCTTTGGTATTGAACCAAACCAATCTGTTGTGTTTGATGTGATCATCAGCCAACGTGCTAGCCTTCGTCAAGGAACTCACGCAGTTAAAAATCGCTCAGCTGTTTCAGGTGGCGGACGCAAACCATGGCGTCAAAAAGGAACTGGACGTGCTCGTCAAGGTTCTATCCGCTCTCCACAATGGCGTGGTGGTG
This sequence comes from Streptococcus pseudopneumoniae, assembly GCF_001074565.1. Lineage (GTDB taxonomy): Bacteria > Bacillota > Bacilli > Lactobacillales > Streptococcaceae > Streptococcus > Streptococcus pseudopneumoniae_J. Next base: position 13,441 of record NZ_JUQX01000066.1, on the reverse strand, counting down.
GAACTGTCTTCGGACCAACTCCACGTAGCTATGCGTACAAACTTCCTCAAAAAGTTCGTCGCCTTGCGCTTAAATCTGTTTACTCAGAAAAAGTTGCTGAAAACAAATTTGTAGCCGTTGATTCTCTTGAATTTACAGCTCCAAAAACTGCTGAATTTGCAAAAGTTCTTGCAGCTTTGAGCATCGATTCTAAAGTCCTTGTTATTCTTGAAGAAGGAAACGAATTCGCAGCTCTTTCAGCTCGTAACCTTCCAAACGTGAAAGTTGCGACTGCTACAACTGCAAGTGTTCTTGACATCGCAAATAGTGACAAACTTCTTGTTACTCAAGCAGCTATCTCTAAAATCGAGGAGGTTCTTGCATAATGAATTTGTATGATGTTATCAAAAAACCTGTTATCACTGAAAGCTCAATGGCTCAACTTGAAGCAGGAAAGTATGTATTTGAAGTTGACACTCGTGCGCACAAACTTTTGATTAAGCAAGCTGTTGAAGCTGCTTTTGAAGGTGTTAAGGTTGCAAATGTCAACACAATCAACGTAAAACCTAAAGCTAAACGTGTTGGACGTTACACTGGTTTTACTAACAAAACTAAAAAAGCTATCATCACACTTACAGCTGATTCAAAAGCAATCGAGTTGTTTGCTGCTGAGGCTGAATAATCTAAGGAGGAAATATCGTGGGAATTCGTGTTTATAAACCAACAACAAACGGTCGCCGTAATATGACTTCTTTGGATTTCGCTGAAATCACAACAAGCGCTCCTGAAAAATCATTGCTTGTTGCTTTGAAGAACAAGGCTGGTCGTAACAACAACGGTCGTATCACTGTTCGTCACCAAGGTGGTGGGCACAAACGTTTCTACCGTTTGGTTGACTTCAAACGTAACAAAGACAACGTTGAAGCAGTTGTTAAAACTATCGAGTACGATCCAAACCGTTCTGCAAACATCGCTCTTGTACACTACACAGACGGTGTGAAAGCATACATCATCGCTCCAAAAGGTCTCGAAGTTGGTCAACGTATCGTTTCAGGCCCAGAAGCAGATATCAAAGTCGGAAATGCTCTTCCACTTGCTAACATTCCAGTTGGTACTTTGATCCACAACATCGAATTAAAACCAGGTCGTGGTGGAGAATTGGTGCGTGCAGCTGGAGCTTCTGCTCAAGTATTGGGTCAAGAAGGTAAATATGTTCTTGTTCGTCTTCAATCTGGCGAAGTACGTATGATTCTTGGAACTTGTCGTGCAACAGTTGGTGTTGTCGGAAACGAACAACATGGACTTGTAAACCTTGGTAAAGCAGGACGTAGCCGTTGGAAAGGTATCCGCCCAACAGTTCGTGGTTCTGTAATGAACCCTAACGATCACCCACACGGTGGTGGTGAAGGTAAAGCACCAGTTGGTCGTAAAGCGCCATCTACTCCATGGGGCAAACCTGCTCTTGGTCTTAAAACTCGTAACAAGAAAGCGAAATCCGACAAACTTATCGTTCGTCGTCGCAACGAGAAATAATTTAAAACTAGTCGCATAAGCGCTAGATAATCCGCCAGCTCGGTAGCGCTCCATGTGAGCGCAAGCCGCTGTGGTACAACATTTAAAGGAGAAAACATAAAAATGGGACGCAGTCTTAAAAAAGGACCTTTCGTCGATGAGCATTTGATGAAAAAAGTTGAAGCTCAAGCTAACGACGAAAAGAAAAAAGTTATCAAAACTTGGTCACGTCGTTCAACGATCTTCCCAAGTTTCATTGGTTACACTATTGCAGTTTATGACGGACGTAAACACGTACCTGTTTACATCCAAGAAGACATGGTAGGTCACAAACTTGGTGAATTCGCACCAACTCGTACTTACAAAGGTCACGCTGCAGACGACAAGAAAACACGTAGAAAATAAGGAGAACATAAATGGCAGAAATTACTTCAGCTAAAGCAATGGCTCGTACAGTACGTGTTTCACCTCGTAAATCACGTCTTGTTCTTGACAATATTCGTGGTAAAAGCGTAGCCGACGCTATTGCAATTTTGACATTCACTCCAAACAAAGCTGCTGAAATCATCTTGAAAGTTTTGAACTCAGCTGTAGCTAACGCTGAAAACAACTTTGGTTTGGACAAAGCTAACTTGGTAGTATCTGAGGCATTCGCAAACGAAGGACCAACTATGAAACGTTTCCGTCCACGTGCGAAAGGTTCAGCTTCACCAATCAACAAACGTACAGCTCACATCACTGTAGCTGTTGCAGAAAAATAAGGAGGTAACATCGTGGGTCAAAAAGTACATCCAATTGGTATGCGTGTCGGCATCATCCGTGATTGGGATGCCAAATGGTATGCTGAAAAAGAATACGCGGATTACCTTCATGAAGATCTTGCAATCCGTAAATTCGTTCAAAAAGAACTTGCTGACGCAGCAGTTTCAACAATCGAAATTGAGCGCGCAGTGAACAAAGTTAACGTTTCACTTCACACTGCTAAACCAGGTATGGTTATCGGTAAAGGTGGCGCTAACGTTGATGCACTCCGTGCAAAACTTAACAAATTGACTGGAAAACAAGTACACATCAACATCATCGAAATCAAACAACCTGATTTGGATGCTCACCTTGTAGGTGAAGGAATTGCTCGTCAATTGGAGCAACGTGTTGCTTTCCGTCGTGCACAAAAACAAGCAATCCAACGCGCAATGCGTGCTGGAGCTAAAGGAATCAAAACTCAAGTATCAGGTCGTTTGAACGGTGCAGATATTGCCCGTGCTGAAGGATACTCAGAAGGAACTGTTCCACTCCACACACTTCGTGCAGATATCGATTACGCTTGGGAAGAAGCAGATACTACATACGGTAAACTTGGTGTTAAAGTATGGATCTACCGTGGTGAAGTTCTTCCAGCTCGTAAAAACACTAAAGGAGGTAAATAACCAATGTTAGTACCTAAACGTGTTAAACACCGTCGTGAATTCCGTGGAAAAATGCGCGGTGAAGCAAAAGGTGGAAAAGAAGTAGCATTCGGTGAATACGGTCTTCAAGCTACAACTAGCCACTGGATTACTAACCGCCAAATCGAAGCTGCTCGTATCGCCATGACTCGTTATATGAAACGTGGTGGTAAAGTTTGGATTAAAATCTTCCCACACAAATCATACACTGCTAAAGCTATCGGTGTGCGTATGGGATCTGGTAAAGGGGCGCCTGAAGGTTGGGTAGCACCAGTTAAACGTGGTAAAGTGATGTTTGAAGTTGCTGGTATATCTGAAGAGATCGCTCGCGAAGCGCTTCGTCTTGCAAGCCACAAATTGCCAGTTAAATGTAAATTCGTAAAACGTGAAGCAGAATAAGGAGAAGGCATGAAACTTAATGAAGTAAAAGAATTTGTTAAAGAACTTCGTGGTCTTTCTCAAGAAGAACTCGCGAAGCGCGAAAACGAATTGAAAAAAGAATTGTTTGAACTTCGTTTCCAAGCTGCTACTGGTCAATTGGAACAAACAGCTCGCTTGAAAGAAGTTAAAAAACAAATCGCTCGTATCAAAACAGTTCAATCTGAAGCGAAATAATAGACTAGGGAAGGAGAAATTTCAATGGAACGCAATAATCGTAAAGTTCTTGTTGGACGTGTTGTATCTGACAAAATGGACAAGACAATCACAGTTGTAGTTGAAACAAAACGTAACCACCCAGTCTATGGTAAACGTATTAACTACTCTAAAAAATACAAAGCACATGATGAAAACAATGTTGCCAAAGAAGGCGATATCGTACGTATCATGGAAACCCGTCCGCTTTCAGCTACAAAACGTTTCCGTCTTGTAGAAGTTGTTGAAGAAGCGGTCATCATCTAATCAAACCTGAAAGGAGAAAACTGAAATGATTCAAACAGAAACTCGTTTGAAAGTCGCAGACAACAGCGGTGCTCGCGAAATCTTAACTATCAAAGTTCTTGGTGGTTCAGGACGTAAATTTGCAAACATCGGTGATGTTATCGTGGCATCTGTAAAACAAGCTACTCCTGGTGGTGCGGTTAAAAAAGGTGACGTTGTAAAAGCTGTTATCGTTCGTACTAAATCAGGTGCTCGTCGTGCTGATGGTTCATACATCAAATTTGACGAAAACGCAGCAGTTATCATCCGTGAAGACAAAACTCCTCGCGGAACACGTATCTTTGGCCCAGTTGCACGTGAATTGCGTGAAGGTGGCTTCATGAAGATCGTGTCACTTGCTCCAGAAGTACTTTAATTTTTAGAAACAAACTAGTCCCCTAGCTTCAAGCTAGGGTGCCCTTATGGGCGTAAGAAAAATCAAGGAGAAACCTAATGTTTGTAAAAAAAGGCGACAAAGTTCGCGTAATCGCTGGTAAAGATAAGGGAACAGAAGCTGTTGTCCTTACTGCCCTTCCAAAAGTAAACAAAGTTATCGTTGAAGGTGTGAACATCGTTAAGAAACACCAACGTCCAACTAACGAACTTCCTCAAGGTGGTATCATCGAGAAAGAAGCAGCTATCCACGTATCAAACGTTCAAGTTTTAGATAAAAACGGTGTAGCTGGTCGTGTTGGTTACAAATTTGTAGACGGTAAAAAAGTTCGCTACAACAAAAAATCAGGCGAAGTGCTTGATTAATCACGAAGGAAAGGAGAAGTATAATGGCAAATCGTTTAAAAGAAAAATATCTTAATGAAGTAGTTCCTGCTTTGACAGAACAATTCAACTACTCATCAGTGATGGCTGTGCCTAAAGTAGATAAGATCGTTTTGAACATGGGTGTTGGTGAAGCTGTATCAAACGCTAAAAGCCTTGAAAAAGCTGCTGAAGAATTGGCACTTATCTCAGGTCAAAAACCACTTATCACTAAAGCTAAAAAATCAATCGCCGGCTTCCGTCTTCGTGAAGGTGTAGCGATCGGTGCAAAAGTTACCCTTCGTGGTGAACGTATGTACGAATTCTTGGACAAATTGGTTTCAGTTTCACTTCCACGTGTACGTGACTTCCACGGTGTTCCAACAAAATCATTTGATGGACGCGGAAACTACACACTTGGTGTGAAAGAACAATTGATCTTCCCAGAAATCAACTTTGATGACGTTGACAAAACTCGTGGTCTTGACATCGTTATCGTAACAACTGCTAACACTGACGAAGAGTCACGTGCATTGCTTACAGGCCTTGGAATGCCTTTTGCAAAATAATATAGGAGGTAAATCTAATGGCTAAAAAATCAATGATTGCTAAGAACAAACGTCCAGCGAAGTTCTCTACTCAAGCTTATACTCGTTGTGAAAAATGTGGTCGTCCACATTCAGTTTACCGCAAATTTAAACTTTGCCGTGTTTGCTTCCGTGAATTAGCTTACAAAGGACAAATTCCTGGTGTAACAAAAGCATCTTGGTAATTTAAGATATCAAGGGCGTCAAAACTCCAAGTGAAAATAGGAACCTTGACGAAGAAACTGAAGTTTCTAGGAAAGGTTATCTTTTTCACACCGAGTTTAGCCCGGGTTCAGTTGGCTTTGCCAATTTGAACACGAGCTACAGCTTTGGCAAAAAAGACCAATTTGCTTTGGAGCATCGCTCCTGCATCAAATTGCCTATTTTTGCTCTAGCTGTTACGCTCTTTGTATCATGTATTAACTAGCAAGTGCGACTTGCAAACTACTAGTAAGAGGAGAATAATTAAATGGTTATGACTGACCCAATCGCAGACTTCCTAACTCGTATTCGTAACGCTAACCAAGCGAAACACGAAGTACTTGAAGTACCTGCATCAAACATCAAAAAAGGGATTGCTGAAATCCTTAAACGCGAAGGTTTTGTTAAGAACGTAGAATTCATCGAAGATGACAAACAAGGCATCATCCGTGTATTCCTTAAATACGGACCAAACGGTGAAAAAGTTATCACTAACTTGAAACGTGTTTCTAAACCAGGACTTCGTGTCTACAAAAAACGTGAAGATCTTCCAAAAGTTCTTAACGGACTTGGAATTGCTATCCTTTCAACTTCTGAAGGTTTGCTTACTGATAAAGAAGCACGCCAAAAGAATGTTGGTGGTGAGGTTATCGCTTACGTTTGGTAATATTTAGTTCCCAATTTCTTTGTGACTCTTCGTTATCGTTTCTTGCCTAACCCAAAGTTATGCCCGCGAGACGATGCCTAGATTCACTTTGAAATTGAAACCTAAATGTTCCTTTAAATCGAGAAATCGATTTAACCCCGTGAAAACTGGCTGTAATGGCCTGACAATCTAACAGGAGAAAATAAACATGTCACGTATTGGTAATAAAGTTATCGTGTTGCCTGCTGGTGTTGAAATCACTAACAATGACAACGTTGTAACTGTAAAAGGACCTAAAGGAGAACTTACTCGTGAGTTCTCAAAAGATATTGAAATTCGTGTGGAAGGTACTGAAGTAACTCTTCACCGTCCAAACGATTCAAAAGAAATGAAAACAATCCACGGAACTACTCGTGCCCTTTTGAACAACATGGTTGTTGGTGTATCAGAAGGATTCAAGAAAGTACTTGAAATGCGTGGGGTTGGTTACCGTGCACAACTTCAAGGAAACAAACTTGTTTTGGCTGTAGGTAAATCTCATCCAGACGAAGTTGAAGCTCCAGAAGGAATTACTTTTGAACTTCCAAACCCAACAACAATTGCTATCAGCGGAATTTCAAAAGAAGTAGTTGGTCAAACAGCTGCTTACGTACGTAGCCTTCGCTCACCAGAGCCATATAAAGGTAAAGGTATCCGTTACGTTGGCGAATACGTTCGTCTTAAAGAAGGTAAAACAGGTAAATAATGTTGAGTGGTTGATCTTCAACCACCGACCTATTTTCCAACTTTGTGCATAGCACACGATTTAAAACTAAAGAGGTGAAAACTGTGATTTCTAAACCAGATAAAAACAAACTCCGCCAAAAACGCCACCGTCGCGTTCGCGGAAAACTCTCTGGAACTGCTGATCGCCCACGTTTGAACGTATTCCGTTCTAATACAGGCATCTACGCTCAAGTGATTGATGACGTAGCGGGTGTAACGCTCGCAAGTGCTTCAACTCTTGACAAAGAAGTTTCAAAAGGAACTAAAACTGAACAAGCCGTTGCTGTCGGTAAACTCGTTGCAGAACGTGCAAGTGCTAAAGGTATTTCAGAAGTGGTGTTCGACCGCGGTGGATATCTATATCACGGACGTGTGAAAGCTTTGGCTGATGCAGCTCGTGAAAACGGATTGAAATTCTAATAGGAGGACACTAGAAAATGGCATTTAAAGACAATGCAGTTGAATTTGAAGAACGCGTAGTTGCTGTCAACCGTGTTACAAAAGTTGTTAAAGGTGGACGTCGTCTTCGTTTCGCAGCTCTTGTTGTTGTTGGTGACCACAATGGTCGCGTAGGATTTGGTACTGGTAAAGCTCAAGAAGTTCCAGAAGCAATCCGTAAAGCAGTAGACGATGCTAAGAAAAACTTGATTGAAGTACCTATGGTTGGAACAACAATTCCTCACGAAGTTCTTTCAGAATTCGGTGGAGCTAAAGTATTGTTGAAACCTGCTGTAGAAGGTTCTGGAGTTGCCGCTGGTGGTGCAGTTCGTGCCGTTGTGGAATTGGCAGGTGTTGCAGATATTACGTCTAAATCACTTGGCTCTAACACTCCAATCAACATTGTTCGCGCAACTGTTGAAGGTTTGAAACAATTGAAACGCGCTGAAGAAGTTGCTGCCCTTCGTGGTATCTCAGTTTCTGATTTGGCATAAGAAAGGGGATAAAATGGCTCAAATTAAAATTACTTTGACTAAGTCTCCAATCGGACGCATTCCATCACAACGTAAAACTGTTGTAGCACTTGGACTTGGCAAATTGAACAGCTCTGTTATCAAAGAAGACAACTCTGCTATCCGTGGTATGATCACTGCAGTATCTCACTTGGTAACAGTTGAAGAAGTAAACTAATGGATTTTTAGGGGATGTGGAAATACTCATCCCCTAAAACTAGGTATAGTCATCTAAGATGACGAATGTATAGGCGAGTTGATAAGGGAGACAACCTTTTCTCTCTTATCGGCGCTAGCATTTTACAAAAGAGGAGAAAATAATAATGAAACTTCATGAATTGAAACCTGCAGAAGGTTCTCGTAAAGTACGTAACCGTGTTGGTCGTGGTACTTCATCTGGTAACGGTAAAACATCTGGTCGCGGTCAAAAAGGTCAAAAAGCTCGTAGCGGTGGCGGAGTTCGCCTTGGTTTTGAAGGTGGACAAACTCCATTGTTCCGTCGTCTTCCAAAACGTGGATTCACTAACATCAACGCTAAAGAATACGCAATTGTAAACCTTGACCAACTCAACGTCTTTGAAGACGGTGCAGAAGTAACTCCAGTTGTGCTTATCGAAGCAGGAATTGTGAAAGCTGAAAAATCAGGCGTTAAAATTCTTGGTAACGGTGAGTTGACTAAGAAATTGACTGTGAAAGCAGCTAAATTCTCTAAATCAGCTGAGGAAGCTATCACTGCTAAAGGTGGTTCTGTAGAAGTCATCTAAGAGAGGTGACCCATGTTTTTTAAATTATTAAAAGAAGCGCTCAAGGTTAAACAAGTTCGATCAAAAATTCTCTTTACGATTTTTATCATTCTTGTTTTCCGTATTGGGACAAGTATTACTGTTCCAGGTGTCAATGCAAAAAGTTTAGAAGCTCTCAGTGGTTTATCTTTCTTGAACATGCTTAGTCTTGTTTCAGGGAATGCCATGAAGAACTTCTCCGTTTTCGCACTCGGTGTAAGTCCGTATATCACTGCTTCCATCGTTGTTCAATTGCTACAAATGGATATTTTACCGAAGTTTGTAGAATGGGGCAAACAAGGGGAAGTGGGACGGAGAAAACTAAACCAAGCTACTCGATATATTGCACTTGTGCTTGCATTCGTTCAATCTATCGGGATCACAGCAGGGTTTAATACTCTATCTGGAGCAAAATTATTAACGACAGCCTTAACTCCACAGGTTTTTGTTACCATTGGTATTATCCTCACAGCAGGTAGTATGATTGTAACATGGCTTGGAGAACAAATTACGGATAAGGGATACGGAAACGGTGTTTCTATGATCATCTTTGCAGGTATTGTTGCTTCAATCCCTGAAATGATTAAAGGAATCTATGTTGACTACTTCGTCAATATTCCAAGTAGCCGTTTGACTTCATCTATTATCTTTGTCGTTATTTTGATTATCGCTGTCTTGTTGATTGTATACTTTACAACCTATGTTCAACAAGCAGAATATAAAATTCCAATCCAATATACAAAAGTTGCTCAAGGAGCCCCATCAAGTTCATACCTTCCATTGAAGGTGAACCCGGCGGGGGTTATCCCAGTTATCTTTGCAAGTTCCATTACAGCAGCACCTGCAGCCATTCTTCAGTTTTTGAGTGCTACAGGTCACGATTGGGCATGGGTACGGACAGCACAGGAAATGTTATCTACAACATCTCCGACAGGTGTTGCAATGTATGCCTTGCTAATCATTCTCTTTACGTTCTTCTATACATTTGTACAGATCAATCCAGAGAAAGCAGCAGAAAACTTGCAAAAGAGTGGAGCCTACATTCATGGTGTCCGTCCTGGTAAGGGAACTGAAGAATTCATGTCGAAACTTCTTCGTCGCCTTGCGACGGTCGGATCAATCTTCCTTGGTGTGATCTCAATCTTGCCGATTGTGGCAAAAGATGTCTTTGGCCTTTCAGAAGCTGTTGCTTTTGGGGGAACTAGTCTTTTGATCATTATCTCAACAGGTATCGAAGGAATCAAACAACTTGAAGGTTACCTATTGAAACGTAAGTATGTTGGTTTCATGGACAAAACAGAATAAAAGCAAAATTACTTTTGCTTAGAGAGTGGAGTATGAAGGTCTATCTATCAGAGAGATTTTCGTCTCCCCTCTTCTATTTTGTTTTTAAATAGGGGTTGAAATAGATTTCTGCTTCTATTTAAATACAAAATAAGGAGATCCTATCATGAATCTTTTGATTATGGGCTTACCTGGAGCAGGTAAGGGAACGCAAGCAGCTAAAATTGTGGAGAAATTCCATGTTGCACATATCTCAACAGGCGATATGTTCCGTGCTGCAATGGCTAATCAAACTGAAATGGGTGTACTTGCCAAGTCATACATTGACAAAGGTGAGTTGGTCCCAGACGAAGTTACAAATGGTATTGTTAAAGAACGCCTTTCACAGGACGATATCAAAAAAACAGGTTTCTTGTTAGATGGTTACCCACGTACGATTGAACAAGCTCATGCCTTGGATGAAACATTGGCTGAACTGGGTATTGAACTTGAAGGAGTAATCAACATCGAAGTGAATCCAGACTGTCTCTTGGAACGCTTGAGTGGTCGTATCATTCACCGCAAAACAGGTGAAACTTTCCACAAAGTTTTCAATCCACCAGTTGACTACAAAGAAGAGGATTACTACCAACGTGAAGATGACAAACCGGAGACAGTGAAGCGTCGTTTGGATGTGAATATTGCACAAGGTGAACCAATCATTGCCCACTATCGTGCTAAAGGTTTAGTTCATGATATCGAAGGAAATCAAGATATCAATGATGTGTTCAAAGACATCGAAAAAGTATTGACAAATTTGAAATAAAGCGTTTTTCATACTTGCAAAAAATCGCGACAAATGTTATACTGAAATAGTCTGACTTATAATTGTTGCCTCTGTGTCTTGAGGCATCGAATCGAAATTTATGGAGGTGCTTTTGCGTGGCAAAAGACGATGTGATTGAAGTTGAAGGCAAAGTAGTCGATACAATGCCTAACGCAATGTTTACGGTTGAACTTGAAAATGGACATCAGATTTTAGCAACAGTTTCTGGTAAAATTCGTAAAAACTATATTCGTATTTTAGCGGGAGATCGTGTTACTGTCGAGATGAGTCCATATGACTTGACACGTGGACGTATCACTTACCGCTTTAAATAATCGAAAAACTTGGAGGGATAAGAAATGAAAGTAAGACCATCGGTCAAACCAATTTGCGAATACTGTAAAGTAATTCGTCGTAATGGTCGTGTTATGGTAATTTGCCCAGCAAATCCAAAACACAAACAACGTCAAGGATAAGATAGAAAGGAGAAAACATGGCTCGTATTGCTGGAGTTGACATTCCAAATGACAAACGCGTAGTAATCTCATTGACTTACGTTTATGGTATCGGACTTGCAACATCTAAGAAAATTTTGGCTGCTGCTGGAATCTCAGAAGATGTTCGTGTACGTGACCTTACATCAGATCAAGAAGATGCTATCCGTCGTGAAGTGGATGCAATCAAAGTTGAAGGTGACCTTCGTCGTGAAGTAAACTTGAACATCAAACGTTTGATGGAAATCGGTTCTTACCGTGGCATTCGTCACCGTCGTGGACTTCCTGTCCGTGGACAAAACACTAAAAACAACGCTCGCACTCGTAAAGGTAAAGCTGTTGCGATTGCTGGTAAGAAAAAATAATATAGGAGGTAAAAGTCTTGGCTAAACCAACACGTAAACGTCGTGTGAAAAAGAATATCGAATCTGGTATTGCTCATATTCACGCTACATTTAATAACACTATTGTTATGATTACTGATGTGCATGGTAATGCAATTGCTTGGTCATCAGCTGGTGCTCTTGGTTTCAAAGGTTCTCGTAAATCTACACCATTCGCTGCTCAAATGGCTTCTGAAGCTGCTGCTAAATCTGCACAAGAACACGGTCTTAAATCAGTTGAAGTTACTGTAAAAGGTCCAGGTTCTGGTCGTGAGTCAGCTATTCGTGCGCTTGCTGCCGCTGGTCTTGAAGTAACAGCAATTCGTGATGTGACTCCAGTGCCACACAATGGTGCTCGTCCTCCAAAACGTCGCCGTGTATAATCATCGCATTACACTGCTTTTCGTTTAAGAGGGAGTAACTAAATGATTGAGTTTGAAAAACCAAATATAACAAAAATTGATGAAAATAAAGATTATGGCAAGTTTGTAATCGAACCACTTGAACGTGGCTACGGGACAACTCTTGGTAACTCTCTTCGTCGTGTACTACTTGCTTCTCTACCAGGAGCAGCAGTGACATCTATCAATATTGAAGGTGTCTTGCATGAGTTCGACACAGTTCCAGGTGTTCGTGAAGACGTGATGCAAATCATTCTGAACATTAAAGGGATTGCAGTGAAATCATACGTTGAAGACGAAAAAATCATTGAACTTGACGTTGAAGGTCCTGCTGAAATTACAGCTGGAGACATTTTGACTGACAGTGATATTGAGATTGTAAATCCAGATCATTATCTCTTTACAATCGGTGAAGGTTCTTCTCTAAAAGCGACAATGACTGTTAACAGTGGTCGTGGATATGTACCTGCTGATGAAAACAAAAAAGATAATGCACCAGTTGGAACACTTGCTGTAGATTCTATTTATACACCAGTTACAAAAGTCAACTATCAAGTTGAACCTGCTCGTGTAGGTAGCAATGATGGATTTGACAAATTAACCCTTGAAATCTTGACTAATGGAACAATTATTCCAGAAGATGCTTTAGGGCTTTCAGCACGTATCTTGACAGAACATCTTGATTTGTTTACAAATCTTACTGAGATTGCTAAGTCAACTGAAGTGATGAAAGAAGCTGATACTGAATCTGACGATCGTATTTTGGATCGCACGATTGAGGAACTGGACTTGTCTGTGCGTTCATACAACTGTTTGAAACGTGCCGGTATCAACACTGTGCATGATTTGACAGAAAAATCTGAAGCAGAGATGATGAAAGTACGAAATCTTGGACGCAAGAGTTTGGAAGAAGTGAAACTCAAACTCATTGATTTGGGTCTTGGATTAAAAGATAAATAAAGGAGGAATACATGGCTTACCGTAAACTAGGACGCACTAGCTCACAACGTAAAGCAATGCTTCGCGATTTGACAACTGACCTTTTGATCAACGAATCAATCGTGACAACTGAAGCTCGTGCTAAAGAAATCCGTAAAACTGTTGAAAAAATGATTACTCTAGGTAAACGTGGTGATTTGCATGCACGTCGTCAAGCAGCTGCTTTCGTACGTAATGAAATCGCATCTGAAAACTATGATGAAGCAACTGACAAGTACACTTCTACTACAGCACTTCAAAAATTGTTCTCAGAAATCGCACCTCGTTATGCTGAACGTAACGGTGGATACACTCGTATCCTTAAAACTGAACCACGTCGTGGGGATGCTGCGCCAATGGCGATCATCGAATTAGTATAAAATCATCAATTTTGTTGAGTGTTATGATGATGGAGTCTTGTGCTCTTAGTCTAGCTCTGGTCTACCGCTGGGACTTCGGTCCTAGCGGGAACACTCATCATCATTTGATAGGGTAGACGCTTGTTTACGAAATTGTTTTTTTGTTTAAGAACAACTTCGTAAGCAGGCGTTTTTT
>NZ_JUQX01000065.1 GCF_001074565.1 Streptococcus pseudopneumoniae | reverse complement strand
GCAATACAGAACTAAATCCTTTGGATAAATTAATTGTCTAACTTTTTGGGGTCAGTACAAGATCACCTCACTTTTTATTCTTAAAATCCATTATTATCACTTAGTTCCTTGAACCAGTGGCCTGATTTCTTCAGGCGGCGTTCTTGTGTTTCCAAGTCTAATTCAACCAGACCGTAGCGATTTTTATAGCTGTTGAGCCATGACCAGCAGTCGATAAAGGTCCAGATTAAGTAACCTTTACAGTTAGCACCATCTTCGATGGCACGATGGAGTTCACGCAGATGACCTTTGACAAAGTCGATACGATAGTCGTCTTGAATCATGCCATTCTCACGGAATTTATCTTCACCTTCAACACCCATACCGTTTTCGGTCAACATCCATTCGATATTGTCATAATTTTCTTTGATATTTTGGGCAATATCATAAATCCCTTGCTCGTAGATTTCCCAACCGCGGTGGGGATTGATCTTACGACCTGGCATGACGTAAGGCTCATAGAAATGTTCAGGCAGAAGCGGGCTGTCAGGATGCTTGGCAAAACGTGGCGCCATAACACGTAAAGGCTGATAGTAGTTGACTCCAAGAAAGTCCACTGTATGTTCACGAATCAGTTCCAACTCTTCTGCTGTAGAATCTGGCAGCAAATCATACTCAGCTAAAATTTCCACTAATTCTTCTGGATAAGTTCCCAAGACAGATGGATCCAGGAAAGACTGCGCTTGAAAGAGATCCGCAATACGAGCTGCTTTCACATCCGCAGGATGTTGGCTACGTGGGTAGGCTGGTGTCAAGTTGAGGACAATCCCAATCTTGGAATCAGGCAAAACCTCATGACAGGCCTTAACTGCAAGACTACTAGCCAGTTGCGTATGATAGGCAACCTTAACTGCTGCTTTGGCATCTACCTTATGAGGATAGTGGGCATCGTAAAAATAGCCAAATTCTACAGGTACGATGGGTTCATTGAATGTAATCCATTGGTCCACCAAGTCGCCGTAAGTTTCAAAACAAAAACGAGCATAGTCTTCATAAGCCTTGATAGTGGCCTTATTTTCCCAACCATCGCCGTCTTCTTGGAGGGCAAATGGCAGGTCGAAGTGATAGAGATTGACTAAGAGACGAATCCCCTTGGCCTTAATAGCCTCAAAAACCTGACGGTAGAAAGTCACCCCTTGAGGATTGACTTCTCCACGACCTTGTGGGAAAATACGAGACCACTGGATAGAAGTTCGAAAGGCTGTATGACCTGTTTCTACCAAAAGCTCAATATCCTTCTCCCAGTTTTCGTAAAAAGTCGATGTTTTGTCAGGTCCAATCCCATTGTTGTAACGATTGGGTTCCACCTGATACCAGTAATCCCAGAGATTGTCCCCCTTGCCGTCACCAGGCACGCGCCCTTCAGTTTGCGGTCCAGAAGTGGAGGACCCCCAAACAAAATCCTTTGGAAATTTTAGCATAGCTTTACCTCTTTGTTTACTCATTTTTCCCATTATATAGAAAAAACAAGGTAAAAACTAGTTACATTTTTGCCTTGTTTTTCTTCTGATTATAGTTTTTATTTCTTGCTTAGGATTTCAAGGGTTTCAAGCAAGTTGTCTGCATGAACTTCGATAGTGTCACCAGTCGCCTTGATCTTAACTTCTACAATACCGTCAGCTGCTTTCTTCCCAACAGTAATACGGATTGGCAGACCAATCAAGTCGCTATCGCTGAATTTAACGCCGACACGTTCGTTACGGTCGTCTGTCAAAACTTCGTAACCAGCCTCCATCAAGTTGGCTTCCAGTTTTTCTGTCAAGGCTTGCGCTTCCTCGTCTTTTACATTGACAGTAATCAAGTGCACATCAAACGGTGCTAATTCTTTAGGGAAGTTAACTCCCCAAGCGTAACGGTATTCACCTTTTGGCGTTTTGTTGACAAAGAGGCGAGCGTGTTGTTCCATAACTGCTGAGAGAAGACGACTAACACCGATACCGTAACATCCCATGATGATTGGCACAGCACGGCCATTTTCGTCCAAAACATCTGCGCCCATACTTGCTGAATAACGAGTTCCGAGTTTGAAAATATGACCGATCTCGATACCACGCGCAAAGTTTAGGACACCTTGTCCGTCTGGTGAAATTTCACCCTCACGAACTTCGCGGATATCCACGTATTCTGCAGTGAAATCACGACCTGGATTCACACCCGTCAAGTGGTAGCCATCTTCGTTAGCACCCACAACAGCATTGCGAACATCTTGCACCTTACGGTCTGCAATGATTTTCACATTCTCTGGCAAACCAACTGGGCCAAGCGAACCAAATCCTGCTGGGATAACACTTGCTACTTCTTCTTCGCTAGCAATGTCAAAGAAATCTGCACCCAAGTGATTTTTCAACTTGACTTCATTGAGTTGATCATTTCCAACTAGAAGGGCTGCGACAAGCTCTCCATCTGCCATGTAGAAGAGGGTTTTGATGGTTTGTTCTTCTGGAACGTTTAGGAAGGTAGCAACTTCATCAATGGATTTAACACCTGGAGTTGCAACACGAGTCACTTCTTCTTCCGCAACGACACGGTTGCTTGGTTTATACTCGTTTGTTGCCATTTCTAAGTTAGCTGCATAGCTAGACTCACTTGAGTAGGCAATGGTGTCTTCACCAGAAACCATCCATTTAAGCAATTCTGCCTTGATTTCTTCTTGCACTTCTGCAGGAATTTCATCAAATGAGGCAACTGACTTGTCCAAAACAACCCAGCGGTCAAGGTCTGTACGAGCAGGAGTGATGGCCATAAATTCTTGGCTATCCTTACCACCCATAGCTCCACCGTCACCGATAATAGCCTTGAAATCCAAACCACTACGAGTGAAAATTCGTTCGTAGGCCGCCTTGTACTCGTCATAAGTCACATCCAAACTATCGTAATTAGCATGGAAACTATAGCCGTCTTTCATGATAAATTCACGCGTACGGAGAAGTCCGTTACGTGGACGTTTTTCATCACGGTACTTAGGCTGAATTTGGTAAAGGTTAAGTGGCAATTGCTTGTAAGATTTCACAGAGTCACGAACAATAGCTGTGAAAGTCTCTTCGTGTGTCGGACCTAGGATAAAGTCTGAGTTTTCACGGTTTTTCAGTTTATAAAGGTCTTCACCATAGGTTTCATAACGACCTGATTCACGCCAAAGATCGGCACTAAGAAGGGCAGGCGCTAGCATTTCCACCGCACCAATCTTATCAAATTCTTGACGCATGATGTTCTTAGCCTTTTCAATCACACGGTTAGCGAGTGGTAGGTAAGAATAAACACCAGCAGAAACTTGACGAACATAACCAGCACGCAACATAAGAGCGTGGCTGATAACTTGAGCATCGCTTGGCATTTCGCGAAGCGTAGGGATTAGCATTTTACTTTGTTTCATAATATTCCTCGATTATCTAAAAGAAGAGTCGCATAATGTCATTCCAGGTTACAGCTAGCATCAAGACAACCATGATAACTACACCAGCCATGGTGACATAGGTTTCAATTTCTTGTTTAAGGGGTTTCCGGCGGATAGCCTCTAGTATATTGAGCACAATCTTTCCACCATCCAAAGCCGGGATCGGAATCAAGTTAAAAATCCCGATATTGATGGAAATCATGGCTAGGAAGTAGAGGACATTCTCAATTCCATTTTTAGCAGCATCGCTACTTGCCTTAAAAATGGCAACGGGACCGCCGAGTTTGTTCAAATCTGGATGGAAAATCAAGTTTTTCAGAGCTGAAAGGATACGGAGCCCTGAGTCAGCAGCTGTCGTAAATCCACCAACAAACATGGATAGAAAGTCTGACTTGACCCCCGGTTGAACACCTAAAATATAACGTCCTTGATTTTCTTCTGGAGTCACAGTGACTTGTTTTTCGCTACCATTTTCAGAAATAGTCACATCCAAGGTCGGGGCAGTCTTATCCTTGGTATCTGCTTCCACAGCCTGAATCAAGTCCTGCCAATTCTTAACTTCGTGGGAGCCGACCTTGGTGATTTGAGCTGTCTCAGCTACGCCCACCTTAGCCAAAGCTCCTTCTGGCATGACATGAAAGAGATTGGTCTGAGTGTCTCTAACACCGCCCTGCAAAAAGATCAGGATCCAAAAAACAACAACACCTAAGATAAAGTTATTCATAGGACCTGCAAAGTTGGTGATAAGCTTACCCCAGATAGAAGCATTTTGGTACTGTACATCCAGAGGGGCAATGCGTACTTCGGTTCCATCTGCCTCAACGACTGTTGCATCGTGATCCACTGCAAAGGTCTTTTCTTCTTCCAAGACCAAGCCTTTAATGAAGAGCTTATCTTCAAAGTCAAACTGGGTTACCTGCATAGGGAGAGCTGTTTGATCCAGTTTCTTCCCAGATAGATTGATCCGTTTGACCTTACCATCTTCGGTAAGTGTTAAACTGACCGGGGTTCCTGTCTTGATCTCTGTCGCATCATCACCCCAACCAGCCATACGAACATACCCTCCTAAAGGAAGGATCCGAATGGTATAAGCAGTGCCGTCCTTACCGATATGGGCAAAAATCTTGGGGCCCATACCAATAGCAAACTCACGGACTAAAATGCCTGATTTCTTAGCAAAATAAAAATGTCCAAACTCATGCACCACCACGATAATCCCAAAAACGAGGATAAAGGTTAGCAATCCAATCATTCAATATTCCTTTCTTTAGAAGAGGCCAAACAAGTGCATGATAGGAAAGACAACTAGCATACTGTCAAAACGATCCAACACACCACCATGCCCCGGGATAAATTTCCCTGAATCCTTGACACCGAAATGGCGTTTCATAGCACTCTCAATCAAGTCACCAAACTGACCTGCCACACTGAAGAAGACGGCAAAGAGGCTCATTCTATAAATTCCATAAGGCAAAGCAACTGTGCTGTCTACAAGCATGAAGATTGCTGTTACCAGTACCGCACCTAGAATACCACCGATAAAGCCCTCAATGCTCTTATTGGGAGAAACTCTCGGAGCCAACTTATGCTTGCCAAAATTCATCCCTATCAGGTAAGCTGCGCTATCTGTCGCCCAGACGATAAAGAGGGCCAGAAGCACCTTGTCAAAACCTGCCACCCGAGCATCCAGTAATGCATTAAAACCAAAACCAACATAAAAACTCACAGCAATTGGAAAAGCAGCATCTTCAATCGTATAACTTTTACTGAAAACGGTGGTCCCTAACATTATGGTAATCAAAACACTGTAGGCAACCACATTCCCATCAACTGGCAAAAAAGTTAGATAATTTTCTAAAGGGATTGTGAGAGCAAAGGTCGCAAAGAGGGTCAAGGCACCCTCGATGGTCATGGTCTTTAGCCCCTTCATGTGTAAGAGTTCATGAACAGCTAGCATGGCTAACAAACCAATGCCTATCTGTAACAAGAGTCCTCCCACAAACAAGACTGGAAGGAAAATGGCCAGGGCCAATACTGCAAACAATGTTCTCTTTTGTAAATCCTTGGTCATATCTTCTCCTAAACTCCTCCAAATCGGCGATTGCGATGGTTAAAGGCAGCAATAGCTTCCTGCAGGGCAGCTTCATCAAAATCAGGCCACAAGGTATCCGTAAAGTAAAGCTCGCTATAGGCCGCTTGCCATGGCAAAAAATTACTCAAACGCAACTCACCACTCGTGCGGATAATCAAATCTGGATCTCGCAAATCCTTTGGCAGGTGTTGCGTGAAAAGGTAATCTCCAATCATATCTTCTGTGATATCGCCAGGATTGATTTTGGCATCTAGAACTTCCTGAGCCAAGCTCTTAAGAGCCTGCGTGATTTCAGCACGACCACCATAATTAAGGGCAAAATTGAGAATCAAGCCTGTATTGTTCTTGGTCAACTCCTCTGCTTTTTTCAAAGCTTCAAAAGTCGGCTTAGGCAGACGGTCTGTTTCCCCAATCATCTGAATCTTAACATTATTTGCATGTAATTCGGGGACGTAGTTATCATAAAACTCGACTGGCAAGTTCATGATAAACTTGACTTCTTGATCTGGGCGCGTCCAATTTTCCGTTGAAAAGGCATAAACCGTGATGACCTTAACTCCCATCTTGTTAGCTGCCTTGGTCACCTTTTGGAGGGCTTCCATCCCCGCCTTATGACCAAAAACTCGTGGTTGCATCCGTTTTTTAGCCCAGCGACCATTCCCATCCATGATGATCCCAATGTGAGCAGGAACCTGTGTTGGAACCTCAACTTCTACAGCTTTATCTTTCTTAAAAAATCCAAACATGATCATATTCCTATTCAAAAATCTATCGTTTCATTATACCATATTTCCCTATTTTCTTCTATTGCTAAGTTACTGCCCCTGCTTGCAGGCAGACAAAAAATAAGCCGCCTGATTGGGCGACTTTATTTTATAGGGAGATTATTATGAAAAAGTTTTAGGAGTTTAAGTTAAGTTCCTCTTAACTTATGAACCTAGTATACCGTCCCTAACTTAAACTTTCCTTAAGTTTTTTAAAAAAGTGAGATTTTCCCATTTTTCTTGCCAATTTTTCTTGGACAAGCGTTCTTGATAGAGCTTCATCCGGTCCTCATTCTCTAAAAAATGAGGAGTTGGGAAAACTTGAAACTTTAAAATATCCTCTAAACCATAGGGCGCAAAGAGCTCTAAAGTTGCATCTGCATGCAAGCGAAGGCCTACTGCCGTACAACGCTCAGGATATTTACTCATAGCATCACAAGAACTGGTATAGGGAGCTGTGTGGGGACTGTGCAGATGCATATAGACCTGATTTTTCAACTCCCACTGATACTGAGGGAAATCTTCTCTCAGCTTTTTCTCTAGGGATACTGTTTCCTCATAAGAAATATCTAGATCAAAGAAAATCACATCCACATCCGTTTCATGATCAAAAGGGGATTTGTCTGACAAGAGATTCCAGATAAAATTTCTGACAGACCCTGCCGCCAACCAAGAGTCTTGCAAACCAAGGTCACGGATGATGGTCAGAATAGCCATCATATCAGGATTTTTTCTAACACTATCTAGGATTTCTTGCTCATTTTTCATTGTACTCATAGCCCAAATGCTCATAGGCCTTAGCCGTTGCAACCCGTCCTGAGCGAGTTCGCATGATAAAGCCTTTCTGGATGAGGTAGGGTTCATACATATCCTCAACCGTCTCACGCTCTTCAGCGATATTCACAGAAAGAGTTCCTAGACCGACAGGACCGCCACCGTACATCTCAATCATGGTACGAAGAATTTTTTGATCCACATAGTCTAACCCTTCATGGTCTACATCCAGCATGGTCAAGGCCTTATCCGTAATCACATCATCGATTAAGCCATCCCCCATTATCTGGGCAAAGTCGCGCACGCGCTTGAGGAGACGATTGGCGATACGAGGAGTTCCTCGACTACGTAAGGCCAACTCCGAAGCTGCCTCGTGGGTGATTTCCATTTCAAAAATATCTGCCGTCCGCTCAACTATCTCTGTCAAGTCAGTGTGGGCATAGTATTCCATATGACCTGTAATCCCGAAACGTGCTCGCAGAGGATTAGAAAGCATACCCGCACGGGTCGTCGCACCAATCAAGGTAAAAGGTGGCAAGTCCAGATGAACACTGCGACTGCCCTCCCCAGCCCCAATCATGATGTCAATGTAGAAGTCCTCCATGGCACTATAAAGTACTTCTTCTACCGACATGGGCAAGCGATGAATCTCGTCGATAAAGAGGACGTCTCCCGGCTCCAAATCATTCAAAATCGCTACCAGATCCCCCGCTTTTTCAATGACAGGACCAGACGTTTGCTTAAGGTTGACTCCCAGTTCATTGGCAATGACAAAAGCCATGGTTGTTTTCCCAAGTCCTGGAGGGCCAAACAAAAGAACATGATCCAGCGTCTCATCCCGCATTTTTGCGGCTTCGATAAATATTTGTAGCTGATCCTTGACCTTGTCCTGACCGATATATTCACGTAAATATTGGGGACGGAGGGTACGTTCTACCAACTCCTCATCACCCATGATTTCATTATCTAAAATTCTACTCATGCTCCTATTATAGCAAAAATCCAGCCTACAAACAAAAAAGCCACCTGATTGGGTGACTTCTTTAGGGAGATTATTATGAAAAAGAAAAGTTTAGGATTTCATTAAATAAAGTTAGGAGGTCTTTATTTAATGATTATATAATACAAGATGAATCTTAAAGCTAACTTAACTTTTTCTTTGATTTATCATTTTTTAAAAAATTTTTTTCAAATGGAATTTTCTTTTTTAAGCAACAAAAAAAGCCACCTGATTGGGTGACTTATTTAGGAGATTATGATGAAAAAGAAAAGTTTGGGATTTCATTAAATAAAGTTAGGAGGTCTTTATTTAATGATTATATAATACAGGAAAAGGCTTAAACTTTACTTAAGAAAAAATAATTTTTTTATCTTTTTCGATCCACCCAAATCATTCCTGTACAATCATAAGTAGATAAGGTTTCAAATCCCAGAGAACGATAGAATCCCAAGGTTTTTTCTGTCTGTTCGGTTACTAGTTGGACTTGATAGGCATCTTTGAAGTTACCTAAAGCCTCTTTCATCAAGTCGCTACCAATCCCTTGGCGCTGATAGCTAGGCAAAACGATCAAATCCTGGACAAAAATCGATGAGAAACCATCTCCGACCAAACGGACCAAGCCCACCACGGCATCGCCATCATGTGCCAGATAAATCGCTAATGAATGAGACAAGGCCTTCTCCAACATCTGAGGTTGATGTGTATAATTTGTCCATCCAACTGCATGATAGAGATGCGAAACATCCTCTAGCTTGACGATTTCTTGCCTTCTAATAGTCATCATCTCAATACCTCTCAGAATTCTCTCAAGCTCTTGTGCTGCCGTCCATCTTTATAAAAGTTTTCAGGAGACAGCCATGCTTCCAAACGGGATTTGACTTGAGGCCAGTCCTTATCAATCATAGACAACCAATCCGTATCTCGAGTGCGCCCCTTATAAACGACTGCCTGACGGAAGGTTCCTTCATAGACAAAGCCCAAACGTTCCGCAGCTCGTCTTGATGGTAGATTTAAGGCATCACATTTCCACTCATAGCGACGATAGTTAAGCTCCTCAAAAACATAGCGCGCCAAGAGATACTGGGCTTCTGTCCCTATTCGTGTCCCCTTGAGCTCTGGAGAAAAGATAACAGTCCCAACTTCAACTATGCGATTGTTTTGGTCAATGCGCATGAGCGAAAAAGTTCCCAAGGCCTTGCCAGTTGCCTTGTCTATAATCGCATAGTAAAAACGATCCTTACGAGCCAACATCTGATTTAAGACAGTAACCAGTTCCTCCATATCTGCCATCGGCTCCTGAAAGAGGTAGGTCCACATCTCCCGAGGCGTATCTGGGCCATAGACAGCTAATAAATCCTCCGCATGCTTTTCCACCGAAAGAGCCTCGATTCGAGCATAACGCCCTTCTAAAAAATTGATAGCAGGTAATTTACCAGACGTGTGACCGACTACAGACTCGCCAATCATCTGACCATATTCATTTACTGGCATCGCTTTCTCCTTGTTATACTTTTCAAACTTTATAATTGCACATAGTATATCATACTTTCATGAAAACATTCAAAAAATCCTCCAGAACTTAGCTCTGAAGGACTTTTAAATTTATTTCGTTACGATATTTACAAGCTTATTTGGTACACTAATCACTTTCACGATTTCTTTGCCATCAATTTCTGCTTTGACTTTTTCGTCAGAGAGAGCAACTTCTTGCAATTCCTCGCGTGACAGGTCTTTAGCGACCATGAGTTTGGCGCGGACTTTTCCTTTGATTTGGACGACGATTTCAATTTCATCTTCAACCAATTTGCTTTCGTCCCATGTTGGCCAAGCTACATAAGAGATAGATTCGCCAGTTGCCGCGACTGTTTGCCAGAGCTCTTCTGCCAAGTGAGGCGCAAATGGTGCGATCAATTGGATAAAGCCTTTGGCATAGTCCACATAGAGTTTGTCTTCCTTGTTAGCAGCGTTGACAAAGACCATGAGTTGAGCAATAGCTGTATTGAATTTCATGGACTCGATTTGCTCAGTGACAGCTTTGACTGTTTCATTGTAGACCTTATCAAGAGCACCATTATTTTCCGCAACGATTTCTTTACTTGTAATCAAACGGTATACACGGTCAAGGAATTTACGGCTTCCTTCCAGACCTTCTTCTGACCAAGCAATAGAAGCATCAAGTGGTCCCATAAACATTTCATAGACACGAAGGGTATCAGCACCATATTGTTCCACCACATCGTCTGGGTTAACCACATTCTTGAGGGATTTAGACATCTTAGCTGGCGCTTGCTCCAATTCTTCTCCTGTTTCCACATGGAAGAAGGAACCATCACGTTTTTCAACCTTATCAGTTGCCACAAGAGCCCCACGGTGGTCACGGTAGCTAGTTCCCAAAATCATTCCTTGGTTAAAGAGTTTTTGGAATGGTTCTTTAGTTGGAACGACACCTAAGTCATAGAGGAATTTATGCCAGAAACGAGCGTAAAGCAAGTGAAGAACGGCATGCTCTGCACCACCCACGTAGATATCTACTGGCAACCATTGTTTGAGAAGGTCCTCATCAGCCAATTTCTCAGTATTATGTGGATCAATGTAACGGAGGTAGTACCAGCTTGAACCAGCCCATTGTGGCATGGTATTGGTCTCACGACGACCCTTGACGCCATCTTCACGAGTCACTTCCAGCCAATCTGTCAAGTTAGCCAATGGGCTTTCCCCTGTACCTGAAGGGCGGATGTCCTTGGTTACTGGCAAGACAAGTGGCAATTCACTTTCTGGAACAGCTGTTGAAGTCCCATCTTCCCAATGAATGATTGGGATTGGCTCACCCCAGTAACGTTGACGGCTAAAGAGCCAGTCGCGGAGACGGTAGGTGATTTTCTCTTGACCACAGCCTTTTTCTTCCAGCCAAGCGACAATCTTAGCAATAGCATCTTCTTTGTTGAGTCCATCTAGGAAATCTGAGTTAACGTGAAGACCATCTTCAGTATAAGCAGCTTCTGCTACATTTCCACCTTCCAGTACTTCTACGATTGGAAGACCAAACTGTTTGGCAAATTCCCAGTCACGTTGGTCATGGGCTGGCACAGCCATGACAGCACCTGTTCCATAGCTAGCAAGAACATAGTCAGCGATCCAGATTGGGATTTCTTTACCATTGACAGGGTTGATGGCATAAGCACCCGTCCAAACCCCTGTTTTTTCCTTGGCAAGGTCGGTACGAGCCAAGTCAGACTTGAGGCTGGCTTGATGTTTATAGTCTGCTACGGCTTCAGCTTGTTCTGGACTGACGATAGCATCTACCAAATCATGCTCAGGTGCCAAAACAGTGAAAGTCGCACCGAAAAGGGTATCTGGACGAGTGGTAAATACAGTGAATTCCTTATCTGTTCCTTTTACTTTAAAGGTGACATTGGCACCAGTTGATTTCCCAATCCAGTTGCGTTGCATGTCCTTGATAGACTCTGGCCAATCCAACTCATCCAAGTCATTGAGCAAGCGCTCTGCATAGGCCGTGATTTTAAGCATCCATTGGCGCATTGGTTTGCGGACAACTGGATAGCCTCCACGCTCAGAAGTTCCGTCAGGAAGGACTTCTTCGTTGGCAATGGCCGTCCCCAATTCTTCCACCCAGTTTACTGGCACTTCCGCTTCATAGGCCAAGCCTTTTTCGTAAAGCTTGGTGAAGATCCACTGCGTCCACTTGTAGTAGTTTGGATCTGTTGTATTGACTTCACGATCCCAGTCGTAAGAGAATCCAAGCGCATTGATTTGGCGTTTGAAGTTGGCAATGTTTTCCGCTGTAAACTCTGCCGGGTCATTCCCCGTATCCATAGCGTATTGCTCTGCAGGCAAACCAAAGGCATCCCAACCCATTGGGTGAAGGACATTGTAGCCTTGCGCACGTTTGTAACGGCTGAGAATATCCGTTGCTGTATAACCTTCTGGGTGTCCTACGTGCAATCCGGCTCCTGAAGGATATGGGAACATGTCGAGAGCATAAAACTTCGGTTTTGAGGCATCTGTTCCTGTCTTAAATGTATGATGTTTCGCCCAGTAGCCTTGCCACTTAGGCTCGATTTCCTTATGATTGTAAAAACTCATGCTATTCTCCAATTTTATGATGTTACTATTATACCATTTTTAGGGGAATTTGAAAGTCGAGAAAGAATCTTTTCCCCTCCATTGTCAAGAAAGATTGGACATCACCCCCACTTCATTTTTCTATCAAAAAGAGAATAACACCGGATTAGATATAGAACAAATGTGAATTACCATCGATTGTTCCCATAATTTCCTTAACACATAATTCCCATTTTAGATTTCTTTAAGGTTTTTATTATATGATGTAGAACTCTGTAATTAAAAACATTAGATGAACAAACAGAGAATAATGTTCGTAAAAAGGAGAAAAAATATGAAAAAAATACTATCACTTCTCTCTTTCAGCTGGATATTTCTACTTTTGTCAGGATGTTCTTCAACAACCGAAGCTGAAACTAGCATTGAAAATGATACAGATAAGACTTTAGTTATCTATTCGCCTAACCCTGAAGATCTTATTGAAGAAACAATCCCAGCCTTCGAAGAAAAATATGGCATCAAGGTTGATTTAGTCCAAGCTAGCACTGGTGAATTATTCAAGAAAGCAGAGGCTGAGAAAGAAGCTCCTGTAGCCGATGTCATTTTCGGAGGTTCCTACGCACTCTTCTCTTCTAACGAAAAACTCTTTGAGCCCTATACCTCCCCAGAAAACGATCAAATTATCCCAGAATATCAGAATAAAACAGGATTCTACACTCCATACACTCTTGATGTCAGTGTTCTGATTGTCAATTCAGCTTTAACTAAAGATATTAAAATTGAAGGCTATGATGATTTACTTAATCCTAAATTAAAAGGAAAGATTGCTACTGCTGATCCAAGTAATTCTTCTAGTGCCTTTGCTCAATTAACAAACATGCTTGTGGATCAAGGCGGCTATGAAAATGAGCAAGCTTGGACATATGTGAAAAATCTATTTAGTTTAGTAGACGGGAAAATTGCTTCTAGTTCTTCAAATGTCTACAAATCTGTCGCTGACGGAGAAATGGCTGTCGGACTCACCTATGAAGATCCTGCATTGAAACTCTTAAACGATGGCGTTGATGTAAAAGTCATTTATCCAAAAGAAGGAACCGTCTTTTTGCCTGGTAACGCAGCTATTATCAAAAATGCCAAACACATGGAAAACGCTAAAAAATTTATCGATTTCCTTCTTTCTCAAGACATTCAGGATAAACTAGGAACTGAAACAACCATCAGACCCATTCGAAAAAACGCTAAAACCAATAAAAATATGAAATCAATGACAGAAATCAATATCGCCACTGAAGATTCAGATTATGTCATCCAAAATAAATCAGCTATTCTTAAAAAGTACAATGATATTTTCACTAACATTCAATCGAAACAGTAAAAGAGGTTCACTATGAGTGAGATCAAAATTATTAACGCAAAAAAAATCTACCATGACATTCCTGTCATTGAGAATTTAAATGTTACGATTCCAAAAGGAAGTCTTTTCACCATTCTTGGACCTTCAGGTTGTGGAAAAACGACCCTTCTTCGAATGATTGCAGGCTTCAACAGTATCGAAGGCGGAGAATTTTACTTCGATGATACTAAAATCAATAATATAGAACCCAGCAAACGAAATATCGGAATGGTTTTCCAAAACTACGCTATTTTTCCACATTTGACTGTCCGTGATAATGTTGCTTTTGGTCTTAGACAAAAAAAGGTTCCAAAAGAGGAATTAGTTCAACAAACCAATAAATATCTGGAACTAATGCAAATTGATCAATACGCAGATCGAAAGCCCGATAAACTCAGTGGTGGACAACAACAACGGGTTGCCTTGGCACGTGCCTTAGCTGTTAATCCTAGCGTTCTCCTCATGGACGAGCCTCTAAGTAACCTAGATGCCAAACTTCGCTTAGATATGCGTCAAGCTATTCGAGAAATCCAACACGAAGTTGGTATTACAACTGTCTACGTAACTCATGACCAAGAAGAAGCCATGGCTATTTCTGACCAAATTGCCGTTATGAAAGATGGGGTTATTCAACAAATTGGTCGTCCAAAAGAGCTTTACCACAAACCAGCAAATGAATTTGTTGCAACATTTATTGGTAGAACAAATATAATCCCAGCCAAACTAAAAAAACGGACCGACGGTGCTTATATCGTCTTTTCAGATGGTTATGCCCTCCCTATGCCAGCTCTTGATCAAGCTAAGGAACAAGCTATTCTAGTAAGTATCCGTCCCGAAGAGTTTATCAAAGATGAATCTGGTGATATTGAGGGAATCATTTCAGATAGTGTTTATCTTGGACTCACCACTGAATATTTCGTAGAGACTGTATTTTCTTCAAAAATACAGGTGAGTGAAGAATCAACTTTTGAAGAAGATCTTCAAAAAGGGGATCGAATTCGTCTACGAATCAATACTCAAAAGTTAAATGTCTTTTCTGCAGATGGTTCCCAAAATCTTATTACAGGAGTTGGCTATGAAAGGTAAAAAACTAAATATTTGGACAACCTCCTCGTTCTTCATCTTTCTTACCTATCTTATTTTTCTTGTTTATCCTATCGTTATTGTACTTAAGCAAGCACTCATACATGAAGGTAAATTCTCACTAGCTAATTTTGAGGATTTCTTTAGTAAATCCTATTACTCTGAGACACTAGTAAACAGTTTTAACGTCTCCATTACTTCTACTGTAACTTCCCTAGTTTTAGGGACCTTATTGGCTTACCTCTTTTCTATATATGACTTCAAAGGAAAGAAATTTTTACAGATACTGATTATCATTGCTTCCATGTCAGCTCCTTTCGTAGGGGCATACTCCTGGATTCTCTTGTTGGGACGAAATGGTGTCATCACTAAATTCTTGACAAATGTCCTTCATCTTCCAGCTATTGATATTTATGGCTTCAAAGGAATTGTACTTGTATTTACACTTCAGCTATTCCCATTAGTTTTTCTATACGTGGCTGGAGCAATGAAAAGAATTGACCATTCCCTTCTTGAAGCCGCTGAAAGTATGGGGGTAATCGGATTCAAACGTATGATAACGGTTGTTTTGCCCCTTTTAGTTCCAACTTTACTTGCTGCTGCCCTACTTGTATTTATGAGAGCATTCTCCGACTTCGGAACTCCTATGTTAATTGGTGAAGGATATCGGACTTTCCCTGTTTTAATTTATAATCAATTCATTAGTGAGGTTGGCGGAAATTCTGCATTTGCATCCGCTTTAGCAATTATGGCGATCATCATTGCTTTATCAATCTTCCTCATCCAAAAATATATTTCAAATCGCTATAGTTTCAGCATGAATTCACTCCATCCAATTGAGCCGAAAAAAACTACAAAAGGAAAAATGGCTGCCATTTATGCAACAGTTTACGGAATTATCTTATTTTCTGTTCTACCTCAATTATTTTTGATTTATACCTCTTTCCTAAAAACATCAGGTATGGTATTTGTCAAAGGCTATTCTCTAAATAGTTACAAGATTGCCTTCAATCGTATGGGATCTACTATTTTTAATACGATTCGCATTCCTTTGATTGCTTTGATTCTAGTTGTTTTATTTGCAACAGTTATCTCCTACCTAGCTGTTAGAAAACGAAATTTGTTTACAAACTTAATTGATAGCCTTAGTATGGTACCTTATATTGTGCCAGGAACTGTTCTAGGTATTGCCTTCATTTCTTCATTCAATACTGGTTTTTTTGGAAGCGGATTTCTGATGATTACTGGAACAGCTTTTATATTGATTATCTCCTTATCTGTCCGAAGACTCCCTTATACGATTCGCTCATCTGTTGCTAGCTTGCAACAAATAACACCTAGTATTGAAGAAGCCGCTGAAAGTTTAGGAAGTAGCCGTCTCAATACTTTCAGTAAAATCACTGTTCCAATGATGTTACCCGGTATTATTTCTGGATCTATTCTATCATGGGTAACAATGATTTCAGAACTATCTACTTCTATCCTGCTATATAATGCCAAAACAAAAACTATGACCGTAGCAATCTATACAGAGGTTCTCAGAGGAAATTATGGTGTAGCCGCAGCTTTATCCACGATTTTATCTATCCTAACAGTCGCTTCCTTACTGTTATTCATGAAGATCTCTAAAAGTAATAACATTACACTCTAATTTTTCCCTATCAAAAACAGCCGAAAGGATGGTCCTAGGCTGTTTTTCTAATCTCTTATCACAATACATGACCAGAAGTTTTGACGAACATATTTACTGATTAAATAGAATTTTCTTCCATCTTCTTACGTCCCAGTTCCCGGTAGCTACGGTCACCAACAACCTCAACGCTAAACTGGCCGTTCTCATATTCAAGGATGGTCACACTACCATTATCCAGACCATGTGGATGCATGCCATTAATCAGATACACAATGGTACCAATGGTCATTCCATGGCTGACGACAAGAGCATTGCCCCCACCTTGTTCTTCCATCTCTTTGGCAATCGCTTCAAAGCCTTCCTTGATTCGACCACTGAGTTTTTCCCAACCTTCAGCCCAACCAGCAGTATCAACTTCTACCAAGCCTTCAGCTAGCTCTGCATAGGACAACTGATGAACATGGTCTACATTGAAAATTCTCGGAATCAATCCCATAAAAAGGTCCCCATCATAGGCCCCATCAAAACTACCAAAGCACCACTCTCTGATACGCTTGTCCATGCGGTAAGGGATTTTCCCCTGCAATCCAAGTTCTTCTAGGATAATTCCCATGGTTTGAATAGTCCGCCCTGAATCGCTGGAATAAGCGCGGTCAAATTGTAAACCAGATTCTCTCAAGCCAATTCCTAACTCATGAATTCCCAACTCACCTTCTGCGGTTAGAGGCGTATCACTCCATCCTTGAGCACGTCCAATCGTGTTAAACATGGTTTTCCCATGACGGACCAAGTACAATCTTACTTTAGACATTTTCTATCCTCCATTTTCTTCTATTATATCATGGATCAAAGAAATATTCGGCTTTCAAAAGCAAAGCCAACATTTGTAAATTATCCAAAAGAAAAGCTACCCTCATGGTAGCTTCCCTAGGAGATTATTATGAAAAAGTTTAGGATTTCTATTAAATAAAGTTAGGAGGTCTTTATTTAATGATTATAGTATACACAGTCATCCTTAAACTCATCTTAAATCCTCTCCTTTTTTATTAATTTTTAAAACTATGGATTGGAGCTGGGATTTGCCCACCGCGAGAGATGAAATTGACAGACGAAGCCCCGTTGACCTTCATCACTGGAGCTGTCCCTAGCAAACCTCCAAACTCAATCATATCGCCTTCTTTGCCCTTTGGAATAATACGGACAGCCGTTGTTTTCATATTAATAACACCGATTGCCGCCTCATCCGCAATCATAGCCGCAATGGTTTCAGCAGGCGTATCTTCCGGAATGGCGATCATGTCCAAACCAACTGAACAGATAGCTGTCATAGCCTCTAGTTTCTCTAAATTCAGAGAACCATTTTGCACTGCTGCAATCATTCCCTCATCTTCAGAAACAGGGATAAAAGCACCAGACAAGCCGCCAACCTGATTACAAGCCATGACACCACCTTTTTTAACTTGGTCATTGAGCAAGGCAAGCGCTGCTGTCGTCCCATGCGTTCCTACTGTTTCTAGACCCATCTCCTCCAGTACTCGAGCCACAGAATCGCCAACTGCAGGAGTTGGTGCCAAGCTTAGGTCTACAATCCCAAAGTCAACACCAAGGCGTTCACTTGCCATTTGACCAACTAGCTGACCGATACGAGTAATCTTGAAGGCTGTTTTCTTGACCGTCTCAGCTACTACATCAAAGCTCTGACCACGAACTTTCTCCAAGGCGCGCTTGACCACACCAGGACCCGAAACCCCGACATTGATGATAACATCTGCTTCGCCAACACCATGAAAGGCCCCTGCCATAAAAGGATTGTCCTCAACAGCATTAGCAAATACGACCAACTTGGCCGCACCCATATCTGATAGCGCAGCTGTTTCCTTGATGATACGTCCCATATCAGCGACCGCAGTCATGTTGATACCTGACTTGGTCGAGCCGATATTGACGGACGAACAAACCTTGTCTGTCTCAGCTAGAGCGCGTGGGATAGAATTGATGAGAATTTCATCTCCTTTTTGGTAGCCTTTTTGTACCAAAGCTGAGAATCCACCAATAAAGTCAACACCGATCTCCTTAGCAGCCCTATCAAGCGCCTTTGCCAAAACAACATAGTCCGTCGCATCAGTCGCAGCACCAATCAATGAAATCGGTGTCACCGATACCCGTTTATTAACAATAGGAATCCCAAGTTCAGCAGCAATTTCATCTCCCACAGCCACTAAATTTGCAGCTTTAGTGGTGATTTTTTGGTAAATCTTTTCAGCAGCACGATTGATATCTGGATCAATACAGTCCAAAAGGGAAATCCCCATGGTGATGGTTCTGATATCGAAGTTCTGCTCTTCGATCATGGCAATGGTTTCCGTAACTTGTCTAATATCCATGATAACCTCCTAGATATTGTACATAGCGTCAAAAATCGCTGCACTTTGAATATTGATTTTGACATTCAAGGTCTGACCGAAAGTTTCAAACTCATTTCGAAGAGTGGTGAAATCCTGCTTTTCATCACTAGATACGACTGCCATCATGGTAAAATATTCATCCAGTACTGTTTGAGAAATATCGTCAATATTCAAACCCAACTCTGCAATCTTAGTAGACACACCTGCAACAATCCCAGCCTTGTCTTTGCCAACCACTGTAATAATAGCCTTCATCCTTATACCCCATTTCTACGATTATTAAAAAACCTGAACGTTTTTGATTTTCTTTTTACCTAGTATAGCATATTTCCATAGGAAATACTAAAAAACGCCTGCTTACGAAGTTGTTCTTAAACAAAAAAACAATTTCGTAAACAAGCGTCTACCCTATCAAATGATGATGAGTGTTCCCGCTAGGACCGAAGTCCCAGCGGTAGACCAGAGCTAGACTAAGAGCACAAGACTCCATCATCATAACACTCAACAAAATTGATGATTTTATACTAATTCGATGATCGCCATTGGCGCAGCATCCCCACGACGTGGTTCAGTTTTAAGGATACGAGTGTATCCACCGTTACGTTCAGCATAACGAGGTGCGATTTCTGAGAACAATTTTTGAAGTGCTGTAGTAGAAGTGTACTTGTCAGTTGCTTCATCATAGTTTTCAGATGCGATTTCATTACGTACGAAAGCAGCTGCTTGACGACGTGCATGCAAATCACCACGTTTACCTAGAGTAATCATTTTTTCAACAGTTTTA
>NZ_JUQX01000064.1 GCF_001074565.1 Streptococcus pseudopneumoniae | reverse complement strand
AAAAAACGCCTGCTTACGAAGTTGTTCTTAAACAAAAAAACAATTTCGTAAACAAGCGTCTACCCTATCAAATGATGATGAGTGTTCCCGCTAGGACCGAAGTCCCAGCGGTAGACCAGAGCTAGACTAAGAGCACAAGACTCCATCATCATAACACTCAACAAAATTGATGATTTTATACTAATTCGATGATCGCCATTGGCGCAGCATCCCCACGACGTGGTTCAGTTTTAAGGATACGAGTGTATCCACCGTTACGTTCAGCATAACGAGGTGCGATTTCTGAGAACAATTTTTGAAGTGCTGTAGTAGAAGTGTACTTGTCAGTTGCTTCATCATAGTTTTCAGATGCGATTTCATTACGTACGAAAGCAGCTGCTTGACGACGTGCATGCAAATCACCACGTTTACCTAGAGTAATCATTTTTTCAACAGTTTTATTCTTGCTATTGCGCTAGCATCTATTATTTTCCGAACGATTGAACTTATCCGCAAGCAAACAGAAATTGTCAGCTTTAAAGATTCTCTTCGTGGCTTTTAAAGTGATTTGATCGGAAAGATCTTTGTAACAGTTCTTGTTAAATCATTATTACTTTTTCTATGGGGTCTAATATGGGCGCTGTCCATGACTTTCACCTTCGGGGTATTAATCTATGTACTGATGTGGTACATCGTAATAGCTAATGGAGGAATTGAACACTTGGGTAGAATAGTTAGTGAATCTTTTGAGCAGCTCCCTAATGCATTTAATAATGAGTACCTGCTAAACAACGGGTTGATCGCCGTAGCAATCATTGCAATCATTGTTAGTATTCCCCTCGGTATCATTGGACTATCTATCTACCTGCCTAAATATTATGCATATTCTCAAACAGAGTGGGTTCTTTACGATCAGATTACTGAGAGACGTTATGCAGGGCCGCTTGGAGTTATTCGCGAGAGTAAATCATTGATGAAAGGCTACAAGTGGAAACGTTTCTGTTAGAAAAATAGATAAGTTATCTGGTTCCACCTTTTCCTTTAGCATCTCACGCCGGACAAGATCCTGCGAAATCACAAGCGTCCTACGACCAAAATGATTTTGTAATTTTTTAGCTAGGCTGGTTTCCCCAAAACCGGAATTACCCCGAATGATGACTAGTTGCGCCATTAGTCAATCTCCTTCACCAAACGATTGTACTCGCGCTTGATACAACGGTTCATGACGATATGATTGCGACCTGTCGCCCTCAAAAGCTCTTCCGCCTCTTGACTTTGAAGTCCCAACTGCGCCCAAAAAATCTTAGCATCTGTCTCAATAAAATCACGCGCCACACCCGGTAAAAATTCGCTCAGCCGAAAGACATTGACAATATCCACGGAAACAGGAATATCCTGTAAACGCGCATAAGCCGTCTCGCCTAAAATCTTTTGACCCACTAACTTGGGATTGACCGGAATGATCTAATAACCCAGCTCCTGCATGACCCTTGAAATACGATTGCTAGCCGTTTCTTCGCGGTCAGAAAGTCCAACTACTGCAATCACTTTACTCGTCTCCAAATAGGTCTGAATCATGTAATCACTAGGATTTTGAAATTCGTACATAAAACGCCTCACTTATTTCCTTATGACCAGTATAGCATTTTTTGAAAAAGGAGGTAAAGATTGGAGCTGGGATTTTTTTAGTAACAAATCAGCAAATAGAACCGCTATTTATGATATAATGGTTAAGTAGATAAAAATATAATAATCTTACCATCGACAAAAATAACTGCCAACATCAAAGGAATATAATGAAAAAATTTTTTAATTTATTGACAAACTTAACGATTATAGCCGGTATCCTCATCATCAGTTACCCTGTTGTTAGCCAAATTTATTACAATTACCAGACCAAACAAGAGGTTAAGGACTTTGATTCGTCTGCACAAAAATTAACTTCTGAAGACGTGACGGAACGGATAAAACTAGCTACTGCTTACAACCGCTCTTTACAAAATTTGACAATAACAGATCCCTATACCAAAGAAGAAAACGCTAAAGGGCAAGCAGAATATGCTCGAATGCTGACTGTTCATGAAAAAATAGGTAGAATCTCCATTCCTAAAATTGATGTTGACCTGCCTATTTATGCCGGTTCAAGTGAAGAAGTCTTACAAAAAGGGGTGGGGCACCTTGAAGGAACCAGTTTGCCGATTGGTGGTCAGAACACCCACACTGTTCTAACTGCCCACACGGGCTTGCCCAATAATCGCCTTTTTACCGACTTGGATAAAATGAAGGTAGGCGATAAATTTTTCATTCAAAATATCGCTGAAACACTTGCCTACGAGGTTGATTCCATAACGGTGATTGAACCGACTCAATTTGATTCCTTAAATATCGTACCTGACAAAGATTATGTGACTTTGCTGACTTGTACTCCTTATATGATCAATTCACACCGTTTACTTGTGCGAGGCCACCGTATCCCTTACAAACCAAGTGAAGAAAAAGTGAAAAGTCCGATTAGTCATATCTCTATTCCACCGCTTTATCTAGTCGTTTTCGCAATTCTATTTCTCATTTTCATTATTTTGGCTTGGAATAAGTGGAAATCGAAAAAAGCATAGAAAGAGCTATCATGTCAAGAAAAAAGAAAAACAAAAAATGGTTACAACTAAGCCATAAGATACTTACCATTCTGGGTTGCTTGATAATCTGTTATCCCTTTGTCAGTCAGATTTATTACCAATATGTGACTATGCAGGAAACAAAGCAATTTGACGACGAGAAAGGTAAATTAGTTGATCAAGATGTTGAAAAACGCATTGAACTCGCTAAAGCCTATAACAGCACCTTGTCCCCGGAAAAAATAGGAGATCCTTTCTCAAGCAAAAAAAAAGAGGAAGGTGTAGCCGAATATGCTCGCATGTTGCAACTGCAAGAAAAGATCGGCTATGTCACTATCCCTTCTATCAATCAAAAAATTCCCATCCGAGCAGGTTCATCTGAGAATGTCTTGCAAAATGGAGCAGGCCACTTAGAAGGAACTAGCCTCCCTGTCGGTGGAGTTAGCACCCATACGGTCATCACCGCCCACAGGGGACTGCCCACAGCCAGACTTTTCACTGACCTGGATAAGGTAAAGGTCGGAGATGTCTTTTACATCACTAATATCAAGGAAACCTTGGCTTATCAGGTAGATGAGATTTTAACCGTTGAGCCTACCGATTTCAAACCAATACTGGTTAAAGAAGGCGAAGATCGTGCCACTCTTTTGACTTGCACGCCTTATATGATTAATTCTCATCGCCTACTCGTTCAAGGCAAACGCATACCTTTCCACGAAGCTGAAAAGAAGGAAAAAACAAAGATTGACTTTTTTGCCCAATACAAATGGTTTATCCTTCTTGCTGCCGGACTCGTCCTCCTACTCATAGGCTATCTGCTCTTTAAAATGTTAAGAAAGAAAGGAAAAGAAACATCACTTTCATGAAGAAGAAAAAACAATTACTCGGGCTGAGCCTTCTATTGATTGGAATCGCGCTCTTCCTCTTTCCTTTTTTATCTATGATTAAAGAGGACATTTGGCAATCCAATGCTCAGCGCACCTATCAGCAGACCAGCGAGGAAACATTCCAAAAACTACGAACAGCCTTAGAACAAACCACTGTCACCGGAGCTATCCAAGATATTTTCCTAACAAAAAAAGAGACCGACGCCAAGCAAAAAACGCCCTACTCAGATCTGCTAGATACCAATCAAGTCGCTGGACGCATGACCATTCCTGCTTTAGGACAGCATTTCGACCTCTATCTTGACGCTGACTATGATAAGCTCCTAAAGGGCGTAGCGACTCTCGTCGGAACATCTGCTCCTCTGGGTATAAAAGGGCAGCGACCGATTATTGCAGGACATAGAGTTAATTATAATGACATATCTTTCTACTTTCTCCCCTCCCTCAAAAAAGGAGATAAAATTTATTTCGATATTCTTGGAAAAAATCTAGAATACGAAGTGACCGATAGCGAGATCATTGATGAATACGAAGGCGAAAAACTTAAACCAATCGAAAACGAAGACATGGTTACGCTCATGACCTGTATGAACGAACCAAGCTATGACAAACGCCTCCTTGTCAATGCAAAAAGAGTTGTTTCAAATAGTGAAAAAAAGCAAAATGTATCTACTAATCCCTTGATTCCCTTTGTTAGCAACCAACATATTAAACTTGGTTTCAAATTACAAAGGCTAGCCCCTTATTTGATTGTGATTGTTGGAACAGTTATTTTTCTCTTTTTTACCAAGCGACTATGGAATATCATAAAAAAACACTGATTCTGAACTGCACCCCAAAAAGTTAGACAATTAATTTATCCAAAGGATTTAGTTCTGTACTGCACGGTACTAAGTCCTTTTAGTTTTGTCTTAATTCGTTTATTGTTGTAGTAATCAATATAGTCTACAATAGCTTGTTTCAATTTAAAGGAATAGTAACTATTCTTCCCCTTTTTAACGATTTCTATTCCATAACGGTCAATCAATCTCATCATGTATCTTAGACCAGCAACATCCACTCCAAATCTTTTTGAAAGCTGGTTGAAGCTTTGTCCTTGCTTTCTTAGTTCATATATCTGAACTTTATCCTCATAAGTTAATTTCATAATAAAACACCCCAAAAGTTAGATTTTTTCTGTCTAACTTTTGGGGTGCAGTTCATTCATCAGTGTTTTTTCTCGCTTTTATAAAGCTTATATCCTAGCCCGATTAAAACGACGGCAAATCCTAAAAACCAATAAATGGCTAAGGTTCCCGTTTTGATAATCGGTGTCCTTGGCGAAGTAGGCGGCACCAGAGTATTGGTAATCACAGTGCCAGTTTTATCTGCCATGTTTTGATAAGTTGCTGTATAGCCGTTAGGAACATCTTCTTCAGCTGTGTAGGTGTAATCTTTCCCTGCCGCATCTGCTTTTTCCAAGTTCATAAAGGTATGTTCCCAGTTGTTGCTGTCATTCAACTCAATTTCATCAATGACTTTCCCATTTTGTTTAAGATGAACAGTGATACTGTTTAACTTTTTACCTTTCCATTCCTTCCGAACTTTAAAGCTGGTCTTGTCTTCTCTCTGTTTTAAAACTTGCTTGGGATAGACATGAACGGCGTCATTTCCTACCGTGAAATAGCTGCCATCGGGTTTTGTCACAGGCAGTTCCACTTCTAATGGAACTGGTGTCGCATCACCCAACATCTGATTTCCTGCTAACTTTGATTTTTCTTTATTGACAACAATATAGTACTTACCTGCCTTCAAAGCGCTAAATATGAGACGACCACCATTTTCAGTTATCTTTGTTTGAACAAGCTCTCCATCCGCCTTATCCTTATGAATATCAAAGGCAACGCCATCAATGGTTGAGGCCTCACTACCAAAATAATTCTCAATGTCTAATGGTTGTCCAGAATAACTATCTTTTCCTCCACCTTTGGGCCAACCATTCAAATCTTTTAACTTAACCAAGGTTAACACAATATCGTAGGTTGCATCTGACGAGGCTTGATTTTCCTGAGATGAGACGGTTGTAAATGGCCGCAAAGCTACCAAAATAACAATGGCCGTAAGTATGGATAGCAGACTGCTCAATATACTTTTTCTTGTCATAGTATCCTCCTAAAACATAGCACTTGCACTCTTCACTAGGATATTCAACTCTTTTAAATACCCTAGTGAAGAGGTAAGGATTGTCCTTACTTCTTCATTTTATTACTTAGCTGAACGACGTTTCGCAATGAAACCTAAACCGACAACCAAGACACCCGCTGCAATCACGAGAGCAGAACCGATACCACCCGTTTGTGGAATTGTTACCTTGTTGTTGTTAACTTGGTTAATTCCACCTGTGTAAGTTGTTGATGAGATAGTGAACTCAACTGGTTGTTGCAACAAAGCGTAACCTGTTGGTGCTTCAACTTCGACCAATTTGTACTTAGTTTCACCAGTGGCGTTGTCATTTCCTTTTACACCATAAGGAAGCCCCTTAACTTCAAAAGTACCATCAGCTGCTGAAGTGAAGACAGTTGCATCTGCTTTATTAGCAACCCACTCATTTTTAGCAGGAGTTGTTCCTGATGCAGCTGTTTGTTTCAAATACTTGTCACCAGCTTCATTTGTAACAACAAACTTAGCCCCTGCAAGTTTAGCTGATGTCGCTTTGTCAATTTTTTCAAACTTAGCACCACCAGTGTGGAGTTCTGGAGTTTCATTAGGTTTAACTTCTTTTGTTGAATCTGGGTTAGTACCATAAGTCAACTTAACATCATTGGGGTTGGCTGCACCCATAACCGCTTCTTCATTGATGACTGCGTCATAAGTAATAGTGATAACATCTTTTGGATTTAATGTTTTGATGTAATCTTCATTGAAAGCAATGCTAATTGCTGCTCCTTTTGTACCAACTGCAGCTGTACCAGTAGTTGAATAGTTAGAAGGATTTACAACAGTGCCACCATTTTTAACAACAAGGTTGCCTGTGTAAGTCAGACCTGCTGAGAACTTATCGGTGAATTTTAAAACTTTATAGTCTTTAATACCTTCTGGCATTGTAGAAGTGACCTTGAAGGTCTTTGTTTCACCAACAAGAGCAGTATCGTGTTTAGCGTCTTCGCTAACTACTTTGTCAATACTTGGTTTGTCAACGGTATTTTTGGGATAAACATGAACAGCGTCAGTACCAGTTGTGTACCATCCACCTGTAGCCTTAAAGACTGGAAGATTGATTTCCACAGGAACAGCAGCTGAGTTAGCCAATTGTTCATCTGAAGTAAGTGTTGATTTTGCTTTGTTTTCAACGATATAGTATTTACCAGCTTTGAGACCAGTAAATGTAACAGTACCATCAGCTCCTGTTGCTGCTCCAGCTACAGGAGTACCTGTTGGAGTGTCTTTGTAGACATCAAACCAAACATTTGCCAATGTTTTAGCTCCAGAACCAAAATAGTCTGTCACATTCAATTTTTGACCAGTGTAATCTTCATTGTTTACACCAGTTTGTTTTGGCCAACCTGTCAAGTCTGACAGTTTAACCTTTGTCAAAACAACATCGTAGGTATCGTTTTCGCCAGGTGCGTTGTCTTGCGCAAAAGCTTTAACTGCTCCAAATGCTAAAAGCACGATACTAAGAGCTGCTAAGAACGAGAGGAAATATCGTTTTACGTTTTTCATTGTTTTGCCTCCTAAAAAGCCTTTCTATTTTTTTGCATATAATGTAAAATTACTGCCAATGTTAATGTTAAAGTTCCCATCAAAATATATGGTAGGATACCTGAGCCACCTGTGTTTGGATAAGTCGGGTTCACCTTGTTCTTCACCGTCAAGGTTGCTGTTTCTCCGATATTTGCATCCGTAAAGGTTACTTTCTTTTCAGACGCATCACTGATTTCCAAATAATACTTTGGAACAACCTCTTCGATATAGTAAGTGTAGTACTTACCGGTGGTCTTATCCTTAGGTGGATAGCGTTTTGTAGCTTCCCATAGATATGGAGCTGTCGCATTTCGTTCCAACTGAATTGTCTCAACAAGCTCTCCATTTTGAGTTTGTCCGTCCGTTGTCCGATACAACTTAACCTCTAGTTTCTTCGGTAGCTGGTCATTCGCAATCGGATTGCCGTCCTTGTCATACCAGAGTTTCTGGATCTTAATTGACGGATACCTCGTGTTGGTGATGACAAATCCACTTTGAGCGTCACCGCTATAATCGGCATCGTATTCAGGTGGAATCTCCTTTTCTCTGACCACGTACTTAAAGTCGGTGATTTTCTTCTCTGCTGCTTCTTTTTGTAATAATTTAGCGGCAGATTCTTCATCTGGTAGCGGACTAAAGGTATCTTTCCAGTTATTGTTTCCAGAGAGCTCTTTTTCTTCTTTAAGCTCTTCTTTTGCAACACCGTCTTCCTTCCAAGTCGCGTAGAGCTGTGCCGTTATTTTAGAATGTGTTGTTTCAGAGTCACGCCACTTCTTCTCAACCGGAATGGTAATCCGCTTGTTGACTTTATTGGTAACTACATTAGATTCACCGAATTTTGGATCGGTATTATATTTTACTTGGAAAGTATTAACAGCCGTCTTGCCACCAATATTATTATCCTTGTCATAAGCCGGAGCTTTCATATTCATGATTGCATGCAAAATGGTGTATTTATGAATGACCGTTGTTGGTTTAGAAACAATCTTGATCGCTGTTACATCTTTGTAGTCGCTTGGGTTCTTTGTCCAATTTGAACTATTTACCTCTGTGTCAGCATTCATAGTCGGATATTTATCTGTTCGATAGTAAATATCAAAATCTGCCGTCTTATCTTCATCACCAACTTTTACAGTAATTGGACCTGTCAAGGTGTTTGAAAAGGCAGATTCAGCACCACCCGCTGTCGTTCGACCGCTGTCTCCAACATGAGGAAGAACATCGTAGATTTCTACTCTTGTCAGATCACTATCGTAGTAATTTCGCACTTGCAGGTCATATTGGAAATGTCCCGAAGTGGAAGTTAACCCACCGTACTCTGTTTCAATACCGTCTTTACTGAAGTCTCGACCATAATATTGAGGTCCACCTTCCACCAGCGGCTCCGTGCTACGGATCGTCTTGACACTCTGCAGACTCTCTGTTACATTCCCTATAACCTTTGAAGTAGCCTTTACGACCTTGTCCGTAGTGTCGCCGTTTATATTGATATCTCTTTCGTCATCCACAATCTGATTTGAATCGGAATGAATGGCATCCGGGAACGGTTGGCCATTGTCTTGGTAGAAATAAAGTTCATTCGTGTTATTGAAAGTTGGGGTCTCTGCTTTACTTGGGATAATGTCACTATTGATTTTTAATCCCTTTAGTTTGAAAGCATAACCTGTCCCGTTATTTAAGTCTTTTACCAGACCTGATTTTAATTTGATTTTGATCGCTGTCCGACCACTACCATTGTAGTTTTCAATGACTGAAAATTTATCAATCATGTCCAGATTTGCTAGCCCAATTGCTTCGAGCATATCTTCCGCTTTTGTTTTGTCTACACCTGGTGCAATACTAACCCCTTTAGGAAGAAGATCAACAAGAGTTGGATTCTTTAGGTAGCGTGCTTTGGAAAGTTGTCCAAGTTGTAACCCTAAGAGGAAGAAAAGTGATTCTCCTTCAACGCCTGAAGTTTGTCCATCTGTAGACTTTGATAGACCAATCTTTTCAACAAATGGTACAAACTGTTTGCTCCATTCATCGGATATATTAATTGGAACATCTTGATTTTGAGAGTTTTTCACTTTCGCTTCAAGACCGACCACATTTTTTATATCCTTCGCAGCAGAATAAGGAACATGATATGGGTCTTTGAAGGCCATATAGACATAACCATCAATGTACTTTCCAACTGGTAATTCATAGCCCTTAATAAAGTGAATAGTTATTTTTGTATACTTTGGAGTAACAGCCGGTGCGTCCGCTTCTGTTAATTCTCCGTTTCGGATCTTTTCAGCGGCAGCATTTAGTTCGTCTTGTGCTTCCTTATTAATTTGATCCCCCGGAGCAAAAGTGTCATAAGTTCCATCGCTCTTATAGGCACGGATTTCTATCTTGTCATTATTGATAGGAACATCCCCTGTTGGACCCCTTTCAAAGAAAGAACTAACACTAGTGAGATACAGTCTTGAGTCAAACTTGCTAGCATCTTCAGTCAGCACAATTTCTTTAAGTGGTTTTGATAGCTTGTTTTCTACCTTGACTGTATAGTCTAGTCGCTGTGCGTAAAGTCCAGCTACATCGTGTTGCACCGTCTGGTGTTCTGTCCTCTTGGTAAGAATCCCTGTACCGCTGAAATCATCTGCAATGAGGTTAAAAGTTATATCGTCACTATTTTTATATTCTTCATTTGCTGACGGATTAAAAGGAGTTGCAGTGATTTCTGCCTGATTTGTAAAATTAGGTTTGTTGTTGCCGTCTTTATACTTAGCATCAGGGAAAGATAGGTACAACATAGCCTTACTGACGTCAATATTGTGACGGAAGTCCGTATCAAATTCACTTTCTAGGAATTCCTTTGTATAGGTCACTGTGCCAGTGCTACTATCGTAGGTCCAGTCAGGATTAAGAGCTTGGTCAAACTTGGCAGTAACTAACTGACCATGACTATTCATATAAGTCGGTAGCTTGTCCTTGATGACAACTTTTTTCATCATCCGCTGC
Source organism: Streptococcus pseudopneumoniae (assembly GCF_001074565.1). GTDB lineage: Bacteria > Bacillota > Bacilli > Lactobacillales > Streptococcaceae > Streptococcus > Streptococcus pseudopneumoniae_J. The sequence continues at coordinate 1,579 of NZ_JUQX01000064.1, read as the reverse complement.
TGACCTGAATTTGCCTGTACTTGATATGTGAAACTGAACGGTATAGGCTCTGCGCCTGTTTCAGAAATCCTAGTCGGATCTCCTGTCTTAGCTGTCCCTCCGTAGAGAAGCTGACCATCTTCGCTACTAGTAGCAACTACCTTTGTTAGGTTCATATTTGGATAAGTTGGAGTATACTCCTTATCATCGCCTGTATATAAAACTGTGCCATTCTTATCCTTAAGAGTAACCTTTGGTTGTAGCTTATAGTCTTTTGGAACTAACCCGTTTGTAAAGCTAAAAACATAAGGTATGCTAATCTTGGTTGTTGATGTAATGGGATTGAAACGAATACGATAAATCGTCTTCCCATTTTCCACTATTTTTTCTGCGCTTTTGATTAGAGGGATACCTTCGGTCGGAACCGTAAAGTTATCTAGATAAGCATCTGTGTTTAGCACCTTACCGCCCGGATATAGAGTGGTTGGCATTTCAATATCTAGATAAGGTCCTTCTAAATCTGAGGTTAAACTAGTTCCATCAATATCCACATAAGTGGTAATCTGTTCATCCGTACGATAAGCCGTCTTTGCATTTGGCTTTATCGTGACAGTTGGAACTGTTGCCGTTGGCGTAGGAGGAGGTCCCGGTGGTAATGCATCGTCATCACTAGAACTTCCCGAGTCTTCTTTTTTGGCAGTTTCAGCAGGATTACTCACTAGAGCAGAAGACGGGCTGGTCTGTTCTTGTGCGAAGGCAAGAGAAGCACCACTCACTCCTTGTAAAATTGTGTTTATAAGCAGAATTAGAACTAAAAATATACTGCCTTTTTTCTTCATTGCCTCTCCTTTTCTAAATTTATTTCACATTCCGGATGAAATTTATTTCTGTATGGAAGTCATGCTGTTCCCTCTAGAACCTTGATTTAACCAAGTCCAAAAGAAAATTCCAACAAACGAGAGTCCCTCATGGTGTTTGTTAGCTGAAACAAGCTAACGCTTTCTTACACACTGGACACTTTCAATCATTGGTTGTGTTACATACTTATACAAGTGTGAAATCTTGATAAATACAGCCCTAATTACATTATAGCACATTTATTTAATTAAGACAAGTCAAAAAGTTTAATTTCAAATTATTTCTATATAATAAGAATAATAAAAAAACGCCTGCTTACGAAGTTGTTCTTAAACAAAAAAACAATTTCGTAAACAAGCGTCTACCCTATCAAATGATGATGAGTGTTCCCGCTAGGACCGAAGTCCCAGCGGTAGACCAGAGCTAGACTAAGAGCACAAGACTCCATCATCATAACACTCAACAAAATTGATGATTTTATACTAATTCGATGATCGCCATTGGCGCAGCATCCCCACGACGTGGTTCAGTTTTAAGGATACGAGTGTATCCACCGTTACGTTCAGCATAACGAGGTGCGATTTCTGAGAACAATTTTTGAAGTGCTGTAGTAGAAGTGTACTTGTCAGTTGCTTCATCATAGTTTTCAGATGCGATTTCATTACGTACGAAAGCAGCTGCTTGACGACGTGCATGCAAATCACCACGTTTACCTAGAGTAATCATTTTTTCAACAGTTTTA
>NZ_JUQX01000063.1 GCF_001074565.1 Streptococcus pseudopneumoniae | reverse complement strand
CCAGAACCGCTACAGCTATGTGCAGAACAACCCTGTCAACTATACCGACCCGAGTGGGCATAGAATGGTCTGGGCGGTTGATGGTAGTGAACCAAGTCGCCCTCGTCGTATCAATACGCGCCTACAACGTTTCTACCAACGGAGTATTATCGAACAAGATTCTTTAGGCCGTGCAGTGTCATTACGTGAATACACGGATTATCGCATTAAAACCGATCGAAATTTCCGAGCACCAGAAAGTTATTATCAAGCTTTTGGTCCAAATGTGGCAACCTACCAAGGTGGAAGTTACGGAGGACAAAGTTCTTACGCTTATACCCAGCAACAACAAGCATACGCAAGAGCCCAAGCAGAACAACGTCGTCGTCAACAGATTCGCTATGAATATGGTTTAGCAACAGGCATCAATTCTTCACCAACAATCCGCGAAGGACTAAATCTTGATCGCAACTGGAATATATCTTTACAGAATACATTGAAACATGTATGTAATCCAAAAACGACTAAGGCATCAGATCGGGGTGTAAATAAAACCCTGTCTATAGCTGACTTTAGAAAGTATGAAGATGCGGCAAGACATGGACTAACTGTTTCTGAAAAAGCTAATATTGATTCAAGTTCTCTTAGTGACCTGAAAAATAAATATGGCAATGTTCTAGGTAACTATAATACCTATCAAGGTACAGGTTACTTTAATCCGCTTGGTTCAGATAAAAATAGATATATCATTTCTCGCTATAAAGAATTAAAGGCTATTGAAGATGCTAAGGTAGCTCAAAAAGTAGCTGAGATAAATAAATATCACTATACTAACTTATACAAGCATATCGCTGAGACAGGAAATCGGATAGATGGGACACCGGCGAGTGATTTAGAGAAAGCTGTCGCTCCATATGTGCCGTGGATTGCGCCGATTCAAGATGTGGCAGCTGCGGTTGCCGGTAGACAGGTTGCTAAGTACAATTCTAGTGTTCCGACTGGTAATGGTATGAAGTGGGGAGCGGAAAGTGGAAAAAATTTCAATAGAAAGGGAATAGGAAACCCAGTTAAAGTCTTGGGAAGAGGAAGTACAGGTAGAACAGAACCTAAAAATTTGCAAGAACAGTTGGCGATGCACGAAGTGATGTCTAATCCTTTAGAAAATGCAGTTGAGCTTAAACTAAAAATGGGTGATACGCGATGGCACTCTTCAGAGGGCTGGGTAAAGATGGAAAAGAAAGTCTCAACATCAAGTGGGAAAAATATTAATATTCATTATGTTTATAATAAAACAACGGGAGAATTCGATGACTTTAAATTCAAAAGTGAATAGGAGGAACTGGAATGGATAATATAGTACTACAAACTGAGTGGTTCGATGAAACAGAAAAATTTTGTGAAGTTAGACTTAGCTGTGAAACAAAGTTTCTAACAATTTATCAATTATGCTACCTCTTTGAAGATGATATGAACAATATATATATTGCCATAGATGAATATATAAACAATCCTCATACACCAAGGAAAATCCTCTTTGGGGATGATAGAGAAGGAGGAAGTGGCTATTTTATTTTCTCGTTAACTCCTATTAATTTTAAAGAAGAGTTAAAAATTGAGGTAGACATGGAAGTAGCTGATAATGATGAGGGCATACACCGATGTCAATTCTATATAAATACTCAATTGGAAAACTTTAAGTATTTCAGAAATAATTTACCTAGATTATTTTCAAAAGATTTAAGAGGAGAAATTAAATTACATGATTATTTTAACTAGAATAGTACTAATTATTTAAATTAACCTCTTCTTTTGTAATACAAACATGCAAAAACTCTCGGGGAAGGATTTCTTCGAGAGTTTTATGTTACACCTATGACTTAAAGGATCAGTTGCTTACAGCGACCAAGGAAGGAATCGTCGTCAATCCACCAGAACTTGGTAACTTACCGGGTCAGGGAGAAGTGACCTATGCCAGTCAGGTTCAGGATGTCCTGATCCCTTATACCACACGAGAGGATACCTACAATTACTACGAGGAACGCAACTATGTCAACGATGTCAATCGTGAACATACAGAAGTCCTCGAAACCTATGACCATGATGGCAAGGCTCTTGAGACCTATAGTTATGGTCAGGGTCGAACCAGCTACCTCAACAACCAAACAGGTGACAGCTACAACTACTTGACTAACCAATCAGGCTCTGTGACAGGTTTGACCAAGGATGGACAAGCTACCGTATCCAGTCGCTATCATCCCTATGGGGCAAGCAAGGCAAGCACAGATACGACAGGTCAGCC
>NZ_JUQX01000062.1 GCF_001074565.1 Streptococcus pseudopneumoniae | reverse complement strand
TTGGTAAGTTGCCACATTTGGACCAAAAGCTTGATAATAACTTTCTGGTGCTCGGAAAGTCCGATCGGTTTTAATGCGATGATCCGTGTATTCACGTAGTGTTAGCGGTCGACCCAGTATGTCTTGTCCGACAATACTCTGTTGGTAAATGCGTTGTAGGCGCGTATTGATGCGGCGAGGGCGACTTGGTTCGCCTTCACCACCCATCCAGATCATTCTATGCCCACTCGGGTCAGTATAGTTGACGGGGTTGTTCTGCACATAGCTGTAGCGGTTCTGGCTGAGAAGGTTCGTCTCCTCACCTGGGTAGCTATCCTCTGTTAAGAAAGTACCTCCCTGACTATCATAATACCTTGCGCGTAAATAGTCAAGTCCAGTATCGTCACGGGCTTCGCCATTATAGGCAAAGGGCTGACCTGTTGTGTCTGTGCTTGTCTTTCTTGCCCCATAGAGGTTATAGCTGCTTGATGCGACGGCTTGTCCATCCTTGGTCAAGCCTGTCACAGAGCCTGACTGGTTGGTCAAGTAGTTGTAACTGTCACCTGTTTGGTTGTAGCTATAGCTGGTCTTTTGTCCCTTGACATCTATCACGGAAGTCAGACGATCCAGTTCATCGTAAGTGTAGGAAACTGTGCTACCATCTGGGTAAATCATCTTCGAGATATTACCATAGGCATCATACTCGTACTGGATCAGGCTACCATCTCCCTGACGAACACCCGTGATCTCGCCTTCTTCATTAGTCGCGTACTGACTAGTTCCTGTCAGGTCACTCATAGACACTCGACGACCATCCGCATCATAGGTATAGAGGACTTGACCCTCTTGCTTTTCTGGGTGTAACATAAAACTCTCGAAGAAATTCATCCTCGAGAGTTTTTGCATGTTTCTATCACAATAGAAGATAGCCGTTCAATAGTCGAGGCTGTTGGAGATCTCCACGACCCTCTAGCATAAAAGTATTTGCTTGAAATCGCGCACGCTAATCATGACTTATCTATACTTTAATATCAATTAATGTATCTCATACAGATATACTCAAGTTTATCTTGCTTCCTTTTCTACTTGTATGGCTACTATTTAAACTCGGGTCGTAACCAAAAAGACTGTATTTCCCCCTGCTTATCAATCTCAGCAATTGTATCTTTAAAAAATTCTACAGAATCAAGCTTCTCGTATTCCATCTTAGAAGTTATCTTTATCCATCCCGTTTTGTCATCATAATATGTTTCCCAATCATTTGCAGACTCTGCTCGAAAACTGACTCCACCTTCAATGTCTGTATTAGTAAGTAAAATACTACCCTCATCTGCCTTAGGAGGTCTCAGATTTTTCTTAATCCAAGTACAGTCGTGATGATACCCCAATAACTGAGTAGATTCCATATCTTCAGAATTAAAACCAAGAAACAAATAAATAAAACTAAAGGTTATATCACTATTTTTAATTGGCAATGCAATTAATTCTTTTGTGTTGGTACTATATATTAGCTTTTCATATAGATTTCGTTCTTTTTTTATAATTTTAAACATGTATTCTCCTATCTCACATAATTAAAGTGAACAATTTGATTTGTATCCAAATCAACAACCAACTCCCATATTCCTTCTTGCCTACCGTTAAATGTTCCATTAACTTCCCAGCGCCAACCATTTGGTAGAAATTTATCTTTTACGGGGGAACCACCGTCAATAATTTCTTGAATAATTAAATCTGTTCCCGCATTATTAACATACGGTCTAGCTTTTTCACCAACATATTTTCCACGTTTAATCACATCGTTTGCATGGTTTTTAACTGTTTAGGTCATTGATAAGTCGGAGGATTTTATACTTTTAGGATCAATACTATTTCTCCACTACTTGCCATTACCAGACAGTTTCACTCTTATGATCACACATATATATCAAAGCGATCTACCGAACACTCTACCCAGTCTCCGGAAACAATATCTCCTGGCAATTCACCACTGAATTTTAAAACATAATCAAAACATTGTATCAGCGGAACATCCTTATCTAGTACTTGACCTACTACATAATATTCAAAATTTCCAAGACGCCCTAGCGAATAAGAATGTTCCTCACTCCTAATTACCTCAGATCCTCCCATTCCATAAATAACATTAAGTTTTTTTGTAATAACATCTAACGGTTGTGAATAAGTAAAACAAACCAACTGTTTGTTATGACTGTCTACTAAAGTGATTTCCCCCTCATAGCTTGCTTCATCAAGCCAGTCAATTTTTAGTATTTTTATCATCTATCTCTCCTACTCTAAGGGTTAATTCCTAAACTAGAATCCCACTCACGCATATTTTCAATATCCTTAATATGATAGGTTGTTATTTCTCCTGTAACTTTATCAAGACCAACAATTGCATATTTTGTTCTTCCTTTTCTATTCCCACTTTTGCTAAAACCTACATACTTGTAATAAGCATTATTCTTTGAAGAATACTCTCCAGTTTGTATAACATAATTAGCATCTTTCAAATATTGTTCCATGGTGTAATTTGACTCATTAAGTGCATTAGCAACTTGTTGACCATGTTTACTATAATGTCTCTCTAACTCTCCTGGCTTAAACGCTTTTTGCGTACCATTTCCCCACTTCATACCATTACCAGTCGGAACACTAGAATTATACTTAGCAACCTGTCTACCGGCAACCGCAGCTGCCACATCTTGAATCGGCGCAATCCAC
>NZ_JUQX01000061.1 GCF_001074565.1 Streptococcus pseudopneumoniae | reverse complement strand
CGTGTTACCGCCGTGAAAAGGCGGTGTCTTAACCCCTTGACCAACGGACCTGAGCTTTTCAACTCTTTCTATTATACCTACTTTTCCTACTTTGTCAAGAACTTTTTTTCAACCTATGCAAATTCTTGGAAGACGATCAAAAAGAGCCAGATTAACCGACTCTTTTGATTTTTAATTTAAAGGACCTTCTCTTACTCTCCAAGAAAGGATGAGCTCATATCCCTACATTTTACCTACTTAATTAGAAATCTGCTTCAGCATGTTTTCGATATGCTGAATTGATTTTTCACGTCCGAGCAAGAAAATGGTGTCTGGTAATTCTGGTCCATGCATTTCACCTGATACAGCAATACGAATCGGCATGAAGAGATTTTTTCCTTTAATACCTGTTTCTTTTTGGACTGCTTTGATTTGTGGGAAGATGTTTTCTGTTACAAATTCTTCATCTGTCATTGCTTCTAGTTTCGCTTTGAAGGCTTCTAGAACAACTGGAACAGTTTCTCCTGCCATGACCTCGCGCTCTGCATCTGTCAACTCTGGGAAGTCTGAGAAGAAAAGATCTGTCAATGGAACGATTTCGTCAACTGATTTCATTTGTGGTTTGTAGAGTTCTACTAATTTCTCAGCCTTATCAGTCAATCGTCCTGCTTCTTCAAGGAATGGTTTGGCCATTTCAAAAATGGTTGCTAAGTCAGCTCTCTTGATATAATCATTGCTCATCCAGTCCAGTTTCTTCTGATCGAAGGCTGCAGGAGACTTGCTGAGGCGGTTTTCGTCAAAGAGTTTAATCAATTCCTCACGTGAGAAAATTTCATCTTCACCACCTGGGTTCCAACCAAGAAGGGCGATAAAGTTAAAGACTGCTTCTGGCAAATAGCCTTTCTTACGATAGTCTTCGATAAACTGAAGGGTGTTGGTGTCGCGTTTAGACAATTTTTTCCCCGTTTCAGAGTTGATAATCAAGGTCATGTGACCGAACTCAGGTGCATCCCAACCAAGCGCTTCATATACCATGAGCTGTTTTGGTGTGTTGGCAATGTGGTCATCTCCACGGATAACATGAGAGATTTGCATATCGTGGTCATCGATAACAACGGCAAAGTTGTAAGTTGGGTATCCGTCTTTCTTTTGAATCACCCAGTCACCGCCGATATTGCCACCTTCAAACTCGATATCACCTTTGACCATATCATGCCACTTGTAGACACCAGACTCATTGACAGCCAAACGAACAGTTGGGATAATGCCTGCTGCTTCACGTTCTGCGATGTAAGCTGCTTTTTCTTCTTCGCTCATACCAAGGTATTCGTTAATGTAGCGTGGTGTTTCGCCAGCTGCTTCTTGGCGTTCACGTTCTGTTGCTAATTCTTCTTCTGTAACATAAGATTTGTAGGCTTTTCCTTCAGCTAGCAATTGGTCGATGTATTTTTGATAGAGTTCCAAACGCTCTGATTGGCGATAGTTTTCATGAGTTTCTGGGCTTTCATCCCAGTCCATCCCCAACCAACGAAGGTTTTCAAGCTGTGAACGTTCACCATCCTCAACATGGCGTTTACGGTCAGTATCTTCGATACGAATGATAAAAGTTCCACCATGACGGCGTGCGTAAAGGTAGTTAAACAATGCTGTACGGGCATTTCCGATGTGTAGTAGTCCTGTTGGACTTGGTGCGTAGCGTACGCGGATATCTTTTGACATAGTTTCTCCTATAAAGTCTCTAGGCGTCTGCCTTTTTGCTTTCTATATTATATCACAAGTCTCGCCTGAGTCCAATGTCTACGAATAAAGGGAGTAAAAAGAGTGGGCAAGCCACTCTTTTCTTCTATTATAGACGTGCGTTAAGCTCTTTGCTCAATTCTTCAAATCCTGGTTTTCCAAGAAGGGCAAACATGTTACGTTTGTAGGCTTCAACACCTGGTTGGTCAAATGGGTTGATGGCATTCAAGTAACCTGAAAGGGCGATAGCCAATTCGAAGAAGTAGATAGTGTAACCAAGAGTGAAAGCGTCTTGCTCAGGAAGAGTCACGTACATGTTTGGTACATCACCGTCAGTGTGGGCAAGAAGAACACCGTCAGTCGCTTTTTTGTTTACAAAGTCAACGTCTTTTCCTTGAAGGTAACCAAGTCCGTCAAGGTCTTCTTCCAAAGTAGGAATGATCACGTTCTTACGTGGTTTGTCAACACGAACAACTGTTTCAAACATGATACGAGTTCCTTCTTGGATAAATTGTCCCAACGAGTGCAAGTCAGTTGAGAAGTTTGCTGAAGTTGGGTAAATCCCTTTTTGATCTTTTCCTTCTGACTCACCAGCCAATTGTTTCCACCATTCTGAGAAGTATTGAAGTGATGGTTCGTAGTTTACCAAGATTTCAGTAGCGTAGCCTTTACGGTAAAGGATATTACGAACGGCTGCGTATTGGTAAGCTTCATTTTCAGCAATCTTGTCTGAAGTATAATCCTTACGAGCTGCGTTGGCACCTTCCATAAGGGCTTTGATATCTGCACCTGATGCAGCGATTGGAAGCAATCCAACTGCTGTCAATACTGAGAAGCGTCCACCGATGTCATCTGGAACAACAAATGTTTCCCAACCGTTGGCATCTGCTTCAACCTTAACAGCACCTTTTTGGCGGTCAGTTGTGGCATAGATACGTTTGTTGGCTTCTTCTTGACCGTATTTCTTAACCAAGAGTTCTTTGAAGACACGGAAAGCGATCGCTGGTTCTGTTGTTGTACCTGATTTAGAAATCACGTTTACTGAGAAGTCTTTGTCAGCTACGTACTCTACCAAGTCAGCAAGGTAAGTAGATGAGATTGAGTTTCCTGCGTAAAGGATTTGTGGAGCTTTGCGTTCTTCTTTTGTTTGCAAGTTAGCAAAGTGGTGGTTCAAGAAGTCGATAGCTGCTTTGGCACCAAGGTAAGATCCACCGATACCGATTACAACCAAGACATCGCTGTCTGATTTGATTTGCTCAGCAGCTTTCAAGATGCGGTCGAATTCTTCGCGGTCGTAGTTTTCAGGAAGGTCCAACCAACCCAAAAAGTCGCTACCAGCACCAGTTCCTTTACGGATCAATTCGTCTGCAGCTGTTACTTGTGCTTGCATGTATTCCACTTCATGTGGGGCAACAAATTTGTCTAAAACTTTTGAATAATCAAATTTAATATGTGACATGATATTCCTCCAAAATTTCTTCTTTTCTATCATAACGCTTACCTTCGATTTTTTCAAGCTTTTTTATTGAATTTGCCCAATTTTTATCAGAATTCAAACGTTTGCGTAAATTTGCTGAAATATAAAAAATCTGAAAGGACGAATAAAAACGGCTAGAGATTCTAACCGTTACAATTCATTTAATAAATACTCAAATAGTTCTAAATTGCCGTCTTCTTCATTGACCAGAAATTCTGGATGCCACTGCAAGCCGATGATACGATGCTCGTCGACAGACTCAATCGCTTCGATGGTCTGGTCTCTTGGATCAATAGCAGTCACACGGAAATTAGGCGCCAGATCTTTAATACTTTGACGATGGACTGAGTTGACCTGACTTTCTTTTCCGAACAACTTAGCCACCACGCTTCCTTCTACTGTCTCAATAGTATGAGATGTCCCAAAAGGCAAGCCTTGCCAGTGACCTTCAATTTCTTGGTGGAGAGTACCACCAAAAGCAACATTGACCAGCTGAACTCCGCGACAGATTGCCATAATTGGTTTATTCTGACGGAGCGCTTCTTTCAAGAGAGCTAGTTCAAACTCATCGCGTACAAGGTTGTAATCATCGCTCTCAATGGTCTTTTTCTCTCCATAAAACTGAGGATGGACGTTTTGCCCACCTGTCAAGATGAGTTTGTCAATCATTTCTACATAATCGCGAACAATGGACTCATCCCCTACAGGAATTACTAAAGGAAGACCACCGACTTGACGAATGCTCTCTGCAAATTTACAGGATACAGATGAGTGGATGTTTTTCCCTTCTGCATCTACAGGACATAGATTTGCAGCAACTCCTACAACCGTTCTAGCCATGATGTGTCTCCTTTCGATTTTCTTGCGACAGTCTTATCTTATCACTCCAACCCTTTCCTGTCTAATATGTTTTTTTAAAGACCGTGATAAGTATTTTTTATGGATAAGAAAAAGCTACCCAACGAGGACAACTTCTTTTTTATTCGAAGACAAATTGATTGTGATACAGTTCTGAGTAGAAGCCACCAAGCTTGAGCAACTCGTGATGATTTCCACGTTCAATGACCTCCCCATCTTTGAGGACAATAATCTGATCGGCATTGAGGATGGTCTTGAGACGATGGGCAATGACAAAACTGGTTCGACCTGCTACAACTGCCTCCATGGCATGTTGAATCTTGCTTTCTGTTACGGTATCCACATTGGAAGTCGCTTCATCTAAGATTAGGACTTGGGGATCTGTCATCAAGGTCCGGGCGATGGAAATCAATTGTTTCTGACCAGTTGAGAAGATGTTTTGCTCATCATCAATAAGGGTATCATACTTGTCAGGCAAGCTTTCAATGTAGTCATGAATATGAGTTGCCTTGGCAGCTGCTTCGACCATTTCCTGACTGGCATCTGGCACACCAAAGCGGATATTGTCCCGGATCGTTCCACTAAACAAGACCGAATCCTGCAAGACAATACCGACCTTACTCCGCAGGCTGTCCAAGTCGTAGTCACGAATGTCTTTGCCATCAAAGCAAATGCTGCCTGCATCCACATCGTAGAAACGATTGATGAGGTTCATGATGGTCGTTTTCCCTGAGCCAGTCGGACCGACAACTGCTATCATCTGCCCCTTAGGAGCTGAAATGCTAACATCTTTTAAAATCGGCTTGTCTGGCACATAAGAGAAATCAATGTGACTGATTTCAACGCCTTCTCGCAATTCCGTAAAGGCAGGCGCATTTTGCGGACGAATCTCTTCTTCTGCATCGAACATTTCTTGGATACGATCCGCCCCAGTAAAGGCCAACTGGAGGCTCCCCCAACTCGCAGCCACCTGGATAATCGGCTGGTAGTACTGCTGAGAAAATTGGGTAAACATGACGATCAAACCTAGGGCTGTCGTTGTTTCGATACTTGGATCGTTCAGCAAGACAGCCGAACCTGCAAAAATGACGATGGCCGTATTGACCAAGCTCATCCCATTCATAACAGGAAAGAGGATGCCTGAGAACATTCTCCCTTTAAAGGTTGCCTTGCGCACGCGCTCATTTTGCTCCACAAAGCCTGCTACGATGTCGTCTTGAATTCCTTGTACGATAACAGCTTTCTGCCCTGAAATACTTTCGTCCATGTAGGCGTTGAGTTTCCCTACCTCTTTTTGCTGGAGATTAGTGTACTTGCGGGCCATTTTCACGATGAAAACCAACATGAGAAAGGCTACTGGAGTACTGGCTACTGTTATCAGGGCGAGCGTCACATTTCTTGAAAACATGACAAAAATCAAACCGATGTAAAGAGCAATATTGCTCATGACCTGAACTAGGCTTTCATTGAAGGCTTGAAGGATGTTATCCAAGTCACTCGTAAAGCGAGAGAGGATGTCACCATCCTGATGGCGGTCAAAGAAAGAGACCGTTAAACGAGAAAGTTTGCCAAAGAGGCCCTTACGCATCTCATTTGTCGACTCAGCAATCACACGAGTCATCAAGGTCATGTAAATCAAACTGGATACCACTAAGGCGAGGACAACTAGAGCTAGATTCAGCATCAGAGCTGATAAACTCTGCCAGGCTAGTTCGGAAGTTCCATTTTGATAAGCCAGAACTAGGTTAGCGAGCTCCGTCACTGCTTGGCCTGAAAAAACTGGAAAGAGGGCTTGGGCAATCGTCGCAACTGCAACCATCAGAATCACAATGACAAAGGAGAACTTGTAAACTTTAAAATAATTCCAGAAAAATCGAACGGTTTTCATTTTATTCCTCCTTTCCCTTTTGTGTTTCGTAGATTTCGCGGTAGACGGCATTGTTAGCTACCAAGTCTGCATGCCGTCCTTCTCCAATCAAACGTCCTTGATCCAAAACCAAAATCTTGTCTGCATGGACGACTGAACTGATCTTTTGAGCGATGATAATCGTGGTCGTCCCTTTCAGGTCTTTGTTCAAAGCTTCCTGTACGAGTCTCTCTGACTTGGCATCCAAGGCCGAAGTCGAATCGTCAAAAATCAGGATACGGGGATTGCTGACAATCCCACGGGCAATGGACATCCGTTGCTTTTGTCCACCAGAGAAGTTGGTGCCACGTTCTTCAACCTGACTCTCAAATTTGTTTTCCATGCGTCCGATAAATTCACTGGCTTGGGCAATCCGTGCTGCACGTTCCATTTCTGACATGCTGGCATTGCCTTTTCCTTGACGAAGATTATCTGCAATGGTCCCGCTAAAGAGAATAGCACGTTGCAAGACGATGGAAACTGTTTTACGTAAGGTTCCCTCGCTGACGTCTCGAATATCCTTTCCACCAATCTTGATAGATCCCTCCTGCGGATCAAACAGTCGTGGAATTAACTGAGCCAAGGTAGACTTCCCTGCTCCAGTCGCTCCAACCACACCCACCATCTGACCAGGCGCAACATCAAAGGTTACATTCTTCAGCATAGGCTCATCGTCATTAGGATAGGTGAAGGTCACATTTTCAAAAGAGAGACTTCCTTCTAACTCTTCGTCTGGGAGATCTTTAAAGGTCATCGCTGGCTCGGTATTTAGAATCTCGCGGATACGACGCAAGGAAATCATGGCACGACTGACAGAATTTCCTAAAAATCCAACCATGATGATGGTAAAGATAATCTGGCTGAGATAGTTGATAAAGGAAGCAATAGAGCCCACAACAGATGGATCTGACTGAGCCATTCCAGCCACCAACCAGATAGAGAGGAAGACCGCTCCATAGCCGACTAGCATCATAACGGGTTCTATAACTGAGAAGGCATAACCGATATAAAGATTTTGGCCGAGAAGTTCATCAGAAACCTCGGTAAATTTATCAAATTGTGCTTTTTCTTGTACAAAGGATTTGACTACGCGCACACCACGTAGATTTTCCTTAGCGATAGCATTGATCCGTTCAAGAAGGGTTTGAAACTTAGCAAATCGTGGCCCCATCATCCCCATCATGATGGCAGTTAGTGCAAAGATTAGGAGCACCATGAGGACAATCACCCACCAAAGTGATGGAAGAGTGTGAACCGCCAAAATAAAGGAACCGATAAAGAGAAGAGGGAGACGGAAAAGAATTTGAAAAGCCATCATCACCACGTTCTGAATTTGGTTGATATCATTGGTCATACGGACGACAAGGTTACCCGCATTGAATTGCTCGATATTGGCATAAGAAAACGTCTGGATCTTGCGAAAAGCGTCTTCCCGAAGGTCCGAAGACACTCCTTGGGCAATATAGGCTGCAAGTGTCACATTGACCCCACCTGCCACCAGACCGACTAGGGCTACTCCTATCAGCCAAGCGCCGATACTATAAATAGCCTCATTTTGACCAGCCAACAAAGCCTCTAACACCTCTTGCAGATAGCGCGGTTGCAAGAGCGAGCTCGCAACCATCAAGCCTGTCATCATTAAGGATGCCAAGGCCTGCCATTTATAGGTTTTTATTTTTTTAATCAGCATATTTCCTCCTAATAAAATAGATAAAGGGAGCGACATCCTACGTCAGCTCCTTCTCATTCGTTCATATTGATGCTATTCTAGCAAAAAAGAGACATCTTGTCAAAGAAGTCTCCTTATTATAAATTAGTGCGCTTTCATCTACAGATGATGCATGAAAAGGCTTTTTATGGTAAAATGGAAGGAAGAACTCTTACAAGGAGGAAAAGATGAAGAAACAAACCATCGCTGTCTTGGGTCCTGGTTCTTGGGGAACTGCCCTTTCGCAGGTCCTAAACGACAATGGACACGAGGTTCGAATTTGGGGAAATATTTCTGACCAAATTGATGAAATCAATAACCACCATACCAACAAACGCTACTTCAAAGATATCCTACTCGACGAAAAAATTAAAGCCTATCATGACTTAGAAGAAACACTAAAGAATGTGGATGCTGTTTTATTTGTGGTCCCAACAAAAGTAACGAGACTGGTTGCCCAACAAGTAGCAAAGGTGCTTGAGCACAAGGTTGTCATCATGCATGCCTCCAAAGGATTGGAACCAGATAGCCACAAACGTCTATCAACTATTCTTGAAGAGGAAATTCCAGCTGACCTCCGTAGTGAAGTCGTTGTTGTTTCAGGACCTAGCCATGCTGAGGAAACGATTGTACGGGATATTACCTTGATCACTGCAGCCTCTAAAGACCTTGAAACGGCCCAGTACGTCCAAAATCTCTTTAGCAATCACTACTTCCGTCTCTATACTAATACGGATGTTATCGGGGTTGAAACCGCTGGTGCTCTCAAAAACATCATCGCAGTTGGTGCAGGTGCATTACATGGTCTAGGGTTTGGCGACAATGCCAAGGCAGCTATCATTGCCCGTGGCTTAGCTGAAATCACCCGTCTAGGGGTCGCTCTGGGAGCTAACCCTCTGACTTATAGCGGGCTTTCTGGAGTTGGTGATTTGATCGTAACGGGGACATCTGTCCACTCTCGTAACTGGAGAGCCGGTGATGCTCTCGGCCGTGGAGAATCCCTAGCAGACATCGAAGCAAACATGGGTATGGTCATTGAAGGCATTTCAACAACTCGAGCAGCTTACGAACTGGCTCAGGAATTGGGTGTCTACATGCCAATCACACAGGCCATCTACCGAGTTATCTATGAAGGTGTCAATATCAAAGAAGCAATCACTGACATCATGAACAATGAATTTAAAGCAGAAAACGAATGGTCTTAGACCCTTATAGAAAGGAACATTATGAAACAAAAAGTCAGAAAAGCAGTCATCCCTGCCGCTGGATTGGGAACTCGTTTCCTCCCAGCAACTAAGGCCTTGGCAAAGGAAATGTTGCCAATCGTAGACAAACCAACTATCCAGTTTATCGTTGAAGAAGCCCTCAAATCTGGTATCGAAGATATCTTGGTTGTTACAGGTAAGTCAAAACGTTCCATCGAGGACCACTTCGATTCAAACTTTGAATTGGAATACAACCTTAAAGAAAAAGGGAAAACAGATCTTTTGAAGCTAGTTGATGAAACAACTGGCATGCGTCTGCATTTTATCCGCCAAACTCATCCACGCGGTCTCGGAGATGCTGTTTTGCAAGCCAAGGCTTTCGTCGGAAATGAACCTTTTGTCGTTATGCTTGGTGATGACTTGATGGATATCACAGACGAAAAGGCTATTCCACTTACCAAACAACTCATGGATGACTACGAGCGTACCCACGCGTCTACTATCGCTGTCATGCCAGTCCCTCATGACGAAGTATCTGCCTATGGGGTTATTGCTCCGCAAGGCGAAGGAAAAGACGGCCTTTACAGTGTTGAAACCTTTGTTGAAAAACCAGCTCCAGAGGATGCTCCTAGCGACCTTGCTATTATCGGACGCTACCTCCTCACGCCTGAAATTTTCCAAATCCTCGAAAACCAAGCTCCAGGTGCAGGAAATGAAATTCAGCTGACAGATGCAATCGATACCCTCAATAAAACACAACGTGTATTTGCTCGTGAGTTCAAAGGGGCTCGTTACGATGTCGGAGACAAGTTTGGCTTTATGAAAACCTCCATCGACTACGCTCTCAAACATCCACAAGTCAAAGACGACTTGAAAGACTACCTCATCCAACTCGGAAAAGAGCTGGCTGGGGGGGAATAGAAGAAAATTCCATATAAAAAGAACTAGGATAGTTAATTATCCTGGTTCTTTTTTGTATTGCTATTCTTTAAAACATCTACTTAAAAAGGAATCTGTATTTCTCAGTTCACTTACTTATAAACTCCATCGAAACGGTCTCAAACTTCATGAAAGCGCTATGATATTATTTGTTTTTTAACAAAAATAGGAGTACAATGAATTAGTATAATAAAATAAAAAGCACCGAATCGGTGCGCACTTTTTCAAGTTGTGTACGGACAAAGCCTTATTTTAACTTGCTGTGTTGTTTCGAATAATTCCAACACTTGTATTGTATACTTTTCTTTTAAAAATTGCAAGAATAAATTGTTATAAAATAGAATAACACTTCATTTTATAAGATTAAAAAATTACATGTTGAAAACGTTTTAGAATTTCTTGATTTTAATATTCAAAAGATATATAATTTAGCTAAAGTTAATATATTAGCGTTTACTAATGAGAACTTAAAGAGTATAACCCAAAGGAGAAACCTAAATGAGCAACAAACCTTACTCTATCGGACTTGATATCGGAACAAACAGCGTCGGATGGGTCATCATTACGGATGACTATAAGGTACCATCGAAAAAGATGAAAGTTCTGGGCAATACTGATAAACATTTTATCAAGAAAAATCTGATTGGAGCTTTATTATTTGATGAAGGGACTACTGCTGAAGATAGACGTCTAAAACGAACAGCACGTCGTCGCTATACTCGTCGGAAAAATCGTCTTCGTTATCTTCAAGAAATCTTTGCTGAGGAAATGAACAAGGTGGATAGTAGTTTCTTTCATCGACTAGATGACTCCTTTTTAGTTCCTGAGGATAAAAGAGGAAGTAAATACCCTATTTTTGCTACCTTAGCAGAAGAAAAAGAATATCATAAAAATTTCCCAACTATCTATCATTTGAGGAAACAGCTGGCGGACTCAAAAGAAAAAGCTGACTTGCGCTTAATCTATCTAGCATTAGCTCATATGATTAAATACCGTGGGCATTTTTTATATGAAGAAGCTTTCGATATTAAAAACAATGATATTCAAAAAATCTTTAACGAGTTTATAAACATTTACGATAACACCTTTGAAGGAAGTTCACTTAGCGGACAAAACGAACAAGTAGAAGCGATTTTTTCTGATAAAATTAGTAAATCTGCAAAGAGAGAACGCGTTCTAAAACTCTTTCCTGACGAAAAGTCCACTGGTCTCTTTTCAGAATTTCTTAAGTTGATTGTAGGAAATCAAGCTGACTTTAAGAAACATTTTGACTTGGAAGAAAAAGCTCCACTACAATTCTCTAAAGATACCTATGATGAAGATTTGGAAAACTTACTCGGACAAATTGGAGATGGTTTTGCAGACCTTTTCCTAGTTGCTAAAAAACTCTATGACGCCATTCTGCTATCAGGTATCTTGACTGTCACAGATCCTTCAACCAAGGCTCCACTATCGGCGTCTATGATTGAGCGCTATCAAAATCACCAAAATGATTTGGCATCTTTAAAACAATTCATCAAAAACAATCTTCCAGAAAAATATGATGAAGTTTTTTCTGACCAATCTAAGGATGGGTATGCTGGGTATGTCGATGGCAAGACCACACAAGAAGCATTTTACAAATATATCAAAAATCTTCTCTCTAAATTCGAAGGAGCAGACTATTTCCTTGAGAAAATTGAACGTGAAGACTTCTTGAGAAAACAACGCACCTTCGATAATGGTTCTATTCCTCATCAAATTCATCTTCAAGAAATGAATGCCATTCTCCGTCGGCAAGGAGAACATTATCCATTCTTGAAGGAAAATAAAGAAAAGATAGAAAAAATCTTGACCTTCCGTATTCCTTACTACGTTGGTCCATTGGCTCGGGGCAATCGTGATTTTGCTTGGCTGACTCGAAATTCTGATCAAGCAATAAGACCTTGGAATTTTGAAGAAATTGTTGATAAAGCAAGCTCTGCAGAAGACTTCATCAATAAGATGACTAACTATGACTTGTATCTGCCAGAAGAAAAAGTTTTGCCTAAGCATAGTCTCTTGTATGAAACATTTGCTGTCTATAATGAATTAACAAAAGTAAAATTTATTGCAGAAGGATTGAGAGACTATCAATTCCTTGATAGTGGGCAGAAGAAGCAAATTGTCAATCAACTATTCAAAGAGAAAAGAAAAGTAACTGAAAAAGACATCATTCAGTATCTACACAATGTTGATGGCTACGATGGAATCGAACTAAAAGGGATTGAAAAACAATTTAACGCCAGTCTTTCTACTTACCATGATTTGCTCAAGATTATCAAGGATAAAGAATTTATGGACGATTCTAAAAATGAAGAGATTCTTGAAAATATTGTCCACACGCTAACAATCTTTGAAGATCGAGAGATGATTAAGCAACGCCTTGCTCAGTATGATTCTATCTTTGATGAAAAAGTAATCAAGGCTCTAACCCGTCGACATTATACTGGATGGGGGAAACTCTCTGCCAAGCTGATTAACGGTATCCGTGATAAACAAACTGGCAAAACGATTCTTGATTATCTGATTGACGACGGCTACAGCAATCGTAACTTTATGCAGTTAATCAATGATGACGGGCTTTCTTTCAAAGAAATTATCCAAAAAGCTCAAGTGTTTGGGAAGACAAATGATGTGAAGCAAGTTGTCCAAGAGCTTCCAGGAAGCCCTGCTATTAAAAAGGGGATTTTACAAAGTATCAAGATTGTTGAGGAACTTGTCAAGGTTATGGGACACGAACCTGAGTCCATTGTTATTGAAATGGCTCGCGAAAATCAGACAACTACCAGGGGGAAAAAGAATTCTCAACAAAGATATAAGCGAATTGAAAATTCATTAAAAATCTTAGCATCTGGACTTAACTCCAAAATTCTAAAAGAACATCCAACAGATAATAATCAACTTCAAAATGATCGCCTCTTCCTTTACTATCTCCAAAACGGGAAAGATATGTATACTGGAGAAGCCCTTGATATCAACCAGCTAAGCAGTTGTGACATTGACCACATCATCCCACAGGCCTTTATAAAAGATGATTCTCTTGACAACCGTGTCTTGACTAGTTCAAAAGAGAACCGTGGGAAATCTGATAATGTCCCATGTCTTGAAGTAGTTGATAAGATGAAGGTTTTTTGGCAACAATTGTTGGATTTCAAATTGATTTCCTACCGTAAATTTAACAATTTAACCAAGGCTGAACGTGGCGGACTAGATGAGCGGGATAAAGTTGGCTTTATCAGACGGCAACTAGTTGAAACACGACAGATCACAAAACATGTTGCGCAGATCTTGGACTCTCGCTTCAATACAGAAGTGACTGAGAAGGATAAGAAGAACCGTAATGTCAAAATCATCACTTTGAAATCCAACCTAGTTTCCAACTTCCGTAAAGAATTTGGGTTATACAAGGTGCGGGAAATCAATGACTACCACCACGCGCATGATGCCTACTTAAATGCAGTAGTGGCTAAGGCTATCCTTAAGAAATATCCTAAACTAGAGCCTGAATTCGTCTATGGTGACTATCAAAAGTACGATCTTAAGAGATACATCTCAAGATCCAAAGATCCTAAAGACATTGAAAAAGCAACGGAAAAGTATTTCTTCTACTCAAACTTGTTGAACTTCTTTAAAGAGGAAGTACATTACGCAGACGGAACTATCGTAAAAAGAGAAAATATCGAATACTCTAAAGACACTGGAGAAATCGCTTGGAATAAGGAAAAAGATTTCGCAACAATCAAAAAAATTCTATCACTTCCGCAGGTGAATATTGTGAAGAAGACAGAAGAACAAACCGTTGGACAAAATGGTGGTCTGTTTGATAACAATATTGTGTCCAAGAAGAAAGTAGTTGACGCAAGTAAACTAATCCCTATCAAATCTGGTCTATCACCTGAAAAATATGGTGGCTATGCGAGACCTACAATCGCTTATTCAGTTCTTGTTATAGCAGATATTGAAAAAGGAAAGACTAAAAAGTTAAAGAGAATCAAAGAGATGATTGGAATTACCGTTCAAGATAAAAAGATATTCGAATCAAATCCAATCGCATATCTTGAAGAATGTGGTTACAAAAATATCAATCCTAATCTTATTATAAAACTACCTAAGTATAGTCTCTTTGAGTTCAATGGTGGACAACGAAGATTATTAGCAAGCTCTATTGAGTTGCAAAAAGGTAACGAATTGATTTTACCTTACCATTTCACTGCTTTGCTTTACCACACACAGCGAATTAATAAAATTAGTGAACCAATTCATAAACAGTATGTGGAAGCACATCAAAATGAATTTAAAGAATTACTAACAACAATCATTTCTTTATCTAAAAAATATATCCAAAAACCAAATGTTGAATCATTATTACAACAAGCGTTTGAGCAAGCCGATAAAGATATTTATCAGTTAAGCGAATCCTTTATCTCGCTCTTGAAACTCACATCATTTGGAGCTCCTGGAGCTTTTAAATTCCTTGGTGTTGAAATTAGTCAATCAAGTGTAAGATATAAGCCAAATTCACAATTTTTAGATGCCACCCTCATCCACCAATCCATCACTGGTCTCTACGAGACTCGGATTGACTTAAGCAAACTGGGAGAAGACTAATGGGATGGAGAACCGTTGTTGTCAATACGCACTCTAAACTCTCCTACAAGAACAACCACTTGATTTTTAAAGATGCCTCTCGGACAGAGTTGATTCACCTGTCCGAGGTGGACATCCTGCTTTTGGAGACGACGGATATCGTTCTCTCCACTATGCTAATCAAACGATTGGTGGATGAAAATATTCTGGTTATTTTTTGTGATGATAAACGCTTGCCGACGGCATACTTAATGCCTTACTATGGTCGACACGATTCCAGTTTACAACTCTCTCGTCAAATCACATGGTGCGAGGAGACTAAAGCACAAGTTTGGACCACCATTATTGCACAAAAAATTCTCAATCAGGCTTTTTATCTGGGGAGTTGTGGTTTTTTGGAAAAGAGTCAGTCCATCATCGATCTCTATCATGGGTTGGATTTATTTGATCCTAGTAACCGTGAGGGACACGCAGCTCGTATTTATTTCAACACCTTGTTTGGAAATGATTTTAGTCGTGAGCAAGATAGTGATGTCAATGCTGCCTTGGACTACGGTTACACCTTGATTTTGAGTATGTTTGCGCGTGAGATTGTCTTGTCTGGCTGCATGACTCAGTTTGGCTTGAAACATGCAAACCAGTTCAATCAATTCAACCTAGCTAGTGATATTATGGAGCCTTTCCGTCCGATTATTGATAGAATTGTCTATGAAAATCGAAACAGTTCTTTTGTCAAAATCAAGCGAGAACTTTTTACTATTTTCTCAAATACCTTTCACTACAATGGTAAAGATATGTACCTGTCCAATATCATCAGTGACTATACTAAGAAAGTCATCCAAGCTCTTAATCAACCTGAGAAAGGAGTTCCTGAGTTTAGGATATGAGTTATCGATATATGCGTATGATTTTAATGTTTGATATGCCCGTTGATACAGCTGAGGAACGCAAAGCCTATCGGAAATTTCGGAAGTTCCTCATAGATGAGGGATTTATCATGCACCAATTCTCCATCTATAGCAAGCTCTTGCTCAACAACTCTGCTAATAACGCCATGATTGAGCGACTCAAGACTCATAACCCTAAGAAAGGAAACATTACTCTCTTAACCGTTACAGAAAAGCAGTTTTCTCGCATGATTTACTTAAATGGCGAGCGAAATACCAGCGTAGCAAACTCCGACGCACGCTTGGTCTTTCTAGGAGAGGAGCCTCGAGATGAAGATTAATTTCCCGCTATTAGATGAACCATTAACTATTGAAAATGCAACTTTTTTAGTGTTGGAAGACCAGTTTACCTTTTCAACCATTGTCAAGCAGTTCTACCAATATACTGATGATGGGGAGTTGAAGTTGTTTGATAGAAATCTAAAAGCACTGAAAGAGGCTGAGTTATTAGTGATAACGGATGTCTTAGGATACAATCTCAACTCACCTGCCATGCTCAAGCTGATACATGTTGATTTAGAAAATCAACTCAATGACAAGCCCGAAGTCAAGTCCATGATTGAAAAGTTGGTTGCTACGATTACAGAATTGCTGGCATTTGAGTGTTTGGAAAACGAGTTAGACCTAGAGTATGATGAAATTACCATTCTAGAGTTAATCGATGCACTTGGTGTCAAAGTCGAAACCCTGAGTGATACACCTTTTGAAAAAATGCTAGAAATTGTCCAGGTTTTTAAATATCTTTCTAAAAAGAAACTCCTTGTTTTCATCAATGCATCCGCCTATCTATCAAAGGATGAGTTAGTAAATTTGATAGAGTATATCCAACTCAATCAACTAAGTGTTTTATTTGTCGAACCTCGAAAAGTCTATGATTTTCCCCAGTATGTGCTGGATCAAGACTATTTCTTGAACCCTGAAAATATGGTATAATAAGAGTAACAATTGGAACCTGACGAGCTGAAGTCTGGCTGGGACAAATGGCGCGATTACGAAATTTCGTGAGAAAAATTTTTCTACGAGGTTTTAGAGCTGTGTTGTTTCGAATGGTTCCAAAACTAGATACCCTCGTCCATAATCTGTCGCTACGTTTTAGAGCTGTGTTGTTTCGAATGGTTCCAAAACTTTTGACTTGCTTTTCCATGTCCCCTTTAGGTTTTAGAGCTGTGTTGTTTCGAATGGTTCCAAAACGTGACACAATCCGCTTAACTCGTAAGGGTAGTTTTAGAGCTGTGTTGTTTCGAATGG
Source organism: Streptococcus pseudopneumoniae (assembly GCF_001074565.1). Taxonomy (GTDB): domain Bacteria; phylum Bacillota; class Bacilli; order Lactobacillales; family Streptococcaceae; genus Streptococcus; species Streptococcus pseudopneumoniae_J. Next base: position 36,733 of record NZ_JUQX01000061.1, on the reverse strand, counting down.
TTCCAAAACTAAGACTGTCGGTAGATGTGACAGCCTTAAGTTTTAGAGCTGTGTTGTTTCGAATGGTTCCAAAACTTTCTTAGAACAGGTTCCTGAGATGGTTGGGTTTTAGAGCTGTGTTGTTTCGAATGGTTCCAAAACTGTTTTTTCAGTTTGACCCATTTACCTTTTGTTTTAGAGCTGTGTTGTTTCGAATGGTTCCAAAACCTTCTTCCGTGCCGTCTCCTTCTCCCATTTGTTTTAGAGCTGTGTTGTTTCGAATGGTTCCAAAACAAAAGTACAAGAATCGGCGCCAACTGGACTGTTTTAGAGCTGTGTTGTTTCGAATGGTTCCAAAACACTCAGCGGTTTCGAAAAGTAACGCAGACGGTTTTAGAGCTGTGTTGTTTCGAATGGTTCCAAAACCAGTGCGGTAGTAAATGCCATGGCTGGTGTGTTTTAGAGCTGTGTTGTTTCGAATGGTTCCAAAACACTAGTAGCCTATACTTCAGAGATTAGAGAGTTTTAGAGCTGTGTTGTTTCGAATGGTTCCAAAACATAACAGAGTAGTAATTAGAATAGAGGACAGTTTTAGAGCTGTGTTGTTTCGAATGGTTCCAAAACGATTTACTGGTGACATTGAGAAACTTAATGGTTTTAGAGCTGTGTTGTTTCGAATGGTTCCAAAACACACACGATGAGGGATTTTACTGGTACGGCGTTTTAGAGCTGTGTTGTTTCGAATGGTTCCAAAACACCTGCTGGGGTTTGTTCCATCATCAATTTAGTTTTAGAGCTGTGTTGTTTCGAATGGTTCCAAAACCTCGTTCGAACTTTGCGGATTTGACCTTTTGTTTTAGAGCTGTGTTGTTTCGAATGGTTCCAAAACCCTTCTTCATGTTCCTTTATGAAACTATCAAGTTTTAGAGCTGTGTTGTTTCGAATGGTTCCAAAACCTTGGCCAGACGATAAACTACTACTAATGCGTTTTAGAGCTGTGTTGTTTCGAATGGTTCCAAAACAACAGATTTTTAGAACCGTGCCGTCCCAAAGTTTTAGAGCTGTGTTGTTTCGAATGGTTCCAAAACAACTGTCGTAACCACAGTACCTATGGCAAGGTTTTAGAGCTGTGTTGTTTCGAATGGTTCCAAAACAATATCTTTTGTTGAATTCTCCTGAACACTGTTTTAGAGCTGTGTTGTTTCGAATGGTTCCAAAACTACCGCTTCTTTCGGTTGTGTAACCGCTCCGTTTTAGAGCTGTGTTGTTTCGAATGGTTCCAAAACTGATTTCAAGGTTATTCTCAATAACTCCGAGTTTTAGAGCTGTGTTGTTTCGAATGGTTCCAAAACCAAAAGTACAAATTGAAGATTTTACAAAACGTTTTAGAGCTGTGTTGTTTCGAATGGTTCCAAAACTCAGGATCTCTCTTCTCAGCAATCACTTTGGTTTTAGAGCTGTGTTGTTTCGAATGGTTCCAAAACTTTAAGCAATTCATTGATAATCCAACACATGTTTTAGAGCTGTGTTGTTTCGAATGGTTCCAAAACTTGCATTATATCTATGATGGTAATGTCAATGTTTTAGAGCTGTGTTGTTTCGAATGGTTCCAAAACTAACGCCCCCATGAACCATAATATCTTGTCGTTTTAGAGCTGTGTTGTTTCGAATGGTTCCAAAACGTTCATTTGAACTATCCTTGCTGAATTTTTGTTTTAGAGCTGTGTTGTTTCGAATGGTTCCAAAACTTTTTCAATTTGACTTGGGTAAATTTTATCGTTTTAGAGCTGTGTTGTTTCGAATGGTGCCAATCTACATAAAAAGCTACTCATTTTTTGAGTAGCTTTTAACTATTCCCCCTTACACATAACTCATTCCTTTGTAGAAAAGGAAAACGGCTAGTGCGACAAAAAGTAGGGTTGCTCCAATTCGCTGACTGGTACTATACATCTTTCTCTCCCATTTAACTGGAAAGATGACTGCTAGAAAGGCACCGCCTACTGCGCCACCAATATGCCCTGCTAGGCTGATTCCTGGAATCAGAACACTTCCAATGATATTTATCACGAAAAGCGTCAGGTAGGATTGCCCTAACTGCTGGATATAGGGGCTGCGAGTTGCGTAACGCAAGACGATAATCGCAGCAAATAATCCATAGAGAGAAGTGGAGGCACCTGCTGCTAGGACTTTCGGTGTGAAAGCAAAAACAAAGAGATTGCCCATCATTCCTGATAAGAGATAGAGAAAGAAGAACTGCTTAGAGCCGAAAATCTCCTCCACCTGTTGTCCAAGAAAGTAGAGTGAAATCATATTGACAATGAAATGTTCCCAACCTATATGCACAAATATAGCCGAAAAAAGGCGCCAGATCTGCTCTGGGAACAGGCGAATGATTGGTCCATACATAGCTCCAAACTGAAACAGAGTTTTGACCTGATCAAAGTTGATACCCGTAGTAATCAGCATCAGTAAAAATACCAAGCCAGTCACTAGGAGGAAAAAACTAGTCACAGGGTGACGTTTATCAAAGATTTCCTTCATAGATCAATACCTCCTGAACGGGAATATCGTGGCTATCTGGATTAAATGTTTGGATTTGACAAGGATAGATTGTACTCATGGTCTGACCAGCAAAATGTTCCAGATAGCGGTCATAATAACCTCCGCCATATCCAATCCGATACCCCTCTCTTGTAAAAGCCAAGCCTGGAACATGAATCAAATCAATCTGAGACGGATCCACAACTTCCAAGTCCCCTTGCGGTTCCAGTAAGCCAAAGGAAGTTTTTGCCAACTGCTGCGGATCATATACCACAAACTCCATGTGCCCCTTGGGATAGGTTTTGGGTATCAAAACTTTTTTGCCGTCCTTCAGCGCCTGATCAATCAGTCCCTGTGTTTGAAACTCATGCGGGAAAGAGAGGTAGGTTGCGATAACCTTGGCTTCTTGGTAAACAGGATGATTCAAAAATCGTTCTGTTAAAGCTCGATCCATAGCCTGTTTTTTCTCCTGAGATAAAGCCTTCATTTCGTGTAAGACTTGCTTTCGTAGTTCTGCTTTCATAGCCAGCACCTCTACTCTGCTGCCTTCTTTTGAAGAAAGCTAGAGACCGCATCCACTCCAATAGCTAAGGCTTCTTCCTTGGGGCTCATCTGAGGATGGTGCAGGGCGTAAGGACTATCGATACCTAACCAAAACATAACGCCGTCTACCTTCGAAAGAAGATAACCAAAATCCTCACCAGTCATAGCAGGCTCGATATCAATCAACTCGATTCCTTCTTTTTCTCCAAAGAAGTCCATCAGTTCACGCGCCAAGGCTGGATTGTTCTCAACAGGGAGGTAGCCCCCTTGTTTAAGTTCGATTTCGACTTCCATCCCAAAGGATGCTGCAACTCCCTCCGCTACTGTCCTAACTCTCTTTTGCACCAAGAGACTCATGTCCTGGGTCAAGGCGCGAATGGTACCATGTAAAAAGGCTGTATCTGTGATGACATTGTTGGTTGTTCCAGCTTGGAAAAGGCCAAAGGTCACCACTGCTCCCTCGATGGGATTGACATTACGGCTAACCACTGACTGTACTTGAGTTACAAAGTAACTAGCAGCCACCAAGGCGTCATTGGCTTCATGCGGAAAGGCTGCGTGCCCACCTTTTCCTTTGAAACGAATCTTCACTTCACAAGTCCCTGCAAAGAGAGTGTGTGTATTGGTCGCAATCTGTCCAACCTTCAAATCCGGACGAACATGGAGTCCATAAAACTGGTCTGGTAGCCAGTCCCCAAAAGCACCATCCTCATACATGAGCATACCACCAGCTTCATTTTCTTCAGCAGGTTGAAACAGGAAGAGCAAATTATTCTTGGCTTGCTCCTCAAGAGCACGCTCGAGACAGCCCAAGGCAATGGTCATGTGAAAATCATGTCCGCAGGCATGCATGCGACCTTGATGTTGGGAAGCAAAAGGTAGACCTGTTTGTTCGACAATAGGCAGACCATCAATGTCTGTTCGCCAACCAATGGTTCGCTCCGGCTGAATTCCCTGCAGGTAGACCAAAATTCCTGTCCGCCAAGTACGAACTTGAACAAAGTCCTTGCCCGTAGTCAATTTTTCAATCACATCCAGCAAATAAGCCTGTGTCTTGAACTCCTCCAAGCCAATCTCTGGAATCTGGTGTAAATCTCGTCGAATCTGAATCAAATCTAACATCTATCGATCCTCCTTTTGATAGAAGAAAGAGGCTGGAAGAAGTATCCGCCTCTTTTTATTTTTACAAGGTACGAAGCGCATCTTCTAGCGCTGTTTTTTGTTGGGTTTGGCTGTCGATTTCTTTGATAATACGAGCTGGAACGCCTGCTACCACTACATTTTCTGGGACATCTTGAGTCACGATAGCTCCTGCAGCGACAACTGAACCACTACCGATTTGGACACCTTCGATGACCACTGCATTAGCTCCGATAAGAACATTGTCCCCGACACGAACTGGATCGGCACTAGCTGGCTCAATCACACCTGCCAAAACTGCCCCTGCACCAACGTGGCTGTTCTTCCCAACGATGGCACGACCACCAAGGATAGCACCCATATCAATCATGGTTCCTGCACCGATTTCTGCTCCGATATTGATAACCGCTCCCATCATGATAACAGCATTGTCACCAATTTCCACTTGATCGCGGATAATAGCACCTGGTTCGATACGAGCGTTGATAGTACGCTTGTCTAGCAAGGGAACTGCCGAATTACGAGCATCTTGTTCGACAACATAATCTTGATTTTCTACCAAGCCTTCGAGAAGCGGAGCGATATCCTTCCAATCTCCAAATAGGACATTGCCTAGTTTGACAACAGAGCTTGGTAAAGCAGTTGCAAGTTCTCCCTCAAAAGTTACTTTGACACTGGTTTTCTTTTCCGCATTGGCGATAAATTGGATGATTTCTTGGGCATTCATTTTTGTGGCAGTCATAGGCGCCTCCTGGTTCATTATAATGATACCTATTCTACCAAAAAAGGCTTCAAATTTGAAGCCTAAACTATCAAAATAATCGTCTTTACTTCCCTTCTTTGGCTTCTTCGATAGACAAGAAGACCATAGGAACAATGATTAAAATCATGGCCAAAACTAGAAATCCATCTAGGACGAGACCGAGAAAGAGGACGCTCAATAGCGCTGAGGAGAGAGGCTCGCTAGCGCTCACTACAGAGACAACTAGAGGAGAAACAAGAGAGACGGCCTTCATAGATAGGAAGAAGGCAAAAGCTGTTCCAAATACGGCAATAATCAAACAAATCAACAGACTGGTAGCATCCAACTGGAAGGTGATATGATGGACTGGATAGAGCAGATTGCTAAAGAGCCCTGCGAGAATCATCCCCCAACCAACAGTGGGTACAAAACCATAGTGGCGGGCAAATCGTTGGGGCAGGATGACATTAAACATGACGCCTACTGCACTGAGCAAGCCTGTCACTAGAGCCAAGGGTGTCATGGACAACTGGGACAAGTCCCCTTTTGTGGCCATCAAAAAAACACCTAGCATGGCAATCAAAACATAGAGAATCGCTGTAATCGAAGCCTTCTTCTGGTAGACAATGCGATTGTAAAACAAAATAAAAACGGGGCTGATAAATTGTAAAATGGTTGCCGTCGTCGCATTGGAATACTCAACACAAAGATAGAAGAAAAACTGCACAGAAAAAATACCTAGAATAGCATAGGCTAAAAAAGGTAGATAATTTTTCTTATCTTTCCAGATATCCAACAAGCGACCACGCAACTGAAAGGCAGATAAAGCTAAAACCAAACTCCCCGCCACCAGCAAACGCATAGAGGTAATCCAACCAGACGATACTGGGTAATGAGTGAAAAAATACTCTCCTAAAATCCCGCAAATCCCCCAAATCAGACCTGAGAACAGTGAATACAAGGTTCCCTTAAAAATCTTCTTTTGATACTTATTCATTCCCTTATTGTAACACGAAATAGAAAAAGAAAAAAGTAGCTAAGAGAAGAAAAATTGCCTCTTGCTACTTTTTTTATTATCGATTAAATAGACGGGAACGACCTGACGAACCACTTTGAGTGTTGTTGTTCGAATTTGCCCCTGAGCTACTGCTTGAACTTGATCCTGATCCACTGCTTGAACTTGGAGGAGTCACTGCAGGTAGGCTTCCAAGAATGGTTTTCCAAGCATTCAGATAGTCTGCGTCGCTGCCTCCGATGGCGAAGCGGTAAGTGGTTACTGGCGCCCCTTCTTTGCTAGCCCAGTAGCTTGTCACTGTAGAACCAGAAAGTTCGATTTCCTTACCATTGATGGAAACTTTGCCGGGCTTTTGACCTGTTGATCGGAGAACTTGGGACTTAGTCACACTTGGGTCAAGATTAAAGCGATTATTTCCCCATATTCCAGGTTCAGCTTGCTGGATAGCATTGACCAAGTGGGCCATATAATTAGAGTTATTGGAATAACCAGCTCCACGTGATAGTGAATGATTATTATCATGCCCAATCCATCCACCTAGAGTTAATCTAGGTGTCGAAAGCATGAGCCACATATTTTCATCTTCATTAGTCGTACCAGTTTTTCCGATCCAGTCAGCACGAGCTAGGGATGGATTGATAGTCGTCAAGTCTGTCTGGAAACTTGAAGTAATCCGAGATGAAATGACATCGCGAAGCAAGCTTTGCATAATGGTCGCTGTCGCTTTTGAGTAAACTTGGACAGGTTTATCCTTATGTTCATAGACCACTCGACCATCCGTTGACTCAATCTTCGTAATCATATGTTTCTTATGGTAAACTCCGTTGTTGGCCAGAGTCTGATACCCGTTGGTATGCTGGGCAACTGTAACCTCTATTCCTCCACCCATCGGTAAACTTTCAATGCCATATTCTGGGATTTCGTAACCCATTTTTTCCATATAACCCTTGACATCAACACCCTTCTCTCGAAGTGTACGATAAGTCCAGTAAGCTGGGATATTCCATGAGTAGTTAAGGGCTTCTCCCAAGGTCATCATGCCCGTACCAGGACTATTGGCATACATGATGGGATTGCCGTTTGAAAAGTTGGTTGGATAGTTTGATAAGATACTTGCACTTCCCATCAAACCTTGGTCAATCGCGATACCATAGGCCAGTATAGGTTTCGTGGTTGAAGCTGGAGAACGTTTGGTGTCAACGGCATGATTGTTCTGATTTTTTTGATAATTGCGACCACCGACAAACCCAAGAATAGCTCCTGTTTGGTTGTCCATGAGGACATTCCCCACCTCAGGCTGGCCTGTCGAATCATCTAGCAGATATCCGTAGGTCGCAACCGCATTTTGCATCGCAGCATGAACATTTTTATTAATAGTCGTGGTGATCTTATAGCCACCATTCTCGATTTCCTTCGTCGCTAGATCGCGATAAGCTTTCTGGATCGATTCATTTTTTTGTTCTTGCGCAGAAACATTATCTCTCTGGATGAGGTAGTCGTACATCCGATCCGTTGCTTCTGCCAAGGTTGCATAGTAGAGATAGTCGCGCGAAGTACCACTGACACTACCTGATGGTAGAAAGTCTTGCTTGAAGTCATAATCCTTGTACTTGTCGTAGTCTTCCTGACTCAGAGCTCCTGTCCGATACATATTGTAGAGGACATCCTTGGCACGCTTAATTCCCAAAGCCATATCCTCATCGCTCTTCATACTGCCGTCAGATTCATAAGGGGAATAACTAATAGGACTTTGTGGCAAACCTGCGATAAAGGCTGCTTGAGGGACCGTTAAATCCGAAGCCTTAACCCCAAAGATCCCCTCTGCAGCCTGCTGGGCACCTGCAATATTTTGACCTTTATGATTGCGTCCAAAAGGAGCAATATTAAGGTAGGTTGTCAAGATCTCATCCTTACCCATGGCCCGTTCTAAAGCTAGAGCATCAATAATCTCTTTAGCCTTACGAGCCAGAGTGGGAGCATCCCCCACTACTTGTTGCTTGATGACCTGCTGCGTCAAGGTCGAACCACCACTAGACGATCCTAGCCCGACAAAGGTCCCCAGAGTCGCACGAATAACGGCCTTAGGCACAACTCCCTTATGCTCATTGAAATGCTCGTCCTCTGTCGCAATGATAGCCTTCTTGAGATTATCTGAGATAGCCTCCGAAGCGACTGACGTACGCAATAGATCTCCTTCAATCGAAGCGATGGTACTTCCGTCAGCATAGGTAATTTCTGAGATAGAGGCAATATCCTTCACTTGTTTGACCAATTCCTCTGTTTGAGGTACCTTGGCCTTGTCAAATAGAGCAACCCCATAGCCCATGGCCACACCCGCTCCCAAAAGACCTCCGATAAAGGCTAGGATAAAGAGAGTGTTGAAGGTCACTTTAAAAGCACTCAAAATCTTAGCAAAAATGGACCCTACCCTTTTGAGTTTGTTAGAAGAAGCTACTTTCTTATCAGCATTTGTACTTGCTTGTTTTTTCTTCCATTTGGCAGTTAGTTGCTGGAAAAAATGCAGCATTTTTGTTTTTAATTCATCAATTCTTTTTTTCATGAATGTCCTCACTTTCTCTATTATACCATAAAAGGTAAACTTTCAATAAAATAGGCACTTTCTTCCCTATTCCACTAGGCTATTGCCCAAGTTTGTGATACAATAGGTAGAAACAATATTTTAAAAAGGAGAAAAGACATATGCACATTTTTGATGAGCTAAAAGAGCGTGGTTTGATTTTTCAAACGACTGATGAAGAAGCTTTGCGTAAAGCCCTAGAAGAAGGTCAAGTTTCTTATTATACTGGCTACGATCCAACTGCTGACAGTCTTCACCTAGGCCACCTTGTCGCAATCTTGACCAGTCGTCGTTTGCAACTAGCAGGTCACAAACCTTATGCGCTCGTTGGCGGTGCTACAGGTCTCATCGGAGATCCGTCCTTCAAAGATGCTGAACGTAGTCTCCAAACAAAAGACACAGTAGAGGGCTGGGTCAAGTCTATCCAAGGACAACTTTCTCGTTTTCTTGACTTTGAAAATGGTGAAAATAAAGCTGTCATGGTCAACAACTACGACTGGTTTGGCAGCATCAGCTTCATTGACTTCCTCCGTGATATCGGAAAATACTTCACTGTCAACTACATGATGAGCAAGGAGTCTGTTAAAAAACGGATCGAAACAGGGATTTCTTACACAGAGTTTGCCTACCAAATCATGCAAGGGTACGACTTCTATGTCCTAAATCAAGACCACAATGTTACCCTGCAAATCGGTGGTTCTGACCAGTGGGGAAATATGACAGCTGGTACCGAATTGCTTCGTCGTAAGGCTGACAAGACAGGTCATGTTATCACAGTTCCCCTTATTACTGATGCGACTGGTAAGAAATTTGGTAAATCAGAAGGAAACGCAGTCTGGCTCAACCCTGAAAAGACTTCTCCATACGAAATGTACCAATTCTGGATGAACGTCATGGACGCTGACGCTGTTCGCTTCTTGAAAATCTTTACTTTCTTGACACTTGATGAGATCGAAGACATCCGCAAACAGTTTGAAGCAGCTCCACACGAACGCTTAGCTCAAAAAATCCTGGCTCGTGAAGTCGTGACTCTTGTCCACGGAGAAGAAGCTTACAAAGAAGCCCTTAACATCACTGAGCAACTCTTTGCTGGAAACATCAAAAACCTTTCTGTCAAAGAACTCAAACAAGGACTTCGTGGAGTGCCAAACTACCAAGTACAGGCAGACGAAAATCACAACATCGTTGAACTTCTTGTATCTTCTGGCGTGGTTAACTCAAAACGCCAAGCCCGTGAAGACGTACAAAATGGAGCTATTTACGTCAACGGCGACCGCATCCAAGACCTTGACTATGTCTTGAGTGACGCAGATAAGTTAGAAAACGAACTAACTGTTATTCGCCGCGGGAAGAAAAAATACTTCGTTCTTACATACTAAAAAAGCAGACTGGAGGCATTTGCCATCCAGTCCTTTTTTTGCTAGACTAAAACTATGAATACAAACCTCAAACCCAAACTTCAACGTTTTGCTACTGCTAGCTCCTTTGCCTGCCCCATCTGCCAAGAAAATCTCACCTTGGTAGAGTCTAGCCTCAAGTGTAGCAACCGCCATTCTTTTGATCTGGCAAAATTCGGCTATGTCAATCTAGCACCGCAAATCAAACAATCCACTAACTACGACAAGGAAAATTTTCAAAACCGTCAACAAATCCTAGAAGCTGGCTTTTATCAAGCCATTTTAGAAACCATCTCAGACCTGCTTACAAATTCTAAAACTAGCCAAACAATTTTAGATATCGGTTGTGGCGAAGGCTTCTACTCTCGTAAACTCCAAGAAAGTCACCCGGACAAAACCTTCTATGCCTTTGATATTTCAAAAGACTCGGTCCAAATCGCTGCTAAGAGTGAACCCAACTGGGCAGTCAATTGGTTTGTCGGTGATCTGGCTAGACTTCCTATAAAAGACGCCAGTATGGATATCCTGCTCGATATCTTTTCCCCTGCTAACTATGGGGAATTTCGTCGCGTTTTATCCAAAGACGGTATCTTGATCAAGGTCATCCCAACTGAAAATCACCTCAAAGAAATCCGTCAAATGGTGCAGAACCAGCTGACAAAGAAGGACTATTCTAATCAAGATATCAAAGAACATTTCCAGGAACATTTCAGCATCCAATCTATCCAAATAGCTTCCCTAACAAAGCATATCACAGCAGAGCAACGTCAAGCCCTGCTTGCCATGACACCCTTACTCTTTCACGTCGACCATACTAAGATTGACTGGAGTCAGTTGACTGAGATCACCATCGAAGCAGAGATTTTGGTTGGGAAAGCAGAGTAATTAAATCTTTCAGATAAGACAAAACCCGCACACTTGATTAAGGTGCGGATTTGATTATAGAAAACCGAGATATTTTAAATTTATCTCCATTTCACCTCCTATCCTATACTTTTAGCAGTGACAGTTTATGAAGTTTATCGATGGTTAGTTTTCGAAGTTTTGGTCTTTTTGTATTTTTGAGAGCCCAATAACTTAGCCCAAATAATCCAACAATCCATAAAAGAGATACGATTAAACTATCAAAATTTAATTTAAAATCAGCTTTATTAAAGAAATCAACATAAATACCTAAGAAAGTTGTATCCATAAAATTCTTAATTTCTGAACTAACTTGTGAAAACATTGGTAAGAATGATAAAGCTAACATGGGAATTAAACCATACACTTGAGCCTGTGTTTGTGTTTCTGATATAGAGCCAATAACTAAATTCAGAAGTATAGTACATAAGGCTACTAACGAAACTACAGCAAGATATACAGGGTAATCTGTTCCAAAATCAAATTCAACCATTATAGGGAAGGCAATAATTGCTGCTGAGGCAAAGATTACAGGATAAAATAGAACAGAAACAAGATATTCTCCACGGCGAACCCCACTTAAAACAAGAGTTTTAAAAATTCTTTTCTCTTTTTCTTCTGCAATCGAACTTGAAATCATTGAACCTGAAGAGAATGAGAAGGCCATTGTTAAACTACTATATAGCAATGTTTTCCCTTGAGTTCCATCAGTATTCATGAAATTTTGGAAAAGCAGAACTAGAAAGAACGGGAATATTACCTGTACTAAAGTGTTTTTGTTATTCAATAATACTTGTGTCCTCAACCAAATAAGGGCTAAAATTCGTTTAAGCATCTAATTTTTCTCCTGTCAATTTAATAAAAATATCTTCAAGTGTTGGTTCACATGAGTGAATCATCATAATTTTTTGGTAGTTCTCTTCTTTCAAGGCCTCGAAGTTGATTATTTCTCTACTTGTATCGCTATAAGTAAGTTCGACTTTCTTTTCCGTGTTATATTTTTGGATGATATCTTTAGGGCTTCCCTGCTCAACAAGATGGCCTTTATTCAAAAGAGCCAAATCATCGCATAAAAGAGTTGCCTCATTCATATCATGAGTGGTTAAAAAGATTGTTGTTCCTTTTTCTTTCAATTCTTGTAATAGTTTATGAATTTTCTTTGATGTAGTAGGATCTAATCCACTCGTAGGCTCATCTAAAAATAATACCTTAGGATAGTTGATTAAGGCACGAGCTAAAAGCATTCGTTGACGCATGCCTGTAGAAAGTTTTTCAGCTGGAGTATCTTTGCTATCATACAGATCAACTTGTTTGAGAATTTCCTCAATTCGATTTGTTGAAGTATCATATAGTTTTGCGAAAAATAGCAAATTTTTGTACAAGCTCAATTTTTCATAGTAACCGCTTGTATCTCCCACTAAGCCTAACTCTTCAAAATCTGAAGGGAGCAATTTTTGAGAATCTTTACCCAACAATTCTGTCTTTCCGCTATTAGCAGGTAGCTGTCCTGTCAAGATATTGATCATTGTTGTTTTTCCTGAACCAGACGGACCTAGGAATCCAAAAATCTCTCCTTCATTTACTACAAAACTAATATTGTTTAAAGCAACTTTATCTTCAAAACTTTTAGTAACTCTCTCTACTTTAATCATCTTTCAGCCTCTTTCTCCTTTATTTTTTGAACCACAACCACCATAACATAGGCATTGGAATAAATATCATAGCATTTCCTTTCTAGTTTGTTATATCAATAACTTTTACTTTGCTCTTAAATTCTGGTGAGAGTTTAATTTCTTTAACCTCATTTGGAAGTAACAAAAGTAATTTAAATAGTTTGTCATCTATTGTCACTTTACATAACCTTCGACTGTCTAGACAGTTTTTTATTATTAAATAATTTGACTTAACTTCTTTTTCTTCTAAATAATAGTTAATATTTTCCATGTTATCTCCAAAACAAAATAGTGGCTGTAATAGTAGCTAATGCTGATAAAAACATACTATCTCCTTCTCTGTATTATTGTTATTCCTTACATTGTCTATTGTAATCCTCTACAATAAAAAACAACAGGACATCTTTGTCTACTGACATTTATGTCCTGTTGTTTCAGTTATTGAAAATAATATCTATTATGTACAAATCAAATGTTTGGGAAGTCTAGATTTTTTTCCTCTAAAACTTGGTTTTTAAATAAATTATCATTTAAAAACTCTGCTCCCATAATAGCTTTGTCGTAATACTGTAGGGCTTTTTCTTCATTTCCTTTACCATAGAGGTAATACTTTGCTTCTAAATAATCAACTGTGGGTTTTAAACTAGTGTCTCCTATTTCAATCATAATTTCTCTTAACATACTCAATATTTCAGGAATAAATTCATGATAATCAATATCGATTTGATAAAGAACTAATCCTATAAGTACCCTTTGCAATAGATGAGTATAACTGGCATCTTCGTAATTTGTTTGAGATACAATATTTAGACAAACTTTTTTTAAAGTTATTTCATCTCGTTCTGAATTAACAGCTAGAGACAAAAAATACAAGTACAACAGTAGTAAATCATTTGTCGAATATTCTGTTCGTAACATTGTTTGTTCAAAATATTCCTCAATTAAACCTTCTCCAAATTCGGCATTTTCAGAAACATATACATCATCAATAGCTTGTAGAACCTCAACTGCTATTTGTTCATCCTCAGGGAGTTGATCATAAAAACGTTCTTGAATGTCTTCAAAGATAGCTTCACGTTGGTGGATTTTTTCTTCATCTCCATGAATAGATTGACGAATCAATTTCGTTTTTAGTTTTAAATACTCTTTAGGAACAATTAACAAGCCCTCGTCAATTAGCTGAGATATTGAAACTCCCAATACTTTGGCTATATAGTCTAGTTTCGCTAAACTGGGCAAGTTATTTCCTGTTTCAATTTGGCCCAACTGACGAACAGTCAGTTCTTTTTCATCTCCACAAAAGGCTTCCCTACTCAATCCCTTTTCAGTCCGTAAGGTACGAATCCGTTTCCCAATTTCTAAATTACTCATAATAAGCCTCTTCAAATTCTAATTTGATATTCAAACAACTACTTGTACACGTTTCCATTTTAACACACTTTCTTACAATTTTCAGATAAAAATAATGATAATACTCAATGAAAATCAAGTGCAAACTACAACCCTATTCAATAGAATATCAGAGGTCTATTTCTACTCAAGCATACAAAAAAAGCGAATTTCAATTGAAACTCGCTTTTTACAAAATGTATTAGTATGAATTTGTATCTTAGTTCAAGTGCCAGATATCTTCGTTATACTGAGCAATTGTACGGTCAGATGAGAAGAATCCTGCTTTAGCAATGTTAACGATGACTTTATCCAACCATGCGTCACGGTTTTCATAGTCAGCCAACATTTGCTCTTTCACCTTGATGTAGTCTTCCAAGTCTAGGAGAGTCATGAACCAGTCTTTGTTAATCAATTCGTTGTAAAGACGTTCCAAGCGTTCTTTCTTACCTACTGCAAGAACAGCGTCGCTGACGATGAAGTCAACCAATGGTTTGATAGCTTCACGAGCATAGAATTCGCTTGATTTGTAAGCTGCTTTTGCGTAAAGGTCGATAACAGTTTCAGAATCTTCACCAAAGATGTAGATGTTATCGTCGCCAACCAATTCAGCGATTTCCACGTTAGCACCGTCCATAGTACCAAGAGTCAAAGCTCCGTTCAACATGAATTTCATGTTACCAGTACCTGAAGCTTCTTTAGAAGCAAGTGAGATTTGTTCAGAGATGTCACATGCTGGGATGAGGAAGCTTGCTGCAGTAACGTTGTAGTTTTCAACCATCACTACTTGCAAGTGTGGAGCTACTGCCGGGTCGTTTGCAATCACTTCTGACAAGCAAAGAATCAAGTGGATGATGTCTTGAGCGATTGTGTAGGCAGGAGCTGCTTTACCACCAAAGAATACTGTGATTGGACGAGCAGGGATGTTACCAGCCTTGATATCCAAGTATTTGTGGATCACATACAAAGCGTTCATTTGTTGGCGTTTGTACTCGTGAAGACGTTTGATTTGGATATCAAAGATAGAGTTTGTATTGATTTCCACACCTTGATGTTCTTTCAAGTGACGAGCCAATTTACGTTTGTTGTGAGCCTTGATTTCTTCAAGTTTTGCTTTAAGGGCTGCTTTATCTTCGTAAGACAAGAGTTTTTCAAGTTCATCCGCTTCATGGTGCCAACCACGTCCAATAATTTCATCCAAGTAGTGAGACAAGCGTGGGTTAGCATGCATGAGCCAACGACGGAATGTGATACCGTTTGTTTTGTTGTTGAATTTTTCTGGGTAGATGTCGTAGAAAGCTTTCAACTCTGAGTTCTTCAAGATCTCAGTGTGGAGTGCTGCTACCCCGTTAACACTGTATCCGTAGTGGATATCCATGTGAGCCATGTGTACACGTCCGCTCTCGTCGATGATTTGGACAGCTGGGTCTTTGTATTCTGCTTTCACACGACGGTCCAATTCTTCAATGATTGGTACCAAGTGAGGAACCACTTCTTGCAAGAATTCAAGAGGCCATTTTTCAAGGGCTTCAGCAAGGATGGTGTGGTTAGTATAGGCAGTCATGCTACGAACGATAGAGATTGCTTCATCAAGTTCGATACCACGTGCAGTCAAAAGACGGATCAATTCAGGGATCACCATTGATGGGTGAGTATCGTTGATTTGTACAACTGCGTAGTCCGCAAGGTCATGCAAGTTGCTTCCTTTTTCGATTGCTTCGTCAATAATCAATTGCGCACCGTTTGAAACCATGAAATATTGTTGGAAGATACGGAGCAATTCACCTTGCTTGTCGCTGTCGTCTGGGTAAAGGAAGAGAGTCAAGTTGCGAGCGATGTCTGTCTTGTCAAAGCTGATACCATCTTCGATGATAGAAGAATCAACTGAATCCAAGTCAAACAAACGCAAGCGGTTCTTAGTAGCTGTCTTGTAACCAGGTACATCGATATCGTAAAGAGTTGATGTCAAGGTAAAGTGTGCAAATGGCACTTGGTAGCTACGGCTTGAGCGTACCAACCAGTTTTGCTCTGTCAACCAAGCGTTAGGAATCGTTTCTTGTTGGTTGTTTTTAAGAACTTGTTGGAAAAGACCGTAGTGGTAGTTAAGTCCTACACCGTCACCGTTCAAACCAAGAGTAGCGATTGAGTCGATAAAGCAGGCTGCCAAACGTCCCAATCCACCATTCCCTAGGGATGGTTCCAATTCTACTTCTTCGATTTCG
Organism: Streptococcus pseudopneumoniae; assembly: GCF_001074565.1. Lineage (GTDB taxonomy): Bacteria > Bacillota > Bacilli > Lactobacillales > Streptococcaceae > Streptococcus > Streptococcus pseudopneumoniae_J. The sequence goes on along the minus strand of NZ_JUQX01000061.1, from coordinate 20,611 downwards.
ATCAACTCTTTACCTGCATCAGCAAGTTCTTTCTTAACTTCGTCATAAAGACCAAGGTTAATCAAGTTGTTAGACAAGAGTTTACCAATCAAGAACTCAGCTGAGATATAGTAAACTTTCTTCTTGCCAGTGTTGACTGGTTTTTGGCTACTTGCAAGCTTGCTGTAGTTAAGAAGAGCAAGGTAAAGCTCTTCGTTACTACATTCTGCAATGGTTTTATTGTAACGTTTTTGTACAAATTCTTTTAGTGGTAACATTTTTGTGTCTCCTGATATTGTCTTATTTCTTTAATTCTACCAAATTTTCATTAATTCTGCGATAAATTGTAGTCAAGTCAAGCAAATTGTCCTCGACAGCTGGTGTCAATTGATCTTCAGTCATACGCCAAGACCAGTTTCCGCCAAGAGTAGATGGGTAGTTCATGCGAGCCGCCTCATCCAATTCTAGCAAATCTTGCATAGTGGCAATAGCCATGAAGCTCACTGATGAAAATACTGTGCGAAGCATTGCGTGTGGCACTGTTTCATACTCTTTACGGTTCGTGTAACGAGCCATGTACTCACGAGTTGGATCATCGATTTCATTACGGTACCAACCAAGAACCGTATTGTTGTCGTGTGTTCCTGTATACATAACAGAGTTAGCAGGTGCCAAGTGTGGGCTATCGATACTTTCATCTTCTGGGTTGAAGGCAAATTGAAGAATCTTCATCCCCGGGAAGCCAGTACGTTCGCGCAACTCGATAACCTCATCTGTCATGAAGCCAAGGTCTTCTGCGATGATGTTCAGCTCACCAAGTTCTTCCTTAACGGCTGCGAAGAGTTTGTAGCCTGGACCTTTCACCCATTTACCAGGGGCCGCTGTATCGGAACCAGCAGGAATTTCCCAGTAAGATTCAAAGCCACGGAAGTGGTCGATACGAACAATATCGTAGATTTTGAAGCTTTCACGCAAGCGTTCAACCCACCATTTGTAACCGTCTTTGTCCATTGCTTCCCAGTCATAGATTGGGTTCCCCCAAAGTTGACCAGTTGCAGAAAACTCATCTGGCGGACATCCTGCGATGCAAGTCGCCTTGCCGCTGGCATCTGTCTTGAAGAGGTGTGGATTTGCCCACATGTCGCTTGAATCTTCCGCAACGTAGATAGGCATGTCCCCAACGATCTCGATGTGGTTGTCGTTAGCGTATGATTTCAATTTCAACCATTGTTGGAAGAAGAAGTATTGAGTCACACGGTGGTAAACCAACTTGTCTGCTAATTTCTCACGGTAGCTTTCAAGCGCTGAAGCTTTACGCTCACGAGCATCTGCATCTGGCCATTCTGTCCATGCTAGATTGTCAAAATGCTCTTTAATCGCCATATACTCAGCAAAGAGTTCAAGCCAGGCTTGGTTGTCTTGAGCAAATTTCTCAAAAGCTTTGACATCTCCCACTTCCAAGAAACGTTTGACCGCCTTTTCCAAAAGAGGACGACGTGCATAATAGATCTTAGCATAGTCAACTTCTGCTGGATTGCTACCGAAGTCAACTCCTTCAAAATCGCTAGCTTCCAACAAGCCTTGCTCTACCAAGATGTCAAGATCGATAAAATGCGTGTTCCCGGCAAAAGCTGAGAAGGATTGATAAGGAGAATCTCCATAACTAGTTGTTCCTAGAGGAAGGATTTGCCAGTAACGTTGCTTGGTACGAACCAAGAAGTCAACGAAATCATAGGCGCTTTGGCCAAATGATCCAATCCCATAAGCTCCTGGAAGAGAAGAGATGTGCATCAACACACCACTCTGACGTTTTTTCATAATAGCACCTCATGTATTTTGTAATAAAACGTTGCGCAAATCAAGGCGCAAACGTTTGCGTTATTTTAAGTATAACGCATTTCAAAAACAAATGCAAGCGGTTTTAGAAACTTTTTTTGATTTCTTTTTCTTCGAATGAATCTTGGTTCCACTGTTATTTTATGAAACGAAAACTTTTCTTATAAAGTTTTTCTAATTTAAGATAGTTGAAATAAATAACAGCTTCATTTTTGCTAAGAAATCAGCCTAATCAATGCAATCGTTTCCCTTGTACGTTTTCAAATCAAGAAAAAGAAAACCTTTCAGTTTCTTCCTATATAAAGGCATTGACAAATGTTTGAAACCTTAAAATTTTTTTAATTTTTTTTCTAAAAAAGCTTGCAACCGTTTTCTATTTGTGTTATACTAGGTTCGTAAAAGAAAACGTTTGCGTTTTCTCATTAAATTATTTTTGTTATTCTTTAGGAGGAATACACTATGTCATCTAAATTCATGAAGAGCGCTGCTGTGCTCGGAACTGCTACTCTTGCTAGCTTACTTTTGGTAGCTTGCGGAAGCAAAACTGCTGATAAAGCAGCTGATACTAGCTCATCTGAAGCAAAAGAAATCACTTTCTACGTTGAAGACCAATACAAAGCCTACGCTGAAAAAGTTGCTGCAGCTTATGAAAAAGAATCAGGTACAAAAGTTAACATCAAATCAGGTGACCAACTTGGTGGACTTGACAAACTTTCTCTTGACAACCAATCAGGTCAAGCTGCTGACGTTATGATGGCACCATACGACCGCGTAGGTAGCCTTGGTACTGACGGACAACTTTCAGAAGTTACATTGAGCGACGGCGCTAAAACAGATGATAAAACTAAATCTCTTGTAACAGCTGCTGACGGTAAAGTTTACGGTGCTCCTGCCGTTATCGAGTCACTTGTTATGTACTACAACAAAGACTTGCTGAAAGAAGCTCCAAAAACTTTTGCTGAATTAGAAGAACTTGCTAAAGACAGCAAATACGCTTTCGCTGGTGAAGATGGCAAAACTACTGCATTCCTAGCTGACTGGACAAACTTCTACTACGCATACGGACTTCTTGCTGGTAACGGTGGTTACGTATTCGGACAAAACGGTAAAGACGCTAAAGACATCGGTCTTGCAAACGACGGTTCTATCACTGGTGTCAACTACGCTAAATCTTGGTATGAAAAATGGCCTAAAGGTATGCAAGATACTGAAGGTGCTGCAAACTTGATCCAAACTCAATTCCAAGAAGGTAAAACAGCTGCTATCATCGACGGTCCTTGGAAAGCTCAAGCATTCAAAGATGCTAAAGTAAACTACGGTGTTGCTACTATTCCAACTCTTCCAAATGGTAAAGAATACACACCATTCGGTGGTGGTAAAGCTTGGATCATCCCATCAAGCACTAAGAACCTTGAAGCTGCACAAAAATTTGTAGACTTCCTTGTTTCAACTGAACAACAAAAAGCATTCTACGATGCAACTAACGAAATCCCAGCTAACACTGAAGCTCGTTCATACGCTGAAGGTAAAAACGATGAGTTGACAACAGCTGTTATCAAACAGTTCAAGAACGCTCAACCAATGCCAAACATTTCTCAAATGTCAGCAGTTTGGGATCCAGCTAAAACAATGCTCTTTGATGCTGTAAGCGGTAAGAAAGATGCTAAGACAGCTGCTAACGATGCTGTAACATTGATCAAAGAAACAATCAAACAAAAATTTGGTGAATAATTGAATTCGTTACAAGGGGGGAGAATACAAATCCCCCTTTGATTTTATAAATTTACGAATGATTGCAGTTTCCTATCTAGTGATTGGAGACAAACTTCAATCTCGTATCCTATGAAAGGAGTATTCATGGAAAACCAACAACCTAGCAAAGCAGCCTTGCTTTCAGTAATTCCTGGGTTAGGACAGATTTACAATAAACAAAAGGCCAAAGGTTTTATCTTCCTTGGTGTCACTATTGTATTTGTTCTTTATTTCCTAGCACTTGCAGCCCCTGAATTGCACAATTTGATCACTCTTGGTGACAAGCCAGGTCGTGATAATTCCCTCTTTATGCTGATTCGTGGTGCCTTCCATTTAATCTTTGTAGTCGTTTATGTGCTCTTTTATTTCTCAAATATTAAAGATGCACATACAATCGCAAAACGTATTAACAATGGAATTCCTATCCCACGTACTTTTAAAGATATGATCAAAGGTATTTATGAGAATGGATTCCCATACCTTTTGATTATCCCATCGTATGTAGCGATGACATTTGCAATTATCTTCCCAGTTATCGTAACCTTGATGATTGCCTTTACCAACTATGACTTCCAACACTTGCCACCAAACAAATTGTTGGACTGGGTTGGTTTAACTAACTTTACAAACATCTGGAGCTTAAGTACCTTCCGTTCAGCCTTCGGTGCCGTTCTTTCATGGACCATCATCTGGGCCTTGTCTGCTTCTACTTTGCAGATTGTGATTGGTATCTTCACCGCTATCATTGCTAACCAACCATTTATCAAAGGAAAACGTATCTTTGGTGTTATTTTCCTTCTTCCTTGGGCTGTTCCAGCTTTCATCACTATCTTGACATTCTCAAACATGTTTAACGATAGTGTCGGAGCGATTAACACTCAAGTATTGCCTATCTTGGCTAAGGTTCTTCCTTTCCTTGACGGTGCTCTTATCCCTTGGAAAACAGACCCAACTTGGACGAAGATTGCCTTGATTATGATGCAAGGTTGGCTAGGATTCCCATACATCTACGTTTTGACTTTGGGTATCTTGCAGTCAATCCCTAACGACCTCTACGAAGCGGCTTACATCGATGGTGCCAATGCTTGGCAAAAATTCCGCAACATTACTTTCCCTATGATTTTGGCTGTTGCGGCACCAACATTGATCAGCCAATACACCTTCAACTTTAACAACTTCTCTATCATGTACCTCTTCAACGGCGGAGGTCCTGGTAGCGTTGGTGGTGGAGCCGGTTCAACTGATATCTTGATCTCATGGATTTATCGTTTGACAACAGGTACATCTCCTCAATACTCTATGGCGGCAGCTGTTACCTTGATCATCTCTATCATTGTCATCTCTATCTCTATGATTGCATTCAAGAAACTACACGCATTCGATATGGAGGACGTCTAAGATGAATAACTCAATCAAACTCAAACGTAGACTGACTCAAACCCTCACTTACCTCTACTTGATTGGTCTTTCAATCGTGATTATCTATCCACTTTTGATTACCATTATGTCAGCCTTCAAGTCTGGTAACGTCGTAGCTTTTAAACTAGATGCTAACGTCGACTTTAGCTTCGCCAACTTCCAAGGGCTCTTCACTGAAACCTTGTACGGCACTTGGTACCTCAACACTTTGATTATCGCCTTGATTACAATGGCTGTTCAAACAAGTATCATCGTACTTGCTGGTTATGCCTACAGCCGTTACAACTTCTTGGCTCGTAAACAAAGTTTGGTCTTCTTCTTGATCATCCAAATGGTGCCAACTATGGCCGCTTTGACAGCCTTCTTCGTTATGGCCCTTATGTTGAACGCCCTTAACCAAAGCTGGTTCCTCATCTTCCTCTACGTTGGTGGCGGTATCCCTATGAACGCTTGGCTCATGAAAGGCTACTTCGACACAGTACCAATGTCTCTAGACGAATCTGCAAAACTAGATGGTGCAGGACACTTCCGCCGCTTCTGGCAAATTGTTCTCCCACTTGTTCGCCCAATGGTGGCTGTACAAGCTCTCTGGGCCTTCATGGGACCTTTCGGAGACTATATCCTCTCTAGTTTCTTGCTTCGTGAGAAAGAATACTTTACTGTTGCCGTCGGTCTCCAGACCTTTGTCAGCAATGTGAAAAACTTGAAGATTGCCTACTTCTCAGCAGGTGCTATCCTCATCGCCCTTCCTATCTGTATTCTCTTCTTCTTCCTACAAAAGAACTTTGTTTCAGGACTTACAAGTGGTGGCGACAAGGGATAATTTATCCCCGCCACCCTTTTTCATTTGATACTCTTCGAAAATCTCTTCAAACCACGTCAGCTTTATCTCCAACCTCAAAGCTGTGCTTTGAGCAACCTGCGGCTAGCTTCCTAGTTTGCTCTTTGATTTTCATTGAGTATTAGCGATTGTTACTGTAAATAATATTCTTGCAACAAGCAATTTATCTCCTAGACTTGAAATAAAGCACATTTCTCTATATAATAATACTCATATAGAAAACACTTTTAGAAAGATGCCTATGCTTCCATATCCATTCTCGTATTTTACTAGTATCTGGGGATTTCGTAAGCCCCTGTCAAAACGTTTCGGACTCAACTGGTTTCAACTTCTCTTTACTAGCATTTTCCTCATCAGCTTGTCCATGGTTCCAATTGCCATTCAAAACAGCTCGCAGGAAACGTATCCACTGGATACCTTTATCGATAATGTCTACACACCCCTGACAGATGAAGCAATCATGGATTTGTCGGAGAATGCGCAGATAATAGATGGAAAACTGAGCTATGCTGGAACTAAAAATCAGCAAGCTTCTCTTCTGATTGGTCCAAGTTCAAGTAAGGAATTGCCAAAGGACTTACAACTTCATTTTGATACTGAAGAACTCATCATCAGCAAGGAAAGCAAGGAACTGACCCGCATTCGCTACCACGCGATTCAAACGGAGAGTTTCCAGAGTAAGGAAGATCTTACCCAGGCCATTTCTAAAGATTGGTACCAACAAAATCGGGTCTATATCAGTCTCTTTCTCGTTCTTGGTGCAAGCTTCCTCTTTGGATTGAATTTTTTCATTGTCTCTCTTGGAGCTAGTTTTCTCCTTTATATCACCAAAAAATCACGCCTCTTTTCATTTAGGAGTTTTAAAGAGTGCTACCATTTTATCTTGAACTGTTTAGGATTACCAACTTTGATTACACTTATTTTGGGACTTTTCGGCCAAAATATGACAACCCTTATCACTGTACAAAACATTCTTTTTGTTCTTTATCTGGTCACCATCTTTTATAAAACACATTACCGCGATCCAGATTATCATAAATAGGAGATTTTTATGCCCGTTACGATTAAAGATGTGGCCAAGGCTGCAGGTGTCTCACCTTCAACTGTAACCCGCGTTATTCAAAACAAATCAACAATTAGTGATGAAACCAAAAAACGAGTTCACAAGGCTATGAAGGAACTCAACTACCATCCCAATCTCAATGCTCGTAGCCTCGTTAGTAGCTATACTCAAGTTATTGGTTTGGTATTGCCTGACGACTCGGATGCCTTCTACCAAAATCCTTTCTTCCCATCTGTCCTCCGTGGTATCGCTCAGGTCGCTTCTGAAAACCACTATGCTATTCAGATTGCAACAGGTAAAGACGAAAAAGAGCGCCTTAAAGCTATTTCACAGATGGTTTACGGCAAACGTGTGGATGGTTTGATTTTCCTTTATGCCGAAGAGGAGGATCCCTTAGTCAAGCTGGTCGCTGATGAGCAGTTCCCCTTCCTCATCCTAGGAAAATCCCTCTCACCCTTTATCCCCCTTGTCGACAATGATAATGTCCAAGCTGGTTTTGATGCAGCAGAGTATTTCATCAAAAAGGGGTGCAGACGAATCGCCTTTATCGGAGGAACAAAGAAACTTTTCGTTACACAAGATCGTCTAAAAGGTTACGAATTGGCACTCAAACAACACCAACTTTCGATTGATACGAATCTGACCTACTTTGCAAATGAATTTCTAGAAGAAAAGGGGTATCAATTTAGTAAGCGCCTCTTCAAACACGATCCGCAGATTGATGCCATCATCACAACCGACAGCCTTCTAGCTGAAGGGGTTTGCGACTACATCAGTAAACACCAATTAAATGTTCCCGTCTTGAGTTTTGACTCTGTCAATCCTCGACTCGATCTAGTAGCCTATGTTGACATCAACAGTCTTGAACTTGGACGAACATCATTTGAAACGATTTTACAGATTATCAATGACGCGAAAAATAATAGACAGATTTGTTACCGTCAGTTGATTGCCCACAAAATTATCGAAAAATAAAAACCAGCTCCAGAGCTGGTTTTTTCATGTCTAATTGTCTGTTTCTACGAATCGTCCTAGGATGTGGACATTTTCGGATACAGAGACAAAGGCTGTCGGATCGACCTGTTTCATGATGTGTTTAAAATCATTAAACTCTGCTCGCGTGATAACCGTAATCAAGACTGCTTTTCTCTCATGATTATAGGTTCCTTCTGCATCATGGATCATGGTAGCCCCTCGGTGCAATTTTTTATGGATTTTTTCGATTACCTTGTCAGGATTGCTGGTCACAATCATGGCCTGCATCCGTTTTTGCTTGGTAAAGACCGCATCTGTCACACGACTGGAGACAAAAATGGTAATCATAGAGTAGAGGGCGTATTTCCAACCAAAGGTCAACCCCGCTATCAGCATGATGGTCCCATTTACCAGGAAAGAAATACTACCGACATTTTTACCCGTTTTCTTTCGAATTGTCAGACTGACGATATCTGTACCTCCGCTAGAAATATTGTTACGGAGCGCAAAACCAATCCCCAAGCCCATGACAACACCCCCAAAGAGAGCATTGATAATGGGATCCTCTGTCAGCGTCACAACGGGCATAAACTGGATAAAAAGAGAACTCATGGATACCGTGATAAAGGTAAAAACTGTAAATTTATGTCCAATCTGATACCAAGCCAAAATCATCAGTGGGATATTAATGGCATAAAAGGTTGCAGATACGGGTAGTTGGAGACCAAACCAATGAGTACTCAAACTGGAGATAATTTGCGCCAAACCTGTCGCACCACTCGAATAAACATGCCCTGGTTGGAAAAAGAAATTGACCGCAACTGCTGATAGAAAACCGTATACCAGAGAAGCAGAAATCTTCTCATCATATTTTTCCTTAGAGATGCCCTGCAAGACTCGTAACATCTTTATCTGATAAGCAAAGCGGCGCAGATAATAGCGCCACCGCTTAATTTGTTTTGCTTGTTTCATCTTGTTCTACTTGTAAGCTGAGTTCCTCTAGTTGTTTGAGAGCGACTGTTGATGGGGCTTGTGTCATTGGATCCGTCGCCTTGTTGTTCTTAGGAAAAGCAATGACTTCACGGATGTTTTCTTCTCCTGCTAAGAGCATAACAAATCGGTCAAGTCCGATAGCCAAACCACCGTGTGGTGGGAAACCATAGTCCATAGCCTCAAGAAGGAAACCAAACTGGTCATTGGCTTCTTCAGCTGAGAAACCAAGAGCCTTAAACATGCGTTCTTGGAGGTCTTTTTGGTTGATACGAAGGCTACCACCACCCAGCTCATAACCGTTCAAGACGATGTCGTAGGCAATAGCACGAACCTTAGCCAAATTACCTTCTAGTTCGTGAGCTGTCTCTTCCTGTGGAAGGGTGAATGGATGGTGGGCGCTCATGTAACGACCTTCTTCTTCAGACCATTCAAACATCGGCCAGTCAACAACCCAAAGGAAGTTGAATTTGTCGCTGTCAATCAAGCCAAGTTCTTTGGCAATACGTCCACGAAGGGCACCAAGGGTTGCATTCGCCACTTCAAGTGTATCAGCCACAAAGAGAACCAAATCCTTGTCTTCTAAACCAAGGGCATTTGTCGACTCTGCTTGAATGTCCGTCAAGAACTTAGCAACTGGTCCGTTCAATTCTCCATCCACAACCTTGACCCAAGCAAGACCTTTGGCACCGTACTGTTTGGCTACTTCGGTCATCTTGTCGATGTCTTTACGTGAATAGTTGTCTGCAGCGCCTTTAACGACGATAGCTTTAACTGCAGGAGCTTCTGAAAAGACCTTGAAGTCGACACCTTTGACCACTTCTGTCAAATCCTGAAGCAACATGTCAAAACGAGTATCAGGCTTGTCAGAACCATAAAGGGCCATAGCATCGTCATACTTCATACGAGGGAAGGGAAGGGTTACTTCAATCCCTTTTGTTTCCTTCATCACGCGCGCAATCAAGCCTTCTGTGATATCTTGGATTTCTTGCTCACTAAGGAATGACGTTTCCAAGTCGACCTGGGTAAACTCAGGCTGACGGTCTCCACGCAAGTCTTCATCACGGAAACATTTAACGATTTGGTAGTAACGGTCAAACCCAGCATTCATCAAGAGCTGTTTAGTGATTTGTGGACTTTGAGGAAGAGCGTAAAAATGCCCTTTATTGACACGAGATGGAACCAAATAGTCACGCGCCCCTTCTGGTGTTGACTTAGAAAGGAAGGGTGTTTCCACATCGATAAACTCCAACTCATCCAAGTAGTTACGGATAGAGTGAGTCACCTTGGCACGAAGTTTGAGATTTTCCAACATCTCTGGACGACGAAGGTCAAGGTAACGGTAACGCAAACGTGTATCGTCATTTGCCTCAATCCCATCCTTAATCTCAAAAGGTGTTGTTTTGGCTGTATTCAGCACTGTAAGAGCTGTCACGTTCAACTCAACTGCACCAGTCGCCAATTTATCATTGGCTTGCTCACGCGCAACGACTTGTCCAGTCACCTCGATGACAAATTCGCTACGAAGGCTTTCAGCTGTTGCCATAACCTCTGCAGAAACTTTTTCAGGGTTGATAACCAACTGCATGATTCCTTCACGGTCACGAAGGTCGATAAAGATCAAACCACCAAGGTCACGACGACGACCAACCCATCCTTTCAAGGTCATTTCTTGTCCGATGTGTTCCTCACGAACACGACCAGCATACATACTACGTTTCATGTTTTCTCTCCTCTTTTATTCTGTTACTATTTTACCATAAAAGCGCAGGCTCTTCATGAAAATCAGCAGAAAAGTTTGATTGTCTGTAAAAATCAAAACGAAGAGCTAAAAAATAGTGACAACATCGAAAAATCCGATGAAGACGCCATCGGATTTTCTTATTTTGATTCTTGACCCTCTTTACGTTTTTCTGCGATTTCAGCCGCTTTTTTAGGCAGAACAATCGCTGTTGCATAGGCCGTCGCAAAACGCATGATTCCTGCAATAGGTGCAAAAACTACTGCTAGATTGTTGTAAAAGAAATCGCCTTTAAAGGCATAGGCAAGGCCCCCAATAATAAAGAAGAGAACGACTGCCTGTATCACTGCTAATAAAATTACTCGTTTCATGTGACCTCCTGACTCTATTATAGCATGAGTATCATCAAAAAGCCGATTAAATTATTCAAGGCATGTAAAGAAATGCTGTAAAGAAGGCCTTTTCGGCTTACATAAGCCAGACCCAAACTCAATCCCAGACTAGCATAGACGAAAAACTGTTGCAAAGTCCCTGGAAAATGAATCAAGGCAAATAGTACACTTGATACAAGGAGAAACAGAGCTGTCTGTTTGCTATTGTCCTGCTTAGGAAAGAGATAGCACGCTAACATCCCTCTAAAAATCAGTTCTTCCGTCAGAGGAGCAAAGACCACTACCATAAAGAAACCAAAGACAGGCTGAGCAACTGTCAGTTGTGATACGATTTGTTGATTGACCGACGGATCATCTGGTAAAAAGAACTGGGCTGTAATCGCCACTAGCAAAACCAGAGTTGGCAACCAGATATAACGATTAAAAGCAGTCGTCTGGATGCTAACCTTTTGTGTCTGATACCATTTGTAAACTCCATAAACATAGGCCCCTGACAGGACAATATAAAGTGGCAAGACTCCAAAGATCGGAGCCCCTAGGTCAAGCGCTGATAAAGCCATACTCTGAACCAGACCATAGCCAAAGAAAAAGGATAGAACAGCTAGAAGAAACCAGCCAAGGTTTTTAAGTAGTTTCATATGAGGCTCCTATTTTCCTTTATAACTATTTTTCAATACAAAGAGACTAGCTAATCCTAGTAAAAGAATCCATGCTAGCAAAAGACCGAGACTTCTCAAAGATAACTCTCCACCACCTGCTTTTAACAGACTTACCAAAGGCCCAATGAAGGAATAGTCCAACAGTTTTTGAGCAGTGTCATTTTGAACGGCAAGAATGGGCAAGAAAGAGAAAGTCAGCATAGGAAAAATACTATACACTTGCGCCTTAGACTGAGTATCTGATACTGCACCGATAAGAAGATTAAGAAAGATCATGCTGATAGTTGCCAAAAGCAGATAGAGACCATAGACAAGAAAGTAGTTTGTCAAGTCAACTTTTAGATATAGAGGTAGAACAACCATCGAAAGAAGCATCACGAGAAGAGGAAGAGCCATCATACTCAAAGTATACTCTGTTGCTGTCACACCACTTAGTATAAGTGATTTAAGATTACGTTTTTCCTTATCCTCAGCCATCATAATCGATACCATATAACCACTTCCCATACTCAAGACCATCGTCAAACTCATAGAAAGGAGAAACATACTTAATTCTCCACTCTTGTTTAAGAACTCATTATATAGAACAGTCAGTCCAAAAGGCATCAATAATGTCGCTAACAAGGTTGAATTGCTAATAAGAACTTGTAACCTTAACCAAAGAAGGGCATTTAATTTTCTAAACATCTAACTTTTCTCCTGTCAATCTAATAAAGATTTCTTCTAAAGTCGGTTCACAAGAATGAACAGCTATCAGATTTGTCGTATTCAAATGAGGCAATTCTTCAAAAGGAACCACTTGTTCGCGTCCATCTTGATAGCGTAAACGAACCTTTTTATCCACATGGTATTTCTGGATAATCTCTTGTGGGCTACCATACTCAATCAAGATTCCCTTATTTAAAAGAGAGAGGCGATCGCAAAGCAAGGTTGCTTCATTCATATCGTGGGTTGTTAAGAAAATCGTTGTCCCAGCCTGCTTCAATTCTTGTAAGAGAGCATGAATCGATTTTGAGGTGGTAGGATCAAGACCACTTGTTGGCTCATCCAGAAAGAGGATTTTGGGAGCATTTAGAAGAGCACGAGCCAAGAACATCCGTTGTTTCATACCTGTGGATAGTTTTTCTGCGATAATGTTTTTGGCATCTGATAACCCAACTTGATCAAGTACTGTATCTACTCTAGAAGCTTTAAGACCATATAATTTTGCATAAATGAGCAGATTTTTATAGAGGCTCATCTTTTCATAAAAACCACTGGTATCACTAACAATCCCGATTTGTTCCAAATCATTTGAGGTTAAATCTTGAGAATTCTTACCTAACAAAATTGTTTTACCTTGATCTACAGCCAACTGACCTGTCAAGACATTGATCATGGTTGTTTTACCTGAGCCAGAAGGACCAAGAAAACCAAAGATTTCACCCTCCTTAATCTCAAAAGAAATCTGATGAAGAGCTTTTTTACTCCCAAAACTTTTGCTTACATTTTCAACACGAATCATAGAAACTCCTTTATTTGAAATAGCGTTTTACCATAGGTAATTGCATCACATTGATATAAATATGGATCGCTACTACAAGCAAGAAAGCTAGCAGCTGAATCTCACCTGTCAGAAAAGAAATGATAAGAAGAAAAATATATAAGGCTGGTAAGACATATTGGTGTAATTGGAATAAAATTCGAAAACTCTGTTCCAAATTAGCCTGACGCTCCCCTTCATCATGAGAATTTATATAGTCCAAAACATCCTTTGGTGTAGAGAAAAATGCCAAATCAAACTGACGAACAATCGCAATGGTCTTATAAAAATATTTTTGAACGATTAAGAATCCCACAAAGAGTAAGAAAGAAAGGAAAAATGTTTGATGGCTCGTATGCAATATAATCACTTCATTTAATGAGATAAAAATAGCCAATGGAATCGCTACACCTGTAATATTAAAAGCAACTGTCCCAAACTCAAGATTACGATTCATTTGCACATAATAGGTTTCATTCAGATTATCATCCATTTCCTCTTGATACAAGGAGTGAAATGTTCTGCTTTTCTTTAAGAAATTGAAAGTCAAAAGAATGCCAATGAAACCTAACAGTAAACAAATAGCTGATATCCATGGTATCAAGACTTTTACATCTAAAATAATTCCGTTGGATTCGGCAACAGCCTTAAACATCCCTACAAACACGCCCAAGAAACATCCCAAGACAACAGACATTAAAAATAACAATACACGTTTATTTTTCATATTCATCTTCTTTCTAAACTACACCAATCCAACTAACCACTGACCAAAAGCTTTTCCTGATTCATAAATTGCTGTCAAACCCTCTGTTCCAAGTGATACTAAAATCAAACAAACAGTAAGTAAGAGAATAGCTTGATTTCTTGCTTTTTTTGCTCCATCTCCCAAGAGTTCATTCCCAAGCCAACCTGCTAGATAGGCATAGAGAGTTACTGTTATAATCCCAATCTCCGTAGAAGAGAGAAACAACAAGACTGTCACCAAACGAACGATATTGGCTTGAATGTTAAAATAATTTCCTAAACCTGCACAAACACCGGCAAATTCTTTGTTCTCAGTATCGACTTGAAAACCCGCTAAAAACTCTTTCATAACTTTTCTCCTTTTAGGATCTCTTTAAACTTTATCTTTCTCTCTACCCATCTAAAGACTAATAGTAAAACTATGTTAATCCAGAAGAGGTATTTACTTTCAACAATTGTAAACCAACCAAATAGGCTTCCAATCATAGCTAAAAGATTTACGATAAACACAACTATAGATAGATAATAAATCACTTTACACTTGTTCATCACTCATCCTCCTCTATACGAAATACCGACTCGACTGGTTCATTGAATATCTGTGAAATCTTCAGGGCAATCACAATCGACGGGGTGTATTCGTCCCGTTCTAGTAGGCTAATGGTCTGTCTGGAAACCCCTGCTAACTTGGCCAGTTCGGTTTGATTGAGACCATCGCGAGCTCGAAGCTCTTTTAAACGATTTTTAAGCATTCCTTTCTCCTTTTCTCTTAACTTGCTTATATTGTAACACATCTTTTTCTTTTTGACAATTATATTTGTCAAAAAGTTTATGATTTTTGTCATTTTGCAAAAGAAAAAGGTCAGGAATAAGGTCCTGACCAGTTTTTCTACTATTAAAAGCCTAATTTTTCAAAGATTTCTGAGAAGTTTTGGCTGATAGTATCAAGTAACACTTGAACTTCTTCTCGAGTTTGGTTGTTCTTAACCGTCACTTGTCCGCTTTCGACTTCACTTTCACCTAGAGTAATGAGAGCCTTAGCCGCAAAGACATCGGCTGACTTGAATTGAGCTTTGAGTTTACGGTTGAGGTAATCACGCTCTGCTTTGAAACCTTGTTGGCGAAGGGCTTGTACCAACTCCAAGGCCTTAACATTTGCTCCTTCACCCAAAACTGCGATATAAACATCTAGAGCGTTCTCTATAGGAAGGGCCACACCTTGCTTTTCAAGAATGAGAAGCAGGCGCTCTATACCAAGTCCAAATCCAAATCCAGCAGTCTCAGGACCACCAAAATAGGCAACTAAGCCATCATAGCGACCACCCGCACAGACTGTCAATTCATTGCCCTCGATTTCAGTGATGAACTCGAAAATTGTGTGGTTGTAGTAGTCCAGACCACGCACCATATTGGTATCGATGATGTAGTCTACTCCGAGAGTTTCAAGCATCTGCCGCACAGCACAAAAGTGGGCTTGGCTTTCTTCATCAAGGAAGTCCAAGATAGACGGCGCATTCTCTACTGCCACCTTGTCTTCTTTTTCCTTAGAGTCCAAGACACGAAGAGGATTTTCCTCCAAGCGACGTTGGCTATCCTTAGACAAGGTCTCCTTGAGCGGTGTCAAATAGTCTATCAAGGCTTGACGATAGGCCGCACGGCTCTCAGGATTCCCTAGAGTGTTAAGGTGCAGTTTCACATCTTTAATGCCAATCTCTTTCAAGAAATGGGCTGCCATAGCGATGGTTTCCACATCGGTAGCTGGATTGCTTGAGCCAAAACACTCAACACCGATCTGGTGGAACTGGCGCAAACGACCTGCTTGCGGACGCTCATAACGGAACATAGGTCCCATGTAATAGAACTTACTTGGCTTTTGCACTTCTGGAGCAAAGAGTTTATTTTCCACATAGGAACGGACAACGGGCGCAGTTCCTTCTGGACGGAGGGTAATATGGCGGTCACCCTTGTCATAGAAATCGTACATTTCCTTGGTTACGATATCCGTTGTATCTCCGACAGAGCGGCTGATGACCTCGTAATGCTCAAAAATAGGCGTGCGCACTTCTGCGTAATTATAGCGCTTGAAAATTTCACGGGCAAAGCCCTCAACGTACTGCCACTTGGCAGACTCAGCAGGTAAAATATCCTGCGTTCCTTTTGGTTTTTGTAATTTCATAGGGAATCCTCTTTAAACTTAATAGTCTTATTTTACCATAAATAGAGGGATTAAAACAGTGAGAGTAGAAAATCTCAAGAGAGTCTTTTCATAAAATTCATCAAAAACTTGCCAAATTGTCAGAATTATGAGAAAATAGAGGATATTTATCACGTGGAGGGACTGTTATGAGAGACGATATCAAAATCAATGACCGCGCTTTGGCCTTACAAGACCAAATTATCGAAAAACTAGAGAAAGTTTTTGATACAGATGTGGAATTGGATGTTTACAATCTAGGGCTGATTTATGAAATCAATCTGGATGAAACGGATCTCTGTAAGATTGTCATGACCTTCACCGACACTGCCTGTGATTGCGCTGAAAGCCTGCCTATCGAAATCGTCGCAGGTCTGAAACAAATCGAGGGTATCGAAGATGTCAAAGTTGAAGTTACCTGGTCGCCCGCTTGGAAGATTACACGAATCAGTCGCTATGGCCGTATTGCCCTTGGACTGCCACCTCGTTAATACTCTTCAAAAATCTCTTCAAACCACGTCAGCGTCGGCTTGTCGTACTCAAGTACTGCCTGCGCCTAGCTTTCTAGTTTGCTCTTTGATTTTTATTGAGTATAAGCAGGCAAATCACTTTTGAAGATGAAAAGAAGCAAGCCGAAGATGGCTTGCTTTTTGAGTTTATTTTTTACCTGACTTGTCCATATTCCAGAAGTCTGTCACGGCTCCGCGTGAAGCAGATGATACGATATGGGCGTATTTACCGAGGACACCACGGCTATAGAGTGGTGGCAAGGTTGTTTCTGCCTTGCGTTTTTCAAGTTCTTCGTCGGATACGGCCATGGAAATTTCTTTGGTATCTTGGTCAACTGTAACGATATCGCCTGTACGGAGGTAAGCAATCGGTCCCCCATCCTGAGCTTCAGGGGCGATATGTCCGACAACCAGACCATAAGTACCACCAGAGAAACGTCCGTCTGTCAAGAGAGCAACCTTGTCTCCTTGACCTTTACCAACGATCATGGATGAAAGGGATAGCATCTCAGGCATACCAGGACCACCCTTAGGTCCTACGAAACGAACAACGACTACATCGCCATCAACAATTTCATCTGTCAAAACAGCCTGGATAGCATCTTCTTCTGAGTCAAATACCTTAGCTGGTCCAACGTGGCGACGCACTTTAACACCTGATACCTTGGCAACTGCTCCATCAGGGGCAAGGTTCCCGTTCAAGATGATCAATGGTCCATCTGCACGTTTTGGATTTTCCAGTGGCATGATGACTTTTTGACCTGGTGTGAGGTCTGCAAAGTCAGCCAAGTTCTCAGCAACTGTCTTACCAGTACATGTGATACGGTCTCCGTGAAGGAAGCCATTCGCTAAGAGATATTTCATAACCGCAGGGACACCACCGACTTCGTAGAGGTCTTGGAAGACATACTGACCAGATGGTTTCAAATCAGCCAAGTGAGGCACACGCTCTTGGATCGTATTGAAGTCCTCAAGTGACAAGTCAACATTAGCCGCATGGGCAATGGCAAGCAAGTGAAGAGTGGCATTTGTAGAACCACCGAGAGCCATCGTTACAGTGATAGCATCTTCAAAGGCTTCACGAGTCAAGATATCTGATGGTTTGAGACCAAGCTCCAGCATCTTGACAACAGCACGTCCTGCTGCTTCGATATCTTCTTTCTTGTCAGCTGATTCAGCTGGGTGAGAGGAAGATCCTGGCAAACTCATACCGAGAACTTCGATAGCTGTCGCCATGGTATTAGCTGTATACATACCACCACAACCACCAGGGCCAGGGCAGGCATTGCATTCGAGACGTTTCACGTCCTCAGCTGTCATATCACCGTGGTTCCATTTCCCGATTCCCTCAAAGACAGAAACCAAATCGATGTCTTTTCCATCAAGATTTCCCGGTGCAATGGTTCCACCATAGGCAAAAATAGCTGGGATATTCATGTTGGCAATGGCAATCATAGAACCAGGCATGTTCTTGTCACAGCCACCGATAGCGACAAAGGCATCCACGTTGTGACCACCCATAGCTGCCTCGATTGAGTCCGCGATGATGTCACGAGATGTTAGAGAAAAACGCATCCCAGGCGTTCCCATGGCAATCCCATCCGCTACGGTGATCGTTCCAAACTGAACAGGCCAAGCACCTGCCGATTTGACACCCTCTTTGGCCAATTTCCCGAAATCATGCAAGTGAATGTTACAAGGGGTATTTTCCGCCCAAGTCGAAATCACTCCCACAATCGGTGTTTCAAAGTCCTTATCTGTCATTCCAGTCGCACGAAGCATGGCACGGTTTGGCGATTTAACCATGCTGTCATAAACGCTACTACGGTGACGTGTATCTAATTCTGTCATCTTATCCCTCCCATTTCAGTTTTTACCATTATAGCACAATTTCCGCATGAAGAACAGAATAAAATTCTTGAATTTTCAGAAAATTTCGATTACTAGCTTCTAATTTTTTCATCTTTTTTTGTCAAGTAACTTTACTTTACAAAAAAAATGTGTTATCCTAGTATGGTTGATGAAAATCAGTAGATTGAATCGAATTTAAATACCTAAAGGAGAAAAGAAAATGGCAGTACCTGCACGTCGCACTTCAAAAGCGAAGAAAAACAAACGTCGTACACACTACAAAGTAACAGCTCCATCTGTAAACTTTGACGAAACTACTGGAGATTACTCACGTTCTCACCGTGTATCACTTAAAGGATACTACAAAGGACGTAAAATCGCTAAAGCTGCATCAGCTGAATAATAGAAGGGAGATACCATGCGCGTAAATATTACACTTGAACACAAAGAATCTGGTGAACGCTTGTACCTTACTTCTAAAAACAAACGTAACACTCCAGACCGTCTTCAATTGAAGAAATACTCACCAAAACTTCGCAAACACGTTGTGTTTACAGAAGTTAAATAAGAGTTAAATTAGTGAAAATAGCGTTAAATCAACGTTTAAACACTTAATACTAGCCGAGTGGGAACATTTTGGCAACAAAAAAGGTAGTAAGACATAATCTTGCTACCTTTTTATAATCTCCGTTT
Source organism: Streptococcus pseudopneumoniae (assembly GCF_001074565.1). Taxonomy (GTDB): domain Bacteria; phylum Bacillota; class Bacilli; order Lactobacillales; family Streptococcaceae; genus Streptococcus; species Streptococcus pseudopneumoniae_J. The sequence continues at coordinate 1,448 of NZ_JUQX01000061.1, read as the reverse complement.
TCGTATAACAGACTTCGCTAGTGATACGAAAGCCGTGATTGAAATTAAAGCGATATTACCCCCTCTAGTTTATCCGCTACCTCTTTCATAGCTGAAGGGCGAAGATGGGAATATACTCCTAAAGTCGTCTGTATATCCGCATGTCCTAACCTATTTTTAAGTTCTAGGTCATTCATACCCAAAGACAGCAATAGACTTGCGTGGGAGTGCCTTAAGTCATGTATACGAATACTTTTGACTTCAGCTATTTCTCCGTGCTTCTTCATGCTATTAGCAAGCATTGTCTTAGTCACAGGTAAACAGTTACAAGAAAAGACAAAACTTATTTTTCCTAACTGCTTCTGATGATTTTTCCATGAGGATAGCGCCTTAATCGTCGTATCATCAAGATAAATTTTTCTATTGCTTGAAAATGTTTTTGTAGGGTTAATTTGCCAATTATTTTTATTTTGATAAAACATAGACTTATTGACTTGTACAGCTTTATTCTCAAAATCAAAATCTTCCCATGTTAAAGCTTGTAATTCGCTTATCCTCAATCCTGTCATAAAGAGAAATAGAAAACAGATATATTTCAAATGTTCTACAATATCATCTTTTTCAAAGGTTTTAATAAATTTTTCAAATTCTTCCTTTGTCCAAAAATCAACCTTTTTTCTAGTCCTCTTCATATTTCCAACCTGCCGAGCAGGATTTTCGCTCACAACACCCAAAGTAAGCGCCATATCAAATAGCTCTTTTACTGTTTGATGTAAATCTTTCAAATAGTTATTAGATAGCCCCTCTTCCAAGATGTCTGTATGCCATTTTTTTATATGAATAGGTTTAACATCAACCATTTTCATAGGATAAAAATATTTCAATCTTTTCAACTTAGAAGAAAAGGTCATAAATGTCCGAGCTGTCACCTTATTCTTGTAATGTGGAATAAAATACTTTTCCAGGAACAACTTAACCGTTAAAGTCGCACCATGTACAATAGCTTTTTTCGAGTGTTTCGCTATAAAATCATCATACCATTTCTTGGCTTCTGTTTGAGTTTTAAACCCTCTTTTCTTTTTCTGCATTCTTTTACCAGTCACTTCATCAAAACCCAGAGAAGCAACCGCATAATAAGAGCTACTAGCCTTGTCATAATATACATGAGGGATTTTAGGCATATTCTTCCACTTCCTCAAAATTTAATTTTGTACCCAGAATTTCCTCAACAGCTTCAACAGGAACTTGACCTAATCCCTTAGAATTATAGTAAGCAAAGCCCTTTTGTACCATCAAAGCCTTAGCCTGTTTAATCAAACTATAAGCCTGATAATTTCCAAAACCCAATTTTTTCAAATCTTCTTTTGTTACGAACATAGCATTTTTCTCCTTTTCATGTTATAATTATTTTGGTTTTTTATTTTGATGTGTGATTGATTTTCACGCATCTTTTTTTTGCATCTATTCCA
>NZ_JUQX01000060.1 GCF_001074565.1 Streptococcus pseudopneumoniae | reverse complement strand
ATCAAAGCAAGCCCTGCAACTACTGCTGCGTTAGATGCTTTTTCACCAGTGTTAGGAAGTTGAGGTTTTTGTCCTGGTTTTCCTGGTTCATTTGGTTTACCTGGTGTTGGTTTTTCTGGAGTGTGCGTATTTGTAACGTTCCTACCATCTTCTTTTGCTGTGTACCCTTTCACAGTGCCAACTTCTTTGACAGTGTACTTGATTTCTTGACCATTTGCGTAACGATCAAGCTCAGTAAACTCGAAGGCCCACTCGTTGTCTGAAAGAGCTGTTGCTTTTGTAACAGTTACAGTCTTACCAGTTTCTTTACCGTTGGCAAGAAGTGCTACAGTAATTGAGTCTGGACGAATACCGTCTTTGTTATTAGCATCATCCCAGATCTTCTTACCTTTTACAGTAATTTTCTCTGGTGTATGTTCGTTAGTAATCGTATACTTACCGTCTTTTTCTGGAGTAATTGTTGTTTCGTATGATGCAACAGCCACTTCTTTGACAGTGTACTTGATTTCTTGACCATTCTCATACTTAGGAAGTTTCTTAGATTCGAACTTCCAGCCAGTTTTTTCTGATACTTCAATCTCTTGAACGACTTCTTTATCGTTTTTAAGAATTTGAACTTTCACAGATGTTGTACGTTTGCCGTCTTGGTTGTTGTTATCTTTCCAAACCTTAGTTCCTGAAAGGATAACTGTATCTGGATTGTGAGTGTTAGTCACTACTTGACCAGTTACAGAGGCTTCATAACCAGCTGGTACATCCACTTCCTTGATTGAGTAAGTGATTTCTTTACCAGCTTCGTATTGTGGAATATTTGTGAAGGATGCTACCCAAGTGTTGGCATCTGTCTTATCCTTAGCTGTCAAGGTCAATTTCTTACCTTCAACGGCTACTGGATCAGCATCTCCTACTTTTTTATAAAGTTGAACCGTTACTGACTCAGGACGTTTACCGTCTTGGTTGTTCGCATCGTTCCATACTTTTGTTACTTTGTAGTCGATTGCTTTAGGAGCATATTTGTTTGTGATGGTAAAGTCTGTAATCGTAGATTCGTATTCTGCTACGGCTTCTTCCGTTACAGTGTATTTGATTTCTTTACCATCTTTATATTTTGCTAATTTCGTGAATTCGACAGTCCAAGTTCCGTCTGCGGCTGCTTGAACTTCTTTCGAATCAACTTTCTGACCGTCTGCTAAAAGATTGATTGTAATCTTAGTTGGACGTTTGCCGTCTTGGTTATTCGCGTCATCCCAGTTCTTAGTTGCTTTAATGTCAACTGTTTCTGGTGAATAGCTATTTGTGATGGTGAATCCTGATGCAGCGTCACCAGTAACCTTAGAAGTGTAACCAGGAACAGTTACTTCTACTACAGTGTACTGGATAGGTGTACCGCCCTTATCAGCATCAAGATCTGTGAAGCTTCCAGCCCAACCGTTTGCGGCATTAAGTTCAAGTGTTTTACCAGTATCTTGACCATCTGCAAGCAATTTAACTGTGACAGAAGTTGGACGTTTACCATCTTGGTTGTCCTTATCATCCCATGCTTTCTTCACAGAAACTTGAGTTTTGGCTGGTGTGTATTTGTTTGTAAATACAAGATCTTTTGCTTCTTTTGAAGCTGTTGCTTTCAATTCAGTCGCGCTTACTTTCTCAACCGTTACTTCAACTTCTTGAACTGTCTTATCGTAAGTGATGCCTGTTTCAGTTCCAGCAACTTCTGAGATGGTGTACTTGTGAGTTCCCACTTGGCTCTCATCATATGAGATTGGTGAGAAGGTCACTGTTCCGTCGGCAGCGTTTGTCACTGTTTCAACAACAGTTCCGTCTTCTTTCTTCAATTCGAAACTGTATTTACCAGCTTCAAGATTTTTACCTTCAAGAACTTTCTTAGCTCCAAGAGTTACACTTGTAGCTCCTGCTGGAGTGTATTTGTTTGTAAATACAAGATC
>NZ_JUQX01000059.1 GCF_001074565.1 Streptococcus pseudopneumoniae | reverse complement strand
GCAATACCAACACGATTCTTATCATCGGTTCCTAGAGAGTAAGGGAATTCAAGCATCCATATCACGCAAGGGCAACAGCCCAGACAATGGCATGATGGAGTCCTTCTCTGGCATTTTGAAATCCGAAATGTTTTATGATTATGAGAAGCACTTTAGGTCTTTAGGAGACCTTGAACAAGCTATTGTGGACTACATTGATTACTACAACAACAAACGAATCAAAGTCAAACTAAAAGGACTTAGCCCTGTGCAATACAGAACTAAATCCTTCGGATAAATTAATTGTCCAACTTTTGGGGGTCAATACAACTATGCGTTTTTTTGATTTTAAAAACTTTTCGCCCAGCTCAAAAACTAACAAAACTTATAAGTAGACTATATTTTAAAACTCATGATCTAACAATCATTTCGATTCGTTAAATCTTTCAATCTTTCTTCTCCTGATTTAAGCATCTCTTTCTCTACTTGATTCCATTCTCCAAATAGTAGATCATGAAGAACGGTTGCTGCTGAAGCTGTATTTTCTTTTGAATCATATACACAACTTCTATCTCGTTGATAAATTTGAATTCTTTCAAAGATAGCTAGTTCTTCCAATTGTCGTGTATTATCAACTAGATGATTTACAATGAAATCATGATGTTCTTTTGGAGTTGCGCGTGCTTGATTTGGATTGATAGCGTACAATTCTTCGTATCGGATAAGGGTGCTCAGATAGGACAATTCGGGCTTTGTTGCGATTATGGCTAATTGTACTTCATATCCCTTACTTTTCAAGTGTTGTGCTGTTTCCTTTGGAACATCAATTGTTCGTAAAGTTCCCTCTATCAAAAGATTGTATCCCAAATGACTCAATTCAGTTACTAAAGACTCTACCATTTTCCCTGCAAAATCTTTGGTGTATTCAACACTATCTTTGCCATATTCTTGCTGCAGTTCTAAATAGTGTGGATGCTGAGAACGAAAACTATCGCCATCTATGATAACAATATTTCCTTGAAATTCTTTCTGTTTAATACGATGAATTGTAGTCTTACCAGCACCACTTTGCCCTCCAAGTAAAATCGCTATAGGTTGCTTACTGGACTTTTTTCCTCTTGTCAGTGAGCGAATGTTCCTTGCTAAAGCCTGTTTAAATTGACTATCGGTATAATCTTGGATTCCCATTAGGCTGCCATCCGTTTTTCAGATATCTCTAACATACGTTCAATTCCATCCAAATAGCCGCTATATCTCTCTATTTCATCAAAAGCTTCTACTAAATAGATATTCGTATTAATCAAGTCAGATAGATCATCACTCATTAAAACCCAAGGATTAGATTCATCATGAACTCTAATTCCCTGACTATCTTGATAACGATAGAGTCGAGATAATAGAATAGCACCTCTTTCTTTCACAATTTCAATTTTTAAAGTCAATTCATAATCTTCAACAGGATTGAGCATTTTATCTTCTCCTACAATATCGACATAAGATACATTAAACTTCTGGCAGATGATATCTATTAGTTCAGTAGAGACTGAACTAGAGCCATTTTCATAACGACTCAAACTATTTCGAGAAATTCCTATAATTCGGGCAAATTCAGGTTGTGTTAAGTCATGTGATTTACGTAAGGATTTTATGTTCTTTCCAATCATGGCAAACTCCTTTTATTTGATACCACTATTATAACATTTAGAAAAAATAAATGCACCATTTTTGGTGCGTTATTGACTGTTTTTCCTAAATATCTCTAAATTCTTCTCCAATTGTTCCTTATGAAGTTGGTTCTTAGCTTCCTTTAATGTGTCGTCCAAAGTTTCTTCTCTGAAAGTTGCTTCTGTTTTTAGTTGTTCTGATTCTTGATCTGGAGTGAAAATGATATCTAACAGTCGATCTATTTTTTCAAGATCTTGGACAGACATATCAGATAGTCGATGAATTAGCTTCTTAAATATATCAGCATTGTCTTGATTTTTCTTAAAAAATTTTGTAAACATCTATAACCTCTCAAAAAAAGCAGCCTATCAGGACTGCTTAATGTAATTCGGAAATCGCATCATAAATGGACTGCAATTTCTTATTATCTTTATTCTTTGTGTCGATCAACGTATGTAGCTCTTCAATTTTCTTTTGACTACTTTGAATATCGCTATTGTTATCCGCAATAAGTCTTTTAAGATGTTGCTGATAACTTTTAGTGATATCTGTCTCTTTTCCTGTTCTAACCTCTGTAACTTTGGGTTTAGAACTAGAATTTGATTCCGTCACAGGTGCTTGTTTTCGCTTTTGAAAAGCTGCTTCATAATTTACATCATTACCTCCTTGATGATTTCCAAATAAGGCCGCAATTTTATCTGAATCCCCTTGATTTTCTGATTTACTTTCTAATGGTTGATTAAAATTCCAATCTTTTGTCATTCACTCATTTCATCCTTTCTAAATTCAGAATCATCGAATTGTCTTTCTTTACCAAAGGCATGGTCAAGAGCTTCTTCAAAACTCATGTGACTGATGCTTTGACGCCTTTTGAACGTCGCAAACATCGCTGTCTCCAGTTGTTCTTTGTAAGCAGCGAGTTTTTCTGTCTCTCTTGCTACCTTACTTTCTTGCCTAGTGACCTTTTCTTCTAAGCGTTCAATTATGGTCATATACGATCCTCCTTCATACTAATTTTAGCTAGAACATCTTGATTTTGTTATCACAATTCTAAACATTGAGAGGTTTGTCTTACTGGTGGATTTCCAAATGTCTCTTTTGCAGTCTCGATCATCAATTGTAAATCTGATTTCTTTTCTCTAAGGACATCATTCCAGTCTATTTTTTCTTTCCCAGATTCATTATCAGGCAAATCCAGTAAAACAGGAAAACCTGATCTAGATAACTTATCAGAAAAATCTTTACCTGCATCATCACAATCTACCGCCAGTGTCAATAAATCAGGATGATTATCAAAATAGGTAGTGGTATCACGAATTGTATTGAACAAAGGCAATAACTTTGAAGGTATTACTGTATCTAAAAATTCCAACTTCTGATTTTCTTCAGCTATCAGTCGTAAAGTTTGATAAGCGACAACAGACCTTTTTAATCCTTCCATAGATACCAAACGAACATCAGATAGATTTTGTTGATGAAGTTCGTAATAGCTCATCAAGTCGACGAACGATTCACAAAAGACCAGTCTATTTGGTTTACCAATATCAAAGGATATTCCAACATGTCCATGGCTTCCTTTTAGAATCGTTTTCAACCTCTCTCTTGGAAGAGAATGATTCTTATAAATCCCTTGTAAGCTTGCTGCCTGCAGTTTGTGACGATGATCAAAACTTTTAAAAACAATAACAGGTTCAACTGTTTCATTTGTTTTCCACATAGCTTCTGCTATCAAACCTTGTTGAATCATCTTTTGTATGATTTCTTCTGAAATTCCCCTACATTCTGTTAAGTAATATCTGGCCAGACTACAGTTAGAATCTTCTATTCTCTTTAAAGGATAATAAAATGGTCTCTCTCTTTTTTCTTGACCAGCTTCTTTTTGAAAAGGTTCTTCAGAAAGAAAAGCTAGAGCTTCTTTAAAAGAAATTCTCTTAACAAGTCGAACAAAATCAATGACATCACCTTGAATATCTCTTGAAAACCATTTAAAAGTATTGGTATTCGAAAAAATCCGGAATGAATCGTGTTCAGGATGTTCATAGACACTGCTAGAAACTTGTTTAAAGGAGATACCTAAACGACTTGCTACATCAAGAATTGAAATTTGCTTACATTCTTCTATTTCCATGTAATATCATCATTTTGTCGTAGTATTTGGTAGTGATGGAACTGATGATGATTCTTCTAAAGTTTTAGGAATTGCCTTATCTAAATCATCTAACCCAGATTTCCAAACCTGTACTTGATTGACTAATAACTTACCAGGTAGTTTAGAATAAGACAACTTAACAGTTCTAGTTTCTGTTTGGTTTGTCTTTGATTGGTTGGCATTCTTTAAATCAGATACATAGGTTACATTATAAGACACCATGGCAATGGCTTGATTCGTAGTCTGATTGACAAAGATATCAGCTTTTTCAAAATGATAATCCAAAATATAGTCCTTATACACTTGGTTCATGGCATCATTTTGACTTGTCAATTCTTGAGAATAAGCCGATTCAGTCATATAAGGTTGAATACGTGTATTATTTTCTCCTAGTTTTTCTTTCGTATAGTACTGTGTCAAAAATTCTTTTACAGTATCTGATGACAAAATACTTGCCTTATCTTCTGCTTGTTTGTCCTCTACAAGTTTAGCTGCAGCCAATTCAATCTCTTTACGACTTTGTTTAGCAGTCGAGTGTTGACCAACAGTATATCCCATCATGAGAATAAAGCTAGTTGCAGCCACTGCTCCAACACTAATTAAGGCTTTAGTTTTGACTTTATTTAACATCTTAGACCTTCTTTCTATAAAAACTAGGTCAAGAATAGCAGATAAATCTTGAAAAAAGTATCACAGAAGTAAAAATGCCACCCGAAGGTGGCCAATATATATTACAAATTTAGTAATCCGTCTGATAAAGTTTTTTATACAAACCATTTTTCATATTCAATAGTTCTGTATGACTTCCTTGTTCTACAATTTCTCCTTTATCCATTACAAAAATCTGGTTAGAATCGATAATGGTAGAAAGTCGATGTGCAATAACAATAATTGTAATATTTTGTTCTTTAAATTTCTGCATAATCTCTTTTTCATTAACATTATCTAGATAACTTGTGGCTTCATCTAAAAGTATTATTTTGGGTTTCTTAACTAGCGCTCTTGCTAAAATAATTCTCTGACGTTGCCCTCCTGACAGATTCATTCCCATTTCTGAAACTAAAGTATTATACCCCATGGGCATTTCCATAATTTCATCATGGATATTAACTAACTTACAAATTTTTGTCATTTCTTCCTCTGAGACTGAGATATCTCCAGCAATATTCTCATATATGGTTTTATTAAATAAAGTCATGTCTTGTGGGACAATGCCAATTTGTTGACGAAGATACTGTTTATCCAACAAATTATAATCTAAGTCATCAAATAAAATACTACCTGACGAGGCTGGAAATAAACCTATTAATAATTTGGAAAGTGTACTTTTACCTGACCCAGAAGAGCCAACAATTGCTACCTTCTCACCCTTCTTTATTTCAATAGACACATTAGAAAGTACTTTTTTACTATCTCTAGTATATGAAAATGAAACATTTTTAAGTGTGATTTCCCCATTTAAGTCGTGTTTCACTACACCATTTATCTCAGTTTCTTCACCTAAAATCTCTAAAATCCGAGATAAAAATGTTTTGCTATTGTAGAATGCTACAATTGTATCAAAAATACTATTAATCTTACCAAATAATAGAGATGACAAAGAATATACTGCAAAAATCCCACCTAACTTATTACCTAAATGATTATCTGGCAACAACATAATAAATAATAGGATAAATGGAGATATAAAAGTGATAATTGAAAATAACGAATTAACAACACTTGAGAACAATTCACTAGCTCTATATCTATAAAGATACTTATCTAAATAACCTTTCCATTGTTTAAACGTTCGAACTTCAAATCCTTCCATTTTTATTCCCATCATAGAATAAATCATTTCGATTTGTTTATTTTGGAGATCATTCTGAGCTATCACAAAAGATTTACTTTTTTGTTCCAAATTTTTTCTAGTCAATAGAAGCAACAACAAATTTACTACCACTAACATAAGAGCGATAATCGCCACGAAAAAATCAATATATAGAAAGTAAAACAAAATACAAATTACAAAACCAATATCTAATATTCCTAGTACAACCTGATTTGTAAATAATTGCCGAATTCTACCCAAACCATTTATAGAATAAATTAAATCACCACTACTTCTAGTAGAGAAAAATTTATATGGTAATTGAAACAAACGACCAATTACACTATTATTCAGTCTTTTATCTATATCGTTTGTCAGATTAATAGAAAGATATCTCTGACCGAGCATTATAATAAAGTATAGTAATGTAAAAATAATAAAATTGAGCGCTAAAATTGCTGGATTAAACTGATTGCCACCTGTGGCTTGATTTAATAGCTGTTGCGTCCATATAGGCAGAATAAAGCTAACCGCATAACTTACAAAAGTTAGAAATAACAGAGGTACAAAATAATGCCAAGATTGCCAAAGTTGCGCATAAATCTCTCCGTAATTCTCTTTTGATTTTTGTTTTATTACTCTATCACTACTAGAAATACTAATTAAAAATTCTGAGAAACCGGCTGAGAACTCATTTAAATCATATCTTAGTTTTCCGAGTTCAGGATCAATTACCCAAACAAATTTAGAAGTTACTTTTTCTACAACAACAAAATGCTTACTCTCCCACAATGCAATGGCTGGAACTTTTATCTGTTTATATACATCTGGTCTATCTTTTGGAAAACGGAATGATTTCACTTTAAATCCCATATTTTCTAACAGTTCAATTAAATTTTGAAAACTAGTTCCATCCCTCCCTGTTTCTTTTAGATTTCTCAGATCTTTAACGGAAATTTCGTGATTATAATAACTTGACACCATCGCAACACAGCATAATCCACACTCTGTTTTTTGGTGTTGTTCGATAAACGGGATGTTTCTTTTCATATCTAACCCCCATTAATTTAAAAGTAGTATATCATTTAATCTAGTCCTACTTTTTCTATCATTAGCCATCAATATTCCCATTTCTCCTGTCAAAATCCCCCAATCATCACATTCATAAGTTTCTTTATCCCAAAGATATGAGATACTTTCAGTAGCTATTCTATTTTCTATATCAACAGAATAGCCTAAAATAGAATCTAAAATGACTAGGTTCCCGATACTTCCATGACAGATTGAATTATCTAAAGTAGGATCTTGATTTAAAATTTTATTGGAATAATCTTGAACTTCGGTCTTTAAAAATTTGTCAGGAAATTCATTAGTTTCTAAATAGTTCTTAGCATTAACGATTCCCACAATACCATTACACCATGAATAATACTTGGCATTTTTTCTTAAAGGAAAACCTTTTTTTCCACATAGTAACGAACGCTCTTTGTCAAGATATTCTTTTATACAAGAAATAATGGAAGTTTTTACATCAGATTTGCATGTGTTAGATAAAGAATATCTATAAAGTTGCGTAATAATGCCATAATTACCATGAGCATATCCAGGATCATTTTCAATCCAAAAGCCATCTTTTTTATATTTTTCTAGTATTTTTTGAACTATACCTTCAGACAAATTCTGAGTCAACTCAGTTACCCGAGAACTATCGAGCATTGTTTTCTGGATTTTTATCAATACTCCTAAAATTCCTGCTAAACCACCTATTATATCTAAATTATCAATATTTCGTAGATGTCTAAATGTTGATGACAATGTTTCATATATAATCTCTTCGATATCTTCATCAAATAGAGTACCTTCTTCTCTCAACACACACAATGTATATAAGTATCCATATACACCAGTAAAAGCACCTAACTGGTGTACAGGGAAATTCCCTTGTAATTCTTTTATATAGTTATTGGTATAATTGATAACCCCAGGTAAAAGCGTCCGTAATCTAGTATCATCTATGCTTGTTATCCCCAAAATCATACCAGAAGTTCCACTGTATAGACTACAATCCATTGGATATATCTCATAGCTTTTATTCATAGCCACCATCGCTAACCAACTAGTCTCATTATTAAATTTAAATTTAGCTGATGAAATCCGATTGATTATTTTTGAAGTAATAGTTTCAGTATTCATGTGTTCTTCAGATACTCTAGATTTCTTTGGAAATAACTCGCTCCCCATAAAAGCCATATTTATAATTCGTTTTTGTCTGAGTAAATTATCATCTGATAAACTAGTTATTCTATTTAAAACCTTATTAACGATACTATGTCCGTCTAAAGCACAAATATATCGACCTAGTCCATTATGAATTTCATTGCTACTTGTATTCGCATAAAATATTGGAACATCACCTTTTCTAAGCTGGCAAACCTCATCTTTCATCATAACATTATCAAAAAGATTAGCAACATCACCATATTCAAATAAACGAAGCAAATACATTTCAAAATCATATTTATTTTTTAACAATTCTGGGTGATGGCTTGTTTCAAGAAATTGTACATAAATATTGGTATTTCGATAAATATATCTCGTCTCACAATTTTCAAAATATTTAACGATCATCCTAGAAACTATATTTCTATTTTGTAAAACAATTTTGTAAATAGTTTCAAATCCTCTTTGAACTTCGTTGAGGTAACTAGAACACGATACGTTTTTTCCTTTATATCTTACTGTGCTAGGGAAATCCCCGACTATTTTAAATACTTTTTCAATTCTAATTTCATCAGTCCCAACATTAGCCAGTTGATGGGATAAATAAGGTGATTCTCGCCTTTCACCTGAATTTAATGCTCCAATTTCCATTCCTTTGTCATTATTTACTGAATAAAGGTTCATTGGTAATATTCCCACACTATAAACTGAGTTAGTTACAAAATTATAAATATTTTGTGCATTTGAAGTGATATTTACAGGCTCACTGAAATGCAATATCGTCTCATTATCAATAAGATAAGGATGTTCTTGACAAGCTAAAATGTTTTCACCATGATAATCTTTAGCACCAAAAATATGTAAAAATGCTAAAAGTTTTCCCATATTTGTATAATAAGCTTCTACCTCCTGAAGTGAATTGCATTCTTTCTCTTCTATAAACTCTACAAAGCTATAAGAATCTTTACTCAGTGTTTTAGGGACGAATAATAATTCTGAAAGTCCAAAACGATGAGCAAATTCTTTAGAGAATAAGTTTAAATTAACATCGATAAACATATTTCTTGGTTTGTAAACTAGCTTTTTCTTAGTATTTAATTTAAGAATACAAACACTCTTACCATTAGAGTGAGTATCGCCAGCATTAAAATCAATACTCGATAATTTTAAATTCTTATAATTAAAATAACTTTCTAGGTCAATTAGGTTCTCTTCAAAATGGAGAATAATTTGTTCAATATAGTCTAAGACGTTAGAAATCTTCTTATCTAATAACTCAAACAAGACGGGATACTTTTTATAAAACTCCAATATATAATCTCTGTCCTTTAATAAAGTATTGATAAAATAATTGTATCTATTTTTACTATCTTCACCTTCTAAACGAGACGCTCTCCTTAAATCATTAATCTCTAAGACAACCGTTCTATAGCTCATATTCATACAAATTTCAAAAAATACTGATTCAATATCTAGAATAAATTCATTTGTATTGGTTATACATTGCGTTTTATTTAAAAAGCTAGATAATCGCTCTAAGTATTTAAAACAAATTGGTTTAAATAAATCTAGCCAATGAATACTTACTCTGAGCTTTTCCTGAGGGTTATATTCATCATATAAGATTGTTCCTAACTCTCGCTCAATATAATCTTTTCCACACTGCTCGTACTGAAGAAATTTTTCTTCCCAATCTTGTAGACTATCTCCAGAGGTAGTCTTTAAAAATTCATCTAACTGCTCATCATCTTCGATATTATTAAATAAACTTAACCATTTTTCAGATACAATAGACATAATGATCTCCTCCTTAATTACTAATAGATTATCAAATTTACCGTTTATTAGAATGAGTAATATGTGCAATTTTTGTAAATAAATTAAAAAAGCTGCATCTTCTGCAACTTTTTAATCTGGTGGAAAATAGCCCAACTGCTCAGCTATGTGAATCGCCTCCTGCCTGTTAGTCACTCCCAATTTTGAAAAGATATTGGCCAAGTGATTGGAAACTGTACGTTTACTCACATAGACCTTGTCACAGACATCATCAATGGTCAAGCCATTTCTAACCAGCTCTAGTATCTCGATTTCTCGTGGTGTTAGCACCTCTACCATCACTTCATCTGAAAAGACCTTACCACCTAGATAAATCTTTTCCAATTTTTTAACCAACTCATCTGGGTTCATACTTTTGTCCAGAAATCCATAAGCTCCCATAGCTTTAGCTCGGTGTTCATACATTTTTTTACTGTAACCTGTCAAAATCACAACCTTACTAGAACAACCATTGTCGATAATCTCTTGTGCCAAGGTCAGCCCATCATCTTGATACAGACTCGTCAGGTTGATGTCAATCAAAATAATGTCGTAGTCATTAAAAGCAATCTCCGAAATAGTCGAAAAATTATCCACTAACTGGACCTTTTTAATGTTTTCCGATAACTCTAAAATCATCTTGATACTTTGACTAAATAATTTATGATCATCAATTAACAAAATTCTCATAACACAACTCCTTATCAATCGGGAGAGTAATTTCTACACGAAATCTCTTATTATTTTCAAAAATCTGCATCTGTCCACCTAAAACACTAATTTTATTAAACATATTTTTCAAGCCATAACCTAAGGATTTTTCTGTTTGAAGGCAGTCATTTTCAGAAATTATAAAAATAGCGTCATCATGCACATCAATCTTCAAAGAAATCGTTCCACCACTAGCGTACTTAACGGCATTGGTCGCCAATTCCTCAACCAGACGATAGACAATTTTATCGTAAGGAGATAAAAGCCTAAAGTGGACAGGAAACTGTGTGACGACTTCATTTTCTGCGTGATAGCGCTTGACAATTCGATTAATCAGCCCTTGATACTGGATGTCTAACTGCTCGTCTGTTTCTACCATTGGCTGATAATAATCCATCCGCTCACGAATCCGCTGAACCAACTCCTCTGTCACCAGATTGATCTGTTCACCAAAAACTTGATTGCTACTATATTTATTGAAATTTTTTATTGCAATCACATTTTGCAGGATTTCATTGTGAAGAAATTCGGAGAACTGTTGTTCTGTGTCTTCATTTGCCAGCAGATTTTTCACCATACGGTTACGCTTTAAAAAGAGAACTTTTACATAATCCCTAGCATCTAGCATTTCAGCAGAACGAAAGAGGCGAATCAATTCTTCCGAACAAATCCCGAACAATAGTAACATGATATTCAAGACCAAAAAGCTCGTGTTTAAATCTAGACGAAAGATGATGAAAATACCTACTAACAAAAACATAACTAGTAAAAATAAGTGTGAAAAAGCTTTTATATAGGACAATTTTAACTCTGATACCTTTTTTTGAAGAGAGCTGATAATAGTTTTGAAGTGTAAAAAAACTAAGATGCCAACAATTTCCAGATACCAGGCTAGGTTCATCACTCCTGAGCCCGTCGTATTGATATACAAAAAGAAATAAGAAAGAGGCAATATTAAAGCTAATATCCACAAATTTCGTCTCTGATACTTGAGTTTACTTTTCAACTCTTCATGATATAAAATAAATAAAATCAAGGGAACAAGGTTTAAAAAGAAAGACGCAAACAAGGACAGAAAGAGAAAAATTGAAGGACTTAACAGATACGAACTAACGGTGATTAGTGTCAACACAAAGGACACACTCATCAGTTCTTCTCCTATTTTCTCTCCCAGAAAGAGAATAGACAGAGAACTATACACCAATAAAAAAGAGTTGAGCGGATGAAGGATATCAAAAAAGTGCAACAGGGTGCTCGTAACTCCTTGATTAAATATGGATTGCCAGCTAATGAGAAACATCATCAGGAGCAACCAGAGTTTCAACTCACTATAACGAAAGGTCACAATATTACAAATATAACTAAATGCAATTAAAGCAATAATCAGCAATAAAACCATCTGTAAGGAAAAATCTGTCGAAAAGTCCAGAGGAATCCTATAATAAATATAAATCATCAAAGTTAGATGATTAAAAATCGTCAACCACCACAATAAAAGTGAGTTTTTCGAGATCAATTTAACAAACTGTTTCATATGTATCCACTTCCTGAACTACTTTAATATCATTATAACACAATACCAGAATTGTCGGATAAGCAACTCTGGTATTTGACTTAATTTTCAATAATTTGCCAACTTACTCTGTAAGTCACTAGCAGGTAAAGGACAAAGAGTAAAACCGCTACTCCCAGATAGGTGATATCAATAGAAATGCTGGTATTAGCGAAATTCTCAAAATAGCCCAAAAGAGCTGTACTCAAGGCAAGTGCTAGCGGACCTGCG
This sequence comes from Streptococcus pseudopneumoniae, assembly GCF_001074565.1. GTDB lineage: Bacteria > Bacillota > Bacilli > Lactobacillales > Streptococcaceae > Streptococcus > Streptococcus pseudopneumoniae_J. The sequence continues at coordinate 95,187 of NZ_JUQX01000059.1, read as the reverse complement.
ATAACCAGCGGAACCAAGAAATAACTTAGAATCTGTTGCAAAAGAATAGAGCGATTTTGCTTTCTCTTATTCCCAAGAAGGTATAAGATTTGATAATCATTGACACTATCCAAAGAACTTGTAGAAGTTTGAAGTGACAAGATACTGAGGGAAATAATGATAAAAATAACACTGACAAAAATCATGACAAAGACGATGACGCCCATAAATCCAAGATAAATCTCAAAAATTCTTCCTTTCGTTTGATAGGTGAACGGATTCAACTCTGTACCATCACGAGTGAAGTAGTATTTTTCAATCCACTGACTCAAGAATGTTTCTACTTTCCGCTTGTCAATATTTTCTTTGAAATTGGCAACATAGGTCATGTGGTCTTCCGTCAGTCCAATTACTACCTTATCGGGTACAATCAAGGTTCCTGTGTCATTTGTACCTACTGAAGATAAAAAGTAAACTGTTTCAAGTGGCTTGGAAGATGCAAGATTGAGAGAATGACCATTAATCGTGAGGTTTTTGGTCGTTGATAGAAAGTCCTGAATCTGCTTGGCAGTTCCTTTATAGTTGGCATTGACCAGAAATTGGTTATCTGCCAAGTCAACCGCTTTTTTCCCTTGCAGTTTGCGGAGATGATTGTAGGCAGAAATTCCTAAAATCGGTACTTTTGATTCAGGAAGTTCCTTATCATGCGCCCAAAGATTGCTAGTATCAATCAAATCTTTATAGGTTAAATCACTAGAATAGATAGGATAGCTGTACTCCTCTTTGATGAGGTTAAAGTCAAATCCATCTGCTTTCAATCTGTCTTTTACAGATTCCTGAGAAAACTGGAACTCTTGACCACGATAAAGATTGACAGATACGTCATAAGGTGAGTATTTGTTCAGCTCTCGGTTCATAGTCGTATAGGCACTACCACTAAAAACTAGTAAGCTGAGAGCCAGTGTCAAGGTCAAGGATAAGACAGCCAACGTGACCGAATTACTGTCAGCTTGTTTTGAAAATTGACGAATTTTAAAACTGTTTAGTCTGTTATAGTAGGTTTGAGGCAGTTTTCTAAGGGAAACCAAGATAAAATGGCTCAAGGTATTGTAAAATAAAATCACAAAAATCACGAAGACAGATACAAGTAAGATACCCCAGCTTTTCAAGAGTGATAGATGGTGATAGTCTGAAAAATAGAGAGCACCAAAACCGATAACAGCTGTCGAAAGAATAAAGAGAAGTGCTTGAAGAACTGGCTTGCCTTTTGCCAAGACAGATTTCTTGACCCCATTTTCTTGAATGAGTGCAATGATATTTTGCTTTCTAAAGGTAAGAATGTCCATGACACCAACAATAAAACTAGTTACCAAATAGGAATAAACTAGTAAGATGATAGACTTTATATCAAAGAAAACCAAATTACCAAAGTAATTCGCCATGAAAAACTCAGAAGCCACCTTAGCTAGAACAACCAACAAGACCAGCCCAAGCAAGAAACCTAGAATCAAGGAAAAGATATTGACCAGCATGGTTTCAAAGAACAGGGTACGGATAATCTGCTTCTTCTTCATTCCCAGCGTTGCATAAAGTCCCAGCTCTTTCTTGCGCCGTCCCAGGACAAAGTTTGTAGAATAAACGACGAGAAAGGCAATCGCCGATAGAATCAGATAGGAAAGCAAGCCCATGTACTGGCTCATCACCGTCGTTAACATTTCCTTTGCTCCTGATAAACTTTGCATCACTGGATGGCTTGGTAAAGCATTAAAAGCGTAGAGCAAGCTATAAATCAAGGTCAGACTGAAAAAATAGATGGTATAGGTCTGTAAATTTCGAAATACATTTCGTAAAATCAATTTTGGATACATACTCTCCTCCTCCTATCTGGTACGGCTGTAAATCTCTTGCAAATACTGTTCATTAGATAAGCTGTTACGTTCCAAATCATCCATAATCTTTCCATCGCTAAGTAGCACCATCCGTGAAGAGTACTTGGCTGCGGCAGGGTCATGCGTAACCAGTAAAATGGTAATACCAAAACTTTTATTGATTTCCTGCAAAAGTGCCATCAGTTTTTCAGAATTGGCAGAGTCCAAGGCTCCTGTCGGCTCATCTGCGATGATCAGTTTAGAATCATCAATCAAGGCTCTAGCAGTTGCCACACGTTGTCGTTGACCACCTGATAACTGATTAGGAAACTTATCTTTTAAGTTTTGGATGGCCAACTTATCCAAAATTTCCTCAATCTTATCCTGATGTTTTTTGATATTTTTCCCCTGAATTTGAAGAGGTAAAACGATATTTTCATAGACCGTCAAGGTTTCCACCAAGTTGTAAGCTTGGAAAATATAGGAAATGTTTTTAGCACGATAGTCAGCTAGTTCATTTTCCTTGGCATGGATGATGTCAAAATCTTCAAATCGAATCTCACCTGATGTTGGTTTATCAATCGTTGAAATACAGTTGAGGAGTGTTGTTTTTCCACTACCACTGGCCCCCATAATTGCCAGAAATTCACCTTTTTCAACGGACAAGTTCACATCTGATAAAGCATGAACGATATTATCCCCTTGACCAAATGTTTTCGTTAATGCTGTCACGATAAGCTGTTTCATCATTTCATTCCTCCGTTTCTTTTTTACACTCTCATTATACGGTTTCTTTCAAGGTTTGCCATGAGTATTTTGTGCAATATATTTACGCTATAAAAAAAGCCGATACTTTTTAGGTATCGGTCGATATTGATTATTTTCGATTGTTTCTTTTTTTCATAAAGTAAACAATCCCTATGACAATAACTCCTAAGACCACTACAGGTGCATAGAAGTCTAGTGTTCCAATAATTCCTTCCATTTTATCCTCCTCTCAAAGAATGGAGGTAGTTTTATCCACAGCGCACGTTTGGCGAAGTACATTCATAAGAATATGTAAACCACCAACCACAGCGACCCTGTACTGTTAATCTAACAGCCGTACGCCACCCTGCAGCAGATTTACCATTCAACTCTTGGCTATTAATTTCATAATCCAAAGAATCAATCTCAAAGTTGTCTTGTTTCATTTGTATTTCTCCTTGTAAATATAACACTAAATCAAAGTGTTGTCAATGTTTTGTAATAAAATACTAGAATTTACCTTTTGTTTTATCTAACAACGAACATTATTTGTCGTACACTCATAGGAACAGGTGAAACACAATCCACAGCGACCTGCTAGTGTCATTTTAAAAGCTGTGTACCACCAGCCAGATCCTGAGGTACCATTGAGTTCCTGATTGTCAATTTCAAATTCAAGCGTATCAATCTCAGTATTTACTTTTTTACTTTTCATAATTTTACTCCGTAAATTTCTTTCGTTCCGTTTATATTTTCCATAAACCTTGTATATAGTCCTTCAGTCTACTCTCAAACCAAAGGACTAAAACAAGTTTCAAATTGAAAAATGAATCCTATAGAAACAAATCTACATCAAACTTTTTAGTAGTGAGAAAAACTAGCCACACTTCACATTATTTGATGTACATTCATAAGATCCTGTAAACCAACGTCCACAACGTCCTGCTAATGTAAGTTGAACAGCTGTAAACCAACCAGAACCTGATTTACCAGAAAGCTCTTGGTTTTTTACTTCAAAATCAAGTGTATCAATTTCTTTATGATTGTTATTTTTTCTCATTTTCTTCTACTCCTACTCACTATGGTTTAAACCTAGTTCTATACTCTCCAAAGAAAATGAAAATTTAAGTAAAAGAATCATTAAAAACAGTTTAATTTCTACAAAGTTATATTAACTTAAAATTTCATTTTCAAATTGATGAGTATCGAAATCTAGGCTATCCGCATTTCACATTATTCGTTGTGCATTCGAAAGAGCCTGTGAACCAGCGTCCACAACGTCCCGCCAATGTAAGTTGAACAGCTGTAAACCAACCAGAACCTGATTTACCGGAAAGTTCTTGGTTTTCAACCTCGAAACTTAGTGAATCAATCTCTGGACGACTTGTATTTTTAGGCATAAGGTTACCTCCTTCCTTCTTTTAGATGATCATCTTTACAGTAACTAGTATAAACTCTAGTATTGGCTAAGTAATGAGTAAATCGTGCAAGTTTCTTATTTTCGAGAAAAATTTTTATAGTGCCCAATTAAAAAGTAGCTGAACAATCTCTTGCTCAGCTACTTTTTAATCTTCTTGTCCAACTAATGATTTTCAAAACACCACATACAAGCAAGGCTAGATTAAATACCACATAAAATCCTGTAAAACTGATCAGACCATTCTGGGATAAATCTTCCATATAAAGGGTCGGTTCAGTAAAGAACAGATAAATTCCATAGACTTCTATGAAAATAAGAAAACTGACAAAACCAATAAGGAAAAGTCCACTTGCAATAAGAAAGAGTCTCCATAAAAGAATGAGAATTCCTCCTACTGCTAAAAAAATTACTGGGATAAGGAGTAAATCTTTCATGACTTTCTCCTTTCTAGTCAATCAACTGACGATAATGGGTGGCAAGAGAATAATCAAACTCTTCTAATTTTTGAACTAAGACCAAATACTCCTCTTTCTCATAATCTTCAAAGTCCTCGCCTCGATGATTCTGAAGAGCGATTTCCAATTGACTAGTGAGTTCTTGTTTAGAAAAACTGTAATCCCCTGTCACTTCCTCATAATGTTCCTTTAGCTCCTTGTAGGCTTGGTATTCTTCAGGTGTTTGAAATCCCTGTACCAAGGCCTCTTCCAATTGATAATAGGTATCTTCCATCATAATCGTCACCTCGTTTCTTTCTATCTTTATTTTACCGCGCTTTTCTTTTCTTGTCCGCTATTTATATATATTTTTTAATCCAATTCAAAAGAAAGTTGTTCTTGCTTTTCTTTTTCTTTTTCGTGGAATTGTCTTAAGGCCTGATCAATAATATCTAAATCCGTTTCTGTTTCAATCAATGGCGCGAGTACATTGTATTCGGCCTTTTTAGTTTGATAATCCTCTTCCTTTGGAAAATTTTTCTCAATTTCAACTTTAGCAGTAGTCCATTTATCCTTTAATTCATCCAATAAGTTCTGAGTTTTCACTTGGTCCTCTTTAATGTGATCAATCGTATGTTGGAGCCTTTGAATTGTCCCCAAAGGAGAATACAAATCTAAACTGACAGAATACAGATTTTCTCCTACAATCTTAACAGAGAAAGTTTCAGGAAGAGGTTGATTTGTTGGAAGACTAAGCATTTTAATGTCAAATCCTCGATAACTGGCTAGGGTACGAAATTCTTTGCTGTCTGATTGATTATGACGGATAAGACGGTGTAGGGATTCCCCTGCTTCAGCTCGTTGATCAAAAAATTGCTTGCCTACTGTCATAGAAAATGCTTGGTCTTTCGACATTTCAGACTGTTGAATGTCGCCTTCATACTTGCTTAATCGTTTCTCAAGAATGGGCATATTTTCTTCACAGTAGGAGATTGTATGACGATAGTGATCCTTGCTGCGTTGAAAGGCGCGTCTTTGATTTTCTAATAGGGTTAGATCATTCTCTAGTTCCATCTTATATTTGAGATAAGGATTACCTGTTGCTAGTGCCTTAAAATCAGAAGCTGTCATGGTCTGCTCATCAATGTCTTCTGCAGCACGAATCGGCTCCTTAGAAGTCATAATCTGCTTAATATAACGGAGTTTGTTCTCCTGAGTTGCCCATAGATAATTATCAAATGAACCTTTTGTAATGTAGTGGTAAATATCCACTTCCTTGTTTTCATTTCCCTGTCGGATAATACGTCCATTGCGTTGCTGAATGTCACTTGGTCTCCACGGTACATCCAGGTGATGAACTGCTTTCATCTTGCTCTGAACATTTAAACCTGTTCCTCCTTTTTCAGTTGAGGCAAGGAGAATCCGCACCTCTCCTGCATTAACCTTTCGAGATAAACTATTCTTCTTTTCATCACTATTGGCATCATGTACAAAGGCAATTTCTTTACTAGGGATTCCTCTATCAACTAATAAAGCCTTCATTTCAGAATAAACATCAAAGCCATTATCTTTTTTCTTAGGTGTGCCAATATCTGAAAAAATCATCTGAGTAGCCTTATTTTCCATTCCTTCACGATAAATTCTCTCAACATTATCCACTACCTGAAGCAGTTTATGATTGTCTGCTAGACTATAACTAGAGTCCAATAAACGCATATCAATTGCTAGTTTTCGTGCCTCACCCGTAATTTTTAACATGTTATCCTGGCTCGGATCAACTGTTCCACATTTGACCGAATCTGACCTCATAACCAATTCTTCTAAATAGAGTTTCTGATTTTCAGTTAACTCACTCTCAATAGGAATAATATGGGCTTCTGGGACAGGTAAATCCAACATATCTTGTGTTTGAATGTCGGCTGTTTCTTTATAGATTTTCATCAACTCAGGAAGATTGACAAATTTTTTAAATCGCTTCTTAGGTTGGTACTTATCCCCTGTAGGAGCTAATTCCATAGAGTTTTGAATTTCTCCAAAAGCACCTACCCAAGAGTCAAAATAATCAACTTGATAGCGTTTTAAGATATCTGGTTGAATGTAGTTCATCATAGTGTAGAGCTCACTAATAGAATTGGAAACTGGTGTTCCTGTCGCAAAGACAATGTTTTTAAAATCATGTTCTTCCTGAATCTGTCGAACCTTCATTTCCATATCCACATTCTTCTTAGACGTTGTATTGGTAATCCCTGCTACATTTCCAAGTCCAGTAATCGGACGTATATTTTTAAAGTGATGTGCTTCATCCACAAAAAGAAAATCAATTCCTAAGTTTTCAAAATCAATAAAGCTATCACGATTGAAGCGTTGGAGTTCTTCCAATTGTCTCTCTAAACCACTAATTGATTGTTCCGCTTCTTTAACGGTATACTTATTTTCAGAATGTGTTTTAATCTCTCGTAGTTCATTGAGTTTATCCTCAATATAGTTCATCTGTCTTTCCTTACTGACAGGGATTTTTTCAAATTGAGAATCCCCAATGACAATGGCATCGTAATCTCCTGTAATAATACGTGACACAAATTGTTTTCTTCTCGCCTTCACAAAATCTTTCTTAGTGGTCACAAAGACCTTTTTAGTAGGGAAAAATTTCATGATTTCTTGACCAAATTGAGCAGACAAACTAGAGGGCACTACATACAAGGGCTTATGAACCATCCCCAACTCCCTTAATTTAAACCCAGCACCAAGCATGGTCAAGGTCTTTCCTGAACCTACCTCGTGAGCTAATAAGGCTCTTTTTTCTTCTACGATTCTTTGAATGGCATTCTCTTGGTGAGGACGAAGACTAATGTTTTGAGCCAAGCCATCAATAACTAAATGGCTACCGTCATACTCTCGACTAACCGTTCGATTATAAAGACGATTGTAGCTTTCCTCAATGATTTGTTGGACTTCTGGATACCGTGAGACAAATTCTTGAAAGAGCTCTTGTAAATGCTGCTCTTTTGCTCTTAGAACAGAGGTTTTTTCCAAATCTGTGATGGTCTTTTTCTTTTCTCCTTCCGTAACAGTCATGGTAATCGTCGGTTGGTTCGAATTAAGTAAATTCTCAAAGATCTTTCTTCCTGTATCATAACGTGACCCGCTAACTCCAAGACTACTATCTTTGGCACTTGGATATTGATAAGCAAATGATGTCCTTAAGTGAACCTGGCCATCGACAGGATTCACTTCAATGACTTGTTCAACATCTGGCGAAGACAATTCAAATTCATGATTGGTAAAACATTCAAAGGCAAATTTACCATAAACGGATTGAGGAATCCAACGTGAGCCTATATTAAACTCAATATCTGCCAGATGAATCCGTGGAGGACGGACAGATTCTAACAAATCTAAAGCATGGCTCCAATCACATTCTTGATTGTTTTCCTCTACTAACAGTTGAACTACTTCTATCTTATTGAGAATGTCTCCTGATAAAAACTGGTTCTTAGAAAGATATTTTCTTTCTCCTCTTAAATAGCTTTCTGGATCCATTAAAACCTGATCCCCTAACTCATCTAAAATAGCTGCTTGGCTATGTTCAGGGTAAATTGATACCATATAGTCTAAATCAACCCCTCTACCATCCGATAAACTGGAGTTTAAGGCATCTAAAGCCGTTGATACTCTTGTAATCACTCTCTCGGGCCTAACCAATGCTTTCTCAAAGGCTAAAGATTTTTTATATTTTACTTTCTGACTTTTAGAATCAATGTATTCATCTTCTAAACTAGCTAGTAAGGAATACTTATCGTCACTATCAAATAAGTTCCGATTAACGGAGGCATTCAAGTATCCAAATTGACTTACAAAATGGTCATAGTCACGATTGAGTTTACTAAGTAATACCTGAAAATCAGACCGACTATAATCTGGATGACGTTGAATTTCAATTAAGGCCTGATAGGTCTCTCTTAGATCAACCATTCCCCTAATGCGACTAATGTCCTTATCCGATAAGGGACTTTCATAAAAGACAGTCTTTTTGAACAGTCCCTTATATTTCCCTCTTTTGCTCGCTTCTTCTGACTTGTATACATCTAGTGCTTCCTCATCTGTCAAATGAAGTTGCACGAATCGATCTATTTTATGTTCAGACAAAGAACTGTCCCAGGCTTTAAATTCTCCCTTCTCGTCTACATAATAACTAATTTCGTCTACTTTTGAACTTTTCCGAATGCCATGCGTATCTCGATAATAAATTTGATTTCCCTCATATCCAAAAGAATAGAGCGCTAAGTCCTCACGTATACGACTTGGGATAGAATTATCCACTTCTTCTTGGATAAATACAGGTGCTTTCAAAGAATTGTCAATTTGTTTATGTGCTTCCACATTCTCTAATGCTTTCATTATATCAGTAGATAATGTTTCTGATACCCCCTTAACATTGAGGGTTCCTCCATTAAAATTACGTACCTCATATTCACCCAAAACTTGTGTATTGTATTTCCCATCAAAATAAGGATTAATCCAGACACGCTTATCCTCCTCAAATGGAATAGAGCCACTAAAAACAAGTTCCTCCTCATTAAGATTCTTTGCTTGATCCTTTTGAAAGAAGAGGAGGTCTGTGGTTACTCGAGTACCTGCAATCTTTTTAAAAGCCGTATCCGGCAAACGTACTCCCCCTAAAAAATGAGTGTTGGTTTTAATCTCTTGTAAGACATTATCTGTCCGCTTATCCATTGTCCCGATAGATGAGATGATCGACACTTGTCCTCCGTCTCTTACTAAATCAAGTGAGTGTTTGACAAAGTAATCATGAATCATATAAGGTTTATCATAGTTTTTATCGGCAATGCGAAAATTTCCAAAAGGAACATTCGTTAAGACTAAATCAAAACTATTATTTTGATAGGGAACTTCCTCAAATCCTCGCACTTCAATATGGGTATTGGGGTGGAGTTGTTTTGCGATTGCGCCTGTCACACTGTCTAATTCAACCCCATAGAGTTCTGATTTCTCTCGTATACTTCTAGGCATAGCTGCAAAAAAATTTCCAGTCCCCATAGAAGGATCTAGTATCCTTCCTCCTTCAAAACCATCATCCAGTAATTTTTGCCAAATCTGGCGAATAATCATTGGGTCTGTATAATAGGCTGTGAGGGAACTTTGTTTCACAGTGGAGTATTCTGACTTACTTACTAAACTCTTGAGAGTTAAACGCTCTGATTCATACTTTGGATTGAGTTCATCAAAAAATTCATTGGCAAGACCACCCCATCCAACATACTTGGCTAGTAGTTCTTGTTCTTCTGGACTTGCTTGTCGTCCCTCTTTTTCTAATCTTTTAACAAGATCAATTGCGGCGATATTCGTTTCAATTTTTTCTCGATTTGTCTTAGGGTAAAAGTCCTCTAAATCATCTGGAAAAACAAAATCTTGAACGGGTACATCCGTCTCTTCCATATCTGAAATAAGCGTTTCTGTTTCCTTATCCTTATCTTTTTCCTTTTCATTTTCATTTTCATTTTCATTTTCTTCTTCCAGATAGGAAAACAAATCTATTTCCTGACTTTCACTTGATGAATCAATCTCAATCTCTGAATCTTCTTTTTCAAGTTCTACGAAAGACAATACTTGTTCAATCTCTTCCAAACTGTTCAAGTATAAGATAGGATTCTCTTCAAATAACTGGTTGGAATCATTGAATAACTCTAATCGAACTAAGTCATTTAAGTGTGCATTTTCAATCGAAACCAACTGAAATACTTGTCCTTTATAACTTACTTGTGAACCGATTGGATATTCCCTCAAAGCTTCTTCTACAATTTTATCGACATTAGAAAAGGAGTTAGTTTCTTCCGTTTCCTGCTCAATATCACTTGAAGGAGATAAAACTTCCTCTACTTGATTAGACTTTTCGCTTTTAGCTTTTACTTCATCAAAATGAGTAATTATCTTCAGCTTTTGTGTCAGTGGGAGTTGTGTGTAGTTTTCTTCATGATGGACAAGATCCGTAACGGTATCTAAAGTAGCCATCAATTCTGAACCTAAATAGGCTAGAACATCTCCCTCTTTTTCTTCAAAATGAATCTCAAGAACCTCTTTTTTTAGTTCTTTGGAATCAACCATTAGAAGAAACTCCTCTATATCTCTACTAATGCGGTCAGATAGATTATTCGCAACCCGATAGACATTGACTAAATTGACATCCTGATTCTGATGAAATACAAGCTCACTCAATGGTGTTAGCTTCTCTTTTTCAGATTGGATGTAAAATCGAGTGAAAAGATTATAGGTTGCGACTTCTAGCACCAAGTTTTTCTCAAAATTACTTAATTGAGATAATCTACTTAGACCTGCTTGTCCAAAATTTCTTGTGTAACTTTCTAAATCTTGGTCATTATTTTCAGAACTGGCCTCTAGGAAAGAAATAATATCTTGATGAAACGAATAGACATGAGGTATCTCTTCTATCTTGCCCTCTTCAGTCAAAAAACTCTCTACCAAATCCTGCCATTTCTTATCAAAATGTTGCGCTTGATAACGAAGAAATAAGTCCATTTTCTCTCTATCTTTTGGAATTGTTCCACGAAACATAGCCAATAATTGTATTACTTCCATACTCGCTCCTTTCATCTATACGAAAATAGGAGAATCACATGATTCCCCTACAACTCTATCTCCATTTCAACCTCTTGAGGACTGGTTTCTAAATCACTAGATAAAAGAGAAACGGCATCCGTTCTCATGTAGTATGTATATAAGTCTTCTAGGTCTTGTTGGTTTTCAATCCCTGTTTCAATACTAATCAGAGCCTGTATAAATTCCTTGTAGTGACTCTCCATCATATCTGAAATCTTTTGTTTCATTTCCATAAATACTGAGGACGGTTCAGTGATACTTGTTTGGCCTATGTCTTGTAAATCCTTTTCTAAGGGATTGGTTCCTTCTTCTATTTCCACTAAATCTGAACATCCATCACCATCAGAATCTGCGCTAAGAGGATTGGTTCCTAGCGCCAATTCTTGAGCATCAGTTAATCCATCTTGATCCGAATCACGTTGATAAATGGCTTCCATATACTTCCTTCTTTCCTAGTTAATCTTTTTTCACTCCAATCCTACCAAATAATCCTTGAAAGAAGTATCACAACAAAAAAAGAGAACGAGCCAAAACTGCGTTCTCCTTAAAATGATAAAACATTATTATCAAAGTAAAAAGATGACTTACAGAACCTGTAAGCCACCTAGTCAGTCGGTTTATTCTGGTGTCTGCCACCGCTTGGCCCTTACGTCCAAGATAGCTATCGGATTTCGTTCTGGTGTCCGCCACCGCTTGGCCCTTATGTCCAAGATTACTATCAGATTGACCATGAGCCGACCACTCATCTACACCATTATTCTAACGAATATGATCTACAAACGCAAGAGAAAAACTTATTTTGGATTTATACACTATAAAAAACATACACTATCTTCAGATTGAACTTTTGTTCAAAATAAGCTATAATGAATTTAAGTAGAAACAGGAGGTAGAACAAATGGCTACAATCAGTTTAACACGTGATATAAAACTAACAAACGAAGATGCTCTAAAAATTCTTAATCATAAACCATCTAAAAAGCTACAAGCCGTCTTGAAATCTATTGAATCACAGGACGCTACCGCTCCAACGAAAAATAAACTCATTTCAAAGTATCTGTAAGATGACAATTCAAGTAACACCACTTAAGCAATATCTTGAAAATATTCAAGTGCTAGCTCCTGATAAAACTGAGAAACAAGTTCAGGAGCTATTTAAAACTATCATTTTAGAAAATGTTGATTTCAACGGTAATGGAGAGATGTTGACTTATCTATCTGATAAAGCCCCCAATTTTGAAAAACAACATCGGTCTCGTAATTTTATCGTTGAAGAAACTGAAACAAATAACATCATAGGATTCTTTAGTTTATCTCTCAAAGTTGTTGATATTTCTGATTTAGAGAAATCCTTAAAAAAGAAACTCGTCCTAAAAGGGAAAAGTCCCAAAAATATTGATTATCTCCCTGTGTTACTTATCGGTCAATTCGGCAAAAACACAAAGCTAAATAAACTATCAGGACAAGAGTTATTTGAAATTGTAATTCAAAAAATTGAAGAATTTCGAGCAATTGTAGGAACTCAGATGGTATTTTTAGATAGTATCAATCATCCTAAAGTCATTCAATTTTATGAACAGTTCGGATTTGTTGCTTACAGTCAATTGATTAAAGACGATCATCAAGTAACTTATCAGCCTATGGCATTAAATATGTCACTATATAAAAAATAAGAATCATGTCACCTAAACTGATGACATGATTCTTTTATTTCGTTGTATAGGCAAAACTGATGGCACTATCTGCTTGAGAGATTTTTCTAAAGGTATAGTTAGGGTTGCCACCATAGTTGGTTTCAGACACAAGGAAAGAACCGTCATCATATACTTTCTCGACAAAAGCCACATGACCGTAGATGGCTGGTGTGCCATGTGTACCTCCCACAAAAGAAACAATGGCACCTGCTCTTGGTGTGGAACCCGTTTCTCCACCAAGACTTGAAGCTGTCGCAACCCAGTCCTGACCATTTCCCATGGTATTAATGATTGAAATCTTCTCTCCGTTTCTACCTTTTAGCTTTAATCCTAACTGGTTCATACGAGCCGCAACACCCCATGTACATTGTCCATAGGCATAGGCCATACCATCTCCACCACCAGGAACAGAATGATCATACAAGTCCCCACGAACCCCTTCAAGGGATTGTGGGTCACTTTTTGCCTGTCCTCCATTTGTTTGACTAAAGCCTTTTTCAATTTGATAATACCATTCCGTTGCTCTAGTTTGTCTTTCCAGTAGTTTGTCACCAGAATTTCCCTCCCAATAGGTGAGGAAGAGTTGGGCGAGATTGGCTGCACTACCCGTATTTCCAAAGAAATCCTTTAACCAACTTTGATAGTAAGGACTATCCCCATGAAGCATAAAATCAAGTTGGAGGTCTAAATCATACCACTTCTTATTTTTGCTATGTGCATAATTTAATAAAGCCGTATGACGTGTTGACCCATCTGCAGTATCCGTCCATTGACCTAATCCCAAACCTCTATGAAGAATATTAGGATAAGCACCTCCATAAATGGCTGGACCTCCAATTGCTAACCAGCTTTCATCATCCCATGAGAAATCGGTAGCGCCAACTGGAGGAGATAAATAATCTCCCTCAGCTCGTTTAGGATTGATAGAAGACTCTACCGACCAATTTCCTAAAATTGCCGCAATGGCTTGGGGACTTGCCCCTTGAGATTTCAAAAACTCATAAATATGTTTCGCTCGTTCAAACTCATCCCCACCAAACTGACCAATGGCAGGTAAGATAGTTGTCTGAAGTTGAATGACCTTTGGAAAATAAAATTGCGGATTGACATACACCAATTTTTCTTTCTTGTTCTTATACTTTTGATAGGAAACTTTCAAACCTGTATCGTCTGGTGTTTCACCAATAATATCACCCGTTAGGACTCTTGTCCCCTCAATCGCACGGCCATTATGAATAGAATACAAGGTCAATCGACTCTCATTCTCTCCTTTTCCGTTAGTAAGAATAACATTGTCGCCATCTAGAGATACAACTCCATCCATTGGTGCAACAATCGTTTGATGAGCCTTCGCTTCTAGTAGAATGTACTCCTGAAGGGTAGGTTTTCCGTCTAAATCATAGTATCCATAACGATAAGTCATGGTTAGACTATCTTCGTTGCTTTGTCCCTCAAATGGATTGTCCAATTCCTGCATGGAAGCATACACACCCTCTTCTTTTAGTTCCTTCATTTCTTCTTGATCGTCTTTCGATAGTTTATACTTAGGAGTTTCATAGAGGTCTTGCATGGATTTCAAATCTTCCCCATCGTTTAAATCATGCCACAAAGTAGACAGATAATCCTTGTAAGTTTCTGAACTAAATAAGTGAACTGGTTTGTGTAACTCATAGTCATGGAATTTAAAGTTCATATATCCCATCACATCATCAACTTTTGTGTAATAGGTAATGCCTTTGTCATTTGTACGAGTATGTTCTGCGTCTTCCCAAGTTAGGTGGGTATAAGCTTTTGTTAATTCAAATTCATCTTGTTGAATCAAACTAGCAGATGAAAATCCTAAAAAGAAGCTCATCATAAGTAAGAGAAGAAAAACTAATCCTCCAACTCTCCAGGTTACAGGATTTCCAGCCGCAAATGTAAAGAAGGAAAAGGCTGCTTTTAGTTTTTGATAGATATTTCGGACACTTGTAAGACCTTGTTTCTTTAATTTTCGAAACTGATTTTTAAAGGAGCTTGGATTATCTTTCGCTAGTTTCCATCCTTTTCCATCCTTAAAATGATGGTATCGCTCTTTTGTGTTGGTCAGTCTTTTCTTGGTAAAACGACCTGTTGCTTGTCCTGTTTTGACACTAGCTTTCCCAATGTTATAAGAAAGCCGACTGTAGCGTTTCCCTTTTCTAATGGTCTCTTGTAGAGTGCGATAACCTTCTAAATCTTCATTTTCTGAAGCTAACTCTCCACCTTCACGTCCAAGGACATAAAGAAAAGTTTTGGCTTTCCTACTGACTTTTTTGGACTTATAGGCTTGTTTAGTAGATTTTAGATTCTCTTTTGCGGCCTTGACTTCTTTCTTAGCTTTTAATTCTTCTAAACTCTTCCCTTGAAAGAAAAAATTAGATTTATGTTTCGATTCCTGACCGTAGAGAAATTTTTGATTGGTTTTTCTTTCTTTACGACTCTCTTTTCTTTCTTCTTTTGCTTCTACCTTGGCTTCTCTAAATTGCTTCTTGGCTATTTTCAATCGTTTCCTAGCATGAGGCAATCGTCTGTCTCTTAATTCTTTACGAGTCAAAAGAGATGGAGGACTATTTTGAAGAATATGATTGTAGTCTTCATTTGCTTGTTTTACTCTCTCCTTTGAAGCTTCTCTCATCTCCTCTAACTTTTGCTTTATCTCTTTTTTCCATGCTTTTTCATCCAGTACAGCGGAATCTTTTTTCTGTTTTCTCACCTCCTTCTTTCCTTTTTTCAAGAATTTCTTCTCATCTTTTAGACTTCTTCTAAATGCCTTTCGGGCACGTATGATTTCTCTCTTATCCTTCATTTACCTTCCCCTTAATTAGAAGCCATTTTATCAGGATCTGTACTCATGATATCAAACAATTGTGTACCTTGAGGAATCTTATTTTTAAAGGGAACGACAACGGAACCAGCTTTTATTAGTCCTGCCCCTTTTTCTGGATTGACTAGGTATTTTTCGAGTTCTTTTGACAAACCTAAGAGTTGAACCAGTTCTTCTCTATCATTTTTTGCTTGCTTAAGGAGAATCATAAATTCACTATTTGCAATAATCCGTCTACCGTTTGGATCTAACAATAAGGTTTCGACGTTTTGGGTTATCCCAGTCGGACTAGCTCCATATTTTCTGACACGACTCCACAATTTAAAGAAGAAATCACTGGCATATTTATCTAATAAGAGAAGCTGCATTTCATCAAAATAAATCCAGGTCTTCTTCCCTAATTTTTGGTTCCGAACGACACGATTCCATATCTGATCAAAAACAACCATAAGAGCGATTTGTTTCAGCTCATCTCCTAACTTTTTAACATTATAGATTAAGAAATTGGATCCTGTCTGAATATTTGTTTTATGAGAAAAAATATCAAGAGAACCTTCGACATACAGTTCCATATCAAGTGCCAAATTCTGCGCTTCTTCTTCTGGTTGTTGGCTCAATACAAAGACCCATTCTTCCAAAGAAGGCTCTTTAAATGACTGATAGGTGAGTCTGGTAACTCGGTCGATAATCGATTTTTCTCTTCCATCCATTTTCCTATCCAATAACTTGCCGATAAAAGATAAAAGAAATTCTGATTTTACCTTTACAGGATCTTCATCCATATTTTCCTCAGACAAGTCAAGGACATTGAGATAGGTTTGGGAATCTGGCGCAATATCAATCATTTCTCCACCAAAAGCCCGTCCAATGACACTGTACTCTGCTTCTGGATCCACAATGATAATTTCAGTATTTTCACCAGATTCTTTGATTTTGGTCGTGATAATTTCATGCTTGGTTGCCATCCCTTTCCCAGCTCCAGATGTCCCTAAAATCAGACCAGACGGTGTATTTAATAGGCTGCGATCAATGGTAATAATATTGCTTGAGATTTGATTGATACCGTAATATTTCCCACTGCGGTCTTGTAAGTCTACTGAAGTCCATGGAGAGTTCACTGCTACATTAGACGTTAATAAACTCCGTGATACTCCCTCTAAAAAATCACAACCAAATGGCAGCAAACTATTAAAGGCTGCTTCTTGCATATATGGAAGTTTATCAATCATTAGGTCATTTGAGCCGGCCACTTGTTGAATCGTGTCTAGAGCTTGTTTGAGTTCTTCTTCATCCTGACCAAAGACACCAATCAAGAATACTGTTTGAAATAGTTTATCTCCTGTCTCTGTCATGGTTTTTAAGAGTTCCTCAGCTTCATCGATATTGCTTTCTAAAACATGGCCTACTTTTTCTAAATAGATACCTGTACGAGCAAGTTTTTGTTGTTCCCCAATCTTTTGAGATTCCATCAAGGTCTTCTTTGTACGTAGTTTCTTCATGGCATCTGCCTTGGTCGAACTTTGGGCATGGAGGCTCACAATCAATTCCAAATCTCCTTGCATGAGGTCTCGAATAAACTGATCCCCTAATTCCATGCCGTAGTCTCTCACATAGACAATCTGCAATAAGCGGTCATTAATTTGTAGGTAATTCTTGTTTTTAAAATCCAAGAGATTTGGTGCTATGAAGTGACGAGTTGTCTGACCAGATCTGGTTAAATCACGGTAAGAAAAAGGAAGATGGTGTTCTCCTCTAAGCATATCGGCCAACAAGTTGACACGGTCTTCTCCAGCCAAGGATTCAAATCGTGCATCAATTTCTGAGAAACCACTCTTGAAATATTCTCCTATTTGGGACAAGGAACGATAGGCTTGTTTGGGATTAGAATCCTTTCTACCAAAGCTAATCAGTTTCACAGCTGAAAAATTATTTTCACCACTGTCTAAATTCTGATTCATCATCCGATTCAATTCTTTACGATAGGTATCATATCCATCTTCTTTTTCCTCATACAAAACACTTTGTCTAAACTTTTCTAAATTCAATCTTTTATTAAAGATGGTCAATTGGAAGTTGGTTTGGTCATCTAGGGAGTTAATCAAATCAGAATACTTCTCAATGATTGCGCCCTTATCTTCTAAACCAACGGTCTGGTAATTGACATCACCAAGTAAATAGCTTTGTGAGAAATAATCTTCTTTTACCTGCATCAGACCATTTTGATACAGGGCTTGATAAGAAAGAGTATTAGCCGTTGATGGTAACACTTCCTCTTTTTTCCCTTTAACTTTTTCCTTTTTATTAGTCATTGAAGTTTTTTGTTTCTTTAATGTATTTGATTTTCTTTTCATGTTCAGGTCCTTTCTTTCCTGTAATTGTGCGTAGGGGAACCGTTAATTCAAAATGAAGACGGTATTTCAAATAATGTTCAAAATATAAATCATTGGGTTTATAGACTCCAAAAAGCATGAGGGGAATGGTAAAAGCAAACACAAAACCGTAAACAAACCAATCTCCAAATTGCCAGAAAAAGAGATTCAAGCCCAAAACAATAATTGTGACAATAAAGGCTGGTAAAACAAAGATGATTTGTCTTGTGGTGAAACCTAACCAAGCCCTGTGTTGGTATTTTGAGATGTCTTTAAAGACACGTGTATTCATGACTTTCCTTTCTAAAAAGGCTAAGAAGCAATCACTTCCTAGCCTTTATCTAATTACATACCTAAGATTGAGCGAGCCGTACGTTGAGAACCAACGAGGGCAATAATCAGTAAGATAGCTTGTATTAAACTACCAAACATAATCGCAAGAGATTGCAGGACTCCTGCACCATTTGAAACGGCTATTTTCCCAGCAGATTCAAACAAAGGAACAAGAGAAACAATCAGAAAAATAAGAACCCCTTGTACCGCATAGACCATAATATTTTTTAAATAGCCAATACCAATAGACTTCCACTCATCACTTAAAAATGTTGGAATCGTAAGAGGGGCAAATGGAATCATAAGGTAGAGTTGAATAAATCGAATGGATACCAAAAGATTGACCATGGCTGCACTTACTATCCGAACTAGCCAAATGAGGAGTGCGAAAAAGCCCACAATCATCCGGCCAATAAATCCTGACCCTTTTAATCCAGAGATTGTATCATACTTCGCCCCACCGTGAGCCACAATCGAGGCCACTTGTTCAATGGCGTGACTCGCAATCCCGATGATAGCTTCTACAATAACGGTAGTATTGGTAATTACAACTGCGACCATAATATAACTAATCAACATCGGCGCTAATGCTTCAAAGGTCATCGCTCCACCTGAGTTAGCAATTTTCTTTGCCATCTTTGAAAATTCTAGGATGAGAACAACTGATAAAATCGCAACTCCAAGAGGTTGCATGACACTTTTAGTAATACTAGACATATAAGTCCAAACTGTTGGATTATAGCTAGATAGAGATTTAATCAGATCTACCGTAGATTGTAAATCCACATTAAATCCTTCAAATAAATTTTCAGCTGATATTTTTTCAGATGCAAGGTAAACAAAGGGTGAGACTAAACTAAAATTCATGTCATTGTTTATCCTCTTAAATTGAAATCTGAGTTACAAAGGCTCCAGCAGCCCCGACCATAACTCCACCGACAATTTCAAGAATGGCATTCCGAACACCTGGTCCACCATCTTTAATATTGGTTGCTAGGTTGACAATCCCTACAACAACGAGAAAGGCACCAACCGCAATCAATCCCTTCTGTAACAAAGACATAGCTTGTGCAAACATAGCACTTGCGTCTACTCCATAAACAAAACATTTAAAATGCGTAATCATCTATTTCCTCTTTTCTATTTTTATTTTAAACTAGATTCAAAAGTTAAATCACGAATTCTAAGGCCTTCAAGATGATTTTCTTGTCTTTGATTTAAAGGATTGATTTGATAGTTCCACCACCGTTCATCGGTTTCTTGATTGGCTAGGTATTTCCAGTTTGGATGCTTAGTGGAATTGTACTTTTTACTTTTAAAGACAGGCATATTGGCAATTCGAACCAGGCATTCATGCCGTTTCATATTTCCGACTTCATCAGGTGTCATTAAATCACGAGCAATCTTTTGATGAGAAAGGGATCCTGAACCTGTCTGGCCAAAGGAACGACTAGTATTTCGAACATCAATGGTTTGTTTACCGAGTAAGCCACTCATGAATTTAAAGGTATCTTCATCATTACCACCTAAGTAGACTAAGCTATCACAGTTCCCCAAAATGGTTTTCCAAGCTTCTTTTTCTTTATAGAGCCCTTGAAGTTGGGCAATATTTTGAAGAATAGGAACGAGACTCATATTTCGAGAACGGACTGTTGAGGTTTGTTCAGCAAAATCTGGGATTTCTCCGATATTTGCAAACTCATCTAAGTAAACTCTCACATGAAGAGGCAATTGACCCTTAAAATCAATATCTGCTTGTCTTGTTAGAGTTTGAAATACGGTTGAAAAAAAGAGGGCTGAAAGAAAGCGAAAAGTGCTATCGTTATCTGGGATAACTAAGTAAACCATTGATTTTTCCTGGCCCCATGTCTTCATATCAAGGGTATCTCTTTTGGTCAAATCCATGACACTTTGAATATTGAAGAGGGCAAATTTAGCAGTGGTTACAGCTATAACAGAATCCAGAGTCTTATCCTTATAATTTTGAAAATCTGCCCAATTTCGCATGGTAAAATTTTCAGTTCCATACTTTTTAGCATAATTTTCAAATAGAATTTCTAAGACACTTTTTTCTTGATTTTCACCCTTGGATAAGTGTTTAATGAGTTTTGAGATTTCAGCAAAACTTGGATAACGCCCTCGTTTTTTTCGTTCTTCCACTTCTCTTTTTTGACGTTTCAACAATTTTTGATATTCCTTTTGACTTAATCGACTTTCTTCTATGAGCTGTTCTCTTGTTTTAGGTGGGTTATAGAAATCGACCAAGTAAGAGGCTAAAGCTCGTACCAAAGTCATAGAAGCTTCATCCCAAAATGGATCACTACGGGAGCCAGAGCCTTTGGTGTTATTGAAATAAACCGTCAGCATGCGATTCAAATCATTTTCTGTCTCTATATAGCGAAAAGGATTGAAGCCATCTGAGTTCTTCATATTGACTAAATCTAACACCTTTACTTGGTAGCCATGTTCTAAAAAGAGTTTGCCTGTTTTCTCGGCCAAGTGATCTTTAGGATCCACTACAATATTAGAACTATTCATCTGAATCAGATTGGGTTTCACAAAGCGAAATGTCTTCCCACTTCCTGAACCTCCGATTACCGCAATATTCTTATTTCTATCATATTGGGGTGGTTTTTTATCTAATAATGTCAAACGAACATCTTGTGCTAAGATTGTATCATGAGAAAATTCCTTACCGTAAAAGAGCTTCTTTTCTTTTAGAGTTCCAAAACGAGCGCTCCCGTATTCTACCCCTTCTCGGTATTGTTTTTTACCAGTCTCTAAATAGAGATAAACCAGCAACATCATCACAAAGCCTAGTAGAAAAAAAGCACTTGATTTTCCAGTAAAGGAAACATTCCATGGCGACTGAAGAACTTCATCTTGACCTTCCATCAGAAGATGAGTCCATTTATCTAAGGTATTTCCAGTATAGGAATCATACAAAAGCGTCAAACGATGAAAAAGATAGCCTAGTAAGATACCTAACAGTGAGAATAGTAGGAATTTCTTTCCACTGTACATCATCTCACCATCTCTTTCTGTTTGACGGCCCCTTCTTGTCTAAAGGTTATTTGGGATTTAGCCTCATCAATTGCATCGTCTAATGACTTATCCATGGTAAAATCAGCTAATTTCTCTGGATTATTAACCATTTTTTCTAACAGATGGTCTAAATGATTGTCCAGAATCGAACGGTCTTTCGTGTAGAAATGTAGAGAATCCCCTTGCCAAGCGATGGCTAAAGGAATCTCTTCTTTTTCTAAGAAAGCTTTAAACTTCTCTATATCAATTGGTTTGTCTAAAAAATCTTTTTTCAGATTAATCGTATCAATCGAATAAGGAGATTGTAGCAATTCTTCTAATTTCTGCACCCCTATCTTATAGGCGGAATCCTGTGCTAAAGCCTGACGTCTAGACCATTCTAGAATCTTTAAAAGACTTTTTACAGTAAATAAAAGACTACGCTCAGCATATTGAACTGCCATTCGTTCCTGTTGTTCAGAGGACATCTGATGCCTCCTTCTTCACAAATAGCAGCTTTCCTTCTTTATAACGATAAGCTATCAATTTTTGACGTTGCTTAATTGACTTGACAACCTGCAGTAGATCTCTCGAATAAGGTTCTCGAAGAGTAACTTCTACTGCTTTTCCATCAATGATACCAACACGTTTAAATTCAATGTAGTCTTTTTTTAGATGTCCTAAGCCCATACCAAAAGGAAAGTGATGAATCAATTGGATGGTACAACCACCTTTATTTCCCATTTGTTTTAAATCATACAAGTTTACTACCTTCATGATTAACTCCTTTATCTAGTTTGTCGCATCGTTTAAGTCTGGTAACGATAAACTCCGTGTCTGTTAGAAAATTCTCACACACGTCTTGTGCCAGTTGCCCTTCACAGGGAAATACTCTCAGTCCCTACTTACACAGGCACGCTAATCAAGACGGAGTGGATTCAATTTTCAAAGAACAAGTAGCTTTATTATAGATAAGAGTAGTTGAAATTTTTATCACATTTCTAATTTTTCTGTCGAGCTAAATTCGTATTAATCAAAGAGTTTGAAATAAAAGACTAACATTGTTACATAACGTTAGCATTTCATTTCCCTAAAACAAACTAATTTGGTCTAAAAAAGCAGCAAACTATAAACTAGTAGGTTCCACACCAAATGTAGCCCCATACTGCCCCATAAATCCGATTTATAGCGTACCATCCCTAAAAACATGCCAAGTGAAACATATAAACACCAAGCTAGAATGGTTCCTGGATGATGAGCCAAAGCGAACAAAACACTTGTCAACGCAATTCTGATATCTAATTTTCTGACCAAGTTCCATAAAATTTCTCTATACAGAAATTCTTCAACCATACTCGCATTGATTAAGAACAATAAAAATGAAAACCAAGGAACTTGATGTTGAAGGCCAATTAAGTTTGCTTGATTCGTGCTTCCTTGAGCATGAATCAGACTAAAACATAGACTTATAATTAGTAGGCTAACGAATCCAATACCAAGCCATTTTATCCTAGATTTCATATTGACCTTGACCACTTGTTTTCGTTGGCCATATATCCATAAAAAAGAAATGAGTGATGCACCATAGAGAATCTGTAGTATAGTTAACTCACCGATACAAAGCAATTTCAGTAAGTATAGGGATACCAATAGGACATTTACTTGTTGGAATATATAAACTGGAATTATTCTTTTCATAGTTACCTCCGAAATAAATCTTCATAATCTAAATCTAATACCTGCACAATCCTTTCTACCCATGGACTTTGAGGCATTCGTTGTTCCATCTTGTAGTGACGAATCTTTTGATACAAGCGATTCAATTCACTTGGATAGTGAAACTCTCCCGCAAACATTTTTCTGGTTAACTCAATCCAGCTGATATTTCTTTCAGCCAAAATAATGGACAAGTTCTCCCAAAATCGTTCAGCCATATTGCTTCTCCTTTAGTTAGATAAATAATGTGTTTGTGCCATGTAAATCAATTGTTTCGTATCTCTTGGCAATAAAGCTCTAGCCTCTTCCAAATTCAGATTTGGATAAACCCGCTTATTTGAAACCGCAAGAGGAAGTCTGATGGTTAGTTCAGGATTTTTTAATATCATTTCGATGAAATCTGTTAATTTTAGGTTATCTCGATTCTTAAAACGTAATAAATTTGGAGATAAAAACTCGAAACAATCTGAAGAATAGCTCATCATCTCAATTAATTTGTCCTTTGTCATTTCAGAAACTGAATGACAAGATACCTCGATGCCATAGTTTTGGAAGAAGTCTAAAAGAAGTTGATTTCTTTGGCTATTTTTACTTAGATAGAGATCAATCATGGGAGACCTCCCAAAGATTCGGTTCCATTTGATATTCTGAGACGATTAAGGAATCTAATAAATTTGCGAAGTTAATCGGTTTCTTGTCTTCATCATAAGCTTTTACAGTTACTTGGGTTGTAAGTATTCCCTCTTTTCCCTCGGCTCGATAGCCTTGTCCATATAAAACAAAAACAAGATTCTGATGATCATCTACAAAGGCATCAGCTCCGTTCTTTATATCCTGACTTTCAAGGAATTCCATAATGTTTTGAAGATAGGATTCGTAAAATAGGGGGTAGTTGTGTTTTTTATGGTAATCATCTAAAAATGTCACCTCAAACTCACATGGATAATTGGGCATCAAAAATATTTGTTCATCCAGCTGTTTGATTTCTGCGTCATGTAATTCTGTTTCTAATTCATCACAACCTAGTATTGATTCTTTATTTAATGCTTTCATCTTTTTCCTCTATTTCTTTTAATTTTTTTGCTATTGCGGCAATCACAGGAACGGTTACACTATTACCAGCTTGTTTATAGAGCTGACTATTACTAGAGACTTTTCTAGCAGCTTCAAAAGCCCAATCAGGAAAGCCCTGCAGTCTAAAACACTCTTTAGGAGTGATTCGTCGTATCCTCAAACGGTAAAATTGCCCATCAATTAAGACACCAGCTACTTGGTAAACTTGTTTATCTTCTCCTTCATAGCTAGCCACTACTACTCCCATTTGCCCACTAGTTGTTAACGTATTCGCTATACCTTTTCCAACTCTACCACGACGATACTGAGAACTTGGTCTTTCTAAATTGATTGAATCCCCAATCTCTGCTTGAGCATATCCTTTTTTCGTTGCTTCCCGTACTTTTAGAAATTGGATTGGTTCTGGAATTAGTATTTTGGGGATTTTATCTCCACCTTGCATCGTAGTCAGTGTTGGAGATAAGCCCTCACTTCCATAGACGCGACCAGTCTCCTTAAAGCTAGTTGGTAAATCTCCAACAACGACAATGCCATGACGATCCTGAGTATTTAAAGTAAACATCGGCTCTTGATTTTCCTTAAAGCGTCTACCATTTTGTCTTTTGTCTAATCTATCTGGTGTCATACAAGGAATCGCAACCTTAAATCCTTCTCCTTTTCCACGAACTAAGGTTGGCGCAAGACCTTCTGAATAATAGACTTTACCACTCATTCCACTTCTTGATGGATTTAAATTCCCTAGTGCTTTCAAAGTCTCAGGGTTAGTTGCTTGACCTTCTCGTCTGAAAGGAAATAGGAGTCTGGTACCTTTCTTTCTAGAATGTCCGATAATAAACACCCTCTCTCTGTTTTGGGGAACGCCAAAATCCTTACTGTTAAGCACCTGCCACTCAACATCAAACCCCAACTCATCAAGTGTGGTAAGAATTGTGGTGAACGTCCGTCCCTTATCGTGATTGAGTAGGCCTTTAACATTTTCAAGAAAAAGAAAACGTGGTTGGATTTGTTTGGTCGCTCGAGCAATTTCAAAGAACAAAGTTCCTCTAGTATCTTCAAATCCCAATCGTCTTCCTGCGATTGAAAATGCTTGACAAGGGAATCCCCCACAGATGACATCGACTTTCCCTCTAAGTTTTTTAAATTCGTCATCTGAAACATCTCGTATGTCATGAAATTCTATTTCTCCTTCTGTTTGAAAAATGGACTTATAAGCTTTCCTAGCAAATTTATCAATCTCACAAAATCCAATACACTCGTGTCCGACACTTTCCATTCCTAGTCGAAAACCACCGATACCTGAAAATAAATCAATAAATTTCATTTCTTTATCACCCCTTTCTGACCGACTATAAATGTCCAAATAGTCACACCACTTGAAATGACAATGAGCATAACTAATATCCACTCGATTGGCGACATTTTAACCACCTCCTTTTCTAACACGGTTATTCCAAACGGAATATAGGCCATTAAACACAAATTCAGCTAAAACTTCCGCTCTTCTAACAAAGCGAACATTGTCAAGAGCATACTGATAGATTCTCTCAAAATCAGTCATAGCAATTTCACTGGCTGTTTCGGAAAAACCCTCTCGTCTAAATTGATCCTGTACCAATCCCCAAATATAATCTCGATCATATTTTGTGACCTTTTCTACTTTTCTTCTCAAGATAGGTTGAGAGTTCCTCTCTTCCTCATCCTCAATAAATAAAGAATCAGTCTCACTATATTTAGTCTCACTAACTTCAGTCTCACTAGGGGCTGAATGTGAGACGGGGCCCGTTTCATTTTCAACCTGCCCTAGTCTTTTTTTAACGCTAGGCCTGTGCGAACTAGCTACTGGGGTAGAAGATAATTCCCCTAAATAAATCTTATTAGCTAGTCTTCCTTTCTCACTCGAAGACTGTTGGACTTCATCAATTAAGTCATATTCTTTAAGAATTTTTTTGATGGACAGTAATTTTGACTTCGAACAACCTAACAGCCTCATCAGTTTAGAATTAGAAAATACTAAATAAACCGCGCCTTCTTCATCTATCCAACCACGACTGAGAGATAATTCTAAACGATCTTTTAAAATAGAATAAGCCACCTTTACTTCTAGTTTCATATCCATATATTTCTCATCCTCAAAAAGAATTTTAGGTAATTTATAATACCGTTCTGAAGTTTGGTATTGATTTGCGGTAATTCGTTTCATAGCGCTCCTCCAAGTTCTTTGATTATTAAATCTCCACTTGATTCCAATCGAACCAAGCCACTTTTTTCTAATTCAGCCATAAGAGTGATGGCTTCAACAATATCAATTCCCATTTCACGTACTAAAAACGAAATGACAATATAGCGTGATGATTGTAATTCTTTTGTCATTTTCCCTCCTGAAAATAAAAAAAGGAGAACAATATTCAATTGTTCTCCACGATAAATTTGTTAAAAAGAAAAACCCTGCCAAATTAATTTTTGGTAGGGTTTTTGGTAGGAAACCAAATTAATTTATCAGTTTCTAAAATGTGTTCACGATTCTAAAAGGCTGATACTATAGTATTCCGAATTCTAATTGGTATATGCCTCTTATTTAAGAGTAACTGAAGCTCCAGCTTCTTCCAATTTAGCTTTGATTTCTTCAGCTTCTGCAGTTGGAACGCCTTCTTTGATGACACCTGGTGCACCATCAACAAGTTCTTTAGCTTCTTTAAGTCCAAGACCAGTGATTTCACGTACAACTTTGATAACGCCAACTTTTTTGTCACCAGCAGCTGTCAATTCAACGTCAAATGAATCTTTAGCAACTTCTTCAGCACCACCAGCAGCAGCTACAGCTACAGGGGCAGCTGCAGTTACACCAAATTCTTCTTCGATAGCTTTTACAAGGTCGTTCAATTCAAGGATTGAAGCTTCTTTAATTTCAGCAATAATGTTTTCAATGTTCAATGCCATTGTTATTTCCTCCAAATAAGTTTTAAATTTTATAATAGTTTTTTTCGTAGCTAGGCTACGCTGCGTAGCTTAAGATTAAGCTGCGTCTTCTTTGTTGTCTGCAACCGCTTTGACTGCAAGAGCAACGTTGCGCACTGGCGCTTGAAGTACAGAAAGGAGCATAGAAAGAAGTCCTTCGCGGTTTGGAAGAGTTGCAAGAGCAACGATTTCTTCTTTAGATGCGACAGCGCCTTCGATTGCACCACCTTTGATTTCAAGTGCTTCAGCGTTTTTAGCAAAATCGTTCAAGATTTTCGCTGGCGCGATAACATCTTCGTTAGAAAATGCTACAGCAGATGGTCCAACAAATACAGATGCAAGATCTTCAAGACCAGCTTTTTCAGCTGCACGACGCAAGATTGAGTTTTTAATGACTTTATACTCAACTTCGCTTCCACGAAGCTCACGACGAAGAACTGTATCTTGCTCAACTGTCAAACCACGAGCGTCTACAACGACGATAGATGCAGCAGCTTTCATTTTTTCAGCTACTACGTCAACTAGTTCCGCTTTTTTAGCAATAATTGCTTCACTCATTAGTGTGTTCACCTCCGTAATTATTTTGCTTGGGGAATTTCTCCAAAAGAAAAACGCGCCCAAACCTAGACACGAAAGTACAATACGCTTCTTTTTACATGATACGTTTTGTCCTCGGTAGGATACTTATGAGTCGAGCTCCCCTACTGTCTTAGGCAGTTTTTTCAAACCGTATATAAGTATAGCATAGACAAAAAAAGAATGCAAGATTTTTGCAGACTTTTTTTTTGATTTTTTTATAGAAATTCTGTTTCAAGCTCTACTGTCAAAACTTGTCCTTGCTTGACAACCTGTTCTCCAGCAATGTAGACATCATCAACATCACTGGATTTGACTGCATAAACGAGGTGAGAGAGCATATTTTCCTGAGGTTGGAGATGGATTTTCCCTTGTGGTTGAACGGCCAGAAAATCCGCTTGCTTGCCAACTTCAAGACTTCCAATCAAGTTTTCCATTCCAAGAACCTTAGCACCTTCTATCGTTAGAGCTTTGAGGGCTGTTTCAATTGGAAACTGGCTGGCATCTCCACTCTTCATTTTCTGTAAGAGAGCTGCGGTACGACCTTCCTCAAACATATCAAGATTGTTATTGGAAGCAACCGAATCTGTCGCAATACCTACTGCCACTCCAGCTTTTTGAAGTTGGATGATTGGAGCAATTCCTGAGGCTAGTTTGAGGTTACTGATAGGGTTGTGGGCAATAGCCACTTGAGAGGATGCCAAGCTCTCAATTTCTCGCTCGTTTAATTCGACCCCATGAGCAAAGACGGAAGTATGATCTAAGTAACCCAGTTCTTCGAGAAAGGCAAGGGGGCGTTTGCCATAGCGTTTGAGGATAATTCCTGATTCCTCCTGAGTCTCCGCCACATGGATATGGATAGGAATGTCCAGCTCTTTTGCCATATCTAAGCTCGCTTCCAGCAGGTCTCTACTACAGCTGTAAGGAGAATGAGGGGCTACCATGACCTTGAAATTTGGATTTTCATATCCTAAAATTTCATCTATAATGGCACGTGTTCTACTTATAGTCTCAGCAGTTGTTTCTGTCTCTGAAGAAAAGAGGGTCGGTGAGAAATAACAACGCATCTTGGAAGCCTTGACTGCCTGATAAATTTGCTGGATATCCACACCATTGGGATTATACATATCGTTGAAGCTTGTTGTTCCTGACTGGAGCATCTCCGTCAGAGCTTCTTTGACCGCCTTGGTAGTCATGTCGGGAGTGAAGTCTGCTTCTGCTGGCCAGATATAGTCATTAAGCCATTCGTGGAGATTGCTATCATCTCGGATTCCGCGTAAGCCTGTCATAGCAGAATGGGTATGGCAATTGACCAATCCAGGCATGATCCAAGCCCCTTGATAGTCTATAATCTGCTCAGTTTGATCTAAAATCTCTTGCTTCTCTTGACCGACATAGATGATTTGAGAATCCTTAACAGCCAAGATACCATCCAGATAGACATGGAAATCTTGGTCACAAGTCACGATATTTACATGCTGATAGACTTTCATTGGTTTTCTCCTTCTAAGGCCTTGATTTTTTCTAGCTATTGTAACAAAAAAGTCACCCGAAGGCAACTTTTAGTGTCATTAAGACTTTAAATGGACAGGGATGGCTTATTCAGAGCTAAAAGCCGCAGCCTTTTGCATTTGGTAATACTTGCCCTTTCTAGCCATGAGATCCTGATGGTTACCATGCTCCACGATGTCACCATCCACCAAGACTAGAATCAGATCCGCATCCTGAATAGTAGACAAGCGGTGGGCAATGATAAAACTTGTTCGTCCCTTCATGAGTTTGGCAAAGGCATCCTGAACTAGCACTTCTGTCCGAGTATCGATGGAGGAAGTCGCCTCGTCTAAGATAAGAATCTTGGGAATGGCTAGAAAGACACGGGCAATAGTCAAGAGCTGGGCTTGACCGACAGATAGTGATTCTCCTGCATTTTCCAACTTGGTATCGTATCCCTGTGGCAACTGTTGGATGAAAAAGTCTGCATTGGCTGCTTTTGCAGCAGCAATCACCTGCTCCCGACTGGCTTCAGGATTGCCAAAGGCAATATTGTCATGAATGGTCCCTTGCTTGAGCCAAGTTTCCTGTAGCACCATCCCAAACTGTTGTCTCAATGATGCTCGGGTATAATCATAAATGGATCTTCCGTCTAGAAAGATATCTCCCGAGTTAATGGGATAAAAACGCATGAGGAGATTGATGAGGGTTGATTTGCCAGCACCTGTCGGACCAACAATAGCAACCTTGCTACCAGCTGGAATATCAATGGATAAATCCTTAATCAAAATCTTTTCAGGATGGTAACCAAAAGAGACATGTTTAAAGGAAATAGCTCCCTTCACTTGGTCACTGGTCAAGATTTCCTTACCTGTTTCAGCAACCTCAGGACTTTCTAAGACAGCATAGACGCGCTCTGCACAAGCGAGAGCACTTTGCAACTCAGCTAGAACTGAAGAAATATCGTTAAAGGGCTTGGTGTACTGTTGGACATAGTTCAAAAAAGTCACTAAACGACCGATGGTCAAGGTGGAACCCATCATGATACGATAAGCTCCTACTCCAGCTAAAAGCGCGTAAATGAGTGCATTGACAAAACGAGTCGAAGGATTGACCGTTGATGAATAAAAGATGGCTGACTGAGAATAGCCTGCGTAGTTGTCATTAGCATCACGCAGCCTTTGGATAAACTCTTCCTGAGCATTAAAGGACTGGATAATGGTCTGCTGGCTAAGCGATTCTTCTATCAACTGAGTCTGAATCCCCCTTGTCTCTGTTTGCTTTTGAAAGAGATGATAAGATCTCTTGGCAATAAAGCGTGAAATCACCATGGACAGTGGCGTCAACAGCAAGACCAAGAGGGTCATGAGGAGATGAATTTGGAGCATGGCTAGAATACTAACCAAAATCATCAAGACACCAATGAAAAATTGATTAAAAATCATGGTCAAGCCAGCTGCCAACTGTTCGATGTCTGTGGTCACACGACTGACCATCTCCCCACTGCCCTGCCGATCCACAAAAGCAATCGGTAAACGATGGAGCTTATGGATAATTCGCTCTCGCAAGTCTTTGGTATAAGAGAAGATTAAGCGATTATAGAGGAGGGGATTGCCCCATTGAATTAGGGTATTTCCTATGACAACCAATATCATCTGAATGAAAATCTGCCAAAAAACTAGCGTAGAATCAGCCACTAGAACCTGGTCAATGACCTGCCCAATCAGAATAGGTAGGTAGATCGATAAGCCAACTTGGGCAATAGTTCCTAGAAAGGCTAGAAAAAGGAGGAAGGGATGACTTGCAAGGTCTTTAGCCAAACGTGTGAGCGTCTGGTTTGCAGTTTGTCGTCTCATGCTAGTCCTCCTTTCCATGTTGGGATGCATTGATTTCGCGATAGACTTGGCTGGATTTCATCAAGTCATTGTGCTTGCCGATAGCTAGGAGCTCACCTTTTTCCAAGAGGAGAATCTGGTCTGCCATCCGAAGTGTTGAGGTTCGTTGAGAAATCAAGATTAAGCTCGTGTTTGGCAAATTTTCTCGGATAGCTCTCAAGAGCTTGGACTCGGTAATGGTATCGAGAGCTGAGGTCGCATCATCTAGGATGAGAAATGGAGCTTGTCGCAAGACTGCTCGGGCAATAGATAGCCTTTGTTTTTGTCCGCCTGAGAAATTTCGCCCTCCTGCCTCAACTAGGGCATCCAAAAGTCCTTCCTTTTCACTGACAAAATCCTTAGCTTGCGCAATCTCCAAGGCCTGCCAGAGTTGCTGGTCAGATAGTTCTTGATTGAAACCCAAAGTCAAGTTGGAACGAATAGTTCCTTTAAAGAGCTCGACTTTTTGAGGTACATAGGCAATCCAAGACCGCCACTGCTCCAAATTAAGAGGACTACGTCCATCTCGATAAAGGTCAATGCTTCCCTTATCTGCTGGATAAAGACCAAGTAAGACTTGCACCAAGCTTGACTTACCAGAACCTGTTCCCCCAATGATACCAAGGATTTGTCCTTGAGTCATATCAAAGGAAATGTTTCTCAGAGAAGGCTGAGCCGCATCAGGATAGGTAAAAGTCAATTCTTGGACTTGTAAAATCTGATTACTGGCAACTTGCTTTTGTTCTAACTCCGAATGGATATCTTCTGGAGCCTCAGCAAAGACTTCCTCGATTCGCTTGGCTGAGATATAGGATTGATTGAGAGAATTGATCAACATAGCAAGCTTGACCAATTCCACCAAGATCTGCAAGAGGTAGTTGATAAGGGCGATAAGAGCACCTTGACTGAGTAAACCTCCTTGAATTGAAATATAACCCTGCCAGATGATAACGAGGAGAGTTCCATTGACAATCAGATAGGTCAGAGGTGTTAATAAACTAGACCAGAAACCTGTTTTTTCTTGCAATCTAGCATAGACTTGGTTAAGGGTTTGAAAAATCTGTAACTCTCGTTTTTCTTGTCCAAAAGCACGAATAACTCGCATCCCTTGTAATTGCTGGCGTGTTTCCTGAACCAGTTGGTCCGTTTTCTTTCTCAGACTGCTGTAGAGAGGATTGACCAGCCGAGAAAGGCCTACAATGACAATGGTCAAAATGGCAACCATGACTAAGAACCAGAAAGTCAGCTCAGCCGAGATGCGATAGGCCATAAAGATTGCTCCAAAAACGATAATAGGCGCTCTCAAAAAGAGACGCAGAAACTGATTAATACCAGTCTGAATCTGGTAGGTATCCGAGGTCAAGCGAGTGACCAAGCTAGAAGTTGTCAAACGGTCTCTGCTTTCCTTTGGTAAAGAAAGAATATGACGATAGAGGTCGTTAGTCAATTCCTTGGCAAAACCTACCGCTGCCTTTGCTGAATAAAATTGAGCAATCAAGGCTACTAAAACGCCAATCACTGCAAAGATAAGGAGCAGGCCAATCTGCATCCAGAGATGACCTTGATCTCTCTGAGGCAAGGATTGGTCAACAATCCCAGCAATCACCATGGGAACCAAGAGCTCAAAAACAGCTTCTAGTAACTTGAATAAGGGAGCTAAAATGGATTCTTTGATATAGGGTTTGAAGTAAGATAGTAAGTGTTTCATAGATCCCTTCTATTCTTATTCTGGAAATAAAGAAAATGGGAAGCGCCCACCCTCTCTGTTTTATTTGTTTAAATAAGGCAATAAATAGCCATATCCTGCCTCTTCCATCTCATCCTTGGCTACAAAACGCAAGGAAGCCGAATTGATACAGTAACGGAGGCCACCTAACTCACGAGGTCCATCTGTGAAAACATGACCCAAATGAGCATTGCCTGAACGAGAACGAACCTCGATTCGCTCCATCCCATGGCTCAAGTCCTTGTAGTAGTGAATCAATTCCTTAGAAATCGGACGACTAAAACTTGGCCAACCACAACCTGAAGCAAACTTATCCTTAGCAAAAAAGAGTGGCTCACCCGTCGTGATGTCTACATAAATCCCTTCTTCAAAGGTCTGGTCATAAGCATTGCTAAATGGAGCCTCTGTTGCAGCTTTTTGGGTGACACGGTAAGACTCTGCTGACAAACTTTCCCTTAACACTTCTTGACTAGGCTTTTCATAATTTGAGGCGTCAATCAATGGCTTCTCAGCATCTGTCACATCGATATGACAGTAACCGGAAGGATTTTTCTTGAGATAGTCTTGATGATAGTCTTCAGCCAGAATATAGTGGCGAAGTTTCTCCACTTCTACTGCAATCTTTCGACCCAACATACGCTCCTGCTCCCGCACCACTGTATAGATAGCTGGTAGATCTACTTCATCTTGGTAATAAATACCAGTACGATATTGGCGACCACGGTCATTCCCCTGCTGGTTAATAGACAAGGGATCAATGACACGGAAATAATAAAGCAAAATTTCTCGAAGTGACACTACTTTCTCATCATAAATCACTTGAACAGTCTCTGCATGGTCTGTTTCCTTAAGTAGCTGGTAATTGGTCGTTTCGACTTGCCCATTAGCGTAGCCGACACTAGTAGCTAGCACTCCCGAAATTCGGGAAAAATACTCCTCTAAACCCCAAAAACAACCACCTGCTAGATAAATTTCTGCCATCTTTATTTCTCCTTTATCAAGTTTTTAACTAATACTCTTCGAAAATCTCTTCAAACCACGTCAGCTTACATCTGCAACCTCAAAACAGTATTTTGAGCTAACTTCGTCAGTTCTATCCACAACCTCAAAACACTGTTTTGAGCAGCCTGCGGCTAGCTTCCTAGTTTGCTCTTTGATTTTCATTGAGTATAAACTTCTTTTCAAAAAAAGGATAGGAAGCCCCCTAGTCGAGACTTTCCCCATCCTATCTTCTATTCTTTATTTTGCTTGGACACGAACACCTTGGGTATCCACCTTCAAATCATGAAGTTTACCTTTAAAAGACTGCTTTTGCAATTCAGCTTTAATTTTGGGCATCTTATCATGAGAAGCCAGAACCATAACTGTTGGCCCAGCACCAGAGAGGTAGGTCGCATAGGCACCATTCTCCTTAGCTACTTGTTTAATCGTCGCAAATTCACGAACCAGACTTTGACGATAGCGCTCGTGGAAGAGGTCCCCCTCGATTGCTTGTCCAGCTGTCACCATATCTCCTGCCAACAAGGCTGCAACAGCAACATTGGCAATCGAACTTGCTGCAACAGCTTCCTTGTAGGATAATTTCTTAGGCAAGACACCGCGGCTATCTCGGGTACGCAATTCATAGTTTGGAATGTAGGCTAGGAAATCACACTCTGGGAAGTCTGCTACGATAGCAGAAACTTCTCCGTCAACAGAGCTCGCAACAACGAGATTACCATAGATTGCTGGAGCTACATTGTCAGGATGGCCTTCAATCTTGGTCGCCAGTTGCAATTTTTCATGGTCTGACAAGTTGAGCTGCCCCAGTTGGTTAGCTAGTTCAATCCCAGCAACAATAACCGAGCTAGAAGAACCCAAGCCACGCGCCAAGGGAACATCACTGGTCATTTTCAAGCGTCTCGGTTGCAAGTCTGGCGCAATTTGTAAAGCAATCTTGAGTAAAAGGTTGCGCTCATCGTGGGGAATCCATTTGCCAATCTGGTGTTCAATCAACCACTCATCTCGTTCTTCACAGACCTCAATTTGAAGATACTTGGTAACAGCTACACCGACCGAGTCAAAACCTGGCCCGATATTGGCACTGGTTGCAGGTACAATAATCTTCATCCTATTCTCCTAACACCTTGAAGGTATTCAAGAGGTCAAATTCTGAAGCTTTGGCCAACTCAGCTGAAACCTTCTCAAGTTGTGCTTTATTAATCTTATGAGTGATAATCACTACACGAGCCTTGTCACCCTCTTTGCCATCTTGGAGGATTTGCTTGAAGGAAATATCTTGGGCATTAAAGATTTCAGCAAGTTTCAAGACTTGACCTTTTGAGTCTGGAGCCAGGATTGAGAAGTAGTAGTTTGCTTTGACATCTTCTGGATTTGCCAAGACAAGTTCACGGCTATATTCGTTGAAGTCTTTACCAATGGTACCATCATTTAAGCGACGAACGATACGGACAATATCAGCTACAACACTTGTTGCAGTTGGCTTTTGACCAGCACCTGGTCCGTAGTACATAGATTCTCCGATACCGATAGATTCTACAAAGACGGCGTTCATTACACCATTCACACTAGCAAGTGGGTGTGCTTTAGGTAGGAAGGTTGGGGTCACTTCTGCGGCAATACCTGAAGGAGTTTCTTCGATAGAACCAACCAATTTCACAACATAACCAAGCTCTTGAGCCACAGCTACATCTTCTGGTGTGATGTTGCGGATCCCCTTGTGGGCTACATCGTCAAAGGCAACCTTCATCCCAAAGGCAAATTGGCTCAAAATAACCATCTTGTAGGCTGCATCAATCCCATCAACATCATTTGTAGGATCACTTTCTGCAAATCCTAGTCTTTGTGCTTCAGCCAAAGCATCATCGTAAGACCAGCCTTCTTCGACCATTTTGGTCATCATAAAGTTAGAAGTTCCGTTAACCACACCAAGGACACGAGTGATTTTGTCAGAAGCCAGCGAATTTGCCAAGGTACGAAGAATTGGAATCCCACCAGCAACTGCAGCCTCATAGTAGAGTGCCACATTGTGCTCTTTAGCGATTTCTAGCAATTCTGCGCCATGGACAGCCAAAAGGTCCTTGTTAGCAGTAACAACGTGTTTCCCGGCTTCTAAGGCACGAGTGATAAAGGTTTTAGCTGGTTCGATACGCCCCATCAATTCCACTACAATCGTAATGTCTTGATCTGATAAAATATCGTCTACATTGGTTACAAAGTTAAAGTCATTTCCTGCTGCAAGCAAGCGGTTCTTTTCATCTTCATCCTTGACCAATACCTTGGTTACTTCAATCTCTGAATGAGCTGACTGAACGATTTTTTCTCCATTTTCCTTTAGTAGGAATGGCACACCACTTGCAACGGTACCAAATCCAAGTAAAGCAATTTTAACTGTCATGTTTGTCTCCTAGAAATTTTCTGATATAGCCATTATAACAGAATTTTGTGAAAATTCCTATCCAAGAAAACCACTATTTATAGATAGAAAAGAAAAAACGAATCATCTGATTCGCCTTTTCTGATAAGTAAAAATTGATTTCTAAAAACTATGAATTAATTTTTTGAAGACCGAACACAGCGTCGTGATTGATTAAGATGTGACCATACTCTTGTAAAACCGAACGACTGATATCACTGTCGTCAGCAAATTCACGCATACGAGCCAAGAGCCAGGCTGGATATGGACTAGGATGGTTTTCCACATCAACTAAGATTGTCAAATAATAGTGTCCATTCATCTTATAGAGTTCAGATGTTTCCATCTGGTAGTTAACCGTCTTTGCAAAAGCAACTAGGTCAGCAAGATTAGCGAAACGCAAGATATAGTAGATATAAGGTTCCTTCTTGCTCTCAATCTCCTTGTTCGCTTGCTCCAGTTCTTCTTCCTTAGCCTCGACTTGCTCTAGGGATTGAATAGCCTCAATATCATCCTTGGTTTTCTCTGCGATACTCTTTTCTAGTGTCTTGAGAAATTCATCTGGCGACATTTGGGCCAATTCTTCCATGTCAGGTAGGTCCGCCAAATCTTCAAAATCAAGGTTTTGGTCAATCTTAGACTTGGTCACAAAGACATCCACCTTATCTGGTTTTGGTGTTACACGAAAACTCAACATGCCACTATCCAAGAAATTGTCTGGCATCTCTAACTCATCTAAAATAGCATAGAAGAACTCTTCGGTTTTTTCCTGAGGAACGAGAAAGTCTGCAATCTCCATTCCCCGATCCATCAAATCATCTAAAGTCATCGTGATTTTTAGTGTTGTATCACTAATTTGTTTCATCTTCATATCTAGTAACCTCATACTTTCAGTCTATCTATTATACTAGATTTTTACGATTTTATCAAAAGAATGAAGCGAGAATGTGATATAATACTAGATATGATTTTAGATTTAAGAAAGAAAGTTCAATGAAAAATATAAAAGTAAATGCCTTGGCCAGCTTGCTGGTCAATATTCTCAATATCGTTTTTCCACTGATAACCAACCCTTATCTGACGCGGATTCTCAGCAAATCCAACTACGGTTACTTCAATACCGCCAATACCTGGGCCAGCTTTGTCATTCCACTAGCAGCCTTTGGAATATACAACTACGGGATTCGTGCTATCAGTAAGGTTAAGGACGACAAGAATAAAATCAACTATGTCTTTTCTAAGTTGTTTTATATTTCGGTTTTCACTTCTCTACTGACGACTGGTATCTACTTCCTCTTTATCTTCTTTGATACCAGCATTGTGAACCTGAAAGTCCTTTACTATATCCTAGGAGCTCAGGCACTCTTCCAATTCCTCAATATCGAATGGATGAACGAGGCTTATGAAAACTATGCCTTCATCCTCTACAAGACATTGATTATTCGGATTGCCATGCTGGTTGCTATCTTTACCTTTGTTAAAACTGCAGATGATATCGTTCCTTATGCCATCGTCATGAGTGCAACCACTATCCTAAACTACCTGCTCAGTTTTCTTTGGATCAAGAGAGAAGTTTCCTTTGTCAAGATTGGTCTTGTGGAATTAATCAAAGCATCTAAACCGCTCTTGACTATGCTTCTCTTAGCGAATGCCAACATGCTCTATACCTTACTTGATAGAATGTTTATCACCAAGGGACCTGATGAAAACTACATTTCTTACTACACCATTGCTTCCAGCATTGTGATGTTGATTGCCAGTGTCTTAAGTGGGGCTCTCAATGTGAGTATCCCACGTCTCGGCTACTATCTCGGTAAGAAAGACTACACCTCTTATAAGAGTCTTCTGAATCAAGGGGCTGCCCTCTTTTACTTCCTCATCGTTCCAACCAGTATTGGGATTATGGTATTAGGGAACTACGCGGCAGTTATCTACTCTTCTGAAAAATATCTCGAAGCGGGTATCGTGACTAGTGTCTTCGCCTTTCGTACCATCATCTGGGCTATCGAGTTGATCCTTGGTAAACAAATTATCTTTATCAATGACCACGAAAATCGCTTGACTGCCTTTTACTTCCTTGGTGGCGGAGCCAATATCCTCTTCAACTGCCTCTTGTATTTCAATAATATTTTCGCACCAGAGTACTATATCGCTACGACCATTCTTGCGGAGACTATCGTCGTTCTCTTGGAAATTCGCTTTATCCAGAAACACCAACTGATTGATTTGAAAGAAATCTTTGCTACTCTAACACGCTATACTATTGTATCCCTTGGATTCATACCGATTTATTTTGCCTTTAAATTCCTTTTCCAAGTCAACTCTTATACAGTAAACTTCAACATGATTCTCATGGTTCTCTCGACTGTTGCGGCTTGTGGTATCTATTATCTCTTGACACTCTTTATCGCCAAAGATAAAACACTCCACTATGCTCTAGACTTAGTACTTGCTAAGCTTAAAAGAAATTAAAAGAACACCCTACTGATAGATAATGTCTATCAGCAGGGTGTTTTCTTATTTATTCTTTCTTATCAGAAGTATTGGCTTCTACCTTTGAATCTTGTTTTTCTTGTTCAACAAGATTAGAATTTGCTTCTTGTTTCTGTTCTGGCTTGACTGCCTCGCTATTTACAGCAGCAACAGCCTGTTTCCAGATACCTTCTTCGTTTACCTTGTAACCATCAGGTGTGGTGGCATTTTTCAGTAAAGCTCCGTCTGTTTGGAAATAGTACCAATTGCCATCAAGCTGTTTCCAACCCGTTTGCATAGCTCCGTTCGGACCAAAATAGTAGGTTTGACCATTCACCTTATGAAGACCGACCAACATGATACCTGTTTCTTTTTCAAGATAATACCACTTGCCTTGATCTTTAATCCAGCCAGTCTTCATGGCGCCACTTGCTTGGAAGTATCGATACTGACCATCAATCCACTGCCAACCTGTCTGCATAGCACCGGAAGTGCTAAAGTAGTACTGTTCACCATTTACTGCATGCAGACCGACCGACATGGTTCCTTCCTTAGCATCCAGATAATACCAAGTGCCCCCATCTTTAAGCCAGCCTGTTTGCAGAGCACCTGTAGAGGTATAATAATGCCAACTATCATTTACCCACTGCCAACCAACTTGCATGATTCCTGAAGACTTGAAGAAATAGTTCTTTCCATTAATTTCTTGCGATCCGACTGCCATGATACCAGTTTCTGGATCCAGATAATACCAGGATTCGCCCGATTTTAACCAACCCGTCTTCATGGCACCAGAGCTAGTATAATACTGCCAACCCTTGTCCTGCCATTGCCAACCAGTTTGCATAGCACCACTTGCCTTGAAATAGTAACGAGAGCCATTGATTTCTTGATTTCCAGTTAGCATATTGCCGTCTTTATCAAGGTAGAACCAAATGTCTTTGTCCTTGACCCAGCCAGTTTGCATGGCGCCTGAATTCGCAAAGTAGTTCCATTTACCATCTACCACGGCCCAGCCAGTTTGCATGATACCTTCTTTGTCAAAGTAGTAAGTTGTTCCCTTGATGTCTTTCTTACCAACTGTCAAAATGCCGTCTTCATCATAATAGTACCAATTTGAGGCAATCTTTTGCCAAGATGATGCTTTGCCCTCCGACTGCAGGGCACCACTACTAGCAAAGACCATCTTCTTACCATTATAGACCTG
This sequence comes from Streptococcus pseudopneumoniae, assembly GCF_001074565.1. Lineage (GTDB taxonomy): Bacteria > Bacillota > Bacilli > Lactobacillales > Streptococcaceae > Streptococcus > Streptococcus pseudopneumoniae_J. The sequence goes on along the minus strand of NZ_JUQX01000059.1, from coordinate 55,332 downwards.
AAGGCCAGTCAGCATCTTCCCATCTTTGTCAAATAGATATTTTTGCCCATCAATTTCAACTAACTGACTATAGCTCCTTGCTCCACTTGAAGCAATATAATACCAAGTACCATCGTGTTTAAACCAACCAGTATCTTGCATTTGTCCATTGTTGTTTAAATAATACCAGTTACCATCAGGTTTTTCACGAGAGTCGTTCAAATGAAGCCATCTACCTGCCTGCATTTGTCCTTGGCCATTAAAGAAATAGTAAATACCTTCTATTTTGCGCCAACCGATTGCCATCTGATCATCAGACAAGCGATACTTCCAGTAACCATCTTCTTTATACCATCTTTCACTAACAGTAGGAATATTAGGTAGTGAATCAGACACATTTGTAAAACCATTTCTGCTAATTGTAAAGACTGTTGCATCCTTGGTCTGGCTAGAAGCATGAACTACCTCAATACCATGTTTCTTAAGATAGTCTCTAGTTGTAGCAAGATTGGCATCTGCTGCGGATGTATGTACCACCATACTTGGAGATAGGGAGTCTAAGAAAGGAATCGTATTTGAAATGTGGGCATCATAATGATGGTTCCATTTCATCATATCCACTTTACCAATTTCAGGACCTAACTTATCCTCTGCCCCCTCAGCATTATCCAAGTCACCACCGAGATAAATCTTTTTCCCCGCTACAGTAACCACTGCCACAATCGAATTGGAATTATCATCATAAACTCTCTTGAGTTTGCCATCACTGTCATATTCGTTTTTATAGTTATAAAGCTGAATATCCATGTCACCTAAAGTGAAGTGACTTTCCTTCTCAGTGATGTCTTGCACAAGAGTTACGCCACGCTCTAGAGCTGTCTTGACAGCATTGTCATAATTAAAAAGATTGTCCCACAATCGCTATTTTGATGTGATGCGCTCATCTGAGTATCTCTTTAGATAAAATCTGTCTACAGGATAACGTTTCAGAACTTCATCCGCAGATCCAATATGGTCACTATGGACATGGGTTCCTAGAATAAAATCTAACTTTTGTATCCCAAGGTGTTTCATGTGACGGAAGAGACGATCTTCTAATACATAATCGTTCTGTCTACTAATTCCTACACGACTGGGATAGCGAGGATCTTCCCCATCTGGAAAATCATAGTCTTCACCCATATCAATCAAGGCATAGTGACCATTACTTTCTAGAATAATGGCATCACTTCCTGATACTCCTTTGGTATTGATAAAATGGATTCGATTGCTTGAAGCATCTGCCTGAACTGCTGGTGTCAAGAGTCCAGAGACGAGCATCAAGACTAGGGAAATAAATACAAGGGTTTCTTTTATCTGTTTCTTTTTCATATAAACCACTTCTTTCTTTGATAGCGGAAGCTAGGATGGAAGATTCATCCTAGTAGCAACTTTTCTAGCTCCTTTCCGTCATTATAAGACAAAAAGAGGGAAGGAGAAGCCCGTTTGTTACACTAGAGTAGGGACTAGAGTTAACAAGGAAGAACTTCACCATCCCCTCTTTTCTTGTATTTCGAAGTTTACTTTTTCAAAAGTACTTTAGCCAATTTAGCATCTTTTTGTTTGTAAATTGGATTTTCTTTCCAGTTGTAGTGGGTGTTAGGGATTTCAAAATCCTCCCCATACAAGTGACTAATGTATTCTCTTGTATTTTCTGGAACTTTTACTAGAATTTCTTTAAAACTGCATTCACTTAGTGCTGTAAAAGGCAATTCATAATGATAAACTTCATATCTTGTAGGATTTCCCAAGGCATTTGTCATGTAGAAAATAGTATCTGAGGAGATGGTACCTTCCTTTTTATCATAGACAATAAAATCCACATTGAGGCCCTTGTAACTATAGGATAATTCTACAAGCTTATCATTGTAATAGAACTCTTTGGTTCTGACAAAGCCTTTCTCCAAAAGAACTTTCTCATCCTTTAAAAAGGCTTCATAGTCTGGGATAATAATCCCAAAGTCCATATCTAAATCATGCGGAATCAAATCATTTTCTCTATAGAAACCAAGTAAAGTCCCAAAGTCTAACCAGATATCATAGGATTTCAGATTAGATTGGTAGATGGCCTTTAGAATATCTTCAAAGTTTTCTTTGAGCAAATTGCTTCTCTTTGAATCTAAGTCGATATTGGCTTTTTGATTTAAATTTTTGATAATTGGTAGGTTTTTAACCAGATCTTTCTTATCTCCTAAGAGACTAGCTAAACTTCTTTTTAACCATTGTAACACCTTCTATCCCTCCTTTATGTATGCAAGAAAGTCATCGTGCTTCACTCGTTTTTCTAGAGGAGGAATTTCCATAAAGTCATCTCCGTAGATGGCAGAAAGGATCGGCTGATAGGCCTCAGGGATTTTGTAAACTCTATCTTCAAATGGACTATCAATCGTCGTATCCAAGAAGGACTTGTCAAATTTCGTAGAAACTCTTTTGTTCTCCATGAGGTAATCAATGAAGTCTCCATCTTTTTCTCGCATAGATAGGATGTTCATCTTACGGTTCCAAGTTTTGACGCGAGTCAAACGGAATACAAGGACAAGTAGATATCTGATGATATTCTTGAGTTTCGCATTCTTGTTATGGATGCCATAAAGGGTATAGACTGATAAACGACGGTAAGTATCCAGTTTTACCATGTCCTTGTTAACATCAGCATAATAGTCAAATGGGAAAACGTCTACACAAATTCCTAAATCAATATCATTGTCGATATAGTTATTATCATAGACAGTTCGCGCATCATAGACTCGGTAAAATGGGTAAGGGTAACGACTGTCATTTTCCCAAGAAACCACTTTGTAGACAGGATCATTATCTTGCAAAATAGCTTGATACAATTTGTCGTATTCATCGCGTTTCAAAGAGATATCAATATCGTCATCCCAAGGAATGTAACCCTTGTGTCTCACTGCTCCCAGCAAGGTTCCATAAGCTAGTGAATAGTTGATATTCTCTTTTTGACAGAGATTGTGGATATAATCCATGACACCTAGTTCAACTTCTTTAATCTCCGCTTCATCTAGTTTTCTGTAGCCGTCTCTTTTTTTATAGAGAACAGAGAAATAGTAACCTGAAATCACAAACAAGATAAAACCCAAAAGAGAAATTCCATAGAAGGTTGAACTCAAGAACAAATTAGAGATGAGAATAACTACAGTGATCAAGAGAATGGTAATCAATTCATGATTGTGTCGACCTTCTTGAAGGTCTTTTTTATATTTCTTGAGACTTGAAACAATGAAGGAAAGCATAAAGATAGCCATAGGGATAAAACCTGTGATACCATCATAGAATAGCAACTCAAGGTAGCCGTTGTGAGTAAGGTAATGTCTTTTGATGATGTAGGCTGAAGCGTCATACTCTTTACCTAACTCATACCAGTTTCCACCTGAATATCCAAATAGAGGGCGTCTAGGGATAAAGGAAGCTGTTGACTGCCAAATGGCAAAACGGTTATTGGAGATATTCTCTTCACTTGTGTCTGTTCTCTCAAGAGAAAGATTGTTGTCTCCATTTTGTCCATTTTCTTGGTTCTTTTGGATTTGAGCTGAGTGAGCTTTCAAATATATATCGCTACTATATTTGATACCATTATAACAGACAAATACCAGACCTACAGTTACTAGAACAGTAAGAAGTGACTTGATTTTTTTAGTCCAGTTAGCCGTCATCAAAGCGTATAACAGGGCAACGATAACCAAACAGATATAGGTTGTTCTGGAACCTGATAATACAATATAAGCAAAATTTAGCAAAATCGATGAGATAGCCAGGGTTTTAAGGACAGTATTGTAAAGTGACAAGCGCATCCACAAATAAATAATCACCATCAAAGAAATAATAGAGAGATAGTTGGGACTGGCTAGAATCCCAAATAGACGAGACTCTACAAATCCTTGGCGGATCAATAACCCCTTGTAATCAAATACGCGGTAACCCTGCAGCATGAAGAATTGCCAAATTGATACAAGTACACCTATAGTATTTGCAACAGTGATAACTGAGAAGAAGGCATCAAAGAGGGCACGTGCTTTTTTCACTGAGAAAGACTGAAAGGCTGGATAGATTGCAAAGAAATAGATGAAAAAGACAACTAAATTCTTTATGTTTGTTGAAAATCCATACTTGACAACTAAGGCAGCTGTCAGGATATTCATTAGAAAAAAGAGAATCAAATACTCAATTTTTCTGACAGTCAGATAGACTTTTTTGATAAAGAAATTATAAAGTCCCAATAAAACACCCATGAGGGTCATGCCAAGAGTGACAAATTTATTGGCCGAAATGGCCTGAAGTGGGACAATCAAGCCTGCCATACAGTAAAAAGATATAACTGATAAAAACAGCAGATTGATTTTAAAATAGTTTTTTTCAATAAATAAAATCATTGTTTCTCCTAACGCTTAGTTTGTGCAAGCAAGATTTTTCTATACAATTTTCGACTCAGGCACAAAGCTAAAAAGCTCACTTTTCTTGCTCTTGTAAAACGACTATCTGAAAGAATGTTCTTTGTGTTTTTCTTTAGATAGGCCATCAAACGGTCTTCTAAGACCCTATCCTTGAAATCTGCATCGACTAAGAGCCTATCCAATACATAGAAGTAAGCCCAATTTAAACGCATGATTGCAACATCTGCTAGTTCAGGATAATTCTCTCTTATAATATTCGCGTTTTGCTCATAAGCCTCAATAACGTTTAAGAATTTCAAGGAGAATTTTTGAGTCGTGATACTATTTTCACGATGAACATAGTAGTATTTTTTTTCATTTGTTGCAACAACCTTGCGACAGTGATGAATCAAGGCAATCATGATAAAGGCATCTTCTGCTATTTTGCCAATTTCAAATCGTAGGTGTTCAAAGAGTTCTTTTTTATAAAGTTTGTTGACAGCTGTGACAGAGAGAATTTTAGCTTCCATGACCATTTTAATGGCTTCTTGAGGCGTCAACTCCCAAGTCTGAATCGCTGCAACTTGCTTTTCTGGAATTTGGTGATAGACATCATAATGTCCACACATAGAAAGATCAGCATTGGATTCTAGCATTTGACGGTAAAGGGTCTCATACATATCTTCGTCAATGTAGTCATCACTATCGATAAAACCGATCAAATCTGAACTTGCCTCTTCAATCCCTCTATTTCGAGCATCAGACAAGCCCCCATTTTCCTTGTGAATGACACGAATCCGTTGATCTCTTTGAGCTAATTGTTCACACAGTTCTCCACTAGAATCCGTTGAGCCGTCATTGACAAGAAGAATTTCCAAGTTGCTATAGGTCTGTTTTAAAATGGATTCGACACACTTCTCCAGATAGGCTTCTACATTGTAGACTGGAACGATAACGCTTATTTTTTCTCCCATCATGCTCCGTACTCTCCCTTGTACTCTGTGTAACTCTTGTCCATGTCTGCTATAATGGCATCATGATGCGGTACTTGCTTGTCTGCTGGTGGTGGTGTCATATAATCCCCAAAAGCAGTGCTGAGATAGGCATCATAGCCGACTGGAATGGGCATCTCAGTTCCTTCAAATGGCAAGAAAAGATTATCTTCAAAGGATGCGATTGGGTACTTGTTTCTCATGTAGCCAGGACCTGAGCATAATTCCGTGATTCCATCGCTCTCAGCCAGACCATACTTGGTCATTTCTTTTTCAGCTTTTTTCCAAATGCGATAACGTAGAGATTTAGGAGTCAAACCGAGTAAAATACGACTTCCCCATTTCATGATGGCACCATGCTTTTCTGGGATAGTTTGGGCGCAAAAGAGTGAATAAATCAAAGCCCAGCGGACTTGTTTCTTGCGCTCAGCTGGATTTTTAGGATAATAATCCAAAGGCAAAACATCCAAGGCTAAACCATGTGGCAAATACAAATCCTGTTGATAAGGCTTGATACAAGTTGTTTCTTTATCACGAATAGTAATAAAAAGGTTACGGTCTACAAAATCCTTGTGACTCTTTGACAAGAAATAACGCTCATCTGCATAACGTGGCCACAGTTCTGCTAATTTTTCATAGTCCTTACGCGGCATGAAAAAGTCTAAGTCATCATCCCAAGGAATGAAACCCTTATTACGAAGGGCGCCAATAGCTCCTCCACCACAGAGGTAGCATAACAAATCATGTTCTTTACAAAACGCGACAAAATATTCAGCCATTTCCAGACTACGAGCCTGAATCGCTTTCAAATCACTCATATCTCTCCTCTTCTGTCCAATAACGAGTTATATCATTTTATTATACCATAAAAAAGCTATAAAAATCTATCAGATAGTAAGAAAAACCAAAGCTCAGACCACCATTTCACTAGTGAATCAAACTTTGATTTTCATTTATCGCCTCTTATCTCATCCCCATTTGAGCGAGTTTGGTTTGGTATTTATTTTGATCGACAAGAAGTCCTTGCCCTCCATAGACATCATAAGCATCTACCCAGTCACCAAGTTCTGGTACTGTGAGTCTTTCGATTCCATTTTGAGCACCTTCTAGGACAGATAATCCATTGGTCAACAAGAAGCTATATGGTAAATTTGTTGAAGTCATGCCAAAAACTTTTCCAAGTGCCTCTGATCCTGTAAAGAGCTTGGTTGGATCTTTGATTTGCTCAAGAACTGCTGACATGACTTGTTGCTGACGTTTGGTACGGCCATAGTCTCCCTCATCATCATCACGGAAGCGAGCATAGTTCAGCAAGGTGGATCCATTCATTTGCTGTTTTCCAACTTTGATGGTTTGAGTTGGGGACTCTGTCTCTGTTGCATGAAGGTCGTCTCCAACTGTGGCTTCTGTCAAAGGTTGACCATTCAATGTTGAGAATTGGGCATCAATCGTTACTCCGTCAGGGAAGAGGGTATCAATAGCTGTTGCAAAGGCCTGGAAGTCAACTAGGGCATAGTACTTAATATCCAAATCAAAGTTGTCTTTTAGAACCTTGCGGACCATTTCAGCCCCTTTTTGCCCTTCTTGTTCCCCAAGTTCATAAGCAACATTTAGTTTGTTATCCGTCTGTTTCTGGCCATTTACAATCTTACTGTACCCGTCGATATAAACTAAGTTGTCACGCATAAAGCTGACTAGTTTGATCTTCTTATCCGATCCACTGACATTCAGTACCATGATCGTGTCAGTACGGGTTTCTGCACTATTTTGACCGATACGGCCATCTGTCCCCATGACTAGGATATTCACACCGTCTTTGGTATCCTGACCGTTAAAGACCTCTACTTGAGCTGCCTTGGCATCAGCTGGCTTATTTGTTGGATTGGCCGCTGACTGGAACCCTCGAAGAAACATGAAAATCATCCCTGCAGCCACACATGTAATCAACAGCAAGAACCAAGTCAGTATTCGTTTGAAGCGAATTCTTCTTTTTTTCTTTTTGACTTTAGGCAGAGGAGCTACCTTTTCACGTCTCTTAGATCGACTTCTACTGCCATAAGTCGGAAGATCAATATCTCTACCCCAAGTTTCTTCTTTTTCTTCTTGATAGAAATGGTGAACTTCAGACTTGGGACCTGTCATTTTTTGCTGCAGATAGTCAAACTCCCTCCGTTCACGGTCGTTGAGATAATGAATATTTTTGAAGAGATAGTCATAACGTAACTGCTCGTGATGACTTAAAGGATTTTCTTTGCTCATTGACTCTCCTTTTCTAAATCAGTTATGGTAAAAATCGGGTAGGTTCCCAGTATCTTGTGCTGAATTCCAATGGCTTCTAGTTCTTTTCTGGCAAAATGAACCAGTTCTTTGTCACTATAGTCTACATCGATAATGAAAAAGTATTCTCCCAAGGCTGTTTTAAGGGGGCGACTTTCAATCTTTGTTAAGTCAATCCCTCTCCAAGCAAAGGTCGAAAGTGCCTTGTAAAGAGCCCCAGGTAGGTTGTCTGGCAAGGTCAAGGCCAAACTCATTTTTTCAGCTTGCGAGTTCAAAGGAATCATCGGTATCTCTGCCCCTAAGACCCAAAAACGTGTGAAATTGGCTTCCATTTCTTGGATGTCTTCTGCTATTAATTCTAAACCATACTCTCTAGCTGATTTTCTAGGCGCAATAGCCGCAAAAGGCTGGTCTGGATGTTCAGCGATAAAGCGGGCTGCATAGGCTGTGCTTGCCGTCACTTCCAGCTGGGCTTCTGGATAGTGCTCATCGATAAACTTTTTCCCTTGAGCCAGAGCCTGAGGATGGGAAAAAATCTTCTCAATTTTTGACTGACCGGGAACCGCCATCAGCTGCTGATGAATGGGCTGGACGATTTCTGCAACTGCTTGGATGCGAGCCTGATGAAAAAGATAATCCAAACTTTCATGGACACTACCTTCAATGGAGTTTTCAACTGGTACAACAGAATAGTCCACTAAGCCTTGCTCATAGGCCTTGATAACATCTGTGATATTGGCAAAAGCCTGCAATTCCTCTTTGGGAAAGGCTGTCTGCACAACATGATTCGAAAAAGATCCCTTGGGACCTAGATAGGCAATTTTCATCTCAGTTCCTCTATAATTTCCTCTGGGCTTAGCTTGGTCACATCTAGAACACGACTGGCTACTTCCTCATACCAAACCTGTCTTTCTTGAAAAATCTCTCGCAACTCTTCCTTACTGTTGTTGAGAAAAAGTGGCCGTTGATTGTCCTTATCAGCTGAAATACGTTGGTAAAGGGTTTCAAAATCTGCATTCAGATAAATGTTATCAGGATTAGTCTTAAGCAAGTCACGATTTCTCTGAGAAACGACTATTCCTCCACCAGTTGACACAACTCGGTCCGTTTTTAGTAAGTCCGCTAAAACTTCAGACTCCACCTGACGAAAGGCCTCTTCTCCCTTTTCAGCGAAAAAATCCGCAATGGACATGCCCAAACGTTCCTCGATTAAGGCATCCATATCGATGTGGTCTGGGTCCAATCCTCTAGCGATTGTCGACTTGCCTGCCCCCATAAATCCGAGTAATACCTTAGCCATGAATCAAGCTCTCCAAATCATCAAAGAAGCTAGGATAGCTGGTATTGATGGCTTCAGCACGGTCAAGTTCCACTTCTCCATCTGCAACCAAGAGGGCTGCGATGGCTGTCATCATTCCGATACGATGGTCACCAAACGTATTGACTCTAGCGCCATGAAGGGTTGATTTCCCTTTGATAATCATCCCATCTGCTGTAGGAGTGATATCCGCTCCCATACTATTTAAAGCATCTGCCACCACCTGAATGCGGTCGGTTTCCTTAACCTTGAGTTCTTCAGCATCCTTAATGACCGTTACACCTTGCGCTTGGGTCGCTAGAAGGGCAATAATAGGCAATTCATCAATCAAGCGTGGAATCAAGGCTCCACCAATCTCTGTTCCTTTCAGGTCTGAAGACTCGACAGTCAGCGTTGCAGATTTAGCGATTGGGTCGATTTCAGTTATTTCTAATTTTCCACCCATGGCACGAATGACATCAATAATACCAGTACGCGTTTCATTGATCCCCACATTCTGTAGCACCACACGAGAGTTTGGCACAATCAAACCAGCGATCAACCAAAAGGCGGCACTGGAAATATCTCCTGGAACAACTACCTTTTGTCCTGTCAGTTTTTGTGGTCCTTGGACTGTGATCTTTTTGCCATCCACACTTAAATGACCACCAAATTGCTGAAGCATATCTTCGGTGTGGTTACGAGTACATTCTTTCTCGAGAATAACGGACTCCCCCTGAGCCTGCAAGGCTGCAAACATCAAGGCGGACTTGACTTGTGCAGAGGCAATTGGCAACTCATAATGAATCGGTCTTAAATTTTTCGTCCCTTTCAAGCGAAGAGGGGGTAGGTCTCGTTCAGTTTGGCCTGAAATGCTGACACCCATTTTTTTCAGAGGAATCGTCACACGGTCCATAGGACGTTTAGAAAGACTATCATCTCCAAACATCTCTACTTCGAAGTCTGCACCAGCAAGGACACCTGAGATCAGGCGAATCGAGGTGCCAGAATTTCCCATATCCAAGGCGTTTTGCGGAGCTTTTAAGCCATCCATGCCTACACCTTGAATGGTAATAACCCCATCTTTGTCCTCAATTTTAACACCAAGGTCACGAAAAACCTGCATGGTTGAGAGCACATCCTCTCCACGCAGAATATCATAAACCTTAGTCTCGCCCTCAGCCAAACTTCCAAAAATAATCGAACGGTGGCTGATAGACTTGTCACCTGGTACCCGGATACTGCCATGTAAGTAGCGAATGTTTGTTTTTAGTTTCATAGTTGACCTCATACTTGCAATACTTTTCTTATTTTATCACAAAAAAGCCAGAAATTCCTGAAATTTCTGGCTTTTATACAGATAAAATACTATTTCAATAATTCTGAAACAGGTTCAAAGACAATTTTTTCAATGTCTGAAAGGTAAATGGACAATTGTTGCTGTTTGGCAAAAAAATCTGACAAAAGAGCGTTCTCTTGGATTTGCCTGCTGAAAGACTGCATCTTTTCTTGGAAAGAGGCATCTGGCATTTGTCCAGTTTGGGCCATGACTTGGATTTCTTGCTGGAAGGCGATATAGTCTGCAAAAATCTTGCTAGCTTGTTCATCTGCTTGGATGACATCTTTTGCCGCCTTAACCGCCTTGTATTCTGGTAATTCGCGTAACCCACGACTGAGTTCATTTACAGTATCGTAAATATTTGACATGATTTTCTCCTTATTTGATGACGACTGTGTAGTCCGTATTTTCTGTAATTAAGCGCTCAGCTCGTTCTAAATCTTGAGCATTTTTAAATGAAATTTGTAGAATCCCGTGAACATCCTCACGGTTTTCTTCGTTGATGTGGATATTAACCAAAGAAGTTCCACGAAGCAATTCCAAAATCCGCAAGATGACATCTTCTTCATCGGGAACATCGACATAGAGGTCATAAGAACTATCCACACCACCACGTTTATGGATTTCCATGGCCTGACGTTGCTCACGTGCTTGGTTGAAAAAGTTCCAAATCTGCTCTTCTTCCCCCTTACTAATAGCCTGACCAATCTCATCTAAGCGTTCCTTGAAATCCTCAATCCGCTCTAGGATGGTCTCGCGATTGGACAAGAGGATAGAAGTCCACATACCTGGTTCACTCTCTGCAATCCGGGTCATATCTCGAAAGCCACCCGCCGCAAAGCGCCTTGTCATCTCATGTTCTTGAGCATAGACAGCTGTTTGCTCCATGAGACCTGATGCCAAGATATGGGGAAAATGGCTAATCTGTGAAGTGACCCGATCGTGCTCCTTGGCATCAATTTCAATGAAACGAGCATGGAGACCAGAAAGCAGATCCTTCATTTCCTCAAGTGTGTCAGGACCTGTCAGGCTCGAAGGTGTGAAGATATAATAGGCATTTTCAAAGAGATTAACATCTGCAGAAGCAGCTCCTGTCTTGTGGCTACCAGCCATGGGATGGGCCCCGACAAATCGAACAGACTTGCCAGCCAAGTATTCCTCAGCAACTTCCACAATGGCTGACTTGGTTGAGCCAGCATCCGAGATAATGACGCCTTCTTTCAAGTCTAAACCTGCCAATTCCTGAATAAAAGCAATGGTCTGTTTGATTGGCAAGGTCAGGATGATGATATCTGCTAGGGGAGCGAAACTGGCAAAATCATCCGTTGCACGGTCAATCATACCTTCTTTCAAGGCAATATCTCTCGAAGCCTGACTGCGATTATAACCTAGAATTTCATAATCAGGATGATCGCGCTTGATACCGAGTGCCATTGAAGCACCAATCAATCCAAGACCTGCTATATAGACTGTTTTTGCCATAGGAACTCCTTAATAGTTCTTTGTATAGTCTCGGTGTTTGGCTACCGCTTCTTTTAATTCCTCAAGATTATCTGATGAGAATTTTTCAAGGATTTCTTGTGCCAGAACCGTTGCCACAACAGCTTCCATAACCACACCTGCCGCTGGAAGAGCGGTTGGATCACTTCTCTCCACAGTTGCCTTGTAAGGTTCGTGAGTCTCGATATCCACACTCATCAATGGTTTATAAAGAGTGGGAATTGGTTTCATGACACCACGGACAACGATGGGTTGCCCATTGGTCATACCACCTTCGAAACCACCTAGATTATTGGTGCGACGAGTATAGCCGTCTTCTTTAGACCAGAGAATTTCGTCCATAACTTGGCTGCCTTTTCTGTTACCCGCCTCAAATCCAAGACCAAATTCCACCCCTTTAAAGGCATTGATAGAAACAACTGCTTGGGCCAATCGCGCATCCAATTTTCTGTCCCATTGAACATAGGATCCAAGGCCAACTGGAACACCTCCGACGACTGTCTCAACAACTCCACCTATGGTATCACCATCACGCTTGATTTGGTCAATATAATCCTTGATTTCTTGTTCCCGTTCTTGGTTGACAATAGAAACTTCTGACTGGGCAGCTCTTTCCTTAATCTCAGCGACCGTCAGATTTTCAGGAACATCGATTTCCTTACCACCAAAGACCACGACATGGTTGGCAATTTCTATCTCCAGTTCAGCCAACAGTCGTTTGGCTACTGCCCCAACTGCCACTCGCATGGTGGTTTCACGAGCAGATGACCGCTCCAAGGAATTTCGCAAATCATCAAAACGGTATTTGATGCCCCCTACCAAATCGGCGTGACCTGGACGTGGATGAGTGATTTTCCGCTTGCTTTTGAGGCGGTCTTCAATGTCCTCAGCAGACATGATATCCAGCCATTTCTGGTGGTCCTTATTGATGACATCCATGGTAATGGGAGATCCTGTCGTCTTCCCGTGACGAACGCCAGAGGTAAAAACCACCTGGTCACTCTCAATTTTCATACGACCACCACGACCATAACCACCTTGACGGCGTTTTAGATCCTCATTGATGTCCTCTGCTGTCAAAGGAAGTCCAGCGGGAATTCCTTCGATAATTGCCGTCAGACGCGGACCGTGTGATTCTCCTGCAGTTAAATATCTCATACGTTCTCCTTATTTTACCAAGTAGTCTTTCATCTCTTCCAGAGAAACTGGGTGAATGGTCGCTGAACCAAGCTCTGGTACCAAGACCAATTTCAAGGTGTTGCCACGCGCTTTCTTATCATGAGTCAAAGCTTGATAAAGTTTATCAACATCCCAGTTTTCATAATCAACTGGCAAACCAAATTTCTGGCACATCTCTGTGATGGACTGAGTTATTCCTTCTGGCATAAGGCCCTTCTCCTCAGCAACCTTGGAAATCTGAACCATGCCCATGGCCACAGCTTCTCCATGCATGACCTTGCCATAACCAGCAGTCGCTTCAATGGCATGGCCAATAGTGTGCCCAAAATTGAGGTAAAGGCGAACACCGTTATCCAACTCATCCTCAACTACCATCTTGCACTTAACCTGACAAGAATGTTCTATCAAAGTCTCTGCTTGTTCCAGAATGCTCTCAACAGAACCATCCAGCTCCGTTAAGAGAGCCCACAGTTCTGGATCCTCAATCAAGCCGTACTTGATAACCTCACCCATCCCTTCAATCAGCTCTCTCTTTCCAAGTGTTTCAAGTACAAGTGGATCAATCAGAACCCCATCAGGTTGGGCAAAGGTCCCCACCATATTTTTAGCAAATGGAGTGTTGACGCCTGTCTTTCCACCGATAGAGGAATCAACCTGGGCTGTCAAACTGGTCGGAATCTGAACAAAGTGAATCCCACGCATATAGGTCGAAGCCACAAAGCCAGCCAAGTCCCCAACGACACCACCACCAAGAGCCACAATCCCATCGCTACGAGTCAAACCCTGCTTGACTAAAAATTCATAGACCTTCTGAACAGTTGTTAAATTTTTTCGTTCTTCGCCTTCTAAGAAATCAAAAACAGCTACCTGAAAACCAGCATCTTCTAGGCTGAGTTTAACCTTCTCTGCATAGAGAGAAGCTACATGGTTATCTGTTACGATAACCACTTTTTGAGGTTGCCAGAGTTCTCGCAACCATTGACCTGCTTGCGATAGACAACCTTTTTCAATCTGAATATCATAGGGATGATGCGGAATATCGATTCTGATTTTCATAGTAGGTTCTCCTTTTAATTATTGGTATTTTTCTGTCAAGGACTGCCAAATCTCTTCTGTTGGCATTTCTTTACCTGTCCACAGTTGAAAAGCTTCTGCAGCTTGATAGAGCAACATTCCAAGGCCATTGATGGTGGGATTGCCCTGACTTCTAGACCATTTCAAAAATGGCGTCTCAAAAGGTTGGTAAATGATATCTGCAACCAAGAAATCCTCTGGCAAATTGATGCTTTCTGGAACGGGGGACGACTGCCCATCCATGCCCACACTGGTAGCATTGACGAGCAGGTCCGACTCAGCAATCCTTGCTTGCAGTTCAGAAAGATTTTCTAAAGCATACAAGTCCACTTTAAAGCCTGTCTGATTCTGTAACTTTTCTAGGTAAGGTCTTGTTTTTTCCATGGAAACTGAGCGAACAAAGACTGAAATCTGACTGACACCATCCAAAATAGCCTGTGCCAAAATAGCCTTGGACGCACCACCTGCTCCCAGAATGGTCATTTTCTTATCCGAAATTGTAAAAGAAGGCAAGCTCTTAAAGAATCCCTTGCCATCTGTATTATATCCAATTAAATTGCCATTATCATAGACAACGGTGTTGACCGCCCCAATCAAACGCGCTTCATCACTCAATTCATCCAAAAAGGGAATCACTTGTTCCTTGTACGGCATGGAGAGATTGATACCAAACATCTGGTAACGGCGAATATTAGCGACTGTTTCTGCCAAATCATCCACTTCAATTTCCCAAGCCACATAGACACCATTTGTCGCTGTCGCCTCAAAGGCACTATTGTGGATAAAAGGTGAAATAGAGTGTTTAATGGGATTTGCAACGACAGCCGCCATACGTGTGTAGCCATCAAGCTTCATCCAAAATCTCCCTGATTTTTTTCATGTTTGATAGAGAAATCTGACCTGGGGCACTCGCTTCATCCAGACTAGCAAATGACCAACTTGAACCCGTCACATCTGAAGTAATCCGAGATACCTTGCCCATTTTCCCCATGGAAATGGTTACGTAGTCTTGTTCAGGATTGAGTGTTTTAAATCCTCGTGTGTAGTTCATCAAGTCTAAAACATCCTGCTCCGTATGGGCCATGACAGATACCTTGACCACTTTTGGAGAAAGACTGGTCAACTCAGACAGAATCTCCATCATGTTTTCAGGTGTCTCTTGGAAATTATGGTAACTCAAAACGAGATTGGGAAAATCCAACATTTCCTCAAATACATCCTTGTAGCTGAAGTACTCAAAATCCACATAGTCTGGTTGATAGAGTTGAGTGACTTCCTTGATGATTTGAACATACTCCTCAGAAGACAGTTCGATTTCTCCTCCCTCAGCGCGAGTCCGAAGGGTAAAGACCAGTTCGCGGCCTGCGAATTTCTCAAAGATTGCAGGCGCTACCTGTAAAATGGCTTCCTTTGCGAGGAAGTCTGCACGCCACTCGATGATATCGGCATCTTCATACCGTGTGGCATCCAGTTCTTGGGCTTCTTCTAAACTTCTTGGCATTACTGAAACGATTAATTTCATCTACTAACCTTCATACTAATCACCTTGAGGTAATTACTGCTTTCATCTTTTTTATTATAGGCAAAGTCTGCTGGAAGACCATATTGGTTTAAAATCTGATATTTTCTTCCTGCAAAACCTTTATCAATTTGTTCTGTAAATTTCTGACGGGAAACATTGGCAGCATTGGTACTGGCAATGATAATACCTCCCGGATTTAAAATCTCTAGACTTTGGGAAATCAGCTTGTGATAGTCCTTAGCTACAGAGAATGTTTGTTTTTTATTGCGGGCAAAGCTCGGCGGATCAAGAACAATCACATCATAGGTCAAGCCTTTTCGCTTGGCATACTTGAAATATTCAAAGACATCCATGACGATAAAACGATGATTGTCCGTGCTGAGTCCATTTGCATGAAAATGAGCTTCTGACAGCTCTCTAGACCGTTTGGCCAAATCGACAGAAGTCGTCTCACTCGCGCCTCCCATAGCTGCAGCAACTGAAAAGGCAGCTGTATAGGAAAACATATTGAGCAAGGATTTACCCATAGCTAAACCGTCTACCAAACTCCCACGAACCTCATGCTGATCTAGGAAAATCCCTGTCATCAAGCCATCATTCATAAAGACCTGATAGAGTACGCCATTCTCAAGAACAGTAAAGTAGTCTGGCGCTTTCTCACCATAGACATGAGCAGACTCGTAATCTAGACCTTTAAAACGAATCTTTTCATATGCTCCCAAAATCTCAGGAAAGACTTCCTTAAAAGCCTTTATGATCAGCTCACGAATCTGATAAACATAGGAGTTGTACCAAGAAAAGACCACATAATCTCCGTAGAGATCAATAGTCAGCCCACCAAAACCATCTCCCTCTTGGTTAAAAAGGCGAAAGGCAGTTGTCAAGTCATCCTGATAATAAGACTTTCTAGCTTCCTTAGCTTTACGAAACAGAGTTTCAAAGAAGGCTTGGTTGAAACCAACCTTTTCCTTGCTGACCAACCAGCCAATGCCCTTGTTCTGCTGAGAAAGATAGGCACTCCCTAAAAACTTCCCGTCTTGACTAAGAACTTCGACTTCCTGATCCGTCAGATCAATATCTGTTAAATCACTTGCTTCCAAAAGAACTAGACCCTTAGCTAGTTTTTTTTCAACACGTCTGCTGACCCTAATTCTATTCATAGCTACTATTATAGCAAATTTTGTGACAATTCTCAAAATAGAAAGCGTTTCTCCATTTTTACTTTAGTTTACTAAGTGTTATTTTTGTTAAAAAAAGTTTAGTCAATTCATTTTTTCTAATCCTTCTTTCCTAACCAATGAAAAGATAATGGTCATTCTCTAAAAATAGACATTTCTAGAAATGAGTAGAGAAAATTTGCGCAAACGTTTGCGTAGTTTTGGACTTTATGGTAGAATATAACACATCATTGATAAGTAAGAGGAAAAACAATGCAAAATCAGACACTTATGCAATACTTTGAGTGGTATCTGCCCCACGACGGACAACACTGGACACGATTGGCAGATGACGCAGAACACCTAGCAAATCTCGGTATCAGTCATGTCTGGATGCCACCTGCCTTCAAGGCAACCAATGAAAAAGATGTTGGCTATGGCGTTTATGATCTTTTTGATCTGGGTGAATTTAACCAAAAAGGGACTGTTCGTACTAAGTATGGTTTTAAGGAAGATTATCTCCAAACGATTCAGACTCTCAAGGATCACGGAATCCAACCAATGGCTGACATCGTTCTTAATCACAAGGCTGCAGCAGATAAATTAGAAGCCTTTCAAGTTATCGAAGTCGATCCCGAGGACCGTACCGTTCAACTAAGCGAGCCCTTCACTATCAATGGCTGGACTCACTTTACTTTCGATGGTCGTCAAAATACCTACAATGACTTCCACTGGCACTGGTACCACTTTACAGGTACAGACTACGATGCCAAGCGCCGTAAGTCTGGCATTTACCTGATCCAGGGGGACAATAAAGGTTGGGCAAACGAGGAATTGGTCGATAACGAAAACGGTAACTACGACTACCTCATGTATGCTGACCTGGACTTTAAGCACCCTGAAGTCATCCAAAACATCTATGACTGGGCTGACTGGTTCATGGAAACGACTGGAGTTTCAGGTTTCCGCTTGGATGCCGTTAAACACATTGACTCCTTCTTTATGGCCAATTTCATCCGTGATATGAAGGAAAAATACGGTGAGAATTTCTATGTTTTTGGGGAATTTTGGAATCCAGACAAAGAAGCTAATCTGGACTATCTTGAGAAAATTGAGGAGCGCTTTGACCTTGTGGATGTTCGTCTTCACCAAAATCTCTTTGAAGCCAGCCAAGCAGGAGCAAGTTATGATCTTCGTAGTATTTTTGCTGATAGTTTAGTGGAAATCAAACCTGATAAGGCTGTCACTTTCGTTGACAACCATGATACTCAAAGAGGACAGGCACTTGAATCAACCGTCCAAGAATGGTTTAAACCTGCAGCCTACGCCCTCATCCTTCTTCGTGAGCAGGGTCTTCCATGTGTCTTTTATGGAGACTATTACGGCATTTCAGGGCAATATGCTCAACAAGATTTCAAAGAAGTTCTTGATCGTCTCCTGGCCATCCGAAAAGACAGGGCCTATGGAGAGCAAACAGACTACTTTGACGATGCCAACTGTATCGGATGGGTTCGTTCAGGTGCTGAAAATCAATCCCCAATCGCAGTCCTTATCTCAAACGACCAAGAAAACAGCAAGTCCATGTTTGTCGGTCAAGAATGGGCTGACCAAACATTTGTAGATTTACTTGGAAACCACCAAAGTCAAGTTACAATTGATGAGGAAGGTTATGGAGAATTTCCAGTAGCAGCGGGTTCAGTCAGTGTCTGGGCAACAAAATAAACCTATCAGTTACAAGTCAAATCCAACCGGATTTGACTTTTTTGTATTCACAAAAAGACCTACCCAAATGGATAGATCTTTGTTTTCTTACAATTTACCTGCTACTGAATCCAACAATTCTTGAATTTTCGCTTGGTTGCTCCCTCCTGCCATGGCCATGTCTGGTTTTCCACCACCACGTCCATCAACGATTGGAGCCAATTCTTTAACCAAGTTACCTGCATGGATGTCTTTTGTCTTGCTTGCTACAAGAACGTTAACCTTATCACCGATAGCAGCAACTAGAACAAGCAAGTCAGAGTAATCTTTTTGTTTCCAGTTGTCCGCAAAGGTACGAAGGGCACCAGCATCTGATACAGAAACTTGGCTTGCAATGTAACGGTGGCCGTTTGCTTCTTGAACATTCTTAAAGACATCGCCTGCTGCCGCTGCCGCTGCTTTTTCTTT
This sequence comes from Streptococcus pseudopneumoniae, assembly GCF_001074565.1. GTDB lineage: Bacteria > Bacillota > Bacilli > Lactobacillales > Streptococcaceae > Streptococcus > Streptococcus pseudopneumoniae_J. Next base: position 36,420 of record NZ_JUQX01000059.1, on the reverse strand, counting down.
CAACTCAGCATTTTCTTTTTGGAGCTGACGAAGTTGTTCTTGAAGTCCTTCAATCTTATGAGGCACTTCCTTGAGTTGAGGTGCTTTCAAGGTTGCTGCTACTGTTTTCAGAGCGTCTTCTTGTTCACGGTAGGCTTCAAAGGCTTCCTTACCAGTCACTGCCAAGATACGACGAGTTCCTGATCCAATCCCTTCTTCTTTGACAATCTTGAAGAGGCCAATCTCAGAAGTGTTGCCAACGTGGGTACCACCACAGAGTTCCACAGAGTAGTCACCGATGGTTACAACGCGGACTTCTTTACCGTATTTCTCACCAAAGAGGGCCATAGCTCCCATTTCTTTAGCAGTGTCAATATCTGTCTCAACAGTTTCTACTGCAATTGCTTCCCAGATTTTCTCATTGACTTGTTGTTCAATGGCGCGCAACTCTTCAGGAGTTACGGCTTGGAAGTGTGTGAAGTCAAAACGAAGGAATTCGACTTCGTTAAGGGATCCTGCTTGTGTCGCATGGTTTCCAAGGATATTGTGAAGGGCTGCATGGAGCAAGTGAGTTGCAGTGTGGTTTTTCATGACACGGTGACGACGATTTGTATCAATTGCCAAGGTGTATTCCTGATTCAAAGCAAGCGGTGCAAGAACTTCAACCGTATGAAGAGCTTGTCCGTTTGGCGCTTTTTGAACATCTGTCACAGTAGCCACAAGTTTTCCTGCAGCATCCAAGATTTGACCATGGTCAGCTACCTGTCCACCCATTTCAGCGTAGAATGGAGTCTCTGCAAAGAACAGGGAGGCAGTTCCTTCTGAAACAGCTTCAACTTCAGCATTGTCCGCTACGATAGCCACCAACTTAGAAGGCAATTGACTGGCATTGTAGTTGAAGACACTTTCCACTGTGATATTTTGAAGGGTTTCATTTTGCATCCCCATTGAGCCGCCTTTGACAGCTGACGCACGCGCACGTTCTTGCTGCTCTTTCATGGCTACTTCAAAACCTTCACGGTCTACAGTCATCCCAGCTTCTTCAGCGATTTCTTCCGTCAACTCAACCGGGAATCCGTAAGTATCGTAGAGTTTGAAGACATCTTGCCCAGCGATAACGTTTTGACCTTTCGCTTTCAAATCAGCTACAATGGTTTCTGCAAAGTGTTGACCTGAATGAAGGGTACGGGCAAATGACTCTTCTTCGCTCTTCACGATTTTTTCGATAAAGTCACGTTTTTCAAGCACTTCTGGGTAGTAGCTTTCCATGATTTTTCCAACAGTTGGAACGAGTTTGTAAAGGAAAGGCTCGTTGATGCCCAATTTTTGACCGTGCATGGAAGCGCGACGGAGGAGACGACGAAGGACATAGCCACGACCTTCGTTTCCTGGGAGGGCACCATCACCGATGGCAAATGAAAGAGAACGGATGTGGTCCGCAATGACCTTAAAGCTCATGTTGTCGCCATCTTGGTCGTAGACCTTACCAGACAATTTCTCAACTTCACGGATGATCGGCATGAAGAGGTCTGTTTCAAAGTTTGTCTTAGCCCCTTGGATAACAGCCACCAAACGCTCCAAACCAGCGCCCGTATCAATGTTCTTGTGTGGCAATTCCTTGTACTCGCTACGAGGTACAGCTGGATCTGCGTTAAATTGTGACAAGACAATGTTCCAGATTTCGATATAACGATCGTTTTCGATATCTTCTGCGAGAAGGCGAATACCAATATTTTCTGGGTCAAAGGCTTCCCCACGGTCAAAGAAGATTTCTGTATCTGGTCCAGAAGGTCCCGCACCAATTTCCCAGAAGTTGTCTTCGATTGGAATCAAGTGACTTGGATCCACGCCCACTTCAATCCAGCGGTTGTAAGAATCTGTATCAGCTGGGTAGTAGGTCATGTAGAGTTTTTCAGCTGGGAAGTCAAACCATTCAGGACTTGTCAAAAGTTCATAAGCCCAAGTAATGGCTTCGTCACGGAAGTAATCCCCAATTGAGAAGTTTCCCAACATTTCAAACATGGTATGGTGACGCGCCGTCTTCCCTACGTTTTCAATATCGTTGGTACGAATAGCCTTTTGAGCATTGGTAATCCGTGGGTTTTCAGGGATAATAGTCCCGTCAAAGTATTTTTTAAGAGTGGCAACCCCTGAGTTGATCCACAAAAGGGTTGGATCGTTTACTGGAACCAAGCTAACAGATGGTTCTACAGAATGACCTTTGGTCGCCCAGAAATCAAGCCACATTTGGCGGACTTGTGCACTAGATAATTGTTTCATAATATCTCCTTTTTACTAATTTGATTGACTTTCTAGCATTTCCACATAGTCGATAGCGACACAGAGGGAAATGACTAGGTCTGCATAAGATTCGTCATAGACTGTTACAGTATAGGTAGAGGTTAAATGGAAGAGTTCCTTGGCGATTTCCGCAATCACTTGATCACGGTCATCCAGAAGTTTAAAGTTTAAATCCCAGATATTTCCCTCAATGCGAAGACCTAGGTTGTCAAATTCATACTTATCTCTAAAGAAAGTCAACTTCTTTCGGATATAAAAACTATCTCCGTTAGTCAGTTGAATCTCAAAGCGTGGCATGAAGGTCAACATTTCTTTACTAATCTCACTAACCTGTTCACCAGAATTATCAAAAATAGTAAAAGTCTTAGGAATCTTAAAAAATGAACCTTCAACCTGATAGGCGACATTGCCCATTTCATCCTTGATATCAAAGCGTTCACCACCTAGGCGAAATTTTTGTTTGACAAGAAATCTTCTCATAAGCACCTCCAAAAATAAAAGACAAATTCATATCACGAAGGGCGAAAAACCGCGGTACCACCTTCATTCAATGAACTTGTCATTCTTTATTCTTATGCAATTGTTACAATCGAGTAGCATGATTTTCTATCTTAGATGGCTCGCAGCACCGCCATTTCTCTGGACTAAGATGGAGAGAAAATCAATTCTCAACTCTAGTATTATACCGTTTTTGAAGAGGTTCGTCAAGCTTAATAACCATGAAGTAAAACTCATTTCTTTAACAGTTTACCAAATATTATATAGGCGATAGACCACAAGAAACTTCCAACCAATAAAAATTGACCAAAAACAATGAAATAATCCAAAATTGAGACTAACTTATACCATCCACTAAATAGAAGACAGGGAAGAACAGTAAAAAGCATAATGATAAAATGTATAGTAGATTGTTTAAATAGAGACCATTTTTCAATTTCATAAATTACCGAGGCTGATGCTATCGAGGTAGCAATAATGCCAACCAAAAATGTACTTTTAACTTGAAAAATATCAATCCCTTGAAGTCTCATAAAAATTGCTAAACTGGTCATAATGACAAAAGGAATCATTCCTCTAAAAATAGCTTTTTTAATCATAGCTACTACCTCAATCATAAGCTTAATTGCCTTTAACTCTATCGAAATTATAGCATGATTAAGTATATTTTTCTACTAATTCATGATCTATTTTAATAAATAATCTAGCCATAAAATGGTTAATTTTCTATGGCTAGGTTTTATTTTTTTGTCTGATGAAATTATTTCCGCTAGCAGATAATCTCCTACTTCCGATACATCTTAAATTGTAGGAAGAGGTCGCTGTATTTTCCTGTCCATTTATGGTCAAATTTCTCATAAACTTCTAGGTGTTTCATGGTATCAGCGTCTGGATAGAAGGATTTGTCCTCACGAGTCTCCTCTGGGAGCATTTCCTTGGCTGGTAGGTTTGGTGTTGAGTAGCCTACATACTCCGCATTTTTCAGAGCATTTTCGGGTTTCAACATAAAGTTGATAAAGGCATAGGCTGCATCTTGGTTTTTCACGGTTTTGGGAATGACCATGTTATCAAACCAGAGATTGCTGGCCTCAGTCGGAACGACATATTTAAGGTTAGGATTTTTCTCCAACATCTGGCTGGCTTCTCCTGAGAAGGTCACCCCGATAGCAGCATTGTTCTGGATCATGTAACCCTTCATCTCGTCTGCCACAATGGCCTTGATATTTGGAGTCAGTTTGTAGAGCTTGTCTACCGTTTCTTCCAACTGCTGAGGATCCTTAGAGTTAAGACTGTAACCGAGCGAGTTAAGCCCGAGTCCCAGCACCTCACGCGCCCCATCAAAAAGCATGATGGAATCCTTATATTCTGGCTTCCAGAGATCATCCCAATGTTCAGGCGCCTCATCTACCATGGTTTCATTGTAGACGATTCCCAAGGTCCCCCAGAAATAAGGGATAGAGAATTTATTGCCTGGGTCAAAAGACTGGTTGAGAAACTCTGGTCCGATATTTTCGATTCCTTCAATTTTTGAATAATCAAGCGGAACTAAGAGGTCTTCGTCCTTCATCTTGTTGATCATGTATTCACTTGGGATGGCAATGTCGTAGGTCGTTCCACCCTGCTTGATCTTGGTATACATGGCTTCGTTGGAGTCAAAGGTCTCGTACTGGACTTGGATTCCTGTTTCTTCTGTAAATTTCTCTAGAAGTTCAGGATCGATATAGTCTCCCCAGTTGTAGATGACCAATTTTTGACTATCACGACTATTGATTTTACTATCAAGATGATAGGAAATTCCCCACAAGACAAGGATAATGGCTATAATTCCAGCTAAAAATGAATAGAGTCGTTTCATGCTTTCTCCTCCTTCTCACGTGAAATAAAGTAATATCCTACAACCAGGATAATACTAAAGAGAAAGACCAAGGCTGAAAGAGCATTGATTTCTAGAGAAATTCCCTTACGAGCCCGAGAGTAAATCTCGACTGAGAGGGTTGAAAATCCATTCCCTGTTACAAAGAAGGTCACGGCAAAGTCATCCAATGAATAGGTGAAAGCCATAAAGTAGCCTGCAATGATAGACGGCGTTAAGTAAGGAAGCATAATTTCCTTAAACATCTGGAACTGGCTAGCTCCAAGGTCATAGGCCGCATGAATCATATCCCCATTCATCTCTTTCAATCGCGGCAAGACCATGAGCACTACGATAGGAATCGAGAAAGCCACGTGACTAGACAGAACTGTCAAAAATCCAAGTGAAAACTTGAGTTGGGTAAAGAGAATCAAGAAGCTGGCACCAATCATAACGTCGGGTGCAACCATCAAAATATTATTGAGAGATAGAAAGGCTTCTTGGTACTTTTTACGTGATTGATAGATGTAGATAGCACCAAAGGTACCAATGACAGTCGCAATCAGGGCTGATAAGAAGGCAAGTAAAAAGGTCTGAACCAAAATCAGCATGAGTCTTCCATCACCAAACATGGTTTCAAAGTGAGACAAACTAAAGCCTGTAAAGCTATTCATATCATCCCCGGCATTGAAGGCATAGCCAATCAAGTAAAAAATTGGCAAATATAGGATGATAAAGACAAAGGCTAGGTAGAGATTGGCAAATTTTTTCATCGTTCTCTCCTTTCCTTGGTCACCCACATGGTGAGAAACATGGTCAGGATGAGAATCACACCGATGGTTGAACCCATACCGTAGTTATCATTTGTCAGGAAGTTCTGCTCAATGGCTGTCCCCAGGGTGATAACGCGGTTCCCACCGATTAAACGTGTCAGCATGAAGAGGCTCAAGCTGGGGATAAAGACAGATTGGACTCCACTTCGCACACCATTCATAGATAAAGGGAAGATGACATGGCGGAAAGTTTCCCACTTGGTCGCACCGAGATCGTAGCTGGCATTGATGAGATTGTTATCCATATCATCCAAGACATTGAAAATCGGCAAAATCATAAAGGGAAGCTCGATGTAGCTTGCAACGAAGATAAAGGAGAAATCTGTAAAGAGCAACTGCTGCGAACCGATTCCGATAAATTCCAAGAATTGGTTAATAGAGCCATTTTGACCAAAAATCCCAATAAAGGCATAAGCCTTAAGGAGCAGGTTAATCCATGTTGGCAGGATAATCAGCATGAGCCAGAGTTGACGGTGTTTGAGACGAGTCAAAAAGAGGGCTGTTGGATAGCTGATGAGAAGGGTCACCAGAGTTACAATTCCTGCATAAAGCACAGAGTTGAAGCTCATTTTGAGATAGGTTAAGTTTTGTGACGCAAAATAGGATTTATAGTTTTCTAAACTAAACTGCCCTTCAATGTTGAAAAAGGATTGACCGAAAATCAAGACCAAGGGTGCGAGAACAAAGAGGGCAATCCAAAGCATGTAGGGCACTACAAAGAGTTTAGAGGTTGTTTTCTTCATCTCTTTCCTCCTCGATCGCATTAATCAGACCTGCTTCTTGCTCTTCGATTTCTACGTATTCTTCGATACGAGCATCGAATTCTTCTTCGGTTTCGTTGAGACGCATGATATGGATATCTTCTGGTTCAAAGTCCAGACCGATTTCCTCACCAACGATGGCCTTACGAGTTGAGTGAATCATCCATTCATTTCCGAGCTCGTCATAGGCGATAATCTCGTAATGAACCCCACGGAAAAGTTGAGTATCAACCTTAACTTGGAGCTTGCCTTCTTCAGGAAGGGTAATGCGCAAGTCCTCTGGACGAATGACAACCTCAACAGGCTCATTTGGCTTCATCCCACCATCGACCGCTTCAAAGCGTTTGCCATTGAACTCGACCAAGTAGTCTTCAATCATGGTTCCTGGCAAGATATTTGACTCACCTATAAAGGTCGCAACAAAATGGTTGATTGGCTCATCGTAGATATCAACAGGTGTTCCAGATTGGACAATCTCACCATCGTTCATAACGAAAATCCAGTCACTCATAGCGAGAGCTTCCTCCTGATCGTGAGTGACAAAGACAAAGGTAATTCCCAATCGTTGTTGCAGTTCACGCAGTTCGTACTGCATGTCTGTCCGCAATTTCAAGTCCAGCGCTGACAAGGGCTCGTCCAGCAAGACCACACGGGGTTGGTTGATGATGGCACGAGCAATGGCTACACGCTGACGTTGTCCTCCAGAGAGTTTACGGATGGAACGCTTCTCGTAACCTTCCAGCTGGACCATCTTGAGAACTTCCGCTACACGTTGCTCGATTTCTTTCTTGTCGATTTTACGCAAGCGGAGTGGAAAGGCAACATTTTCAAACACATTCATATGTGGAAACAAGGCATAGGATTGAAAGACGGTATGGACATCTCGTTTATTAGTTGGGATATCATTGATCCTTACCCCATCCAGTAAAATATCCCCTGTCGTCGCATCCAGTAAACCTGCAATGATGTTTAGGATGGTTGATTTTCCTGAACCAGATGCGCCTAAAAGAGTGTAGAACTTCCCTTCTTCCAACTCAAAGTTAATGTCTTTGAGAACCTTGGTGTTGCTGTCTTCAAAAACTTTAGAGACGTTTTTGAACTCAATAATTGGTTTTTTCAATTCCTCTAAATTCCTTCTTCTTCGTAAATTAACAGATTGGGACCTTGTTAGAATGCTAGACACAAGCGTAGGAAATAAAATGACCTAAACCTCATTTAGCGATAAAATCCCAATCTTTGAATGCTATGTAAAAATAATGTTATTCGTGTTCACCTAAGATACGAACTTCTCGCTCTAAGGTAACACCTGAATGTTCTTTAACTTTTTCAATGACAGACTCAATTAAGTCTTCATAATCTCTTGCAGTCCCATCGGCTACATTAATCATAAAGCCTGCATGTTTTTCTGAGACTTCGACACCACCAATACGGTAGCCCTTCAAGCCAGCCTCTGAAATCAACTGACCTGCAAAATGCCCCACTGGACGCTTAAAGACTGAACCACAAGATGGGTATTCTAGAGGTTGTTTGAGTTCACGTAGGTGCGTTAAGCGGTCCATTTCTTGCTTGATAACCTGATGATTTCCTGGAGCTAGGGCAAATTTAGCTGACAAAACAACAGCTCCAGAATCTTGAACAGCCGAATGACGGTAACCAAAAGCCAATTCCTTGGAAGATAAGGTCACAATCTCCCCTTCCTTGGTCAAAATTTGACAAGACTGCAAGATATGGGCAATCTCTCCTCCATAGGCACCCGCATTCATAAAGACTGCTCCACCGACGCTCCCTGGAATGCCACAGGCAAACTCGAAACCAGTCAAACTATGACGAAGGGCAATACGTGTCGTTTCAATCAAGTTGGCCCCAGCTTCCGCTTCAATGGTATAACCATCAACTGAAACGTTATTGAGCTTGTCACACAAGATGACAAATCCACGAATTCCACCGTCACGCACGATAATATTGCTGGCATTTCCTAGCACCATCCAAGGAATATTCTCTTGATTGGCAAATTGAACGACACGCGCCATCTCATAGCGATTGCGTGGCAAAACCAGATAATCCGCTCGACCTCCGACCTTGGTATAGGTATAGGTCTTCAAGGGTTCCTTGAAACGAATATCAATTCCTTCTAATTGTTCTTGTATTTTAGTTACTAATGTCATATCTCTCATCCTTTTGTAAAGTCATTTCATTATACCATTTTTAAAGGCTTTTGACGAACCGAAAAATGGAAGTATCAAAGCATTGCATAAAAAAAGAGGTGAACCTCTTTTTATGATGATTTTTTCCAAAATGTAGATTTTGTAAGCCAGACAAAGGCAAGTACTTCTACAAGAAGAATGCCCTCCACTAGAAGTGGATTTGCAATCCAGCCCACTTGAGATAGAGCTGGAGCTAAGTCGAACAAGGCATGTAATCCATAGGCAGCAACGAGATAAATCCATTTCTTTTGACGGACACTTTGATAGACCCAGACAGTAAGGCTCATTTGGAGAACCAGAGCAAGGACACGCTCAACTCCTAGTAGATATATCTGCCATGCTGATAGAGACTGAACCGTTTCGAGTGTCGTCTTTGTAAGAAGATTCGCCGCATCAGTATTTGATGACTGTACTAGTGAAAAGAGGATCAAAAGGCTAATCAAGCTTCCCATTCCGAGATAGAGCATCTCCAAGCCCCCATGTCCCAAACCATAAGCCAAAGCATCTCGATCTTCTAGCTTTCTCTTTTTCTCCAACCATTTAAAAAAGACAAGACGAGCTGTTTCCTCAAAGAGGGCAGCCATGGCAATCCCATAAAGGACGTATAAGAGAGGCTGCTCCTGCATGAGCGGAATGGTTCCATCTTTTTGCGGATGGAGTACCAGAAGGTGAACCATCTTCTCTAACACTTGAGAAGAAACAAAAAATGCGATTGCCCCCAAGCCCATCACTGCAAGAGAGATTTTAAACCGTTTTTTGGCATACCAAGTTCCACCTACTAGAATGAGAACTAAAGCGATCATGGTGAGGATAATATGTACTGTCATCTTTTTCTCCTATTCTGACTTATCAATATCTTTCTTCATCTCGTCAACGTTAAATTTGGCAAATAAATACTGGCGATCTTGGACTGGAAAACGTTGGTCCAACTGGTCGACTGCCCCAACCTCGATCATTCCTTCTTTGATAACAAAGTCCATCACATGCCCACCAAAGGTCAAATCATCTGAGATAAAATGCAAATGGTAACCTGCAACACTCACCCCATGGAAAATCTCCGGTGTCCAAAATCCAACAATGGTTCCCGATACATTTTCACGGCTATATTCAGGTTGGTGAGTCGCGACATCAGCAAACTTGGTATCAGGTGTGGATTTAGGAATCATTCGCACATGCATGTGAGCAAATTCGCCATGAATCTTGATGGAACGGAAAAGATTTTCCCCATCATAGTAGGACTCAATTCGTTTTTCCAATTCCTTGTCCGTCATCTCAAAGCGTTGTCGAAAAATCACTTCTGCCTGATGGGGAACAACAGCCGCATAAGGGATAAGGGCATCAGGTGAAACTTCTACAATTTCAGGTTGTTCCCCTGAACCCTTGGCTTGATAAGCCTTGCCATCAAGGACAATCAACTCCCCATCAATCGAATCAAGGGTTCCCAAACCGAGGTCACCATGTTCCAGTAATTCTCCCACTGTCATGGTTCCACCATAGAGACCTGCCATTAGGGCACCTAGGGTATTGTATTGAAATAATTTTACTGGTTCCTGCACTTTTCTATCCATTCTCTTTCTTATCTTCTTTTCAATGAATCATCATACTTTCTAAGTATACCACATTTACTCCTAGTTGTGAAAGGGAGAAATGCTTTTCCCATTGCCAAGTAGACAAAAAAAAGGTACAATGTAACAAAATCAAGGGAGGTCTGGAATGAAGAAAGAAAGTAAATACCAAGCAGTCGTTTCCTTTCTCAAAAAAGGTATCGAATCAGGAAAATTTCCAACAGGTAGCCGGCTTCCCTCCATCCGTCAACTGAGCCAAGACTTCCACTGTAGCAAGGACACTGTCCAACGAGCCCTGCTAGAATTACGCCATGAACAATACCTCTATGCCAAGCCCCAAAGTGGCTATTATGTTCTGGAACAGGGTCAGCATCAGGACTTGGAAATCGAAGTCACTGACGAACACGCCAGTGCTTATGACGATTTCAGACTCTGCGTCAATGAAACACTGATTGGAAGAGAAAACTACCTCTTCAACTACTATGACAACCAAGAAGGCCTTGAGGAACTCAGACAATCTGTCCATCAACTTCTTTTCAATCAAGCCCTCTACTGCAAACCCGACCAACTGGTTCTAACATCTGGCACCCAGCAAGCTCTCTTTATCCTTTCACAGATCAACTTCCCAAGTAAGGGAGAGGAGATTTTGGTCGAACAACCTACTTACCACCGGATGAACCGCCTCTTGGTCGCTCGGGGATTGGCCTACAGAACCATTGAACGCCGAATCGATGGGATTGACCTTGACGAACTGGAAAAACAGTTCAAATCTGGAAAAATCAAGTTTTTCTATACCATTCCTCGCTTCCACTATCCTCTAGGTCATTCCTATTCTGATCAGGAAAAGAGGGCTATTCTGGATCTAGCAAACCAGTATGGTGTATATATCGTCGAGGATGACTATTTAGGGGACTTAGATCCTAGAAAGGGTCAAACCTTCCACTATCTGGATACTGAGGATCGCGTCATTTATATCAAGTCCTTCTCAACCAGTCTCTTTCCAGCCCTTCGTATTACCGCTCTCATTCTCCCAAATGCCCTAAAAGAGGCCTTTGTTTCCTACAAAAATATCCTGGACTATGATAGCAATCTCATCATGCAAAAGGCTCTTTCTCTTTACATCGATAGCCAGTTATTTGAAAAAAATCGACTTGCCAGACTGACCCTTCAAGAGAACTATCAGGCTCGGATAAAGGAAGTACTTGAAAAAAACACCTGTCCCTTGCCCTGCTATCCTCTACATGATGGCCTTCTCCTTGATTTAAGGACCTATCCTAAAATTGCCAGTTTAAAGCATAGCTCCCTCAAACTAGACTTTTTTGAGAAGGCCTATTTGGATGCCTGCCCTTATCAGTTCGCCAAAGTCACTCTCGAAAATCTAGAAGCACTATTACAATACATAAAAGCAGAATTGGATTAAAGTCCAACTCTGCTTTCTTTTTTACTGTTCAACTTCTGTTAGTTTCGCAGCTTTTTCCAGATAAGTTTGATAGGTTCCTTCATCTTTCAGTTTTTGGATAACCTTATCGACTACTGCTTTCAAGTCTGATTGACCTTTCTTGATAGCAACGGCATTGGCTTCGCCATCTTTCATTGTCAAAGTAGCTGTCGCAACGACAAGGTCTGAGTTTTTACCTGCGTAACTAAGAGCAACTGGTTCATCCATATGAACAGCATCCACTTTTCCAGCTTGCAATTCATTGACTGCTTCACCCATATTGGTCAAGGATGTCAATTGTGCATTTGGCAATTGTTCCTTGACCATGGTTTCTGGAACAGTTCCCTTTTGAGCTGCGATATTAGCACTTGCAAGGTTTGAAAGATCCTTGTATTTGTCTAAATCGGCTTTTCTAACCAAGAAGCTCATCTTGTTTTCATAGTAAGGGATAGAAAAGTCAAAGACTTCCTTTCTCTCATCAGTGGCACTAATTCCTGCAATAGCCAAGTCAGCCTTTCCAGTTTGAAGACTGGTCAAAACATTGTCAAAACTCATACTAGAGATTTCAAGTTTAACCCCAAGTTCATCCGCAATCGCTTGAGCCATATCAATATCTGCACCAACCACTTGGTTTTTACCATCAACCAAGGCTTGGAATTCAAATGGCGCATAGTCTGGGCTGGTCGCAACAACTAGCTTCCCTTTTTGTTTGATAGCATCCACAGCAGACTGGGAACTATCCGTACTGGATTGACAAGCTACTAAAATCATGCTGGCAAGTATGCTACACACAACTAATATCCATTTCTTAATTTTCATAAATAAACGGCCTTTCTGTTATTTCTGAATAATTATAACCCGTTTGAAACTGCTTGTCAACGTTTTTCTTGCATTTTCATAAAATATAGTTACAAAAAAAGATATTCAGAGATTAGTTTATCTATCTATTGGGAACTTATTTTCAAAAAAATCATTTATCATATCTTGATGTTGCTGGTTTACAATTGCAATGTTTTGTATGTCCCCATAATAAAAAAATCCTAATTCTAAAGTTTCATTACTTGAAAGAAAATTTGTAGAAATAGAATTTTCAGATGAAACTAAATACAAAATTGTAAGCACTTGAGCCTCATCGCCATTCGGATAACTATCTGAATATTTAGTATAAACATTTAAGAGTTTTTCCGCTCTCACTTCGATTCCCGTTTCTTCATAAAACTCTCGCACTAAAGCTTCTAAAGCCGATTCACCTAATTCAATCGCACCACCTGGTAATCCCCACGTTCCTTTATCTGCTCGTTTTTGTAATAAAATTTTTCCTGATTGATTTAATATTCCACAGGTGAAATTTAAAATAATTTTATCTTTCCCAACTTTTTTTCTTATATTCTGTATGTAGTCCATTACTCACCTCCGATAAAAGAAACCATCAATACAACGAAAGCTTACTATTAAAAAGTAAGCTTTCACAATAATTTTATCATTTGAATACTTTATAATTCAACAATCTTACCTGTTTCAAAGTAAACAACCCATTCACAGATATTTTTTGCGTAGTCTCCGATACGTTCCAAGAAGGAAATAACCTGGAAGTAATCGCGTCCTGTAACAATAGCTTCAGGATTTTTCTTGATTTCTTCTGTAGCCAATTCACGAATGCTATCAAAGTAATGGTTGATTTTTTCATCCATAGCCGCCACTTCGTAGGCTTGATCCACAGAACCATTCAGATAGAGATCTAGAGCTGCTTCGACGAAGTTCTTCACATCGCGACCCATCTGTTTGATTTCTTCTTCAACGGCAGGGATACGTTGCTCCCCTTTCATGCGAATGGTTGCCTCAGCGATAGAGACTGCATGATCTCCCATGCGTTCGAGGTCTGAAACCGCCTTGAGAACGGTCAAGACAGTACGAAGGTCCTGAGAAACGGGTTGCTGAAGGGCAATAATTTCAAATGATTTCTTCTCCAGCTTAATTTCATATTCATTCACTTCCGCATCTTTGTCGATAACTTCTTTAGCTAAATCACGGTCATGAGTGACAAAGGCACGCACTGTACGATTGATCTGCGAAAGCACTTCTTGTCCCATTGCGTAGAACTGGTTGTGCAATTTCTCTAAATCTTCTTCAAATTGAGATCGTAACATCTTTCAACTCCTTATCCAAATTTTCCTGTAATATAGTCTTCTGTTTCCTTGTTTTGTGGGTCTAGGAACATCTTTTTCGTATCATTGAACTCAATCAAATCTCCATCTAGGAAAAAGCCTGTTTTATCAGAGATACGAGAAGCCTGCTGCATGGAACGTGTTACCAAGAGCATGGTATATTTATCCTTTAGACCATACAAGGTTTCCTCAATCTTTCCAGCCGAGATAGGATCCAAGGCCGAGGTTGGTTCGTCCAAGAGGATGATTTTAGGGCTGGTCGCTAAAACACGGGCAACACAGACACGTTGCTGTTGACCTCCTGAGAGACCAATAGCCGAATCATGCAAACGATCCTTGACTTCATCCCAGATAGAAGCGCGTTGCAAGGCCTTTTCTACTGCTTCATCAAGGACTTGTTTATCCTTAACTCCATTGATTCGCAGTCCGTAAACAACATTTTCGTAGATAGACATAGGGAAGGGATTGGGCTGTTGGAAAACCATGCCGATTTCCTTACGCAATTCAACCGTATCAGTTCGGGGGCTGTAGATATTGTGACCATTATAAATCACTGTCCCCGTTGTTGTCACTTCAGGATTTAAATCTCCCATCCGGTTGATGGCCTTGAGAAGAGTTGACTTCCCTGAACCTGACGGACCAATGAGGGCGGTTATTTCCTTGGGTTGGAAAGAAAGGGAAACACTATTCAAGGCCTTCTTTTTGTTGTAATAAACGGACAGGTCTTTAACCTGCAAAATCGGTTCTGTCATGCTGTTTCCTTTCTAACCAAAGTGTCCCGTTACATAGTCATTGGTTGACTGTAGCTTGGCATTTTGGAAAATATTGGACGTCTTATCATACTCAATCAAATCACCCAAGTAGAAAAATCCAGTATAGTCACTCGCACGGGCAGCCTGTTGCATACTGTGGGTAACGATGATGATGGTAAAGTCTTTCTTCAACTCCAGCATGGTTTCTTCCAGTTGGGCTGTCGCAATCGGATCCAAGGCTGACGCAGGCTCATCCATCAAGAGGATATCTGGCTTGACAGAGATAGCTCGCGCGATGCAAAGCCGTTGCTGCTGACCTCCAGACAGGGTCAGGGCTGACTTGTGCAAATCATCTTTGACCTGGTCCCAAAGGGCAGCTTGACGGAGAGAAGTTTCCACAATTTCATCCAAGACCTTCTTATCCTTAACACCTGCACGTTCATGGGCAAAAGTGATGTTACGGTAAATAGACTTAGCAAATGGGATTGGACGTTGAAAGACCATTCCGATATGCTTGCGCATCTCATAAACATTGATTTCTGGACGATTAACGTCAATACCTTGGTAGAGAATTTGACCTGTTACCTTGGCAATATCAATGGTATCATTCATCCGATTGAGACTGCGAAGATAGGTAGATTTCCCTGATCCAGACGGACCAATCAAGGCTGTAATTTTATTTTTTTCAAATTGCATATCGATGCCCTTGATGGATTCATTTTTACCGTAGTAAACATGTAAATCCTTGGTAGAGAGGGCCACTTTTTCTTCAGGGAAGGTGATGATATGCTTTTCATCCCAGTTATATTTTGACATGGCTTCTCCTTTAGGCAGCGGTTAATTTCTTATGTAGGTAACTTCCAAGTTTGCGAGCTCCAAAGTTAAAGATTAAGATAAAGATGAGGAGCACAGCTGCAGAACCAGCTGATACGATGGCACCATCTGGGATGGTTCCCTCGCTATTGACTTTCCAGATGTGGACAGCCAAGGTTTCCGCTTGACGGAAGATAGAGATAGGACTGGTAACACTGAGAATATTCCAGTTAGACCAGTCTAGGGCTGGTGCAGACTGCCCTGCCGTATAGATCAGAGCAGCAGCCTCACCAAAGATACGGCCAGATGCCAAGACAACACCCGTTACAATACCTGGAAGGGCTTCTGGAATGACGACATGAACAACTGTCTCCCAACGAGAAATCCCAAGAGCTAAGCCAGCCTCACGCTGCGTATGGTGAACGTGTCTCAAACTGTCCTCAACATTTCGAGTCATCTGAGGGAGATTAAAGACCGTCAAGGCCAAGGCACCTGAAATGATTGAGAATCCATACTCAAACTGGACTACAAAGATCAAGTAACCAAAGAGACCCACAACCACTGATGGCAGTGAAGACAAAATCTCAATACAGGTACGGATGAAATTGGTCACAGGACCCTTTTTGGCATATTCAGCTAGGAAAATCCCCGCTCCCATGGATAAAGGAACAGAAATAACCAAGGTAATAACCAGAAGGAAGAAGGAATTATAAAGCTGAATCCCGATACCTCCCCCTGCTTGATAGGAAGAAGATTTCCCAGTCAAGAAGGACCAAGAGATGTGAGGCAAACCGCGAACTAGGATATAGAGAATCAAGGACGCCAGAATGGTCACGATGATACCCGAGATGGTATAGAGGACAGCTGTTGCAAGTTTATCTAATTTCTTAGCGTGCATAGTTTTTCTTTCCTCTTTCTTTCGTAATCAATTTAATCACACTGTTAAAGGCCAAACTCATCAAGAGCAAGACTAAGGCCAGTGACCAGAGTACGTTATTATCAACTGTACCCATGACGGTATTTCCGATACCCATAGTCAATACAGATGTCAAGGTCGCAGCTGGTGTTGTTAGCGAGGTTGGGATAACTGCTGAGTTTCCGACCACCATCTGAATAGCAAGGGCTTCACCAAAGGCACGTGCCATCCCAAAGACCACTGCTGTAAAAATACCTGAACGCGCTGCTTTCAAGGTCACACGCCAGATGGTTTGCCAGCGAGTCGCTCCCATTGCCAAACTGGCTTCACGGTAGTGACGGGGCACAGCACGCAAGCTGTCTGTTGTCATAAAGGTTACAGTTGGTAGAATCATGACAAAGAGAACGAAAATCCCTGACAAGATCCCAAAACCAGTTCCACCAAAGACACTACGAACAAATGGAACCACAACCTGCAAACCGATAAATCCATAGACAACCGATGGAATCCCAACGAGAAGTTCAATGGCTGGTTGCAAAATCTTAGCACCTTTTGGTGATACTTCTGTCATAAAGACTGCAGCACCAATAGCAAAGGGAGTTGCAATCAGGGCTGACAAAATTGTTACAATAAAGGAACCCAAAATCATTGGCAGAGCACCAAATTGTTTTCCTGAAGGATTCCAAGTTTGTCCAAAGAGGAAATCAAAGATGTTCACTCCATTGACAAAGAAGGTCGACAAGCCTTTCTGCGCTACAAAAATCAAAATCATCGCCACAATGATGACAATTAAAAAAAGACAGGCGAAGGTCAATCCTTTACCAAACTTCTCAAGACGAGAGTTCTTTGAAGGAGAGAGCAATTTTTTTGAAAGTTCTTCTTGATTCATTATTGACTCCCTTCTATGGCTGTTACGGTACCTGACGCATCTTTTTGGACTTTCATTTCATTGATAGAAATATAGCCCATGCCCTTAACAATTCCAGTTTGGGCTTCGTCTGAGAGGATGAATTTTAAAAATTCAGCTGCCAACTCATTCGGCTGACCTAGGGTATACATGTGTTCATAAGACCACAAAGGCCAGTTGTTGGTTGTTACATTTTCAGTTGTCGGCTCATAGCCATTGAGCTTCATGGTCTTGACCGAGTCATCCACATAGGCAAAGGCAAGATAAGAAATGGCTCCTGGAGTTTGGGAGACAATCGACTTGACCATTCCATTAGAATCCTGTTCTTGGCTCTGCATAGCCGCTTGACCATTCATTACGACATTGTCAAAGGTTGCTCGCGAACCAGAACTTGCTGCACGGTTAATAGTCGAAATTGCAAGGTCTTTGCCCCCAACCTCTTTCCAGTTAGTCACTTCACCGGTAAAGATTTTACGAAGTTGCTCAATTGTCAGATTTTCAACAGTCACTTCTTTGTTCACAATTACTGCCAGACCAGCTACTGCAACCTTATGGTCCACAAGCGCTGAAGCGTCAATTCCATCTTTTTCCTCCGCAAAAACGTCAGAGTTTCCAATATCTACCGCTCCTGACTGCACTTGGGAAAGTCCTGTTCCCGAACCACCGCCTTGAACGTTGACTGTTTTTCCAATGTTTCTTGAACCAAATTCGTCTGCTGCGGCTTCGACCAAAGGCTGAAGAGCAGTTGAACCGACAGCTGTCATGGTTTCTCCACGATCAATCCAGCTTGCACATCCCGCTAGAGAACCTGCAAGTAAAAATGTCGCAAGAGATAGGACGAGCTTTTTTCTTTTTTTCACTATTTTTCTCCTTGAACATAATGATGAATGTTCTGATTTCTTTCAGTTCCTATCATGACAATCAGTGATGATAGGATTTGGTTTACGATTTATAGACTGGAAGCCCCTTGAAGACCAGTCGGTTCATCACATAATATAAGTAAAAATGAAAGACTATCAGAAAAAACTCATACTTCCAATATAACATAGAATAGATTCTTTGACTAGCTTTTTCACTTGAATCTGAGGCCTTTTGGATAATAATTTTTTAAAACATTTCCAGTAACTTTTGCAAAGCCCAGACCGTTTCCATGAACCAGAACTTGATACCAGCCATTTGGTAGACTTTCAGCTAGCTGAACTGTTTCACCAGCCACATATTTTACAAAGTCCTCACCATTGATTTCGACCCTTTGTTTTACTTGACTTGGTTTCAAGGCTAATCCCAGAGCAAAGCTTGGTTCGAAGCGTTTCTTCTTAAAAGTCCCCAGATGAAGTCCATTTCGGGCAATTTTGAGTTTTCCTAGATCAGGTAGCATCTCTGGCAGGAGATAGAGCTGATCTCCAAAAGTTTGCAAGATACCAGTTAGATTGACTCGCAAATGTTTTTGGGCAAATTCTTGCCACAGAGCCAATTGTTCACGACTGAGATTGCTCTTGCTGGCTTTGAACTTAGGTGCTGGATTTTGTCCCTTAAACTGCAAATGGGCAACAAACTGGCCTTCTCCCTTAAAATGGTGAGGGTACATCCGAGCCGTTTCAGGAAGATCAATTCCTGCTACCATACCGTTCACATGCTCGACTGGAAGCAATTCAAAATCATAAGTATCCAGCAACCAGTGGATGATTTCTTCATTTTCCTCTGGTGCCCAAGTACAGGTCGAGTAGACCAAACGGCCACCCTCAGCAAGCATGGTCACTGCATCTTCTAAAATTTCTCTTTGGAGACTGGCACATTGGCTAGGATAATCGGTACTCCAATAATCCATGGCATCGGGCTGCTTACGAAACATCCCTTCACCCGAGCAGGGGGCATCAAGGACAATCACATCAAAGTAACCTTTAAAAACCTTGGCCAAGCGGTCAGCAGATTCATTGGTCACGACAACATTTGTCGCTCCAAATCGCTCCATATTTTCTACTAAAATCTTAGCACGCTTACTTGAAATTTCGTTGGAGACAAGGACTCCTTGATTAGCCAGATAAGCTGCTAGTTGAGTGGATTTTCCACCTGGTGCTGCCGCCAAGTCCAAAACCTTCATACCGGGAAGGGGTTGAGCTACCTGGGCCACCATTTGGGCTGCAGGCTCTTGCGAATAAACGAAACCTGTCACGTGCTCTGGTGACTTCCCAGAAACCTTACCATAATACCCCCAAGGTGTATTGGGAATAGCATCAGCAAACGATAACTGACTTTCTTTTAAGGGATTGACCCGAAAAGCCGAAACCGCTTCTTGTTTAAAAGAGGCAAGAAAGTCTCTTGCCTCATCTTCTAGTATCGCTTCATATTTTTCAACAAATCCTTCTGGAAATTGCATTTAGTTTTCTTTCCTTTCGTAGATATAAGACTGAATCTCTTCTTGCATCTCGATTGGCACCATCATGACAGGCTGACGCGTTTTAAAATCAGCGGGCTCACCTGATACCGTAAGAAGACGATAACCCAGACTTTCCCCTAAGATACTGGCCGCAGCGTAATCCCATGGTTGCAGGTAGGTAATATAAGTCAGAAGACGACCACATAAAACCTTGGCAAAACTAATAGCCGCACTGCCATAGACACGGACTCCCAACGCTGCTCGACCCAAATCCGCCAAGCCCCACTCATTGCTTTCAAACATACCTGAGTTACCGGCAACTAAAAATTCTTGAAGAGGTTTCTTTTTAAAAGGCGGTAAGGGCTCATTATTGCGAAAAGGAGGAAAGGCACCACCACCATGGTAACAATCCCCTTTCATGACATCATAAATGATACCGAATTTCCCAACCCCATTCTCAAAGTAGGCCAACATCACGGCAAAATCTTCCTTCTGGGCGACAAAGTTATTGGTACCATCAATGGGATCAATCACCCAAACATTCCCCTGGCCGACTGCCGTACGCAAACAGCCCTCTTCCGCGCAAATCAAGTCTTCTGGATAAGATGCTAAAATTCTACCAACCAAGAGATCCTGAACTTCCTTATCCAAACGCGTCACCAAGTCGGTAGGTGAAGATTTTCGCTCGACCTGCAAATCTTCTTGCATGTGGGCCAAAATGTAATCTGCAGCTTCCTGCACAATCTGTTTGGCAAATTCAAATTTAGTTTCCAAGAGAAATCTTCCCTTCTCTTTTTTCTTTTGCTAATTGAACTGCATGATAGAAGGAATAACCGCTCGCTGTCTCAAATTCGCGACCTAAGCGTTTTTCTTCGCTTTTGCTCGGAACCACAGACTTAAATTTCTTGTAGGAATCTAGCAGTTTTTTAGCTTCTACCTTGTCTTCATAGGCAGCTTCAACATCATTAAAAAAAGAAAGCACTGAAGCAAGTTCTTCAGTGCTCCACGACAAATCTAGTGGGTAACTATACTGTTTGTTCATCTATCCTATACCAGCTCTCAATGTTGCTTCTTTTAGTTCTTGTTTACGGTAACTACGAGGGAGAAAAGCACGAATCTCATCTTCATTAAAACCGATCTGCATGCGTTTGGTATCTATAATAATTGGGCGACGCAAAAGACTAGGATATTGCTCAATCAACTGAAGCAACTCCGATACCGAGATACTCTCTACATCAATATCCAATTTTTGAAAAATTTTTGAACGAGTTGAAATGATGTCATCAGTACCATTTTCGGTCAAGGAAAGAATATGTTGTAATTCTTTTCTTGTTAAAGGACTAGTCATAATATTATGCTCTTGAAAGGGCACTTTATGCGTCTCTAACCAAGCCTTTGCCTTACGACATGATGTACAACTCGGTGATAAAAATAGTGTAATCATGCTTTTCTCTTCTTTTATCTATACTTGCTATTTCTATTATACAAAAAAATAAAGCGCTTGACTAGGTATTTTTAGAAAAAAAGCCTATTTTTTCATAGAAAATAGACTGTTTTCTGCAAAAATCTCCTGCTTTGCAAGTTTATCTTTAGGATAACCTAACAATAAATAGGGAGTAGAGCAACTTCTCTCGTTTTTTATTAAAAATACAGAACTTTTTCCACTATTTCCTTGAAGCTTTAGCAAGAAGGAAACCAAACATTCCTTCATATAAAACAAAGAAAAGTACAAAGGCGTGGAGAAAGAAAGTCTCTGGCAAAATCCAAATAACGGGATCCTTTGCTGGATCAAAAAGCCAGGTATCATCTCCCACAAAGAGAATCTGATGGAAAAGAGTAAAGAATTGCTCAAAACCAATCAACACTCCTACAAGGCCAATGACTAGAGGTAGTAGCACTAGAATCAGGATACTTTTACGATATAGGGGTAGAAATCCTTTTTTCACAATCTTTCTAACAAAGAAATAGAAACTTGGTAATGTCAATAAAGTGAGTAACTGAACCAAGTGGAAGAGATTCTTCACCACCGCAAAGTGGTGTAGACCTGCTGCTGATGAACGAAAATCTGGCATCTCTAAGACCTGACTAAAGGGATTAGTCAGGTAATTCATCAAGATATGAAAATTGTACTGAATGGTTTCTGGCTTTAGATAGACTCGATCCGCTAAGTTCAGCCACTCAATTTCCAAAGGATAGAAAATCCATGTCAGATAAATGGTTAAGAGAATAGACAGGGAGAGGAGAAAGAGCATACTTCCCCAAAAGGTCAGTTTAGTTTTCATCAAAATTCCACTCCGCAAGGCTAGAAACTACATGAGTTGGTGCAATTGGCAGGTCCGCCACTTCTTCTGCTTTGGTAAAACCTGTCGTCACCAAGAGCGTTGGAATGCCATTGTCAATCCCTGCTCGGATATCTGTCAGGTAGTTGTCCCCAACCATGAGCAATTCTTCTCTTTTCAAGCCTAAGTGCTCAACCGCCTTGTCCATGATGATAGCATTTGGTTTCCCGATATAAACTGGTTTTACCCGTGTTGCTACTTCAAGAAGTGTAATTAGTGAACCAGCACCAGGCAAGAGACCACGTTCCGTCGGGATATTGAGGTCAGGATTGGTTCCGATAAAGTGAGCACCCTTTTGAATGGCTAGAGTTGCTGTCGCAAATTTTTCATAGTCGACTTGCCAGTCCAGTCCAACTACCACATAGGCAGGATTTTCCTTGTCTTCCACATAACCAGCAGCCTGAATGGCATCCTTGAGTCCTGCTTCTCCGATGACATAGACTGTCTTTTCCAGTCCCAAGTCATTCATATAGTCGATGGTTGCCAAAGTTGCCGTGTAGACAGTTGATAAAGGCGTGTTGATATTAAAATTCTTAGCCAACATCTCTTGAACGCTCTCAGGAGTACGAGTTGTATTGTTGGTTACAAAGAGATAAGGAATTTCTCGCTTTTGCAACTCATGGACAAAAGCCTCTCCTGCCGGAATTCGGTCTTTCCCCTTGTAAATGGTTCCGTCTAAATCAATTAAATAACCTTTATAAGCCATATCGCCCTTTCTAATTGCCTTCAATTTCTTGCCACGTAATCATAGCTTGGGCATTTATCTCGCCATCACTGATAATCTCATGCTTGCTTTCTAGTCCCTTGAGTTCATAAGCTGAAGCAATCATACCACCTGGTCGCACTTCTTTGACATATTTGAGATTGATTTTCTTTGGAATATACTTGGTCAAAAAATCTGCTCCCATGACTTCAAAAATCCAATCCAGGTATTTACTGTTGTTAACATGACCATTCATATCCAAGTCGTAAAAACGAACATGGTAGTCTTTACTGATCGAGTTTTCTAGATTTGCATACTTTGGCCCACGGATGAGTTTTTTATCAAACTCAGACTGGTAAGGCGCAACAATCTCAGGCTCGACTCCATGAACTTTTCGACTATCGCGGTCCATGAGAACAAAGGTTGCCAACATGCGAATCATTTCTTGACCAGCTTCATCGTAGAGAGTGAAGCGGCGATAGCAAAAGAGACGATTATAGCTCAAAGCTTCCGTTTCAATCGTAATCTCTTCAGCAAAGTGAGGCAAACGTACCACGTCAATCTCATAATCCGTGATAATCCAGACCAGATTGTAGCGTTCCAAGACGTCCTTGTCACTGACTCCCAGCTCAATCGATTGCATACCTGATACTTGCAGGGACAGCAAAATCACATCTGGCAGCTTGATATGACCGTTCATGTCCGCCATATCAAAAGGAATTTTCATTTTCATTTGATAAGTTAAGCCCATTGTTCTACTCCAAAATAAATCGTTCTGCTACAGTGTCTCCTAAAAAGAGACCCCTCTTTGTCATTCGGACACGATCACCATCGATCTGCATAAGACCTTGTTGAACCAAGTCTCTGACAATTTCTCCATATAGTCCTTCAAAGGACCGTCCGAATTTTTCCTCAAATCGTGTCATGGAAACCCCTGATTTCTTGCGGAGTCCCAGAAACATTTCTTCTTCCATCTGCTCCCTTTGACTCAGGTGTTCTTCTGTAATGCGAGCATTTCCTGCCTCTACTGCGTTGAGATAGTGGCGGATTGGACCGTGGTTTTTATAACGCACCCCATTCACATAACCTGAAGCGCCTGCACCGATACCATAATATTCAGCATTGTCCCAGTACATGAGATTGTGGCGGCTTTCAAAGCCAGGCTTGGAAAAATTGGAAATCTCATAATGCTCAAAACCCGCTCGCTCCAGTTCTGCGATGATGTACTCAAACATCTCCGCTTCTAACTCTTCCTTGGGTAAGGGCAATTTCCCTCGACGCATACGATTCATAAAGACCGTATGATTCTCCAAAATCAAGCTATAAAGACTCATATGAGGAATGTCAAGCGAAATGGCTTTAGCCACATTGTCCTTGACCTGAGCCATAGTTTGACCAGGTAGAGCGTAAATCAAATCGATGGAGATATTATCAAAGCCAGCCAGTTTGAGGCGGTCGATATTTTCATAAATATCCTTTTCCAAATGACTGCGCCCAATCTTTTTCAGCATCTTGTCATCAAAAGTCTGCACACCTAAGGAAACACGATTGACTGGCGAGTTTTTCAAAACCGCAATCTTATCAGCGTCCAGATCTCCTGGGTTAGCTTCAATGGTTAATTCTTCTAAGACCGACAAGTCCAAGTGTTTAGTCAAGCCATCCAAGAGCACTTCTAGTTGTGAAGCTGACAGGGCTGTTGGTGTCCCACCTCCAATATAGAGGGTTCGCAATTTTTGGATATCATAAGAACGAAACTCTTCTAGCAGATGCTCCAAATAACTATCTACTGGTTGATTCTTAATAAACACCTTTGAAAAGTCACAATAATAACAAATCTGTGTGCAAAAGGGAATATGCACATAGGCTGATGTTGGTTTTTTCTGCATAGTATTTATTATACCACAAAGACAGGCTGCAGATAAAAATCACCATCTCCAGAACCAGAGATGGTGATGTTTTATTCTTCTGTAATATCAATAATAATCTCTTCTTCGTCTTCTACGATATCTGGAGTTGCTGGCTGTTCTTGCCATTGCTCCTTGAGATTGTTAAAGGTTTCTTTTGATGCTTCTGTCGCTTGTCGTGCACATGTTTTGGCTTGATCAAGGACACTGTCAAAAGTGATTTCACCAGATTCTACTTGTTCCTTTGTTTTCAGCACAAAGTTCGTTGCCAGTTCCTTCACTTCTGTCAATTTCTCACAGACTTGCTCTTTGGCATATTCTGGATCTTCTCTCAAATCATCTAGAAAATCTTGAGCTTGACTGCAAACTTGCTTGCCCTTGTCACTGGTTAAGAACAAGGCCAGAGCTGCACCTGAAACTGTTCCTAAAAGGATAGAGGATAGTTTTCCCATAAGATTTCTCCTTTTTTATTTTTTGAAAAATTTACTTGCGACACGGAGTGCAGATAATCCAGCACCCGTCTTAAGTGTTTTTGATCCAGCTGATGAAGCTTTCTTGCTCAAGACACGCGCTTGACTATTGAGGTCAGACACTGACTCAGACAAGTCTGCTACGGCCGTAAAGAGTGGGTCGATAGTCGCAACCTTAACATTGATATCGTCAACCAAGACATTAACTTTTACCAACAATTCATTGGTATGATGTAAGGTAACATCTACATCTGAAGACAAGGTTTTAATGGTTTTCTCCGTCTCATCAATCATTCGACCTGCTTTTTGAATGGTGATCGTCAGATAGACTAAACAAACGATCAAAGCAATGGCAACAAGAATATAAGCAACTTCTAACATTTAGTTTTCCTCCTCTGTATGATAGAAAGGGGCTTTCTTTCGATTTTGATAAAGTATGATAAAAATACCGAGTCCGATAAGGATAACTGATAACCATTGGGAAACTCGCAGACCAAAGAACATGAGGCTGTCTGTCCGCATTCCTTCGATGATCATACGACCAAAACCATACCAAATCAAGTAGAAAGCAGTGATATGACCACGTCTGATTCCCTTCAATTTTCGTCTAAAAATCAGAATCAAAGCAAATCCAACCAGATTCCAAACCGACTCGAATAGGAAGGTTGGCTGACGGTAACTCCCATCAATATACATCTGATCACGAATGAAGCCTGGCAAATAATCCAGACTGTCTACCGCTGCACCGTAGGCTTCTTGGTTAAAGAAATTTCCCCAGCGGCCTAAACTTTGGGCAATCAGAACGCTCGGCGCCGCAATATCTAGAAAGTCCCAAGTATTGATGAGTTTTCTATCTGCAAAGATATAAAGTACAATAGCTCCTGCTATCAAACCACCATAAATGGCCAAACCACCATTCCAGATGGCAATCACATCACCCGGATTTTGAAGATAGTAATCTAAACGGAAGAGCACATAGTAAAGTCTGGCACCTAAAATTGCAACAGGAAAGGCAATTAATATAAAATCTAGAATGTCATCTGACAGAATCTTCTTCTTAGGAGCTTCTTTCATGGCAAGATAGACTGCCAAGACCAAGCCTGCCACAATACATAGGGCATACCAACGAATGGAAAAAGGTCCGATTTCAAATGCAACTGGATTAATCATGTTTCACCTCATTTTGAGCGATCAGATTTGTCAAACGTTCTTCAAATAAACGCGTCGCATCAAAGCCCATTTCCTTAGCACGGTAGTTCATGGCAGCCGCCTCAATAACAACAGAGATATTGCGTCCTGTTTTTACTGGGATACGGATACGTGGAATAGCTACACCAGAAACTTCTAATTCTTCGGCATTGTTTCCTAGACGGTCAAAAGTCTTATGGGTATCGTAATTTTCCAAATAGACAGCCAGTTGAACTTGCGAAGAATCTTTTACAGCGCTTGCTCCATAGAGACTCATAACATCGATAATCCCAACTCCACGAATCTCAAGTAGATGCCTTAAGATTTCAGCCGGTTCTCCCCAAAGGGTCATCTCATCCTTAGAATAAATATCGACACGATCATCCGCTACTAGACGGTGGCCACGCTTCACGAGTTCAAGACCTGTCTCACTCTTACCGATACCACTATCCCCTTGGATCAAGACTCCCATGCCATAGATATCCATCAAGACACCATGTACACTGGTACGTTTAGCTAAACGGGAATCAAGGTAGCTAGAAAGTTCTCCAGATAAACGGCTGGTTGCTGTCCGACTGGTCAAAATCGCAATCCTGCATTCTCTAGCAGCCTTCAACATTTCTTCTGGAACCACCAAGCCACGGGCTACGATGACCGCTGGTGTTTCTGGCAGAAACATTTTTTTCAAAACTTGATAACGGTTTTGAGAAGGCATACTAACCAAATAGGACCACTCCTTCATCCCCAAAAGCTGGATCCGTTCTGGAGTGTAGTAATCAAAATAGCCCGTCATTTCAAGACCAGGTCTCGTAATGTCCGCTGTGTTGATTTCTTTTTCGAGCAATTCGCCTTCGCCGTATACAATATCTAGTCTGAGCTTTTCAATTACTTCTCTTACTAAAACCGACATAATTTCCTCCTTCAATCGAGTTCTCCTTACTATTATATCAAATTGTAGTTGGAAGTTTCCTTTTTTTGCAGGATTTACAGTATTTATTTAAAAATAAAAAGACTAGACAAGTCTAGCCTTTCATTTCAAATTAGAATTTTTTACGTTTACGAGCTGCTTCTGATTTACGTTTACGTTTTACAGAAGGTTTTTCATAGAATTCACGTTTGCGTGTTTCTTGAAGAGTACCAGCTTTAGTAACCGCACGTTTGAAACGACGAAGTGCATCGTCAAGAGATTCATTCTTACGTACTACTGTTTTAGACATTTTTTTCACTCCCTTCAAGTTCAAGATCTATTCTATTTTACATGCAAAATGAATAAATGTCAAGAGGAAAACTGCCATAAACTTATATTATCTTCACTTTCTTCCCTAGAAAGAACCAAATTGTTACAATAGATACCGTGATACCTATATTTAAAATCTGCACTGTCAAGAATTTTCTCCGTTATCCACTTACAATGAGAGCTTGGTGGTTGTTAAGCGATATCAATTCAAGATCTCAAAAACCACTCACTCCAAAGAGCAAGCGGTTCTTGTACTTTTTATTTTTCAAGTAAGCTGAGCGCTGCTGCATCCGCAATAATCGTCACGTCAGGGTGGTTTTGTAGGCTACTTGCTGGCAGACTTTCAGTTACTGGGCCTGACACTGTTCCAGCAATGGCTTCTGCTTTTGACTCACCATAAGCAAAGAGAAGGATAGACTTGGCATCCAAGATGTTTTTAATTCCCATTGAAATGGCTTGGGTTGGGACGTCTTCAATCTTGTCAAAGAAGCGAGCATTAGCTTCGATGGTAGACTGGTCAAGTTCGACTAGATGCGTTTGACTGTCAAATGGAGTACCAGGCTCATTAAAGCCGATATGTCCATTGCGACCAATTCCCAAGATTTGCAAATCAACAGGATGGTCAGCCAAAATTTGATTGTAGCGTTCTACTTCTTCTTCAGCATTATCCTTAACACCACGTGGCAAGAAACTTTCTTTAAATGGTTTTTTGTTGAACAAGTTTTCTTGCATGAAGTAACGGTAAGACTGTGGATTGTCCCCATCAAGCCCTACATACTCATCGAGGTTTACACTGGTTAGATTTGAAAAATCAAGGTCACTCTCAACGATTTCCTTGTAAAACTCAAGCGGACTGCTCCCTGTCGCAAGTCCTAATGTTTGAGCACCATTGGCCAACTTTTCCTTCAAAATTTCAAAAGCCACTTTTCCACCTTCAATTTGGTTTTCAACTTTAATAACTTTCATTTTATATCCTCCATATTTCTATATTCATTATATGGTATAGACCAATTTTTGTCAAGTGAAAACGATTTATTTTCCAAAAAAAGAGCGTCCAAACTTGAAACATGTTATAATGGATAAAATTAGAAGTTAGAAAGAATGATGAAAAAAATGAATACAGCTGATTTTGATTTCCACTTGCCTGAGGATTTGATTGCCCAAACACCACTTGAAAAACGTGATGCCTCCAAGCTCCTCATCGTAAACCGGGAGAGGGGAGAAATGCAGGATAAGCACTTCCACTCCATCATCGATATGTTGGAACCAGGTGATGCCCTTGTCATGAACGACACCCGTGTTCTCCCTGCCCGCCTTTATGGTCAAAAGGAAGAAACAGGAGGTCATGTGGAGCTTCTCCTGCTCAAAAATACTGCTGGAGATGAGTGGGAGGTTCTCGCTAAACCTGCCAAACGCCTCAAGGTCGGTACTCGCGTCAGCTTTGGAGATGGTCGTCTCAGCGCTGTCGTTACGGAAGAATTGACCCACGGAGGCCGTATTGTCCGCTTTGAATACCAAGGAATTTTCCTAGAAGTTTTGGAAAGTCTAGGTGAAATGCCATTACCGCCTTATATCCACGAAAAACTGGATGACCGTGAACGCTATCAAACGGTCTACGCTAAAGAAAGTGGCTCTGCTGCTGCACCGACTGCTGGACTGCACTTTACCAAAGAACTGCTAGCAGAAATCCAAGCCAAAGGTGTTCATCTAGTCTATCTCACTCTCCATGTCGGACTCGGAACCTTTAGGCCCGTTTCTGTTGACAATCTGGATGAACATGAAATGCACTCAGAGTTCTACCAACTTTCTGATGAAGCAGCAACCACCCTTCAATCTGTCAAGGAAAATGGAGGCCGTGTCATCGCTGTTGGAACCACTTCGATCCGTACACTAGAAACCATCGGCTCTAAGTTTGACGGACAAATTCAAGCAGATTCTGGATGGACCAATATCTTTATCAAGCCTGGCTATGAATGGAAGGTCGTGGATGCTTTTTCAACCAACTTCCACCTCCCCAAGTCAACTCTCGTTATGCTGGTCTCTGCCTTTGCAGGCCGTGAATTAGTCCTAGATGCTTACCACCATGCTATTCAAGAACACTACCGCTTCTTTAGCTTTGGGGATGCCATGTTTATCTATTAAAAATAGCTCGGCCGTTTCTCAAGGGAATTTCCTCCCCAGAGAAATGACTGAGCTATTGATGTTTAAATGACTAATTCCGTATTTTCAGCAGTAAGGTGAGTCAGTTCCCCTTGAACTCCAAAATAGTCTTTCACCAAATCCTGTAATTCTTCCATGGCAGCCCGAGCACGTGTTGCCTGTTCAGCATTGATCGCTTCAATCACTAAGACAGCATCCTTTGTCTCTTCTGTCAACATGGTTCTCTGTGCCTCTCTCCAGTTGAGACAGCGACAAACAGCTCCCTCATCATCATAATAGATGATTTCTTCAGGTAAAGCAGGCGCATCGCTTTCAGCTCCTAGTGGGAAAAATGATTCACCTCCCTTGGCCTTTCCAAGACGAAGATGACCAGCAATTTTTTCCAAATCTTCACCACCACAGGGAACCGCATAAGATAATGAAACACTATTATAGATATCTACTAAAGGATTGATGGGATTGAACTCTCTTCCCTGACTGACCCGCTTAAGTAGGGCTTCAATCGAAGAACGAGCACCTTTTTTCGTTTTGAACTTGCTGAAAGCCTGACGCCATTCTTGAATGACCTCATTTTGTGTGAAATTATCATCTGAGATATACTCCTCAGCTCGCTTGGCTCCCTTGTCTAGCAAAGATTTGAAATAGGGATCCTTGCTTTCATCAACTGTATTGTCTAATCCCTTTACTACTAGAACACTAATCTGTGCTTCTGGAAACAAGCTCCAAAATTCATTTTCAACGATAACTTTCATCTTCCACCTCTTATTATAAATAATCTCTTTTCTGGCCTTTTTTGACCATATCCCAATCACTTGTAATATTTTTTCTAATCCGAATTAGTAGACTCTCCAGTTCATTGGCTTCTTCCTTAGAAAATCCCTTTAAGGCTGAATTCTCCGAGTAGTGACGTTCAGCTAGAATAAAAGGATAGAGACTCTCACCTTTTTCTGTTACAAACCACTCCTTATTTTTCCGATTATCCACAGCTGCTCTTTGCTCTATCAATCCCTTTTCTTCTAGCTTTTTTACAGAACGGGCAACAGTTGAGCGATCAACCTTTAGCAAATCTGATAAAGCTTCTTGGATAATACCTGGATTTTCCTTGATTCGAACCAAATAAAGATACTGACCACGAGCTAGGTCTATATCACGAAATTCGATATTGGCAATAGAGTCCAAGGCACGGGCTATAATTCCGATTTCGCGTAATAACGACATGTTTCCTCCTTTCGCATCTATGATGATAGAATAGCATATTTTTATTGCATTTGCAACAAAATACGCTTTGTAAATAAAGCGTATTTTTATTATTCCCCATTCTTTAAAATGGATGTGTTACCACGAAATCTTGGATCCTTCAAACTCTGAACACTGGCATTGATAACTGCCCCGATAATCAAGATTTTAGCAATGAGAATAAACCAGAACATCATGACTACCACGATAATGGAACTGAAAAATCGGACGTCAACTAGATGATTGACATAACTATTGACATAAACAGAAAAGATATTCAATAAAAAGATAAGAGTTAGCAAGACAAAGACACTTCCTGGTAAAACATAGCGGATTCGTGGTGTTTTTACTTTTGGAAGGAAATAGTAAATCATGACTAGAATGGCAAAGATCATGGCATAGACCAGAGGACCTGTAAAATCTTGCAGGTA
This sequence comes from Streptococcus pseudopneumoniae, assembly GCF_001074565.1. Classification (GTDB taxonomy): domain Bacteria; phylum Bacillota; class Bacilli; order Lactobacillales; family Streptococcaceae; genus Streptococcus; species Streptococcus pseudopneumoniae_J. The sequence goes on along the minus strand of NZ_JUQX01000059.1, from coordinate 5,391 downwards.
AGAGAATAGCGGACTGTCTGATTGCCAGTAAGTTTTGAGGAGGTTGAGCAACATACGACCAAACATACTCAAAAACAAGGCTAGGGCAAAAAGAATCTGCAAGCCGAGGCTAACAAGCAAACTCATCAACTGATGGGAGATAATCCCTCGACTTTTGGTCACCCCATAGGCTTTGTTAAAAGCTTTTTGGAGGAAATCCATTGATTTTGAAAAGGTCCAGAGTGCAGATAAAACGGCAAAACTCAGCAAACCAGTCGATGGTTGAGTCAGAACTTCTCGGACAATCTTAGCGACCACATCATACACCGTATCAGGCAAGAATTCCTTGATTGTAAGTAAGAAATTTGAGACCGGAATCTGAAAATAAGGCAAAATATTGACCATTATCATTAGCAAAGGAAAGATTGAAATCAACCAATAGTAGGCAACCGCAACACTGGTCAACTCACTATCAGATGCTTGATAATAATGCAAAAAAGCTTTCAATAAGGGCCTGCCCATCAGCTCTTTCCACCACTTTTTCATGTCCCATCCTCCGTCATTTTCTTCATCATCTAAGTTCTTCTGATTAAATCTACCATATCATAAGGCAAGGTATTTGCGGCCTCTTTCAGAGAATAATTCTCTAAATTATTCACATTTTGGCGTAATTTTTTGGCATACTTGGCCGTTATCAATTTAGCTTCTTCGTATTCAAAGATTGCCTTACGTTCGAGATAGTAGCCTCGTAGCATTTCATCGATATTGTTTGGCTTGATGCGATTGATAACCCGCTCAACAAAGGCACCACTTCCGATAATGGCCGTCTCGCGTAGACGAGACTCTTGCATAAAGCTAATCAGAGAACTCTTGTAAACCCCCTTGAGGTTTTCCAAACTCTCGATAATCAGCTCGGTATTTTCCAAATACAACTCTGAAATCTGATCATAGTCAACTGCTAGTAGTTTACGAGATTCTTCATTCATCCAACTGCGAAAGGTCTTACCAAAGGTAAACATTTCATGGAGTAGAAAGCGCAGTATCCGTAAGGAAACTAGGAAGTAATAAGTCACTCTAGAAGCGAAATTCCGATTGATACTCTGCTCCATGTTTTTTAGGTAACGCTGGTAAACTCGATAGCTACGCTCACCAATTCTATTTTCCTCGTAGGCTTGCTCCAAACCGTCACTCTCAATACTCAAGATAAGGAGCTTGAGGGACTCCCAGTCCTCTTGGACTCTCTTATTTTCCAGACTAAGGATGAGGTTTTCAATCCGACCATGATAATTATCAATAGCTGCATAAAGAGGAAGTTTGTTTTTGTGATGGTCCAGTTCTTTTTCTAATTCTGCAGCTACATCATTCAGAATCGCTATATGCATCAAATGATCCTTGCTTTCCTCTTGTTCTTCAGATAAGTGAGGGAGAACCAGTAAACCCGTTAAAAAGCTTAATAGTGTAACGCCTGCTACTAGGAAGAGCAACAGAGGATACTCCTGCTCCAAATGACTTGGTATGAGGAGAATGGTCGCGATAGATACTGTCCCTTTGACACCAGAGAAGGTCAAAAGAAGCATATCTTTCATGTACTTATGAATTTTTTTCTTAAGTCGACTCGTTCTCAAAAAGTAAAAACCAGCAATCATGACAAATCGGATCGCAAAAAGCAAGAAGGTCAGAACGACAACTGAAAGCAGTAAAAGAAGGGGATTGTAGAGAGAATTAGACAAGATCGGCTCTGCTATCAACTCTAATTCCATTCCCAAGAGAACAAAGACTGATCCATTTAGCATAAAGGTCACGGTGTGCCAAACGGTCTCCGTCACGGTGTCTACCTGAGCCTCAAGGAGCGTAATTTTCTTAAAACGACTGGCCTTCAAAATACCTGCAACCACTACTGCGATAATCCCTGAAACATGAAACTCTTCTGCGATAAAAAAGGTCATGAGTGGCAAACTTAGCTCTAGCAATAATTCACTGGCTATATCTATCGCTCGCACACTTAATAAAAAGGTATGCAAAAAACGATTGATCATAGCCGTCACAAAACCGACTACAAAACCACCAAGGATAGAAAACGCTAGGGAAGTTCCAGCTTGGCTGAAAGAAAAGGTTCCTGTTGTCCAAGCAGCAAGAGCCATCTGAAAGGCAACCAAACCAGAAGCGTCATTTAAGAGCCCTTCCCCTTTTAGGATATTAGAAACCCGTTTAGGAAAACGAAAACGTTCAGAAAGAGACGCAAAGGCAACCAAATCTGTTGGCCCAAGTGCCGCTCCAACTGCTAAACAGGCAGCCAAAGGAAGAGTCATCCAAAGGAAGTGAGCCATGCCCCCCAAGCTTAAGGTCGAGATAAAAATCACAGGAAAAATCAGAAAGACAACAATCCGCCAGTGCTTCAAAATGGACGTAATATCAGCTTCTTCTGCCTCCCGGAAAAGTAAGGGACCAATAACCATGGCTAGAAACAGCTCTGTATTGAGATGAAAGTCCGCATCGGGAACAAATAAGCCAATCCCAATCCCCAAAAGGATTTGCACAAGAGGAAGGGGTAAAAATGGGAGAAGTTTATTGGTCGTAGTTGAAATGATTAAGACAAATAAAAATAGAATCAAGTAAATGAGTAATTCCACACAATTCCTCCTTAATCTTTTTTACAACAAGATTCAAAAATCTCCTTTTGCTCTTGAATTTTCTGATCAATCTTGGAACAGTCTTTGTGCTCAATTTTTTTCTGGCATCGTTCCATTTCAAGAGCCACTAATTTTTTCTTGATTTTAAGCATTTTCTTGCTCATATGTGCTTCGTCGAGCACCCCGACTGCTCGCTCGTGATGCGTTGACTCGACAAAATTTTGGCGCATTGCCTCAAGCTTCTCACGAAGGTATTGTTTATCCATGTCTATACCTTTCTAATTTTTCAATCATAACTAAAAACGGTGGATTGTTAACTTGGTTGAGAGTCCGATAAATGGTAGCTGTATACTCTTGTTGGTTCAACTGGCTAACAAAATCCAATACAGCATCCCTCTCGGTATCTCCTCCTTCATGACCATAGTAGATCATGATGGCAATCCGTCCTCCTTTGACAAGCAAATGACACAGCTTTTCTAAGGCTTCGATAGTAGTCTGAGGTTGGGTGATGACGGATTTGTCAGCAGAAGGCAAATAACCCAGATTAAAAATCCCTGCTTTAGCTTCTGTCACAAACTGATCAAGTGTCTCATGACCTTGCAAGATTAACTGGACATTCTCTAAACCTACCTCATTTAAACGCTCTTGGGTTTTCTCCAAAGCCTGCTCTTGGATATCAAAGGCATAGACTTGCTTGGCTAGCTTGGCTAAAAAAAGGGTATCATGACCATTGCCCATGGTCGCATCCACTACGATATCCTCTTTTGTCACGACTTCAGCCAAAAAATCATGTGCCATCTCAAGTGGTCTTTTCATTTTCAAACTCCTGTTTTACAGCCTTGCATCCTTGAACACTGCCGCGGCGTCTCATTTCAGTTTCAATAGCATTTAGCACTTCCCATTTATTGAGGCTCCACATGGGACCAATCAGCATATCTCTAGGCGCATCTCCCGTGATTCGGTGGATGACGATATGCTTAGGAATAATTTCCAGTTGGTCACAGATGACCTTGACATACTCGTCCTGACTCATCAGTTGCAAGCGTCCTTCGTGGTAATCTCGTTGCATACGAGTATTTGTCATGAGGTGAAGCAAGTGCAGTTTAATCCCTTGAATATCGTTATCCGTTACGCAGCGGCGGACATTTTCGATCATCATCTCATGAGTCTCACCGGGCAAACCATTGATCAAATGGGAAACAATCTCAATCTTGGGATATTTCCTCAAGCGTTTTACCGTTTCAACATACAATTCATAGGAATGAGCACGGTTAATCAGGTCAGATGTTGCTTCAAAGGTGGTCTGCAAGCCCAATTCTACCGTCACATGCATTCGTTCTGATAACTCAGCCAAATATTCGATGGTTTCATCAGGTAAACAGTCTGGGCGCGTTCCGATATTGATTCCTACTACACCTGGCTCATTGATAGCCTGCTCATAGCGCTCCCGAATCACTTCCACCTTTTCATGGGTATTGGTAAAGTTTTGAAAATAAACCAGATACTTTTTAACATCTGGCCACTTGCGGTGCATAAAGTCGATTTCCTTATAAAATTGCTCACGGATAGGGGCATCTGGTGCTACAATGGCATCTCCAGAACCCGAAACCGTACAAAAGGTACAGCCCCCATGAGCCACAGTTCCATCGCGATTAGGACAGTCAAACCCCGCATCAATAGGAACTTTGAAAGTCTTTTCTCCAAAGAGTTTTCGATAATAATCATTCAAGGTATTATAAGATTTCATAACTTTCATTATAACAAAAATCACTAACAATCTCAAAAGCCTGACTTTCCTACAAATTCCCTTGTTTCTCATTTCCTTTAGCGTTTTTTTATGATACAATATGGGTATGATTTTAATGAAAATAGCATCTATTTTATTATTGATATTAACCTTGGTGGTTTGCTTTATTGTCACCAAGTTTTTCGGACTTAGGAAAATAGGATTTAATTTCGCGGATCTAGCTTTTCCACTTTTGGTATTCGAGTACTACCTTATCACTGCTAAAGCCTTTACCCACAACTTTCTACCGCGACTTGGCCTAGCACTTTCACTCCTAGCAATCCTCCTAGTTGTCTTTTTCCTCCTCAAAAAACGAAGTTTTTATTACCCTAAATTCATCAAATTCTTCTGGAGAGCTGGTTTTCTCCTAACCTTAATCATCTATATAGAAATGATTGTCGAATTGATGATGATAAAATGATCACTAACCCTGTATTTAATTACCGGGTTTTTCTTTTACTCCTTTACCTAAAAAGACCAGAGGAAGCCTCTGGTCTTTTTATCACAGGTTAAACCTAAGAAAATAAATGAAAACTATCTTTCTCACGCTAGATTATTTATTTTTACGGCTTACAAAGTACAATCCACCAGTCAATGCCATCAAAGCAAGCCCTGCAACTACTGCTGCGTTAGATGCTTTTTCACCAGTGTTAGGAAGTTGAGGTTTTTGTCCTGGTTTTCCTGGTTCATTTGGTTTACCTGGTGTTGGTTTTTCTGGAGTGTGCGTATTTGTAACGTTCCTACCATCTTCTTTTGCTGTGTACCCTTTCACAGTGCCAACTTCTTTGACAGTGTACTTGATTTCTTGACCATTTGCGTAACGATCAAGCTCAGTAAACTCGAAGGCCCACTCGTTGTCTGAAAGAGCTGTTGCTTTTGTAACAGTTACAGTCTTACCAGTTTCTTTACCGTTGGCAAGAAGTGCTACAGTAATTGAGTCTGGACGAATACCGTCTTTGTTATTAGCATCATCCCAGATCTTCTTACCTTTTACAG
>NZ_JUQX01000058.1 GCF_001074565.1 Streptococcus pseudopneumoniae | reverse complement strand
ACGATGTCAATCGTGAACATACAGAAGTCCTCGAAACCTATGACCATGATGGCAAGGCTCGTGAGACCTATAGTTATGGTCAGGGTCGAGCTAGCTACCTCAACAACCAAACAGGTGACAGCTACAACTACTTGACCAATCAGTCAGGCTCTGTGACAGGGTTGGCCAAGGATGGACAAGCCGTCGCATCAAGCAGCTATAACCTCTATGGGGCAAGAAAGGCAAGCACAGAAACGACAGGAAATCCCTTTGCCTATAACGGCGAAGCTCGTGACGATACTGGACTTGACTATTTACGCGCAAGA
>NZ_JUQX01000057.1 GCF_001074565.1 Streptococcus pseudopneumoniae | reverse complement strand
TCACGACTAGCAGCTTCATATTTTCCTGAGTAGGCGCTTGTGATAATCTTATGATATTCAGCTGAAGAGAGTGGTTCGTCTAGATTCGCATTAAAACTAGAAAGAACCTCCTCACACTCTTCCTGATCGATTCCTGAAGAGAAGTTGGCTAAAGCTAGCGTGAAAAGAACGTTGTTTCTTCCCATCAAGGCTTTTCCACCTTTGATATTCCCCTCTCTCATCAGCAATTGATACCAGGGTTCATCAATCTGTTTCACCCCTTCAGAACCTGAAAGAACCGTCAAATTGGGCTTTTTACTTGGGAAAGGAAGTTCTGATTGCTTCATCGACCAATCTAACCACTCCTGGAACGAATAAGTATAGTCAGCATCAAAGAATTCGACATTATCAGTTCGAGGAATCCGAGCAATTCCAAAATGGTTACAGGTCATATCTACTGGTAAAGTTTGAGCAAAGTAATTTCTCAAATTTTGAGAGATAGCTTTAGCCACCTTTACCACTCGAAATTGAGAATGAGCTGTAACATAGGCTGATTCTGAGAGGACAAAATAGGCTTGAAATCCTTTATCTGATTTCAGGATCAACGTCGGCATAAAACCTAGATCCAAGGAAGCAGTTAAAATATCTCCTGTTGTCATTTCTTCAGCTGAAGAGCTAATATCGAAGTCAATGTAAAATGTGTTAATCTGTCTTAGATTATCTTCAGAGTGGCCACGTGTAATCCGTCGACTATCATCGCTATAGCTTCCGTAGCAATATACGTTAGGAGTCCAGTGTGTAAACTGATCCTGGTTCTCAAGCAATGATTCGACAGAGGTTAAAACAACACCACGTGCCTTCACCATATTCGCTTTTGAACGATAAGCAAATACAGACCCTCGTCTTCCTTCTTCAGCTGAAGAGATGAGCTGTAAATGGCTATTCTTAAATTTTTGTGTTCTTAATCCGTCTTTTGTGATGATGGATAAGCATTTTAATAAATCAATCTTTTTCATAGTTTTTAGGACTCTCATATCCCTTCCTCATTGATTCTCATACTATCAGGTAGCTTTTTACTCGGTAAACAGTAACCTTCAGATAAGTCCCCTTTGCTATAAAATTCAGGACTATTTGTCATGATGTGGTCACTTCTTCTCCAGCCTCTACGAAGTTGTTTGTAAGATAAAGAAACACGTTTCTCAATCTCTTTAAAACTAAATCCCAGCTTCAAATAGGTTGTTACAATAGCATCAGCATGTTCTTTGGACTCTTCGCTTCTTGTTCTTCTCTGAAAGTTAATCTGCTTATCTTCTTCATTTAATGCTATCTGATAGGCAATAAACAACTTCCGCATTTCCATAATTTTATGTTGCCAGGCCAAGCTGTAAGGTTGTCCTGAATATCGATTCACTAGCTCTTTGACAGGCTGTTTAAATTTCTTCTGGAGAGAATCAAACTCCCCAAGATCTGAGAATGGATCAATAAATCCTAATGGTTCATAATTTAATAATTGTTCTAGTAATTCCTGACGTCCTACTCGTTCCATATCAAATCCCCCATTTCTCAGCAAATAAAAAAGAGAGAGAACATTTCTGTTCTCCCTCACAGGAAAATTTGATTCAATCTAAAAACTCTTACCACTTACTACGCCTTTATTTCAAATTGAGGCTGAATGTAAACTTGCTTCCTAAGCCATATTGACTTTCTGCTGTGATTTCGCCACCAAGCTGATGGGCTAGTTCTCGTGCAATCGCAAGACCTAATCCATGTCCACCTGTCTTCATATTGCGCGAAGTTTCTACACGATAAAGTCGTTTAAAGATCTTTTCCAAATCCTCAGGATGAATCCCCTGACCCTCGTCTTTCACACTGATTGTCAGCTCTTGTTCTGTTAATTGGGCAAGAACCTCGATTCTGGTTCCTGGTTCTGAATATTTAAAGGCATTGTTTAACAAATTGACCAGAATGCGAGAAAGTTTGTCAGAATGGCTCTTGATTTTCGCTGACTCAGGTGATACTTGAATGTAAACATCCCGCTCCTCTTGTTCAATCTGGAGTTGAAATTCACTCATTGACTCAATCAACAGCTGATCTAAAAAGACCTCTTCGACTTCTTCATCAGCAGTATCTTGAGGTTGTGTGTTAAGAGTCAAAACATCCAATTCCTCCACTAGCTTGTTTAGACGCTCAGTTTGCCGACCAATCGTGGCTAAGTAGTGGAGCCGCTCCTCTTCCTTAATCACTCCATCTAGAATTCCCTCCACAGTAACCTGAATGGAGGTAATGGGAGTTTTAATATCGTGAGAGAGCTGCGCAATCATCATTCTCTTTTCTTGCTCGCTCTCATCAAGTGATTGAAAGGTGGCTTGCAAATTGTGGGACATGTCATTAAAAGCCTGGCCCAGCTCTTGAAATTCTAATGGGCCTTTGGTTTCAATTTCTGTGCTGAAATCCTTGCTGGCTATATCCTGAGCTTGTTTTTTCAAATGTTTCAGAGAAGAGAACACAGGCGACAAAAGAAAGATGCTCACTGCAGCGCCAATGAAACTAGCAATCAAGGTCATTCCAACTAGAAAGTAAACTTCACTTTTCTCGATCAACATTCGTTGGACTGCCCAGAAAACGACCAAAATCGTTAGCAGAGTCGACACTAGATACCCCACTAAAATATAGTTTTTTAATTTCATTTTCTACCTCTTGATCTTTCCATCTTATAGCCCAAACCCCAGACAGTTTTGATAGCAGGAGCATTTGAATTTGTATACTTGGTCAACTCTTGCCTCAAAGCATGGATATGAACATTGAGTGTATTGGTATCATCCACATAGTCCTCTTGCCATACCTTCTCGTAAAGTTCCGTCTTTGAAAAGACTCTCTCGGGATTGCTGGCCAATACCCATAGAAGTTCAAAGGATTTTACTGTCAATTCCAAAGGTTGCTCCCCAATGCGAACCTCATGAGTCACATGGTTGATTACCAAGTCACCAAACTCGATCTGTTCTGTCTCTCCTCCACGGCTAAGGCGACGCAAGATATTATTCACTCTTAAAACCAATTCGCGTGGGCTAAAGGGCTTGACTATAAAATCATCTGCCCCCAAACTTAAGCCATAAATCTTATCCTGTTCGCTTGTCTTAGCAGTTGTAAAGAGGAAGGGTTGATCCGGAGCGATATACTGAACTTCACTGATAAAATCATAACCGTCCATATTGGGCATCATGATATCTGTGATGATGAGGTCGATAGATTTTTTTCTGAAAAGTTCTAATCCCTCCTTGCCATCATGGGCGACTAAAACATCGTATCCTGCCTGTATAAGATAGCGGTTTTGAATATCTAGAATATCTATCTCATCATCAACCAGCAAAATTGTCTTTTTCATCTGACACTCCTTCGATAAAAACAGTGTTATACTTGCTTTAGTATAACACTATTTTCTCTAATATTTAAATGATTTGAATCTTAATCTTCTCGTTTGGTTGTCAAACCCAAAAGTCCAACAAGGCCTGCCAAGGCTAGACCAAAGATACCAAGGCCAGCTGTAGCTGTTTTAGCTTCCCCAGTATTTGGTAGCATCGCTTTATCATCTTTTTTCATCATATTAGTCATTGGGCTAGAAGCTGGTTGATCGGTCTTCATGTCTGACATACGATGATTTGTGCCCATCATACCCTCAGTTGTACCTGTAGAGCCTGTTTCAGAAGGTTTCGTATTCATCTGACCTTGTTGAGATGGTGTTGACGCCATTTCTTTTCCACGAAGCTGAATCGTTACTTGACGAGTAGCTACTAGATTGCTCAAATCAGGTTTGCCATCTTTAGAACCATACACTTTGATAGTAGCTTGGTAAGTGTGAGTGCCATTGGCCCGAAGTTGGTCTAGAAGGGCTTGTCCTTCTTTGCCTGTCGTGTTGCCATTCAAATCTACTTCGTAGAAATATTGGCCTTTAGCCAAGCCTTCAAGTGGCAATAACGCTGGGTTATTCGCTGTTCCATTGTCTGACCATGGAGCTTTGTCTGAGGCTTTTAACAAGAGGCGAGTCAACATACCATCACCACCGAAAGCTTCGTATGGAATAACTTGGTTGACACCGGCCAAGAAAGGTCCAGGAACCTTAGCCTTATCAAGGTAGCTAGCTGGAACATCAATCATGTCTTTGACATTGTTAACAACAGACTTTTTAACCTGATTTGGTGTGGTCAAGCCATTCAAATTAACAGTCAAATCTTTAGTCGCTACCAGATTAGTTAAGTCAGGCTTGCCATCTTTCGCACCGTACACCTTGATGGTAGCTTTATAGCTTTGCGTACCATTTTGTTTCAAGAGGTCAAGCAACTCTTTATCAGATTTTCCTTGGGTGCCTGCCAAGTCTACTTCGTAGAAGTAAAGACCTTTGCCCAATTTCTCTACTGGTGGGAGAGCTGGATTTTTAGCTGAGCCGTTGTCTGACCATGGGGCTTTATCTGAGGCTTTTAACAAGAGGCGAGTCAACATACCATCTCCACCAAAAGCTTCGTATGGAATGACTTGGTTGACACCAGCTGTAAATGGACCTGGGAAATTAGCTCTATCCAAGTAAGAAGCTGGGACATCTACTGTATCTTTGGTGTTGTCGGCCACACTTTTTTGCACTTCAGCTGGGGTGGTCGCTGGTTGCGCTTCACTGGCTTCACGGTCTTGTCCAGAAACTGTAGACTCAGGACTTTCCACAGGTTTAACTGCATCTTCTGTTTGTTTCTTAGAGTCAGGTTGTGCTTGCACTTCTTCTTTTGGTGCTACTACCGGCTCTTTAGCAGTTGCGTCCGCTTTTTCTGAAGAGCTTGTCGTATCCACACTTGCTTTAGGTGTTGGAATAGACCGTTCTGAAGGAAGAGCTACATCGACTGCTTTTTTGAGAACCTCTGCTGGTAAGTCGCTCTTTTCACTCACCGAAGTTGCGTCTGGCACGACTTGGGCAGGAGTCGGATTGACGACATCAGCACGCGCAGAACTTGGTTGACCAACTATGACAAAGAAGCCACTGGCTACAACAACTGAAGCAACACCGACACTGAGACGGCGAATAGACCAACGAGTATATCTCTGATTTGGATTGAATTTCATAGGATTCTCCTTAGAGCTTTTTATTTGATGGCTCTAGTATAATCTCCTAAAATTAAAAAGGATTAAGAAAAAGTTAAAATTTTTCTTAAATCCCTCTTATAAAATACTTATATTGACTCGTTAATTATTTGGGAAAGAGAGTACCCTTCCTCTCCTACTCACTCAGTTCAGCTAGGGTATCCAAATGTTGGTTATTAATGACTGCCATGATGTAGGCATCTGCCTGCAAGAGGTCATTAGGTCCGAATTGGACATCCAGAGGAGCATTTTCGTAGGCACGAAAACCAAGTACGTTGAGGTTGTATCGCCCACGTAAATCCAACTGACTGAGACTTTTACCTAACCATGATTGGGGGATTTTCATCTCGACAATCGATACATTCTTGTCCAGCTGAAAGACGTCTACGCTGTTATGAAAGAGGATGGTCTGTGCCAATGAGCGCCCCATTTCAAACTCTGGTGAAATGACTGCGTCTGCACCAATTTTTTCCAACACCTTTTTAGCTGTATGGCTTTTGACCTTGGCAATGACGGTCGGCACTCCTAGACTCTTACAGTGCATAACCGCGAGAACACTGGACTCCAGATTTTCACCCGTTGCGACGACTACGGTATCACAGGTGTCAATCCCCGCTGATAGAAGGAGTTCTTCATCCGTAATATCGCCCACTACCCCACGAGTTAGCACAGGTTCTAATTGATTGATACGTTCCTCGTGGTCATCAATAGCAATGATATTCATGTCATGCTTGGCAAGGGCAGCCAAAACACTGCTCCCAAAAATTCCCAAGCCTAAAATTCCAATTGTTCGATCTGACATCATTTATCCTTTCTTATCCAATGGTGATATCTGCTTTCATATAGTGAATTGTGTCTTTCTTATCTGGCTGGTATTCCGCTACACTGACCAGTAGTGTCAAGGGACCAATACGGCCGATAAACATCAGCAACATAACGATACTGAGGGCTAACTTACCTAACTCCGGCGTTAAATTTGCCGTCACTCCAACTGTCGCAAGGGCTGAAATGGTCTCAAACATGAGGTAAATAAAACGCGGATTTCCCTCTGCTGTTATCCCTAGTAGGATCAAGCCCAGCAAGAAAGTCAGCAAGAAAATAATAAAGACACTGAAAGATTTTTGCACGGTTCGGGGTTCAATCGTCCTCCGAGCAACATTGGCATGAGGCAAGCCCAATAGTTCGCTACGAGCAAAGACCAACAAGACAAAGAAGGTCGTAATCTTAAGCCCCCCTGCTGTCCCTCCAGGTGCCCCGCCCAAAAACATCTGCAAGATGTAGATCAGTAAGGTAACTGGTCGAGCCTGGGTGTAGTCAATGGAAGCAAAGCCAGCCGTTCTCATGCTGACGGTCTGGAAGAAACTAACCAGCAGTTTCTCTGGAGCGCTGAGATTTCCAATCGTCCCAGGATTGTTCCACTCAATTAAGAGAGTCGATACTGTTCCAAAGAGTAAAATTCCCACCGTTAAAAAGAGAACTAACTTGGTATGGAAACGCAGGCGGCGTTTTTTCTTTTTCCCAAACTGGGTCGCTAGGTCAAACCAGACCATAAATCCTAGACCACCCGTGATAATCAATCCTGCAATCACTAGATTGATCAAGGGATCCGTTTGAAAGGCTACCAAACTCGTACTCCCAAAATTATCAAATCCAGCATTACAGAAAGCTGAAACAGCCAAAAAGATAGAGGTTAAAATCCCTCGCCCCCAGCCAAATTCAGGAATAAAGCGGAAACTCAAGAGAAAGGCACCGAGCCCTTCCACCAGAAAAGTCGTCAGAAAGATTGAGCGGATGAAGTCCTTTAGAGACTGGGTTTCTCCATAACTGAAACTTTCTTGAATAGTCTCACGACCACGAAGGCTGAGCTTTTGCTTGCCTTGAATATAAAAGATTCCGATAAAGGTCATGAGCCCCAAACCACCTATCTGGATCAAGATCATGCAGATCAACTGGCCCCAGATATTGTAAGTAGAGGCTACCGGCTGGGTGAAGAGCCCTGTCACACAGACCATGGACACAGTCGTAAAGAGATGGTCAAAGTAGGTCGCTTGTGACGTTTCTGCTTGCACAAAGGGGAGACTTAAAAGAAGCGAACCTAAGAAGATCACTAGTGCAAAACTTAAAAAGATGCGACGGGCTGGCGACAAGCGTCCCAGTATCGTCTTGATTTTTTCCAAAAAAGATTTGAATAACATAGCTACATTCTACCATAAAAACAGTCAGAATACTCACATGTGGTGCACAATGGCAAGACAGAGTTCGAGTGCCTTATCAAAAGCTTCTGAGCCCCAGTCACGACTGTCGTAGTTGTCCAGATCTGCCAAGGAATCTGCGGTAAAGAGCAGTTCTCCCCAGACAACCCCACGTAGTTGGGCAACTGCCGCAAGAGCAGAGCACTCCATCTCCACAACAGCACAGCCTTCTTCCTTGCGATAGGCAACCTTTTCAGCTGTCTCTCGATAAAAACCATCTGTCGTCCAGGCCATGACCTCCTCGTAAGGAATGCCTCTTTGTTCCAAGACTTGCTCAATGGCAGAGATAGCCTCAAGCTGCATCTCCATATAACGAGAAGGCGCTGCATAGTGGTAGCTGGTCCCCTCATCTCGCAGAGCGCGAACAGGGACGAGAAAGGCATTTTCCTCTATATCGGCTAGGACTCCGCAGGTTCCAGTGGAAATGATTTGCTCCACACCATAGCCAATCAACCAATCCATAAACTGGGCCGCTGGGGCAGAACCAACGGGCGCCTGGGCCAGACAAATCTTCTCATCCTTGTAGTTGAGGACGTAGACTGGATATGTCTTGGTGGCCGAAACGAACTCGCCAACACAGTCCGCCTCTACTTCCTGAGCATAGTGGTCAATCTCCTCCTCCAAAAATGCATAGATACACTTCTTTGGCAACTTCAAGTCTAACCCCTCATGTGTTGGCATAAGGACCGCTTGAGGATTGTCATCAAACTCTAAAATGGGAATCGCATGCTTCTGAATCATAGCCCACCTCCTCTAATTTTGTACTATTGTATCAAAAACTGACGGAGTGTCAAGGAAGTGGCAATCAAATACTCTTCCCCAACCTACAAATAAGATGCCAATTAAAACAAGTCTAGTGAAAAACTTTAAAACCTAATAATACTACTATAAAAACGAATGATGATATTTAGTTACAGGAAACCACTTATCATTTATTCGTTTTTTAATTACTATTGGACAATATTAATCTTTAGTGTCAGCTAACTATTTACTGAAAAGAATTCCCTCAGTGAGCTCGACAAAACCGGTCTCTTTTACTTTTCTTTAACTGGGATTTCCTTGATGACACGCGCAGGATTGCCAGCTAGGACAACATTGTCTCCGAAGGACTTGGTAATCACGGCTCCTGCTCCCGCCACTACGTTATTGCCCAGTGTCACTCCAGGAAGGACAATGACGCCACCTCCAGCCCAGAAATTGTCACCGATGGTGATGGGCTTGCCGTATTCGACCCCTGAATTACGTTCATGCGGATCTAGTGGGTGGAGTGGGGTTAAAAACTGACAGTTGGGGCCAAGCATGGCATTGTTACCGATGCGAATCGGACAAACATCCAGCATGGTCAAATTCCAATTAGAATAAAAATTTTCCCCTAGATGGATATTGACTCCATAATCGACCACCAGGCGTGGATTGACATAGAGATTTTTCCCAGTTGAACCAAACCAACTTTTAATAATCTCCGCCCTTTTCAAGGGATCTAACTCCTGGTTGAAATCCGCCTGCTTCTGACGTGCTGTCTGAGCCAAGGCCCGCAACTCGGGATCAAACGGATGATAGGGCTCTCCCGCAATCATTTTCTGGTATTCACTGGTCATCTTATCACCTCACACTTAGTTTGAGGCCATCATATCAAAAAGGCTTTGAAAGTTCAAGAATATACTGCTTTCCAGTCTCTCAAAACAACTTGCTTGACAAAAGCTTGACTTCATGGTTTAATATACCCCATAAGGGTATATTTGGAGGTGCCTATGTTTCACTTATTATTTACAAAAATTGACAGTATTTCTACCAGCGAGTTAGAAGCTAAACTCAGAGAACCAATTCAGCTACTGGATGTTCGGACGCCTACGGAATTTCATAGAGGTCATATCAAAAACGCCAAGAATGTCCCTCTATCCGAAATCGGATCTTACACACCAGCGACAAAAGAAACACTTTATGTCATTTGTCATTCGGGTGTACGAAGCAAATTAGCTGCGAAGAAGCTAAAGAAAAAAGGCTATGATGTCATCAACGTCCGAGGCGGTATGAGCGCTTGGACAGGCAAGGTCATCTAGAAGCATAAAGGAGAAAATCAATGAAAATTATCATTGTCGGGGGAGTTGCAGGCGGAATGTCAGCGGCAACCCGTCTCAGACGTCTCATGGAAGACGCTGAAATCACTATTTTTGAGAAAGGTCCCTTTGTTTCCTTTGCAAACTGCGGACTTCCTTACTATGTTTCAGGAGAGATTGCAAACCGTGATAGTTTATTGGTCCAAACTCCTGAAAGTCTCAAGGCACGCTTTAATCTCGATGTGCGACCATTTCATGAAGTCATCCAGATTTCGCCAGCAGAGCACACTGTGACAGTGCGACACGATGGACAGGAATTCACAGAAAGCTACGACAAGTTGATCCTCTCCCCAGGAGCTAAACCATTTGTTCCTACTATTGAAGGCTTGGCAGAAGCGAAGAATGCCTACACGCTCCGCAATGTTCCCGATCTTGACGAGATTATGGCAGCCTTGGACAATCATCCAAAAGAAGCTATCGTTATCGGTGCAGGCTTTATCGGGCTTGAAATGGCTGAAAACCTGGCTAAACGTGGATTGCAAGTTACAATCATTGAGAAAGCACCCCATGTCTTGCCACCATTAGATCAAGAAATGGCAGCCTTTGTCCAAGCAGAATTGCTGGCAAACGGTGTTCGCGTTATCACTTCTCAGTCTGCGACTCGATTTGAAGACCAAGGAAAAGTCATCGTTCTTGAAAACGGTCAAAAGATCACTTCTGACCTCACCATCCTTTCTGTCGGTGTTGAACCTGAAAACGGACTGGCCAAAGCTGCGGGGATTGACCTGGGACTTCGTGGTGGGATCTTGGTCGATGAACATTACGAAACCAGTCAAAAAGATATTTTTGCAGTTGGGGATGCCATCGTCGTCAAGCAAGAGATTACGGGCCAAGACGCTCTCATCTCTCTCGCTTCTCCTGCCAATCGTCAGGGACGCCAAGTGGCGGACGTCATCGCAGGACTCGGGCGTACAAACAAGGGCAGTATCGGCACTGCTATCGTTCGTGCCTTTGATATGACAGCTGCTTCGACTGGTCTCAGCGAGCGTATCCTTAGCATGAATCAACTTCCTTACAAGGCACTTCATGTCAGCGGTAAAGATCACGCTGGTTATTATCCTGGCGCTACTGATATGACCTTGAAGCTCCTCTTTGACCCAAACACTGGAAAAATCTATGGTGCCCAAGGAGTTGGGAAGAAAGGTGTTGACAAGCGAATCGATATCCTAGCAACTGCTATCAAGGGAAATCTCACCGTCTTTGACTTACCAGAATTGGAGTTCACCTATGCGCCTCCTTTTGGATCTGCCAAGGATCCCGTCAATATGCTGGGCTACGCAGCCTTGAACCTTATCGAAGGTCTCAGCGACAACGTTCAATGGTACCAGCTCGAAGACGAACTGGCTAAGGGAAAGAAATTCCTAGACGTGCGAACCAGTGGCGAATTCCAAAGTGGTCGACTCAAAGTCGACACCATTCACATTCCCCTAAATGAACTACGGGAACGCTTGGATGAACTAGACAAGAACCAAGCCTACATCGTTAGCTGCCACAGTGGTTTGCGCAGCTATATCGCAGAGCGTATCCTCAAGCAAGCAGGATTTACCGTCCAAAACCTTGACGGCGCTTATTCACTATACAAAATGGCTAACCCAGAAGGAGTAGAATATGGTAACTAATATCAGCATGGCTGACTTTTATGAAAAATATCAAAATGAAAATCTAGATCTTATCGATGTCCGTGAAGTACATGAATTCCAAGCAGGGCATGCACCAGGTGCCAAAAATCTTCCATTAAGTACCTTGGAGCAAGGCTACAAAGAACTCAAACCTGACCATGAATACCATGTCATTTGTCAAGGTGGAGTGCGTTCTGCCTCTGCCTGTCAATTTCTCAGCGCCCAAGGTCTCACCGTTACCAATGTAGAAGGTGGTATGAATGCTTGGCCCGGTCAAGTAGAATAAGCAAAAAACCGATTAAATTTCTTAATCGGTTTTTTCGTTTCTACAACTCAATGATATGGAACTCGTAACCTATCGCTTCTAAAAAACGAAGCAAATCTACGGTATCCAAAAAGAGGGTTTTCTCGTTGGTATTGGGGTGGAAACTCATCCGTTTTTCCGACATGATTTCTTTGTCGAAATAAACTTGAATGTCCTTGTTGGTATTATTGAGCAAACCAAAAGGCGAAACAACTCCTGCGGGCAAACTCATTTTTTCAAACAAGCTCTCAGGCGAGGCCATCCGAACTCTATTAGCTCCTATTAGTTCTTTCAAGAGGTTCATATCCAGTCGCTTTTGATCATCCATGATTAGCAGATAGTAGGCTGTTTTCTTTTTGTTTGTGAGAAACATGGTCTTGGTACGGACACCTTCGATTCCCTCGATAAAACTATCTGCCTGCTCCGTCGTTAAGGCTGGCTCGTGCTCCACGATATCAAAGGGAATATCTAGTCCATTTAGCACCTCTACAACTTTTTCGTATGCTTCCATCTTCTAGCCTCCTTTATCAACTTGATAGCCCTAAAAAGTGGGTTATTTTCGTTTGATTAGGTACTGAACAGCCTTTTCCAAGCGTTCCTTTTGAGCCTCAGGGTCGTCTAGCGGTTGATTGATGCAAGCAGTGAGATTTTCGGTAATCATCATCTCAATCACGCGCTCAACACTGGAGCGCACTGCGGTCAACTGGGTAATGATATCTGCGCAGTCACGATCTTCATCAATCATCTTTTGAATCCCACGCAACTGGCCCTCTGAACGTTTCAGGCGTGTTATATACTTTGAGTTTGTCATTGATTTATCCTTGGTCACTTTTTCTTCATTATATCTCGAATAAGGTTCTTTGTCAAAATTCTCATCCTATCTGTCTTTATAGGAGGCAACCTTTTCTCTGTATTGGATAGAAAAGATTACTGAACAGGAAAAAGGAGAACAAAGGCTGTTCTCCTTGAAGCACGATCAAGAAATCAAGTATCCGATTAGTTATGCCTTATATCTTAGACAAAAAGGCTAGGATTACTATCCCATAGAACAGAACTAGGGCCAGTCCAAATCCGATACCGAACCACTTGTAAAACTTGTCCATCCCGCTATAGCGTTCGACATAGGCCCTGGTCGGCTTGTCTGGATCATACCAGACCGTTAACTCCGAATAAAGGGGGAAATGGGTCTGCATCAAACTATCAAAGGAAACGAAGGAGTTGCTGTGGCGAGTGATGGAAGGCGCTAGCATTTCTTCTCTTGTATAATCATTTGAAACCTTAGTAGGACCCCACGGAGTCGTGACCGTTTTGATCATAAAATACTGCAAGGTTTTCTTATAAGTAAGCCCATCTACCGTATATTCAACGATAGGCGGATAACCCTCACGAAAACGACTATAGCCGACAACCGTTCCCTGTACAGATGACTGGGCAAGCCGTACCATCTTCCGATCTCGAAGATAGAGATAGAGAAAGGTGCCGCATACAAACACAAAAGATAGAAGAGTGACGACTGTCCCAACTATCAAACCAATCATTTCTTTAGTCATATGAACTCCTCCAGTTATTCTATAGAGTAAAAGCCCAAAGAAGGAACTCGTCCAAAATCGACATCGAATCCCTCGAATCTACTCTTCAGATTTTTCTTTTGACTCTTGTTCTTTCAAATCTTTCACAGATTTCGATACGATATCTCTCACCTGTTCGTCAGTAAGTCCTGGGATCTGGTAATAAGAATTATTGGACTCGCTTTTTGACGGCTGTGTTCCTGAACTTTCTGTTTTAGAACCTTGTTCAGTCGAAGACGAGGTTTTCGACTCTGAGGAACTGGATTCTTTCATCTCAGAGGAGCTGGATGACTCAGACTCCGAAGACCTAGACTTTTCAGGAGCTTTAAAATCAATCTTAGGCAGCTTGTCTACTTGATTCACCTTTACGTTCGACTGTTTCACAGGTTTATAGAATAGCCCAAAAGACAACAGCAAGGTCATCAAGATCCCAATACTAGCCAAGGTTCTTTTATTGGCTTCTGTTGAAGGAATCTTTACTCCCTTTGTACTGAGTTCTTTCCATTCCGGGTGTTCTTCTTCGATAGCTTTTTTCTGTCTCCAAAAAGGAACAAGGAAAAAATGATTAAAAGGCACAAGGGTTGCCATAGCCGTAGTTAAAAGCGGAACATATCTGGAACGACTCGATACCAGTAGAATATCGAGTATGGCGAAAATAATAAATAGAAAAATCACCAAAAACTGACGAACTCGATACTCTTTTTTGATTTGCAAATAGCTTTCTTGTGACATCATCTCCTCTTTTCTATTTCTCTTCCCCAAATAATACTTTCCCCTGCTTGTATTTTCGTACGGCTAAGAGCCAGCGGATTGGATTGTTTTGGAATAAGAGCAGTACGACACTAATTGGGACGATTATTGCTCCGATTGGTACCATGAACATGGACGGCTCAAACCATTCATGTTCATAGTAGGGAAGAAAGGTCCCAGGTATGGCAAAGAACACAACAATAACAAAAACAAATAGAAGAACGAGGATGACAAATAGATACAAGATGATTTTATCGACTGTTGGTTCCTTATCCGGAGATTTTTTCCAAAATTTACTACTTTCTACCGCTTCTTTAAACTGCTCTTCACTTGCTGGGACAAGCGACTTAGCCCCACTGTAGAACAGTTTTTCAAATCCATAAACACTTCCGATAAAAGCAAAAAGGATTGCGGCTAGATGGATAGGCATCATCCACTCACTCAATCTAAAGGGCGCTATCAAGGAACGAATCCAAATACCGATGATAGTAACTAGCAAGAAAGCAAAGAAGAGAATCCAAGGCCACTTGGATTTCTTTGAACTGATAGCACCGTCGGTTTCTGACGAGGTGATAGATTCTGTCGTTAAAGCCTCTCTCGTCCTTGTGTTATAGTAGACGGATTGCAGGCTTCCTTGGCCTATATAAATGATTTTTCTCATCTTACATTTCTCCCTCTTTCCCTCGGCTATCGTCCTGTAATGTCTCCATCAGTTCCTTGAACAGTCGTTTGCGTGTTTTCATCCGAAAATCATAGACCATATATGTAAGAATACCAATCCCTAACATGTACATAAGTAAAAACTGAAAATCAGAAACAGCCAGATAACGATAGGCTGAAAAAATCGTTATTAAAACAAAAATGTAGCCAACTACTGTCAACGCCCTAGATTTTCTCCTAAGCGTTTTGATATTGGCTTTTGTCAGCCGGACTTTTCTAAATCTATCTGTCTTCATGTTACGTCGGGTAGATTTGGCAAGGAGAATGGTCCCGAAAACCAAAAACAGAGACATCAGGATAAAGAAAATCAGATTGAAAGGGGAGGAGACATCTCCAAAAGTTTGGTTGAGCAACTTTGACAGTCGTTGCAAGGAATAGATTGCAATAGGGGCTGCAATAGCTGAATAATTCATGCCTTGTTTTACACCGTAGAATACTTGATTCTTCAGATCATAATAGATAAAAGAGTCCTCCAGAGGGCCCATACTGATTAAATTTTTTACACTTGTGTCCATCTATTTCCTGTCTCCTAAACTCAATACGGATGTTCAAACAGAATCCTACTTTCTCTTAAAAGCATCGTGACAACGATTGCCAGCAGTCTAGCAGATTTCGGCATTTGCCTTCCTAGAGTTTATTAGTATTATAGCATGAACCCCCAGAAAAGGGAAAATATCCCTGATAGATAGATTGGCTAGAGTCAAAAAAGGCTTCGTCATTTCATAAAAAAGCGAACAAGTCCGCATTCTAAAAACAGAATACGAGCTTGTCCGCCTTTTTCTATGTCTCTAAAATAAATGACGTGTTTTCCTCGTCTCATCGCGCCAAGCGAATGCGGGTCACAATCCCATCTGGCTCTACAAAATCCAACTCACTCGAATGTAGCCATTTGATTGGTGCTTCTAGCTCTTGTGCTTGCTGAACGATGGCTAAGAGTTTTTCCTTGCTTTCGACCTCAAGGACATAGTAGGCCAAGCCGGGCAAGCCCGATTTGCGGGGATCTAGACTTTTTCCAGCCCATTCGTTGACAGCCAGGTGGTGATGGTACTGACCAGCCGCTATCCAACTAGCACTCGGAATGCTAAATTTATCTTCTAGCCCTAACACCTTTTGATAAAACTGGCTCGCCGCGCGGCTATCCTTCACCGATAGATGGATATGCCCCATTCTCGTCCTTTCAGCTAGGACAAAGGGATCTACCTTTTCCCCTAATTCATACATGTCCTGTGCCGCAAGGGCTTCGGTCACACCGATAATGCGACCGTCTTCTCGAATATCCCATGAAGACACTGGCTTATCACGGTAGAGTTCAATACCATTCCCTTCCAAATCCTCTAGATAAATAGCCTCGCTGTATCCATGATCTGCACCCCCAACCAGAGGAATCTGCAAGTCACTTAGGTGTTTCAAGACATCTGCCAAGGCTTTTCGTGTCGGCAACAAAATCGCCAGATGGTAGAGCCCATAATGCTCCCTTACTTCCCCAGCTTTTTCTGCCTGAATCAAATGAACCAAGGCTTTTCGACCAAGTCCCAAAATCGCTTCTGTCTCTGTTTGAGATAAAATCTCCAAGCCAATAATCTGGTGATAAAAAGCCGTTTGACGCGTCAAATCCTTGACATTTAAAACTACCTCGGCTAGATAAATGTGGCTTTGGTATGCATAAGTCATAGGGTGTCTCCTTTTGTTGTAACTTTATTGATTACATCAATTATACACTATTGAGATAAAATGTCAACGAAGACAACTCAAAAGAGCTGGAAACCAGCTCTTCTTTTTATTTAACAACAAGCTCGTAACGAGTTTTACTAGTAAAGGTTTGCCCTGCTTTGAGAATGACTTGGTCTTTGAGGTCACTGTGAATGGCATCTGGTAAGGCCTGAGCTTCAAGGGCAATGCCATTGTGCTGTACCATTGGCTGACCAGCTATGACGACAGTCTCATCCACAAAGTTTGCGGTGTAGACCACAAAGCAAGGAGCCTCTGTCTTGAAAAGCAGGAAACGACCTGAGTTTTGATCATAAAGGAAACCAGCATTGTCATGACCTGCAGGAAGGGCAAATGGGTGATCCAAACCAGATACCAACTGGATTTGCTCATCTTCCTCTGCAAAGATGTCCTTGAGCAAAGCACCATTGTAGATGTGTTTCACCACATCGCGATCAGCATCTGGAGTTTTTGCTGGCACACCGTCCGGAGCGATTGGGTAAATGCCCTCCGTGTTTAGCTGAAAGACATGGCGGTCAACTGTCTGCGTGAAATCACCAGACAAGTTGAAGTAGCTGTGATTAGTTGGATTAACAAGCGTATCCTGATCTGTCGTCACCTTATAGCTGACTTCGTAGGCACCAGTTTCTTCCAAGTAGTAGCTAATCCAAATCTTGAGATTACCAGGAAATCCTCCTGTCCCATCTGTACGCTCTGTGTAGAGAGTCAAGCCATGGTCGCTCACCTCGACCAATTCAAACAAGCTCGAATCCCAACCTGTTGAACCACTGTGGTTACAGTTGCTAGCATTGTTGACTTCAAGATCATAGGTCTTGCCATTGAGCTCAAATGTCGCACCTGCAATACGACCCGCTACAGGACCTACACTTGCTCCATGCTTGGGACTATTGCCTACATAGCTAGCAAAATCATCAAATCCCAAGATCACATTGGCAAAGTTTCCATCCTTGTCAGGCGTGACATAGCGCAAGATGGTCGCACCATAGGTCATAACTTCAAGCTGGTAGCCACTGTCAGTCTCAAAGCGATAGGCCAAGACATCCTTGCCCTCATGATTTCCAAATACACGCTCTGTGTATGCTTTCATTCTTCTCTCCTTTGATCCATTTCTCTTAAGTAAACAAACCATAGAGAGTGTCTGCACCATCTATGGTTGTAGTTTCCATTTTCAGAATCCTTTGTCAGAAAACCTTAAGTCTCTTCTTAACAAATGGGGATTCTTCTATTCTTATTTTATGCTTCTATACGTTTAGTCCATGAAGTCGCTGTTGTTTGAAGAACCTTGTTGAGTTCGTCAATGTTCTCAAAACCTGTTGTACGCAACCATTCACGAGCTGCTGCTTCACCGTCTTTGATGTAAGCTTCAACTGATCCAGCCCATGTTGCACGGCCACAAAGAACTCCGTTGAAGTTTGCGCCTGATTCGTGGGCAAAGACAAGCGTTTCTTGGAAGAGTTTAGCCGATACACCCGCACTCAAGTAGATGTATGGCAAGTTCGTTGCTTCATCTTGTGCTTTGAAGAAGGCTGCTGCTTCTTCGCGAGTATACACGATTTCACCATCGCCAAAGCCTTCAACGTATTTGACGTTGACTGGAACTTCCACTTTCAAGACATCAATGTTGAAGCGTGGATCTGAGAAGACCTTCATGGCACCGATAACCTTGTGTGGTTTTACTTTAGCGTATTCTGCAGAACCTGCGTCAGCGATTTTTTCATCGTAAGCCAAGATTTCAAGGAAGAATGGAATATCTTCCGCCACACACTCAGAACCAATGCGTTCGATGTAGGCTTGTTTTTGCTGGTTGAGTTCGTCAGAGCTATCTACATCGTAGTAAAGCAAGAACTTAACAGCATCTGCACCTTGTTCCTTGATGCGTTTGGCAGACCAAACATCCAAGCAGTCAGGCAAGCGTTTGGTGCTAGTTGTGTCGTAGCCAGTTTTCTCATAAGCAAGAAGAAGACCAGCATTGGCATCAAGCGCTTTTGTAGCTGGGAGACCATACTCAGGGTCAAGAAGCATAGAGGATGCGTATTTTGTCAATTCATCTGCAACCAAAACTTTAAGTTCTTCCATTTGAGCAACTGTTGGTTCTTCTGTTTGGTATTGAGCCATAAGGCGTTTCAAAGCACCACGTTGGTCAAAGGCAAGAGCTGAGATAATGCCGTTCTCGTCAGAGAGTTTTTGCAAGCAAGCTACTTTATTAGGACTTAATTGTAATTTACTCATAGACACTTCCTTATTTATGATAGTCATGAATGATAACACCTTGTACCACACGGTTTACTGTACCTGTAGGAGACGGTGTATCTGGTTTATTTTCGACCTTAAGCGAAGTCAGAAGGGCAAAGAGTTGAGCATATACGATGTAAGGGAAGACACGATAAATATCATTCAAGACTCCACCACAGCCAAGAGCTACTTCTTTGACATTTTCAAGACCAAAGGCTTGATCACTCAAAAGCACAACACGACGAGCAATGTGATCATCAGCAACTTCACGAACCAAGTCCAAGTCGTACTTGCGAGTGTAGTCTGTCGTTGTACCAAATACCAAAACAACTGTATCTTCGTTGATCAATGATTTTGGACCGTGACGGAAGCCAACTGGGCTTTCATACATGGTCGCCACTTGACCAGCAGTTAATTCCAAAATCTTCAACTGAGCTTCATGAGCAAGTCCAAAGAAAGGACCAGCACCCAGATAGATAACACGGTTAAAGTCAAGGTCAACAAGCTCTTTAACATCTGCTGCATTGTCTAGAACTTTACGCGCAAGGCTAGTCACAACTTCAAAACGTTCAGCTTTCACAGCAAATTCTGTAGGATCAAAGACCAAGAGAGCTGTTAGCATCATAGACGTAAAGCTAGAAGTCATGGCAAATCCAGCGTCATTAGAGGCAGCTGGTTGCAAGAGCAAGAGATTGCGGTCATCGCCATGGGCTTGAAGAGCCAATTTCCCGTCTGCAGCACATGTAATGGTCACTTGATAGAGGTCATCAACCAAGGCTTTAGCCAAATCAACTGTCGCCACACTTTCAGGAGAATTTCCGCTACGAGCAAAGGATACAAGGACAGTTGCCACATCTTTTTTCAGATAGGTTTCTGGATTTGCTACGATATCTGTTGTCGCAATGGCATTGAAATTCCATTTGCGTTCGTCATAGACTTCCTTAAAGTAAGGCACCAAGGTATCTCCCACATAAGCAGAAGTACCAGCACCCGTCAAGATAACCTTGATATAGTCATGTCTATCAGCGATACCTTGCAGAAAGGCTGCAATTTCTTCCCGTTTTGCTTGGTAAGATTCAAAAGCTTCTTTCCATACATCAGGCTGTTGGTAGATCTCACGAGTCGTGATTTCTGCACCCAGTTCAAGTAATTCTTCTTTTGTGTAATTTAGCATAGAGTTCCTCTAATCTATTATTGTTTCATTCCTATTGAAAATATGGGAATGGGATTGACTCCCATTCCCATGTATATTCTATATAAGATGCTCTAAGTTACATCTTATACTCAATGAAAATCAAAGAGCAAACTAGGAAGCTAGCCTCAGGTTGCTCAAAGCACTGCTTTGAGGTTGCCAGATAAGACTGACGAAGTCAGTAACATCTATACGGCAAGGCGACGCTGACGTAGTTTGAATTTGATTTTCGAAGAGTATTATTCATCTTCGTCATCATCAAAGCCCGCTAACAGGTCATTGACTTTTACAATGCTTTCTGCAGCACGGCTCTTATAATCCGCATCTGCTCCTGTAAGGCTTGCATTGATAAATTCAATCACCATTGGCAGATTCATTCCTGCGTAGAGTTCCACGTTGCGACCTTCCATAATCAAGCGGCTCACCACGTTACATGGTGTACCACCGAGAAGATCTGCAAAGACTAGGAAATCATCCAATCCTTCGATAGCAGCTTCAAATTTAGCAGTAAATTCTTCTGGACCATCTTCTGGAAGAAGAGCCA
Source organism: Streptococcus pseudopneumoniae (assembly GCF_001074565.1). Taxonomy (GTDB): domain Bacteria; phylum Bacillota; class Bacilli; order Lactobacillales; family Streptococcaceae; genus Streptococcus; species Streptococcus pseudopneumoniae_J. The sequence goes on along the minus strand of NZ_JUQX01000057.1, from coordinate 43,041 downwards.
CTGCATGAATGTTGTCCTGTGGACCCATGATCATTTCCGTGCTACCTTTAAGTTCTTCACAGAAACGACCATGACTCACCAAAATTAACGATTTCACCATAAATTATGCGCCCATTCCAAGCAAGAATTTACCGATGAATGAAAGACCTACTGCAAGAACGATAATGATACCGATCGCTTTAGTAGAGTTCATACCTTTCTTACCAAGCAACCAGAAGATAAAGGCAGTAAAGATTGCTGGAAGCAAGCGTGGGAAGATTGAGTTCAAGATGTCTTGGAAATCAATCAATTTTTCACCGATTGGCAATTTGTAAGAAATCTCAAAGTTGATCATTGTTGCTACAAGAGCACCCATCATGAAGACACCAAGTACAGATGCAGCATCAATCAAAGCTGTCAAAGTACTTTGCATGTTGTTGATAAGGTTAACCCCTTCTTTGTAGGCAAATTCCAATTGTTTCCAACGGAAGATGTCATATGCAACTGCAACTGCGATCCAAAGGAAGATACCCCATGGTTGGCCAGCGATAGCCATAGTTGCTGCGATAGATCCCATGATAGCAGGTACAAGTGAACCAAAGATTGTGTCTCCAAGAGGAGCGAATGGTCCCATCAAACCTGTTTTGATACCGTTAACGGCATCTTTTGAACCTACACCATCTTTTTCTTCCATGGCAAGGTCAAAACCAGCGATAATAGTGTGGAAGAATGGTGAAGTATTGAAGAATTGAGTATGAACTTTCATCATTTCTTTCAATTCAGGAGTTCCATCCCCATACATTTTACGCAATTGAGGCAAGATCATGTAAAGGTAACCAGAAGCTTGCATACGCTCATAGTTCCAACCTAATTGGAAAGTAAACAAGCTACGTTTGTTGATTTGATTAAAATCTTCTTTTGTAAGTTTGTAATTAGAATTCGTCATCTTCGATTTCCCCACTTTCTGATGGTGTAGAAGGTGCTGCTACAGCTACTTTTTGGCTGTTCTTAAAGTGAACAACTGCAAGGAAGATACCTACGATAGAGATACCGATCATAGACAAACCTTTGAAGTTGTTAGCAAAGCCAATCTTTTCAGCAACATCAGCAGGAAGAGTACCAAGGATACCCGCAACAGCGCCACCAAGACCTGTTACATATGAGTAAAGAACAGTCAACATAGCTGTCAAACCGAATCCCATTGCAAGGTAGTGAAGGTTACGTTTAACTGGAAGGTAACGAAGCAAGATTGCAAATCCGAGACCTGGAAGCATACGTCCTGCAAGTGTCAAACCGTCTGCAACCCATTGGTATTCTTTAACAAGGTTTACAACACCTTGTACGAATTCCCCACCAAAAGCAAGGGCGAAGAATACTGGAAGGGCACGTGAAAGAGCCCAAGGCACTGCACCAAGTAGGTAGTTGCGCTCGATACCTTTATAGTCAAAGCGTTCGATTGCAGCATCAATACGGTGTGCAAAGAAAGTAGTTGTCATACGTCCAAGAACGTCGAAGTATGTCAAAAGTGCTGCTACTGGTACAGCGATTGTTGTAATCGCAAGATCTGTATCAATACCTTGAGAGATAGAGAATGCTGTTGCAAGAACCGCACCAGAAGTTGCGTCGATACGAGAAGCACCACCGAAGGTACCAACCCCAAGAACGAACAACTGCAAGCTACCACCGATAAACAAACCAGTTGTCACATCTCCCATGATCAAACCAGTAATGAAACCAGCGAATACAGGGGAACCTGCAGATGAAACGATTGTCAACTCATCACAGATTTGATAAGCTGAGTACAAAGTGAGAAGTAAAATTTGCCACCATTGTATCATAACAATGACCTCCTAAAAATTTTTTCCTATTTTAATAAGCTCAAAAAGTCTGAAACTGGATCATTTGGAACCATTTGAGCAGTGAGTTTAACACCTTTTTCTGCCAGTTTGTGGAAGTCTTCCACATCCTTATCTACCACGTTGATAGAACGCGTGATAGGGCGAGTTTCTGGTGTTTGAGACATATTGCCGACATTGAGTGTTTCAAGCGGAACACCTGCTTCAACCAAACCAAGGAAACGGTCTGGTTTACGTGCAACGATAAAGAGACGTTGGCTATCGTATTTACCAGCAAGGATATTCGCTGCCGCTTTCTCAATTGGCAAGATACTAAGTTTTACACCTGGTGGTGTAGCAAGTTTCAAGCCACTCTTTTCAATATCGTTGTTAACGACTTCATCGTCTACAACCATAATGCGCGAAACGTTTAGTTTCCCTGCCCAAAGATTGGCTACTTGACCGTGGATCAAACGTCCATCGATACGGCATCCTACAATTGTCATAAGTTTTCCCCCTTTATGTGTTTTAGTGTAGGTTTACGAGTTAAATGAATCTCTTCTTTATATTCACCTTCAGTTTCAAAGATGATGATGCGGTTATCACCTTGCTTGAGATAGCTATGAGGGATATAAAGTGAGAGGGTCGGGCCGACATTCCAGAAACGTCCTAGGTGACGACCGTTGACAAAGGCAACTCCCTTACCAAACTCAGATAAATCTAAGTAGGTATCCTTAGGCTCTTCAACGGTGAAGTCGAAAGCGTAAAAGGCTGGTTGTCCTTCTGTCCATCCTTTTGAAAAATCAATTTTCTCAGGATTATCCAATGGAAGTGGATATTGTTTCCAATTTAACATGAAGTGTAGATCCTTGCAGACACCTGTACGAATTCCTTTACGTTGCGTATCTGCCAAGAACTTATGTCCATAGTTGACACGCCCCATATTTTCGACCAAGATGTCAATCTCTGAAAAACCTTCTCGATTTCCCTGACAGTAGATATCTTCACCAATTTCTGTCTGGTATTGAGTGGCAATCCATTGACCATCTACATAGAGTTGAGCTCGGTCACGTCCATCGATGATACGGAGACGTTCCTCTTCTGCATCCCAACTTGCTTCGGTACGATAAAGAAGGTAGCCATAACTTTGACCAAGTTCTTCCATCGCTTTTGGATAGAGGCTTTCAGTTGGACTTGCCAAGCTATCCAGGGTTTCAAACAAGGAAACTTTTTCAACTAGCGGAATGGATTCCATTTCCATGCTTTCCTTGTAAAGTGGTTCCAACTGTGGATACTCTGGGAAGTGTGTTGCCATCATCTTCTTGACTGCTAGGTATTTAGCAGTTGGATTTCCTTCTTCATCGAGAAGGGCATCATAATCGTAAGATGTAACTTGTGGCAAATCTAGAGTTCCTCGAGCCGAGCAACCATTCATGAAACCAAAGTTTGTTCCGCCATGGAACATATAAAGGTTGATGGAGCCTTGCTCTAACACCTCTCGAACAGCTTCTGCCAACTCTTTTGGATCACGCGTGATGATTGGTTCTTTCCAACGGTTAAACCAGCCATCCCAGAATTCCATACACATGAGGGGCCATTTTTTGCCATACTCATCAAAGAATTCTTGCATTTGTGAAAAGTTGTAGGGAGCCTTAGAGCCGAAGTTTCCTGTCACAAAGAGATCGTCTTCGATCAAGGTTCCAGCTTTCAGAGTAGCCCTCCAAGGACCGTCTGAAGTAAAGAGTGGGCAATCAATTCCACGATCTTCCATCAATTTTCGAATCGCTCTCAGATAAGACTTATCTTCTCCATAAGATCCATATTCATTTTCGACTTGCATCATGAGAATATTTCCGCCATTTTCCAACAAGCGAGGCACAAGCCTTGGTAATAATTGGTCATAATAGCGAGCAACTGCCTCAACATAAGCCGGATCGGATGAACGGATTCGCATGTTCTTAGTTAAGAGCCAAGCTGGTAAACCACCGAACTCCCACTCAGCACAGATAAATGGAGACGGACGCACAATGGCGTAGAGACCCAAATCCTGTGCGATTTGGAGGAATCTCTCCAAATCTATAGCACCTTCAAAATTAAACTCCCCTTCAACAGGTTCGTGTAAATTCCATGCTACATAAGTCTCGACTGTATTAAAGCCAAGCGCTTTTAAGTTGTAGAGCGAATGATACCAATCCTCCGCTGGAATTCTAAAATAATGAATGGCGCCGGACAAAATCTTGAACGGTTTTCCATCTAAATAGAAATCGTCCTCAATTTTAAATCTTGTCATGTTACTACCTCTGACTAATTAAGTTTGCGCTTTCATTTATTATAATATTAAATATAATCAAATCTTTTGCATTTGTCAATAGGTTTTAGAAAATTCTTTAAAATTTTTCTATTTTTTTACTTACCGTTTACCGAAATTATCAAAAAATCGCATGAAAGTCGTTTTTTTATGTATGATAATTCACAAGGCTAGAAAATGAAATTTTTTACATGTAACATAACATCTTTAATCGATTATTTTAATTTTTTTTACCTAAATACTACTATTTTCTCAGTATTTATGGTAAAATCAAGGTTGGAGAAAGAGAATCGAGGTGAAATTATGGCTATTCCAAAATACCAATATATTAAAGATGAATTAAAAAACAAAATCATCTCAGGTCAATTTGCGAGTGGAGATAAATTTTATACAGAAGCAGAATTGATTTCGATGTACGATGTTAGTTCGATCACCGTTGTTCGTGCTTTGAATGACCTTGCAAAAGACGGCTATATTGTCCGTCAACAAGGTAAAGGAACTTTCGTTTCACGTGCACGTAAGCACAAACTCGTTGAGTTTTCAGATGTTGAAATCTTTGAAACAAAAGACGATAAAGTTACTGTCCTTTCTATCGAGCGCGGAAACAAGCTTGAATATTTAGAGAAACTCGGCCTACGTGGAGATCAATTCTACTATAAGATTGAACGTATTCGTCAAACAAATGACGTTACATACATCTACCACACATCTTATGTTCCTGAACAATATATCAATGCCAACTATCCAAATCTTGATTATTATAGTTCTATCTATAAACGTTTCAAATTGGATTACCGCATTCACATGAGTGATGAGCATTTTGAGGAAATCAATGAGATTGCCTTTCCAACACCAGAGCACGCTGCTTCTGTACTTGGAATCGATACACAATTCCCAACTGTCTTCCAAACCAAGACTACAAAACTTGAGGCCACAGGCCAAGTCCTTGCCTATAGTGAAACTTATAAGCGAGCAGACTACTACAAAATCAAATTCATCTCATGTAACCGAGGTCATTAAGAAAAAGCCTGAGCCCAGCTCAGGCTTTTTCTGTATTTATTATAGCACGAGAAAGAAACTATGAAAATGACATGAAAGGTTCTTATTTAATTAGTAGCGTTTTTACTAAAAACAAGTTAAATACCTGCTTCATTTTTCCTTCTATCTTTATCTTTTATTGGCAATTTTCTCCTAAATCTTATGTTTTCCTCCATTTATTATAGTTCTTATATAAACCCACTTGACATTTTACTCCTTAGATAATAAAATAAAATTGGTTTTATGTAAACGCTATCATATACGATAACAACAAGGAGGTTTTGTCATGAAACTAGAAAAGAAACAGCGCTTCTCCATCCGTAAATATGCAGTTGGAGCAGCTTCTGTACTTATAGGATTTGCTTTTAGCGCACAAGTCGTAGCTGCCGACGGGATTACTCCGGCTCCAACAGCTGAGGAAACGGTTCAAACTGTCCAGGAGAGTCCTCAAGCAGTCAAAGAAGCTGTAGATTCCAAGGTTCCAGAAAAACTGGAAGAAAAGGCTGAAGAGCCTATAAAAGAGGATGTCAAAGAAGACCAGGAGGCTCCTCATACAGTTGCTCCAAAAACAGAAGAAACAACTGCACCAGCTGTAACAGAAAATGCTAGTCCAACTCCGACTACTGAGAAAGAAAGTCCTGCTCCAACTGAAGTTCCTGCAGAAAACTCTCCTTCAGAAAAGAAAAATGAAGCAGCCACACCTGCAGTAGCCACTCCTAGCACCGAACGAGCAGCTCAGGTAAATGAAAAACTGGCAAAAAGAAAGATGATCTCAATTGATGCCGGACGCAAGTACTTCTCGCCTGAGCAACTCAAAGAAATCATCGATAAGGCCAAACACTACGGCTACACGGATCTTCATTTACTAGTTGGAAACGATGGCATGCGTTTCATGTTGGACGACATGACCATCAAAGCCAATGGCAAAACCTATGCAAGTGATGATGTCAAACGTGCACTCGAAAATGGAACTGATGCCTACTACAAGGATCCAAACGGCAACCACTTGACAGAGAGCCAAATGACGGACTTGATTAACTATGCCAAAGATAAGGGTGTTGGACTAATCCCAACCGTTAATAGCCCTGGCCACATGGATGCGATTTTGCATGCCATGAAGGAGCTAGGTATCCAAAAACCGAACTTCAACTACTTTGGTAAGGAATCTGCTCGTACCGTTGACCTGGATAACAAAGAAGCTGTTGAGTTTACCAAAGCCCTGATCGACAAGTATGCAGCATACTTTGCTGGAAAAACTGATATTTTCAATATCGGACTAGACGAGTACGCCAATGATGCTACAGATGCCAAAGGCTGGAGCGTTCTTCAAGCCTACAAGTGGTATCCAGAAGATGGCTTCCCAGATAAGGGCTATGACAAATTTATCGCTTATGCTAATGACCTAGCTCGCATCGTTAAATCTCACGGCCTCAAACCAATGGCCTTCAACGATGGAATCTACTACAATAGCGATACAAGCTTTGGTACTTTTGACAAAGATATCATCGTTTCTATGTGGACTGGTGGATGGGGCGGTTACGACGTCGCTTCTTCTAAACTTCTAGTTGAAAAAGGTCACCAAATTCTTAATACCAACGATGCTTGGTACTATGTTCTCGGACGAAATGCCGACGGCCAAGGCTGGTACAACCTGGACCAAGGACTCAATGGAATCAAGAACACTCCAATCACTTCTGTACCAAAATCTGAAGGAGCAGATATTCCGTTCATCGGTGGTATGGTAGCTGCTTGGGCAGATACTCCATCAGCACGCTATTCTCCATCACGTCTCTTCAAACTCATGCGTAGCTTCGCAAATGCCAATGCTGAGTACTTTGCTGCCGACTATGAGTCTGCTGAGCAAGCTCTGAAAGAAGTCCCAACAGACCTTAACCGCTATACTGCGGAAAGTGTCGCAGCTGTAAAAGAAGCTGAAAAAGCTATTCGCTCACTCGATAGCAACCTCAGTCGTGCCCAACAGGACACGATTGACCAGGCAATCGCGAAACTCCAAGAAGCTGTCAGCAACTTGACCTTCACACCAGAAGCTCAAAAAGAAGAAGACGCGAAACGCGAAGTTGAAAAACTTGCCAAGAACAAGGTGATCTCAATCGATGCTGGACGCAAGTACTTCTCAGCTGAGCAACTCAAACGTATCATTGATAAAGCTAGTGAACTTGGATATTCTGATGTGCATCTTCTCCTAGGAAATGACGGACTTCGCTTCCTCCTTGATGACATGACCATCACAGCTAACGGAAAAACTTATGCAAGTGACGATGTCAAGAAGGCCATCATCGAAGGAACAAAAGCTTACTACGATGATCCAAACGGAACCACTCTTAGTCAGGCTGAAATCACTGAATTGATCGAGTACGCAAAATCAAAAGGTCTCGGACTCATCCCAGCGATCAACAGCCCAGGTCACATGGATGCCATGCTTGTTGCTATGGAAAAATTAGGTATCGCAAACCCTCAAGCTAATTTTGATAAAGTCTCCAAAACAACCATGGACCTTGAAAACGAAGAAGCGATGAACTTTGTCAAAGCCCTTATCGGCAAGTACATGGACTTCTTTGCAGGCAAGACTAAGATCTTCAACTACGGTACAGACGAATATGCCAATGATGCTACCAACGCCCAAGGCTGGTACTACCTCAAATGGTATGGACTCTATGGCAAGTTTGCTGAGTACTCTAACACCCTTGCTGCTATGGCTAAAGAAAGAGGCCTTCAACCAATGGCCTTCAACGATGGTTTCTACTACGAGGACAAGGATGATGTTGAGTTTGACAAGGATGTCATCATCTCTTACTGGTCTAAAGGATGGTGGGGCTACAACCTTGCATCTCCTCAGTACCTTGCAAGTAAAGGCTATAAATTCCTTAATACCAACGGAGACTGGTACTACATTCTTGGTCAAAAACCAGAAGATGGTGGTGGCTTCCTCAAAAAAGCAATTGAAAACACTAAAAAAACACCATTTAACCAGCTTGCATCTACCAAATATCCTGAGGTAGACCTTCCAACAGTTGGAAGCATGCTTGCCATCTGGGCAGATAGACCAAGCGCTGAGTACAAGGAAGAAGAAATCTTTGAACTCATGACTGCCTTTGCAGACAATAACAAAGACTACTTCCGCGCTAACTACAATGCCCTCCGCGAGGAACTTGCTCAAATCCCTACAAACTTAGAAGGATATAGCAAAGAAAGCCTAGATGCCCTAAATGCAGCTAAAGAAGCTCTCAACTACAACCTTAACCGTAACAAGCAAGCCGAGTTAGACGCTCTCGTAGCCAAGCTCAAAGCAGCCCGCCTAGGCCTCAAACCAGCAGCAACCCACTCAGGAAGCCTCGATGAAAACGAACTAGCTACCAATGTTGAAACCAAACCGGAACTCATCACAAGAGCAGAAAAGATTCCATTTGAGGTCATCAAGAAGGAAAATCCGAACCTCCCAGCCGGTCAGGAAAAGATCATCACACCAGGTGTAGAGGGCGAACGCACTCATTACATCTCTGTCCTTATTGAAAATGGGAAACAAACAGAAACCGTTCTAGATAGCCAAGTAACCAAAGAACCTGTGACCCAAGTGGTTGAAATCGGTGCCCCTATTACTCACAAAGGGGATGAACACGGTCTTGCTCCAGCCACAGAGGCAAAACCAAGACTAGATATCCAAGAAGAAGAGATTCCATTCACTACCGTGACACGTGAAAATCCACTCTTACTCAAAGGGAAGACTCAAGTTGTTACTAAAGGCGCTAACGGTCGTCGCAGTCATTACTACTCTGTGAGCACTACTGTTGACGGTAAGGAAGTGAAAACTCTTGTAGATAGCCTTGTGACCCAAGAAGCAGTGACCCAAGTTATTGAAGTCGGAACTCTTGTAACCCATGTAGGGGATGAACACGGTCTTGCTCCAGCCGCAGAAACAAAACCAAGACTAGATATCCAAGAGGAAGAGATTCCGTTCACTACCGTGACACGTGAAAATCCTCAATTACCAAAAGGACAAAGTCAAGTAGTCGTTGCTGGAGTAAATGGTCGCCGTACCGTCTTCTACTCTGTCAGCACTACTGCTGACGGCAAGGAAGAAAGAACCCTTGTCAATAGTGCGGTATCACAGGAAGCAGTCGCTCAGGTCGTTGAAGTCGGAACTGCCGTTGAGAAAACTGAGCAAACTGCACCAACTACTGCCAAATCAGATGAAAAACAACTCCCTGCAACAGGAAGTCAAGACTCTGCAGCCTTGGTCGCAGCAGGACTCATGGCTACTCTAGCAGCCTACGGACTGACTAAGAGAAAAGAAGACTAAACCTCTTCAACAAGAATACAAAAAAGCGAGATTGAATCTCGCTTTTTGTTGTTATGATTAGTCACCCAGTCCGATGCGTTCAAAGATATCATCTACTCGTTTGGTGTAGTATGCAGGGTTGAAGATTTCATCGATTTCATCTTGAGTGAGGCGTGAAGTTACTTCTGGATCTGCTTCCAGAAGTGGTTTAAAGTCTACTTGGTTGTCCCAAGAGTAGGCTGTTTTTGGTTGCACCAAGTCATAGGCTTGCTCACGGGTCATGCCTTTTTCAATCAAGGTCAACATAGCCCGCTGGCTAAAGATAAGACCGAAAGTTGAGTTCATGTTACGGATCATGTTTTCTGGGAAGACTGTCAAGTTCTTAACGATGTTTCCAAAACGGTTGAGCATGTAGTCAATCAAAATGGTCGTATCTGGTGTGATAATCCGCTCAGCTGATGAGTGGGAAATGTCGCGTTCGTGCCAGAGAGCGACGTTTTCATAGGCAGTAATCATATGCCCACGGATAACACGCGCCAGACCTGTCATGTTTTCAGAACCGATAGGGTTACGTTTGTGTGGCATTGCTGAAGAACCTTTTTGCCCTTTGGCAAAGAACTCTTCTACTTCGCGTTGCTCAGACTTTTGCAAACCACGGATTTCCGTTGCCATGCGCTCGATGGAAGTCGCGATGCTAGCAAGAACTGCAAAGTACTCAGCGTGAAGGTCACGAGGAAGGACCTGGGTAGAGATTTCTTGAGCACGGATACCCAATTTGTCGCAGACGTATTGCTCTACAAATGGTGGGATGTTGGCAAAGTTCCCAACCGCACCAGAAATCTTACCTGCTTCCACTCCAGCAGCCGCATGCTCGAAACGCTCGATATTGCGCTTCATTTCGCTGTACCAAGTCGCCAATTTAAGACCAAAAGTTGTAGGCTCCGCATGCACACCGTGGGTACGCCCCATCATGATGGTGAACTTGTGCTCCTTAGCCTTATCAGCGATGATGTTGGTGAAGTTTTCAAGGTCACGACGGATGATGTCGTTGGCCTGCTTGTAGAGGTATCCGTAGGCCGTATCCACCACGTCGGTAGAAGTCAAACCATAGTGGACCCACTTGCGCTCTTCACCAAGCGTCTCAGAAACCGCACGCGTGAAAGCCACCACATCGTGGCGAGTCTCCTGCTCAATTTCTAAAATACGGTCGATGTCAAAGTCCGCCTTCTCACGAATCAAAGCCACATCTTCCTTAGGGATTTCCCCCAACTCAGCCCATGCCTCGTCAGCCAAGATTTCCACCTCAAGCCAAGCACGGTATTTATTTTCTTCACTCCAAATGTTCGCCATCTCAGGGCGAGAGTAACGTTCGATCATGTTGTTTCTCCATATCTATTAAATTAAAAATACTATAAAAATTTAAACAAAATTCTTAAATAATTTTCTTTCAATATATACTTATATATTTATTTAAGACATAAGTATAAAATGATTTTATTTTTCCAACTCGTGCAATAAAGTAAGTCGACTAATTATTATTTTCTATAACGAATAGCATATCGTTTCATATTTAATTCTTCAAGATACTCATCAAATTTAACTTGATTAATCTTGAAAAATGGTTTTTCTTTTATTATATCTTTCCGATCAGTACTCTCAATATCTTTAAGTTGTTTTAAACGATTAACCAACCACGGATTAATAATAAAGTTCTTACGACTATCACAAATACTAAACAAGCCAAAAATACTATCTGGGCAAATTATTTCTCTAAGTAAAACTTCCCCTTCACTATCTGATAACTCTAATAGTTCCTTAGGGAAGCTATACAGTTGAGAGGGATCAATCATATTATTAATTTCCTCAAATCCAAAAATAATTAAACCCTCGCCTTTCTGGTTGTTACAACCCTTAGAATATTCTTGTGCAATTTCAAGACTAGAATCTCCGACAGATACCGAAATAAATTCAGATTTATATTTTTTGAATTCTAAATCGCTTTCCCCATCAATATGTTTAATTATTTGGCTCATCTCATCATCTAAACAAACTTCATTTTCTCTGTAAAATTTTACCCCTTTTTGACCAACAATGAAAAATTTATTTAATTTCTTTTCTAAAAACACCTGAGTGTCTTCTTCCATCAAATTCAGAATGTCTCCGCGATAATAAGTAAAATACTCTAGACTTTCATTAATTACACTGATATATTGTTTAAACAAATCAATCATATACGTTTCGAGAGTAATAAACTCATAGTTATCTTGATTAGTAATTGTTTTGAAACTAATTCCCTCAAAATCATCGAAAAGTCTATTATTTTTAAACTTATCTGTTTTTTTCATTTGAAATTCCTTATCTTTTATCTGTAATAACTTGTCTTCTTTTGCTAGTATCAACGATTACTGCAGGCATATTCCTTCAAAAAAATCCCTGAAAAAAACTTTAATTGTTACATATTATGCTTGATATTATTGACTAATTTATGCTTGATATTATTGATTAATTTTATTTCTTCAGAAGTATAAGCAGAATAGTTTAATTGTTTTTTCATCATCAAGTCAAATATTATTTTTTGGTTTTTTCCAATATATAAGAAAATAATCCAAACAATAAAACCAAAAACAAACAAGACAACTGAAAATAAAAATTTGTTCATAATATCTATATTATCAGAAAAAAGAGATTTAAAAGAAATCGAAAATAAAGCTAAATTTAGTAATAACTGAATTCTATTTTTTGATAAGTTCCAGTACAAATCAAAATAATCTGAATTAAAATCATCTCTGAATTTCATGCTACTAGTAATTTTGTGCGAAGCTACAAATATTTCATAAAAATAATCAAGTATTACATTTGAAACAATCAATACAAAGAGACTCTGAAATATTTCTGATACCACTACGCCAAAAAGAATAGAGTAAAAAGCAACACCAACTATTATTAATACTATTATTTTTTTCATCTAAAAATCAATCCCTTTCCCAAATTCCTCAACCTCATCCGGCACGTCACTAAACAAAGTCACATGTCCCATTTTGCGGTTGTGCTTTGCTTCTAGTTTACCATATAAGTGGAGGTGAGCGCTTGGATTTTCTGTGACATATTTTTCGGCAGCCTCGACATGCTGGCCGAGGACATTGAGCATGACGGCTGGGGCATGCAGGTGGATAGCTGGTAATGGTACTCCCAAAACACCGAGAATATGGGTGTCAAACTGGGAGAAGTCGCAGGCTTCGATAGAGTAGTGCCCAGAGTTGTGTGGTCGTGGGGCAATCTCGTTGACAATGATATCATCAGCTGTCGCAAACATTTCCACACAAAGTGTTCCAGACAAGTTGAGTTGTTCTGCGATTCGAACCGCCATAGCTTTGGCCTTGGCTGCTAGACTTTCTGAAATGCGAGCTGGCACAATGGTCTTAGACAGGATGTTGTTGCGGTGGATATTTTCCTGAACTGGGAAAACCGTCACGTCCTTGCCATTTCCTGATACGATGACAGAAATCTCAAGGTCAAAGTTGACAAATTCTTCCAAAACGCAGTCTGCTGAGTCAGCTAGCGCATAGGCTTCTTCCAAGTCTGCTTCCGAGCGAATGACTTTTTGTCCATGCCCATCGTAGCCACCAGTCGCAGTCTTGAGGACATAGTTTTTCGACAGGTCGATATCTACCAAGTCTTGGCTTGTGGTCACAACCTTGTAAGGTGCCACAGTGACTTGTGCCTTGTTTGCGAGAAAATCCTTTTCAACAATACGATTTTGAGAGATGCGGAGTAGGTCTGTTCCTTGTGGAAGTTGTCCATCCTTGATAACAGCATCCAAACCGTCTGCATCAACATTTTCAAATTCATAAGTGAGGACATCGCAACGCTCAGCCAACTGACGAAGGGCATCCACATCGTTATAAGGCGCCACGATGATCTCCGCCACGCGAGAGGCTGGGCAATCCGCCGCAGGATCCAGCGCGATAACCTTGTGCCCCATGTAGATAGCAGAAATGGCCATCATCTGACCCAGCTGACCGCCACCGATAATTCCGATTGTTTTAGATGAGCTCATTTGTAGACTCCTCTGCGATTTTCCCTTGTTCTTCTGCGAAATCAGCCAAAGCTGTCGCGATAGCCTGATCCTCTACTGAGAGGAGACGGAGGGCAAAGAGGGCCGCATTTGTCGCACCTGCTTCACCGATAGCCATTGTCGCAACAGGTACACCACCCGGCATCTGTACGATAGAGTAGAGCGAGTCCACGCCACTAAGAGCGCGCGACTTGACGGGTACACCGATGACAGGAAGGGTTGTTTTCGCTGCGACCATACCTGGCAAATGGGCTGCGCCACCAGCGCCTGCGATGATAACCTTGATGCCACGGCTGCGGGCTTCCTCCGCATGTTTGAACATGAGGTCTGGTGTGCGGTGGGCAGAGACAACTTTCTTTTCGTAGGCTACACCGAAACGGTCTAGGACTTCGGCGGTTTTTTGCATGGTTGCCCAGTCGGATTTGGAGCCCATGATGATGGAAATTACTGGTTTCATTTTTAATCCTTTTTCTTCCTTTTTTGATAATGGTCTTAGGTGGTGGGGACGGAAGCAAACCTTCGGTTTCATTCCTAAAATTTGAGCCTAAGTCTCAAATTTTCCCCGGCCAGAACAGTTTCTGTGCTGGCCTTTTCACCACGGAGACCATTATCTTACTTTGGCTCGCTTTCGCTCACCATGACAATTTTTGTGTCTGTTAATCTTTTATCGCCTTGCTTCCGATATCTGTTCGGTAAAAGAGGCCTTCTGTTTTTTGTTGGGAGAGTTCTTGGTAGATGGTACTTTGTGCTTCTTTGACGGTATCTGCTGTGGTGACGAGCATATAGACACGGCCTCCGTTTGAAAGAAGGTCTTCCCCATTTTCAGCAAATTTAGCTCCGGCATAGTAGGTGATGATATTGCCTTCTGTCTTAGTTGGCAACTCGACACCCTTTGCATAATCTAGCGGATAGCCCTTGGATGCAACAACCACACCTAGAGTCACACCCTTGTCCGTCCAGGTAATGGTTGGCTCCTTGCCATCGAGAATATCCGTGATATTTTGTGCAAAGTCAGATGTCAGACGAGGCAAGATAATCTGAGTTTCGGGGTCTCCAAAACGAGCATTGAACTCGATGACCTTAGGTCCGTCAGCTGTTAAAATAAGCCCTGCGTAAAGGACACCAAGGTAAGGACGCCCTTCTTGGATCATCCCCTCAAGGACTGGCTTGACAATAGTCTCCACTGCCGTGTCAACCACACTCTGTGGTAAGTGTGGAACTGGCGCATAGGCACCCATCCCACCAGTGTTAGGCCCCTTGTCGCCATCATAGGCACGTTTGTGGTCCTGAGCTGTTGGCATGATGTAGAACTTGTCCCCATTAACAAAGGCAAAGAGAGAAAATTCCTCACCTTCAAGAAACTCCTCGATAACCACACGCGCACCTGAATCCCCGAATTTATTGTCCAAAAGCATCTCGTGAGCGGCTTCGACTGCTTGCTCAACCGTTTCAGCTACGACAACACCTTTACCGAGTGCCAAACCATCTGCCTTGACTACGATTGGAGATCCTTTCTCCTTAATATAAGCCTTAGCTTCCTCGAAATCTGAAAATGTGCCATAGGCTGCTGTCGGAACGTCGTATTTAACCATTATTTCCTTAGCAAAATCCTTGGACCACTCCAGCTCCGCTGCAGCCCTAGTCGGACCAAAGGCTTTGAGCCCTGCTTTGTTAAAATCATCCACAATCCCAGCTGCAAGCGCATCATCTGGTCCGATAAAGGACCAAGCAATATCGTTGGCCTTTGCAAAGTCAATCAACTTAGAATGTTCGGAAATAGAGATATTTACCAATTCCAGACCATCCAGAGTCATTCCGTCATTTCCAGGAGCAACAAAAACCCTTTCAACGCTTTTTGACTCAAGCAACTTCTTAGCAATGGCATGTTCACGACCACCCGAACCAACAACTAACAGCTTCATTTCTCAACCTCTTTTGCGAATTATTCACTAATATTATATCACAAACGTTCGTTTTAATCTTGTTTCACTTAGTGTTTTAAGCTAAAAAAAGGAAAGAAACTGTTTTCTTCCCTTTTATTTTCTTAATGTCTAAAATGTCTCACGCCTGTGAAGACCATAGTCAAGCCGTATTTATCCGCAGCTTCGATAGACTCTTGGTCTCGTACTGACCCACCTGGTTGAATGATGGCCTTGATACCAGCTTTGGCGATTTCTTCCACGTTATCCGCAAATGGGAAGAAGGCATCGGAAGCAAGCACAGCGCCGTCAAGACGGTCTTTAGCTTGGTCA
This sequence comes from Streptococcus pseudopneumoniae, assembly GCF_001074565.1. Classification (GTDB taxonomy): domain Bacteria; phylum Bacillota; class Bacilli; order Lactobacillales; family Streptococcaceae; genus Streptococcus; species Streptococcus pseudopneumoniae_J. Next base: position 27,257 of record NZ_JUQX01000057.1, on the reverse strand, counting down.
ATAGCAATACGAACTGAAGCCACACGGTTGGTTTGACCTGGGCCAACACCAAGTGTCATGTGATCATTAGTCACGATGATTCCATTTGATTTGACATACTTGATAGCTTTCCAAGCAAACTCAAGGGCAGTCGCTTCTGTCTCAGTTGGCTGGCGTTTGGTCACCACTTGCCAGTCAGCTGGGCTTTCTTTGACCACGTCTTGGTTTTGCACCAGGAGTCCACCGACAACACCTGTGTATTCTGCTTCCACTTCACTAGCGTCTTGGGCATCAAATGGCAAGGCAAGAATGCGCAAGTTTTTCTTTTTGTTGGTCAAAATGGCTAGCGCTTCATCCGTATAGCTTGGTGCAATGATGATTTCAAGGAAAACGTCGTGCATCTTCTCAGCTGTCGCAGCATCTACCTCACGGTTAAGAACGACAATCCCACCGAAGATAGACACTGGGTCAGACTCATAAGCATAGTCCCAAGCAGTTTCGATGTCATCAGCTTGACCGATACCGCACGGGTTCATGTGTTTGAGAGCTACAACCGTTGGACGTTCTTTGAAATCGCGGATAATACGAATGGCAGCATCCGCATCACGGATATTGTTAAAGGACAATTCCTTCCCGTTGAGCTGTTTCGCTGATGCAATAGAATAATCTGTCGGCAAAGCTTTTTGGTAAAAATCTGCATCCTGTTGAGGATTTTCACCGTAACGCATGGCTTGTTTGAGGTCATAAGTCAAGGTCAGTTTTTCAGGCTTGCTTTCGCCGACCTGAGCTGTAAAATACTCTGCAATCAAGGCATCATAAGCTGCAGTGTGACGGAAAACCTTGGCTGCCAAACCTTGACGAGTTTCGTAAGTCGTTTCACCATTTGCTGCCAATTCGTCCAAAACCACTGCATAGTCCGCAGGATCTACCACAACTGTCACGCTGGCGTGGTTCTTCGCTGCTGAGCGAAGCATAGACGGACCACCGATATCGATGTTTTCGACTGCATCAGCGTACGTCACATCTGGTTTGAGAATGGTTTCCTTGAAAGGATAGAGATTGACCACTACAAGGTCAATGAGCTCGATCTTATTGTCTTTAGCCGCTTCCAAGTGGCTATCCAAGTCACGACGAGCTAAGAGCCCACCGTGAATATTTGGGTGGAGGGTCTTGACACGACCATCCATCATTTCCGGGAAACCAGTCACATCGTCGATGGCAATGGTATCAACACCGGCATTATCAAGGGCAACTTTGGTACCACCTGTTGAGATGATATCCCAACCAAGTTTTTTAAGTTCTTGGGCAAATTCAACAATGCCCGCTTTGTCTGAGACGCTGATTAAGGCCTTTTTCGTCATTCTATTCCTCTTTCTTTAGATCCAAGCGCATAGCGACTTCGTTATTTTCTTCTATAAATCCTGTTTCCTGAAAACCCAGACTAGTCAACAGGTACTTCATTTTTTCATTTCCAACCACATAATCTGCGGTAATATGACTGCAAGCTCTATCCATCTGAGCCTCTTTGATTAGAACTTCCAAGGTTTTTCGACCATAACCTCTTCCTTGGTACTGCTGACCAATCATTATCCGCCAGATAAAGTATTCCGCTTCATCCTTGTCTATTTCCAGCAGGAGAAAGCCAACCACTTGCTTATCCCAATAGATTGCCATCGGAAACACATCTTCGTTTTTCCGGTAGAGCCATGCATCAGCTAAAGAGCGTACATTTGGAGCCACGAAACGTGCTCGTTCATCAGCTTCAGATATTTTCAAATCCAGCACTGCCTGAAAACTGCTCTCATCTACTAATTTCAGTTCAATCATTTTTTCTCCTAGTAAGATTGCGCAATCAAAACTTGATTTACTTCTTACCTTCTCTCCACTCCCAAGCTATCCAGCACCTCTGGATACAACTTGTACTCTGCTTCATGAATTCGAGCTTCAAAACTGTCAATGGTATCATCAGCTAGTCGTGGTACGCGTACTTGTTTAATAACCTTTCCTGTATCCACACCCGAGTCCACCCAGTGAATGGTCACGCCACTCTCAGTAACACCAGCATTCCAAGCATCCTCAATCCCATGAGCTCCTGGAAATTCTGGCAGGTAGGCTGGATGAATGTTGATGATACGACCTTCATAAGCTGCCAGTAAGGTTGGCCCAACGATTTTCATGTAGCCTGCTAGACAAACCAAGTCAATCTGGTGCTCTTCCAAAAGTTCGACAAGGGCTGCTTCGTAGTCTGCCTTGCTCTCAAACTCCTTGAGTTCAAAAGCGTAGGATAGAACGCCGAGCTTGTCTGCACGCTCGAGCACAAAGGCATCACGATGGTCTGAAAAGACAAACTCCACCGGAAATTCTTCGGCAATCACCTGAAAATTTGAGCCATTACCAGAGGCAAAAACCGCTATTTTTTTCATTTGATGATGACACTTTCGTTTTCTTTCTTGACGATGCGACCAATTTCATAGACTGGTTCATCCAGTAATTCCTTGACACGGTCTACATTTTCAGGACTAACTGCCAACATGAGCCCCACACCCATGTTGAAGATTTCAAACATTTCTTCGTGTTTGATTTGTCCATATTTTTCAAGAGCTTTGAAAATTGGAAGAACTGGAACCTTGCTTTCATCAATTTCAGCTGCCAAGTCATCCGCGAACATACGAGGGACATTTTCGATGAAACCACCACCTGTGATGTGGGCAATTCCATTGACCAATTCTTCTTTGATCAGTGGCAGAACAGCTTTAACGTAGATACGAGTTGGCTCCAAAAGAACGTCTTTAAGCTTTTTGCCTTCCAATTCTGGGAGGACTTCTTCACCTGTATAGTCGGCAAAGACACGACGGACGAGTGAGTAACCATTTGAGTGGATACCACTTGAGGCAACTCCGAGAAGAACATCGCCTTCTGCCACTTTTGAACCGTCAATGATTTGAGATTTTTCAGCCACACCGACTGCAAAACCAGCCAAATCGTAGTCATCTTCGCCATACATACCAGGCATTTCAGCCGTTTCCCCACCGATGAGGGCAGCGCCTGCCTTCACACAACCTTCTGCCACACCAGCAACGACTTGTTCTAGTTTAGCTGGTTCATTCTTGCCAGTCGCGACGTAGTCAAGGAAGTAAAGAGGCTCCGCACCTGCAGCGATGATGTCATTAACACACATGGCCACACAGTCCTGCCCGATGGTATCGTGCTTGTCATACTTGATTGCCAGCATGAGCTTGGTTCCGACACCATCGGTCCCTGAGATCAAGACCGGCTCTTTGACACCTGTTTTTGAGAGGTCAAACATGCCACCGAAACCACCAAGAGCTCCCATGACACCCGCACGCTCCGTGCGAGCCACGTGCTTTTTGATCCGCTCAACAACTTCATAACCCGCTTCAACATCCACACCCGACTGGGCATACGCATTTTTATTTGCCATTTTATTTTTCCTTTTCTTTGAGAAGATTGCGACGTATTTTTAGATAAACAATTATTTTATCTAAAAATACTAGTCAGGGCTCTAGCTTTGGTCCCATAAGACAAAGCGTCTACTGACAAATGCTTTAGCTTTTAGTCAGTAGCGAGACGTGGAGCATAAGCATTTTTATTTGTCATCTTCTCTTCCTTTCATGGAGAGTCTTTATCCGTCTATTTGTAAAAACTGGTCTTATCCCCCAAGCTTCTACGATATTCTTCCTCATAGTCGTAGAGAGGAGTTGGGTAGTCGCCGTCAAAGTAAGCGACACAGAGACCACCGTTTGGCGCATCTGTTTCGATGCCGATAGAATCAATCAAGCCATCAATCGAAAGATAGGTCAGACTATCCGCACCAATGATTTGGCGAGTTTCTTCGACCGTATGATTGGCCGCAATCAGCTCCTGACGCGTCTGGATATCAATCCCGTAAAAACATGGATAAGCTAGCGCTGGACTACCAATAGCAACATGAACCTCAGACGCACCTGCTTCTTTCAAAAGCTGAACGATACGGCGAGAGGTCGTCCCACGAACAATGGAATCATCCACCATCACCACACGTTTGCCCTTGACAACGCCCGAAACAGCAGACAGTTTCATCCGCACCCCTTGCTCCCGCAATTCTTGAGTCGGTTGGATAAAGGTGCGTTGGGTGTATTGGTTTTTGATCAGACCCATTTCATTTGGCAGACCAGATTCTTCTGCAAATCCCATAGCTGCGCTGAGCGAGGAATTTGGCACACCGACCACGATATCCGCTTCGTGCTTGAATTCACGCGCTAATTGAGCCCCCATACGTTTGCGAGCTGTATGGACATTAACACCATGGATATTAGAGTCAGGACGGGCAAAATAGATATACTCCATAGAGCAAATCGCCAACTGGGTATCATTCGTATAGCTATCGTACTGAATCCCATTGTCATCTACGATTACAATCTCTCCTGGTTTTACATCGCGAATCCACTCAGCACCAATGACTTCAAAAGCACAGGTTTCTGACGAAACCACCACCGCTCCGTTGGCCATTTTCCCAATAGAAAGTGGACGGAAACCATTAGGATCAAGCGCAGCAATCAACTTGTCCTCAAACAGCAGGATATAAGCAAATCCACCTTTTACAAGGCTGAGCGCCTCCTTGATTTTGCCCATCAAGTTCGGATTGTGACTCCGACGAATGAGGTGTGCCAAGATTTCCGAGTCCGAAGTTGAACTGAAAATAGCCCCTCTTTGTTCCAATTCTTGCTTGAGCGATTCTGCATTGGTCAAGTTTCCGTTATGAGCAAGTCCAAACTGCATATCATGAAAGCGAAAGAGGAAGGGCTGGATGTTATCCACAGAAGCTTCGCCAGCAGTCGCATAACGCACATGCCCAATCGCGCTTGCTCCAGTCAGTTTATCCAAATTAGCTGGATTTCTGAACACTTCTGATAAAAGCCCCATATCACGATGACGCTTCAAGTTCCCCTGATCATTGGAGAGGATTCCCGCCCCCTCTTGACCACGGTGCTGAAGACTGTGGAGACCAAAATAGGTTAATTTAGCAGCATCTGGATGCCCCCAGATACCGAAAACACCACATTCTTCATTAAGAGATTTTACTTCGTATGTCATTTTTTTATACCTAATTTTTATTTGTGTAGCACCAAGAGCTAAATCTACATGACTTTTACATTACTGATACTATCTATTAGAAAATCTGTAAGTCTTATTTCCCAGTAAAGTATTTAACCGCCGACGCAAACAGGTGCTGGTCTTTATTTCCTGGGATGTTTTGGAAAAGACCGTCTTCATAACGTTCTGAGTGTCCCATTTTACCGATGATTTGACCATTCTTGCTGGTAATTCCTTCGATGGCATTTACAGAACCATTTGGATTGTACTTAGAATCCATGCTTGGTTTGCCGTCAAAGTCAACGTATTGGCTGAAAATTTGTCCATTATCACGGAGCTCTGCAAATTCCTCGGCCGTCACGACAAACTTCCCTTCACCGTGCGATACTGGAATGGCGTGGATATCACCCACTTGCACTCCAGCCAACCATGGCGAGTTGGTATTGGCAATACGAGTTTCCACCATCTTCGCTACGTGCTGGTTGGCATCATTGTAGAAGAGGGTTGGGCTAGTACTAGTAGCATCCTCAAAGTTCCCATATGGAAGAAGACCTGATTTGACGAGGGCTTGGAATCCATTACAGATACCAATAATTAAACCACCACGAGCGATAAAGCTATCAATAGCTACACGCACTTTTTCGTTAAGCAGGATGTTGACGATAAACTTAGCTGATCCATCTGGCTCATCCGCAGCTGAGAAACCGCCCGCAAAGAAGAGAATGTTTGCCTTGCCGATATTGTCAACCATGGTTTCAACTGACTTGACAATAGCCTCTTCATTCAAGGTCACGAATGGCACCAAGTTGACCTCAGCCCCTTCTTTTTCGAAGGCTTTGGCTGAGTCATATTCTGAGTTAGTTCCTGGGAAGACTGGGATGTAAACCACAGGTTTTTCAATAGTTTCCTTGGCTTTGATGACTGCGTCAGAAGCGACAGCTGGAACTGCTTTCAGTTCAGTTGCTTGGGCAAATTCAGTTGGGTAAACTTCTTCCAGTTTTCCTTGGAAGGCACTGTCAAGTTTCTGTCCATCTAGCTTCACACCGTTGACAACGAGTGTAAAGTCTGCTTTTGTTTGTCCAATTTTCTCTACTCCAGTAATTTCTTCAGCCGAGGTGAAGATAAATCCACCCAATTGAGCTGTCAAAGCTGTCTCAAGTTCAGGCAAGGTTACCTCTGCACCGATATGATTCCCAAAAGTAGCAAGAGCCAAGCTTTCAAGGACACCACCATATTTGACAGCTGATGCAGATGTCACTTTGTGATCAGCTTGGATGGCTTCAAACTTGGCAAAGTTAGACTTGATAAGATCAAAGTCAATCTCTTGTGCCAAGGCTTGACCTGGGATGTAGTAGATGTTTTCACCAGCAGTCTTGAACTCAGGAGAGAGCACCTTACGGCTATCTGCTGTCGTTACCCCAAAGGCAACCAAGGTTGGTGGTACCGTCAATTCTTCAAAAGTACCAGACATAGAGTCCTTACCACCGATAGATGGCAAGCCAAGTTGGATTTGTGCTTCGATAGAGCCTAGAAGAGCTGCTACTGGCTGACCAAAACGCTCTGCTTGCTTATCCATCCGCTCGAAGTACTCTTGGTAAGAGAAACGAGCCTTGGACCAGTTGGCACCAATAGCCACCAAACGAGCAGTCGCTTCGATAACCGCATAAGCAGCACCGTGATATGGAGACCATTCAGCTAGATAAGGGTTGAACCCTTGAGCCATGACAGACGCAGTATGAGTCACTCCATGTTGAACTGGCAATTTCTGAACAGAAGCTTCAGTTGGTGTGAGTTGATAGCGACCACCAAGTGGGTGATTGACCGTTGAACGACCGACCGAGCAGTCAAAGATGGTCTGCAAGCCTTTTTGACTCGCATGGTTGAGGTCAGATAGAACTGAAAGGGTATCTGCTTCAAGGGTTTCTGCACTTGTTTTACGCTCTTCTGGAAGCTTGACATCCTTGTCTACCACCTTGGCATCGACAACCACGCGCACACCGTTTGTATCAAGGAAACGGCGTTCCAAGTCAACAATCGTTTCACCATTCCAGTGCATGACAAGATTTGGTTTTTCAGTCACTGTTGCCACAACAACCGCGTCAATATTTTCTTTGTTACATTCTGCAACGAAGGCATCTACATCCTCAGGACGAACCACCACAGCCATCCGTTCTTGTGATTCAGAGATGGTAATTTCTGTACCATTCAAACCTTGGTATTTAAGAGGAACCTTGTTGAGGTCGATTTCAAGACCGTCTGCCAATTCACCGATGGCCACACAGACACCACCAGCACCAAAGTCGTTGGATTTCTTGATAAGACGAGTGACATCCCCATTACGGAAGAGGCGTTGAATCTTGCGTTCTTCGATGGCATTCCCTTTTTGAACCTCAGCTCCAGCAGTCTCTACAGACTCAACTGTTTGAACCTTAGAAGAACCTGTCGCACCACCGACACCATCACGTCCAGTCTTGCCACCGAGCAGGATAATGACATCTCCTGCTTCCGGTTTTTCACGGACAACATTGCCCTTGGGAGCTGCACCAACAACGGCACCAAGCTCCATACGTTTAGCAACAAAGCCTGGGTGGAAGTATTCACGAACGTAGGTCGTCGCAAGCCCAATTTGATTCCCGTACGAAGAATAACCATGAGCCGCTGTTTTAGAAATCACTTGTTGTGGCAATTTACCAGCGCGAGTTTCTGAAATCGGTGCTGTAATATCTCCAGCACCCGAAATCCGCATAGCTTGATAAACGTATGAACGACCTGACAATGGGTCACGAATAGCTCCACCGATACAGGTTGCAGCCCCACCAAATGGTTCGATTTCTGTTGGGTGATTGTGGGTTTCATTTTTAAACATGAGAAGCCAAGGTTCCTTGACACCATCAACGTCCACTTCGATTTCAACCGAGCAGGCATTGATTTCGTCAGACACTTCCATGTCGTCCAAACGCCCATTAGCACGCTCATAACGACCGAAAATAGTCGCCATATCCATCAAGGTTTGTGGTTTCTCCGAACGGCCCAACTCCTCGCGCATAGCGATATATTTGTCGTAGGTCGCCTGCAATTGTTTTTGGAATTTAGAAGCTGAGAAATCAATCTGCTTCAACTCAGTCTCAAAAGTCGTGTGACGACAATGGTCAGACCAGTAAGTGTCCAAGACCTTGAGCTCTGTTTCCGTCGGCACACGCCCGATTGACTTGAAGTAGTCTTGGATAAAGAGCAAATCATCCACTTCCATGGCCATCCCTTGCTCGGCCTTGTAGCGGGCAAAGTCTTCTGCTGTATAGCTTTCAAAGAAAGTCAATTTCGGAATGGTCTTGTCTGACTCTGAAAATTCCTGCTTGGCAATGCCTGTCGTGATATCCTTGAAACGAGAATCCACTGGATTGAGCAGGTAGTTCTTGACCGCTTCCAACTCAGTCGCATCAATATCTTTATTAACCAAGTACAATTGTGCTGTGTTGACCGTCACGTCACTCGAACTTCCCAGCAAAAGCAAGGCTTCCTGTGAAGAAGCTGCACGCTGGTCAAACTGTCCTGGCAAACTTTCGATAGCAAAGAAAGCATAGTTCTCAAGATCAGCCTTAACCTCAGCTTCATCCAAAACAGTATCGGTCACTTGCTCAGAGAAGATATGTTTTTCTGCAGGCGCAAACAAGTTCTCTGCCAAATCAAAGACATCATAAACCTGCACGATGCGAATACTTTTCAGGCTTGAAAGTCCCAAGTTGTGCTGGAGCTCCCTTACCAAACTCTCTGACTTGACCTGAAAATCAGCCTTTTTTTCAACAAAAATACGTTTATCCATCAATCCTTATTCCTTTATTTCAGCTCTTGCAATTTTTCCAAATGACCTTAAAGATGTTATTTTAAACCTTGCAACTTTTCCCAGACAATCTCGTAGACATCGGTTAATTCACCTAGACCCCGACGGAAAACATCCTTATCCATGTGGTTACCGTCAGCGTCCCAAAGTCGGCAGTTATCTGGCGAAAATTCGTCTGCCAAGATAATCTTACCATCCTTATCAAAACCGAACTCTAGCTTAAAGTCAATCAATTTAAGACCAATCTCAGCAAACCAGGCTTTCAAGAGCTCATTGATACGACGCGTTTCTTCCTTCAAGTAGGCAATCTGCTGGTCATCCGCAATTTTAAGGAATTTCACATGCTCGTCATTGATAAAGGGATCATCCAAATCATCATTTTTATAGTAAAATTCGACAATCGGAGTCTCAAATGCGATACCTTCTTCTACGCCAAAACGTTTTGAAAAGGAACCAGCCGTATAGTTGCGAAGCACAACTTCCAAAGGAATAATCTCCACCTTTTTATTGAGTTGCTCTGTATCTGAAAGCTTATCCACAAAGTGAGTCGCTACACCAGCAGCATTTAACTTTTCAAAAATAAAAGATGAAATCTGATTATTCAAGACTCCTTTACCCGCAATCTGCTCCTTCTTGACACCATTGAAAGCAGTCGCCTGGTCCTTGTAAGTTGAAATAATGAGATTTTCATCCTCAGTTGTATAGATATCCTTGGCTTTTCCCGAATAGATCAATTTTTTTGACATTTTAAAGTTCGCCTTTCGTATTACTTGAGCACATTCTACCACAAAACAAACAAAAATTCAAGATTTTTACGAACTATTAACAAAATAGCGCTTGTTGCGTAAAGAAAAAACTGCAAAACACCTTTGTCTTACAGTTTTTCAATCAGTTATCTCGAAAAAAGACGAACATTATTCTCTGTTCAAAAATTGATCCCAATAATAGCGCAAATAGCTTTTCTTCCCTGTGATTAGCGTCAAACGCCCTTCTGAACCATAGCGAAGACTTTCTGCCTGTTCAGGAGTCAGACTGGTCTCCGCCTCTATTTTAAAGAAATTGCCCTTTTCAGTCTTGGTAGCTGTCGCATCAATATTCGTAATCGCAGAAACAAGAACGAGCTCTTTATTGGCATCCTTGCTTGTAGTGAAACGAACAGAATCACCGACCTTGAGCCTTGCAACATCTTTTGAACTAAGATAAGCCGTGAGTTTAGTTTTACCTTCTTTTTCCAAGGCTGGGTAGAGTTGAGCGAGCAGGCTCCCTTCTGCAACCATCGTAGATTCACTGGTCTCAGGATTAAGGTGAATCACCCCATCCTCACTTGCTGTAATTTTCCCCTTGTCCAGCAAACCTCCTTGGACTTTCTTACCCGACTCTGCCTCCAAAATTTTCTGATCCAAAAGGGTTAATTCCTGACCGACTTTGACTAGGTGCTGAGATTTGAGCGATTCCAGTTGACTATCTAGTCCCGTTGCGTAGGCTTGTTGAGCTCCAGAACCCGCATACTGCACACGATAAGTAGCTAAACTAGACTCTAGCTGGGCAATTTGTGCATCCACCTGTGCAATAACTTGCGATTTAGCTTGCGAATCATCTCCAGCTTGGTTTTTATAAGTCTGATAAAATGAGTAGGCTGCATTTTGACTATCCAGTTGATCTCCTTTTTCAATCGCCGACTTAGCTGTTTTGTAATCTCGGATTTTATCCTCTGTTTGGCTGATAAGGTTGCCAATCTCAGCCTGACTCTGACTTGCGGCTGCATTTTGAGAAGAGATGCTGGCATTTTGTTGAGAAACATTGCTCCTAAGACTACTAGCTTGGCTGAGATAGTCTCGAAACATCTCCTGATATCCAAACTTATCCGCCTCTGGAAATTGATCACTCCCCTCTTTCAAACTGGATTGCAAATAACCCAACTGCTTTTTTTGATCCTTTAACATCTCCAATTGACTGGCGTATGCTTCAGCTTGAACAGCTTCCGCCCCCTGCTGGTACTCAACGAGTAAATCCCCCTGCTTGACCAGTTTATTTTCTTCCAGATAATTTGCCACAATCCGTTGATTGCTAGTCGACTGGATGTTGGCAATGATCCGACTAGGTTCGACAGTAGCTCTAGTAGACAAACTAATCTCTTTCTCAGCAAAGACTGCAAATCCAAACAGAAACACGAGCAGAAGCGACATAGGTAAAATCACCCGACTGGAAAAATTATGGTAACGACGATGGTAAAACTCCGCACTTTCTAAAAATTCTGGTTTCATCTTCTCCTCTTTCTAGCTATTGACCAAATGGGCGTAAAATTCACCTCGGGCAAGCAAGTCTGCATGGTTGCCTTCTTCGACAATCTTGCCCTGATCCAAGACAACAACCTTCTCTGTTCGCTCAGCAATGGTCAAGCGGTGGGCGATGAAAATAAGGGTCTTGTCTAGTGTCATGAGATTATCGACAATCCGCTTTTCTGTCAAGATATCCAGACTACTAGTTGCCTCGTCCAATATCAGAACAGGCGCATCCGTTAAAAGGGCACGCGCCAAAGCGATTCGTTGTCGTTGCCCCCCAGAAATACCTGCCCCATCCGAAGTCAATTCTGTCTGATAATTCAGTGGCATGCGCTCTATATCCTCCCGAATCTCTGCCAATTCAACTGCCCGTAAGATATCCTCCTGAGTCGTCCCCTCCTTGGCTCCAAGGAGCAGATTCTCCAAAATCGTTCCGTTAAAGACATAGGGCTGTTGAGGCAGATAGTTGATGTACTGGCGCAGGGCCTTTTTATCAATCTGATTAAGATTGACACCACCTAGACTAATCTCCCCTTGACTTGGGTCGTAAAAATTAACCATCATCTTGGCTAAGGTAGTCTTGCCTGACCCTGAAATCCCCACAAAAGCCATCTTAGACCCTTGCGGAATGGTCAAATTGATATCCGACAAGACGTCACGACCATAGCCATACTTGTAGTGAACCTGCTTAAAGGTCATATCTCCCTTCATCATGCTCAAATCTTCTACCGTTTTCTTCTCCTCAAACTCCGAAGCTACTAGATAAACCTCATTTAAGCGATTATTGGCAACCTGCGCTGTCTGAAGTTTGGTTTGTAGGTTGATAATATTTTCCAAAGGATTGGTAAAGTAAACGAGCAGGGTGTTATAAGTGATCAGCTGGCCCAAACTCATTTTCCCATCCATAACAAGAATGGCTCCTAGCCAGAGAACGGCAACATTGAGCAGAAGCTGGGCAACTTTTTTCAGTGCCTTTTGCTGGCTTTCTGCCCGACTATAGGTAAAGGATTTTTTCAGATAAGCCACAAATTCCTTGTCAATCTTTTGATAGCGCAAACTTTCACTGGTCAAAGACTTAATGGTCTCAATACCGTTGATGTCCTCGATGATAGAAGAAGACAGAACCGCATTGGCTTCCATGGTATCCCGATTCATCTTTTCAAAAGGCTTCATAAAAACAAAGATAATCACTGTATAGATGGGAAGCGCAAGCAGACTAATGAAAAAGAGTGTCATATTTTGTGAAAATAAGACAAGCGAGATAATCAAAATCGTCGACACATCTAGGAAAATCGAAAGAATGGTCGACGCCAACGCATCGATGATACTGTTGGCATCTGTAAAACGAGATACGATTTCTCCTGTCCTGCGTGTCGCGAAAAAGGACATCGGCAGATGAAAAACATGCTTGATGTAGGACAAAATCACATCAATGGACAACCGTTGACCCAGAACAAGTAAGAGGTATTCCTGCGCATAAGACAAAATCTGCTGGAGGATATAGACGATAACCAGCCCAATAGAGATAATACCCAGTGTCGAGCGCATCTGGTCTGGTACGTAACTGTCAATGATAGACTGCAGATAATAAGAACCTACAATGTTAATCAGGGTCACCAAGAGTGTCGCTAGGACGATATTGGCAATTAAGCCACGTTGTTTGAATAATATTGGCAAGAAGGATAGGAGTCCCTGTTTTTTCTCCTTATGGGGTTTATAGTCTGGAGATGGCGCCATAAAGAGACTGACCCCTGTCCATTCTTGCGCAAAACGCTCACGGGAAATCTTGGTCAGCTTAACACTGGGATCTGGATCGGCGATATGAATGTGCTTTTTATCCTGACCTGTCACCACATAGTAGTGGAGCAGCTTCCCTTCCTTGAGCACATGGGCCACAAAGGGAAAGGTCAAATCTGGCAAGTCAAAGAGCGTCATATCCGCCTTGATAGCACGCGTCTCAAAGCCAAGCTCCTCTGCTACCTTTACAACACCCAAAGCAGTCGTCCCATCCATAGTCGTCTTGGCCAACTCTCGTAGATGAGCCAAGGAGTAATAACTACCGTAGTAGCCAAAGACCATAGCCAAGGAAGCCACGCCACAATCCATCTGATCCACCTGGGGACGATAGTGTCTTTTCCCAAATTTCATATCTATCTCCTTTTTTCTAACAATCTCTTAAAAACTTTGTAAGATTATTTTAACCAAACGAAGAAGAAATAAGGGAATTGTTTCTGAAAAAACAATATCCACGCCTAAACAGCACTTTTTGTCAAAGAAAAGAGGCAGAACAAGAGTCCTGCCTAAAATATTCAATTACAGAGATTTCTTACATTTCCCACTTCTTTTGTGAATAGTGTATAAAACGATAAACGCAAACACCGGGGGCACCATATAACTATTTTCACTCATTGTTACTTGAAATCCAAGAGTTGCTAGTATCCCAAAGATGAAAATATTCATCAAAAATAGGAAAGTGAATAGTAGAACATATTTTACAATCCTATTCATTCTATTCTCCTTTTCTTTCTCCTTGGCCCCGACACAGTAAAATAAAAACCACTAAAAACAAGGAAATCGTAGGTAGATTTATTTTGTTTACGTTAGCCACGATTCTAATAATTAGATAAGCCATCGAGCTAAATAATACAGTGGTCTCTGGCCAAGTGTTTCCTAGTAATTGAACAACTTTCATCTCAAACTCCAATCTGATGGTCCATCAATTCCCAATCGTACTTTCTTTTGTTTTGTACTTGTATCCTACATAAAACAGACCAAGCAGAATTGGATAGGTTTCTGGATAAAACAGGGTATTGATCGGATTTTTCACAATCATATACGTTGCGATATAAAGAATGATCGATACGACAAAATACCCCTCAGCAAATCCTAATAAGATTTTTTTCATAGCAGACTCCTATTTACCTGAAAAGAGTGCTCGAGTTGTTAAAATAGCTCCACCTGTATATACAAATCCTTTTACAAAACCGACTGCCACAGGGATAAGAAGGGGAAAGGCTCCCCCTTGAATTTCCTGCAAGTCCGTATCAGTCATTGTTTCAAATTCTAAAATAGATTTTTCCATATCATCTCCTCCTTCTATTACCATCTACCCGTCACATAATTATAACCTGCAATTCCTACTGCAGTAATTCCACCAGCAATTTTAGCTGCTGTCACAGGATTAGCAATCACCCAAGCTACAATCGGCCATGCTCCCCCATCCACATCCATCAACTCTTCTTCAGTAAGAGCTACAAAGTTCTGTTCCATTTTGTCAAAGTTTGTCATCTTTTTTCTCCTTATTTTTTCTATATATTTAATCTTTAACCTCTAAGCCACTTAAATAGCCAGATTGGGTAAATTACTGAAATCATTTTCTTCTCTCCTTCCTTTTCTTCTCACTTATCTATTCGAGAAGTGATTTAAAATGAACAGGTAAATTTCATTTATTTTAAATACCATTTGATCAACCATGGCAATAAGATTGGTAAATACATCGCGTAGTCTCCTTCCTTTTCTTCTTACCTATCTATTCGAAAAACAATTCGAAAATGAGCAACTTATTCATTTTTATTTTAAAAACCACTTAATGAACCAGGGATAAAAACCGGTAACATACATAAACGTTCCTCCTTTTTCTTTCTCGTCTCTTTATTCGCAATTTCTACTAAAAATTTTAACGTTTTTCTTTTTTCTGCAAATAAAAAAACAACATGACTTGCATGTTGCTTTTGGCTATATTTTACCTTTAATGGTTTCAATTACATCTGTTACACTTTGAAGATGGTCAATTTCCTCATCGCTGATTTCGATTCCAAATTCATCTTCTAGCGTCAAGACGAACTCCATCAAGTCCACTGAGTCTGCATCAAGATCGTCCTTCAAACTCAAGGCTTCTGTTACGACAAAGTTTTCTCCCTGTCTTTCTTGGATAATGGTCACGATACGGTCAAAAATTTCTTTGTTTATCATCTGTTATTCTCCTGAAAATTCACGCGCAGTTTGAGCAACTACGTCTGTTTCTAGCATGGTACGAATCTGACGAATCGTACTGTACACAGCCTTGGCATCACTTGAGCCATGAGTCTTGACCACAGGTGCCTTGACACCAAACAAGACCGCTCCTCCAACATCTGAATAGTTGAGTTGTTTTTTCAAACCTCTGAGACTATCTTTAAGGAGAAGAGCACCTAGTTTAGCTCGAAGACCGCCACCTGTAATAGCTGTCTTGAGCAAGCCCATGATTCCCATAGCTGTCCCTTCGATAGATTTGAGCACTGCGTTTCCCGTGAAACCATCTGTCACGACAACATCCGCAACGCCATTCATTAGATCACGCGCTTCTACGTTTCCGATAAAGTTCAAACTTTCATCAGCTACTAGCAATTCGTAAGTTTCCTTACGAAGCGGGTCTCCCTTGCTGCTTTCTGTTCCGTTGTTGAGCAAACCAACACGTGGTTTTGCAATCCCGCGAACATTCTTGGCATAGAAGGAACCTAGGACAGCGTATTGATGGAGGTGTTGGGCAGTGTTTTCCGCATTGGCACCGAGGTCAAGCATATCAAAGCCTTTTCCATCTATAGTTGGCAATGTTGACATAAGTCCAGGTCGGTCGACATTCTTGATACGACCCACGATGAAGAATCCTGCTGCCAACAAGGCACCTGTATTTCCTGCGGAAAGAACAGCATCTGCCTCTCCCTCTTTGACTGCCTTAGCCGCCAATATCATGCTGGCATTTTTCTTCTTACGGATAGCTTTTGTCGGCTCATCGTCTGAATCAATTTTCTCATCTGTATGGATGATGCTGACACGCTCTGCGGCTGTTAGATATTGCTTGATTTTGCTTTCATCTCCGTAAAGTTGAATCTCAATATCTGAAAAGTCAGCTAGGGCTTGATTGACACCCTCAACGATGGCTTGGGGTGCATAATCGCCCCCCATAGCATCTACTGCGATTTTTTTCATTTGTCTTCCTCTTTTAGTAATTGTCCCCAGTCGGCTAGGGAATCAATGAATTTTTTTGATTTTAGGTGAATCCCAACGTACTCTTCATAGATTTGATCCATAAACTTGCGCAAGTCTTGCTTGATTTCAGGCTTGAGTGAAATGGTCTCCAAGGTCTCAAAATCAATAGCCTGAAATTGATTGAGCAGATAAGGGATGTTGGGATTCAGATGACAACGTTTCTCGTCCTCATGATAATGATCTGGACAGAGGCAGGCTCCATATTTGAAAGAAAAGTCAAAGGCCTGACCTACGCGGTGACAAAAGACACACTCATTAAAATTGAGCCCAATTCCAAATCGGGTCAAGATTTGAATTTCAAAAATATTGGTCAAAACCTGATAATCTAAACCTTCTTCCATCAACTCTAGAGTCTTTCTCAAGAAGGCAAACAAGGGAGCATCCTGCTGATTATCCTGCAAACTAGCATCTGCAAGAGCCGCAACATAAGTCGCATAAGCCATGACAAAGAGGTCGCTATTGATTTTGGGAAAGGTCATCACCTCATGATAGTCCTCGATGTAGCTAAGGCCGTCATCATTGATTCGCAAGAGAAAACGAGCTAGTACCAAGGGCTGAATAACCGGAGCTAATTTGGATTGACCAGCGTGTTTGACAAAAAACATGCGCTTCCCAGCCTGCTCGGTGAAGATTTTGACTAGCTTATCATCCTCCCGAAAGTTACGATTGTAGAGTACGAGACCTTGACTCGTTATAGACTGGATCATGCTTCTCTCATGTACTCCTCAAGTCGTTTCATGGCCTCCCTGATTATTTCCATGCTGGCTGCATAAGAAATGCGGATATAGCCTTCTCCGTAGCGACCAAAGGCAGCACCTGGAATAAAGGCAACAGCCTTCTTCTGGGCAAAATCCTTGAGAAAAGCAAAGGAATCTTGATTATAGCCTGCTGGAATCTTAGCAAAGATATAGAAGGCACCGTCTGGTTTGATAATTTCAAAGCCAAGATCAGTCATCTTCTCGATAATATAATCTCGACGCTGGATGTATTCCTTCTTCATAGGCTCTGCGTCGTTTTTACCAGCGGTCAAGGCTTCTACTGCAGCATGTTGGGCCATGGTGTTTGCCGCAGTAACCAAATATTGGTGACTCTTGATTAACTGAGCTGTGAAAGCTGCAGGAGCAAAGATAAAGCCTAAACGCCAACCTGTCATGGCATGAGACTTAGATAAGCCATTGATAATAATAGCCTGATCTCTCAGCATAGTTCCCAATGATACATGATTTTCCCCTGTATAGGTCAATTCTGAATAGACCTCATCACAGACCACAAAAATATCGTATTTACGCAAAACAGCAGCTAAATCTTCCAACTGCTCCCGATTATAGGTAATCCCTGTCGGATTAGCTGGATAATTAAGAATAACCGCTTTGAGCTTGTCACCTTGCTCCAAAATTGCCTTTTCCAACATTTCAGGAGTCAAGACAAAACCATTTTCAGTTGTATCAATCTCGACAATCTCTGCCCCAACTAGGTTGACAATAGGCTCATATCCTGGATAAGCAGGAGCTGGCAAAAGAACCTTGTCTCCTTCTTCCAAGATAGCTGTCAAAGTAGCAGATAAAGCCTCTGTCGCTCCGATAGTAACCAAGATTTCATTTTCAGGATTGTAGTCCAACTGGTATTTTTCTTTTACAAAATCACTAGCTGCCTGGCGCAAGGTCAGTAAACCGCTCATCCCTGTATAGTAGGACTGGTTCTGGTCAATCGCTCGCTTGGCCGCCTCCTTGACATGATCTGGCGTTGTAAAGTCAGGCTCTCCCAAGGTCAAACGCAGAACTCCAGGGATCTCTGAAATGGCCTGATCAAACTGACGAATCAAGGACACTTGAATCTTATCTAATTGTTTATTAAAGCGCTTGGTTAAGTCCATAGATACCCCCTTACTTACAGAACATAGTACTATTATACTACAAAAGCTCCCTGACCGCAAAATTACATTTTGAGTTAATCCTTTCTGTTTTCTATTTTACTTTTCTGATGGATAAGCTTATAATAAAAAGTGCTTATTTTCGGAGGTTTATATGTCATTTTTATCAAAAAATGGAGCAGGAATCTTGGCCTGCCTTCTCATTTCTATCATATCCTGGTACTTAGGAGGTTTCTTTCCTGTCGTCGGAGCACCTGTCTTTGCGATTTTTGCGGGGATGCTCCTCCATCCTTTTCTCTCTTCCTACAAGCAACTGGATGCTGGCTTGACCTTTAGTTCCAAGAAATTACTTCAATATGCCGTTATTTTGCTCGGTTTTGGTCTCAATATCTCGCAAGTATTCGCAGTCGGGCAATCTTCGCTCCCTGTTATCCTCTCCACCATTTCGATTTCCTTGATTGTAGCCTACCTCTTCCAGCGCTTTTTTGCTTTGAATACTAAACTGGCTACCTTGATTGGAGTGGGGTCTTCGATTTGTGGTGGTTCTGCCATTGCTGCGACAGCACCCGTTATCCATGCCAAGGAAAAAGAAGTTGCCCAAGCCATTTCCGTTATCTTTTTCTTCAATGTCTTAGCGGCGCTTATCTTTCCAACTCTAGGAACCTGGCTTCACCTATCAAATGAAGGTTTCGCCCTCTTTGCAGGAACTGCGGTCAATGATACTTCTTCTGTAACGGCCACAGCCAGCGCATGGGACAGTCTTTACCAAACCAATACCCTTGAGTCTGCAACTATTGTTAAACTCACACGCACCCTTGCCATTATTCCTATCACGCTCTTTCTCTCCTACTGGCAAAGTCGCCAACAAAAAAATAGCCAAGGTTTCCAACTAAAAAAAGTCTTCCCACTTTTTATCCTTTACTTTATCTTGGCTTCTCTCTTAACGACTCTCCTTACCTCTCTCGGTGTGTCCGGTAGTATCTTTACCCCTCTTAAGCAACTCTCCAAATTCCTTATCGTCATGGCCATGAGCGCTATCGGTCTCAAAACCAATCTCATTGGATTGATCAAATCCAGCGGCAAGTCCATTCTTCTCGGAGGCCTTTGCTGGATTGCCATCATCTTAACCAGCCTAGGCATGCAGGCATTGATTGGTATTTTCTAAGACAAAAGGTAGCCCATGGCTACCTTTTATTGTTCAAGAATTAAGCGTGTGTGTTCTCTCTTGATACAGCGATTCATTACGATGTCGTCGCATCCTCCAGCACGCAAGATTTCTTCTGCTTCTAGGCTTTCAAGTCCCAGTTGTGCCCAAAAAATCTTGGCATCAGCCTTGAGAAAATCACGCGCCACATCTGGCAAAAACTCACTACGACGGTATACATTGACAATATCTACAGGAAAAGGAATCTCAGCTAGGCTTGCATAGGCCTTTTCTCCCAAGATTTCGCCACCTGCAGCCTTGGGATTGACTGGAATGATTTTATAGCCCCGAGCCTGCATTTCCTTAGTCACTCGATTGCTAGTTGTTTCTTCACGATCGGACAAGCCTACTACTGCTAACGTTTTACTGGTTGCAAGATACTGACGTACCACACCATCACTTGGATTGATAAATTCTTGGCTCATAGAAATCCTCCTTTTCCATCAGTATAACATATTTTGAAAAGGCTTGCAGTTTTTGACTACAAAAAATCTCCCAGCAAGAAAAGAAACCTGCTAGGAGAACGATCTATTTCAAGTGAAAGTTTAGATTTTTTTCTCAATACTAAATAATGGAGAAAGAGGGCGTTTTTCGTGGATACGTACAATGGCATCTCCCAAGAGATGAGCAATAGAGATTTGCTCAATCTTATCAATCAAACGCTCTTCTGGCAAGTAGATGGTATCCAAAACAACCAATTTTTCAATAGCTGATTTTTGGATATTATCCATAGCTGGCCCTGAAAGAACTGGGTGCGTACAGCTTGCATAAACTTCAACAGCACCTGCTTCAGCAAGAGCGTCTGCCGCATGACAAATAGTTCCAGCTGTATCGATCATATCGTCAATCAAGATACAAGTCTTGCCTTCGACCTTACCGATGATGTTCATCACCTCGCTGGTATTCATCTTGTCTACACTACGGCGTTTGTCAATAATTGCAATCGGAGTTTTCAAAAACTCTGCCAATTTACGAGCACGAGTCACACCACCATGGTCTGGACTGACAACAACATAGTCTTGCCCAACCATTCCACGACGTTCAAAGTAGTCCGCAATCAATGGAGCACCCATCAAGTGATCCACAGGAATATCAAAGAATCCCTGAATCTGTGCAGCGTGCAAATCAATCGTCAACAAACGATCCACACCAGCCACTTCTAGCATATTTGCCACAAGTTTTGCAGTGATTGGCTCACGCGCTCTCGCTTTTCTATCCTGACGTGCGTAACCATAGTAAGGCATAACAACGTTGACAGATTCTGCACTAGCCCGCTTCAAGGCATCTACCATGATCAAAATTTCGAGCAGATTGTCATTTACAGGTGAGCTCGTTGATTGTAGGATAAAGACGTGTTTTCCACGGATTGATTCTTCGATATTGACCTGAATCTCCCCATCTGAAAATTGGCGAACAGTCGATTTCCCCAACTCTATCCCAATCTCTTGCGCCACACGCTCTGCCAATTCTCTATTTGAAGAAAGGGCAAACAGCTTTAAATCAGAAAAAGACATGATTTCCTCCGGTATTTATGTATCACTTGTTTTTTACACAACATTTTCCATCTACCATTGTAGCGCTTTTTCCTTTATTTTTCAATCAAAAATAAAACAAGAGCAAACATTTATACCCTTGTTTTTTACTATTTTATATTAGCTATATTAAAAATAAAATCGCTACATTTGAAGTAGCAATCTTATGCTAGGATTAGAATTCTGCAAGATGAAGTTAGTATACTTCTCTCATACTCCCTGTATCCACATCATAGACAGCACCTGAAATAACCACATCATCAGGAATCAGTGGAGATTCTCGAAGTAACTGCATATCCTCTCTCACACTCTCTTCAACATCCTGGAATGGTAGAAAATTCTGATCAGACACATCAACTCCGAGCTCGTGTTTCAAATGTTCATGAAAACTTTCATTTTGAAAGGTTTGAGCTCCACAGTCTGTATGGTGAAGCACCACGATTTCTCTTGTCCCCATTTGTTGCTGGGAAATCACCAGTGAACGAATCATGTCCTCCGTTACTCGACCACCCGCATTCCGCAAGATATGAGCATCCCCAAGGGCCAAACCTAGAGCTTGCGCAACGTGTAGACGTGAGTCCATACAGGTCACGATAGCTACTCTGGTTTTGGGTTTAAGTGGCAGATTTAACTGCCCATGAAGAGCAACATAAGCCTGGTTGGCTTGCATAAACTGTTCAAAATACGACACGATTTCCCCCTTAAAAATTTGATAATCAAATATTTCTCCTATCTTATCATTTTTGAGAGGATTTGTCACAGATTAAGCAAAGACCATTTTAAGAACTTCCTGGATAGTTGTCACGCCAATGACCTGAATTTCTTGAGGTGGTTTAATGCCTGTCAAGGAATTTTTGGGTACATAAATTTTTGTAAATCCAAGTTTAGCAGCTTCATTGATGCGCTGCTCGATACGATTCACACGTCGAATCTCTCCAGTCAAACCTAACTCTCCTACAAAGCATTCTTGAGGATTGGTTGGCTTGTCTTTATAGCTCGAAGCAATAGCCACTGCAACAGCTAAA
Source organism: Streptococcus pseudopneumoniae (assembly GCF_001074565.1). Lineage (GTDB taxonomy): Bacteria > Bacillota > Bacilli > Lactobacillales > Streptococcaceae > Streptococcus > Streptococcus pseudopneumoniae_J. The sequence continues at coordinate 5,405 of NZ_JUQX01000057.1, read as the reverse complement.
TCAATAGCAGGTTCATCCAATTTGACACCACCAGCAGATTTGAGATAGGCATCCTGATTTTGCAAGAGAAGCCCTGCACGTTTTTCCAAAACAGCCATAATCAAACTCGCACGATTAAAATCAAGCCCTGTCGTCGTACGCTTGGCATTTCCAAACATGGTCGGTGTCACCAAGGCTTGAACCTCCGCCAAAATCGGACGCGTCCCTTCCATAGTTACCACGATTGATGAACCAGTGGCCCCATCCAAACGCTCTTCTAGGAAAACTTGACTCGGATTGAGCACCTCAACCAAGCCACCTGACTGCATCTCAAAGATGCCAATCTCATTAGTGGACCCAAAACGGTTTTTGACTGCTCTCAAGATACGGAAGGTATGGTGGCGTTCCCCTTCAAAGTAAAGCACCGTATCTACCATATGCTCCAACATACGCGGACCAGCCAGAGTACCTTCCTTGGTCACATGCCCTACGATAAAGATGGCAATGTTATTAGTCTTGGCCAGCTGCATGAGCTCAGCAGTTACTTCGCGCACCTGAGACACAGACCCCTGCACCCCTGAAATCTCAGGAGACATAATAGTCTGGATGGAGTCGATGATGAGAAAGTCAGGTTGGATACGCTCTACCTCAGCTCGAACACTCTGCATATTGGTCTCTGCATAGAGATAAAACTCGCTATCAATATCCCCCAAGCGCTCTGCTCGTAACTTAATCTGCTGGGCAGACTCCTCCCCACTGACATAGAGAACCGTACCCAATTGAGACAACTGAGTTGAAACTTGTAGGAGAAGGGTTGATTTCCCAATCCCAGGATCCCCACCGATAAGGACGAGACTCCCTGGTACCACTCCGCCTCCAAGCACACGGTTAAATTCCTCCATCTCGGTCTTGGTTCGATTGACATTGATAGACGTTACTTCAGCCAGTTTCATAGGCTTGGTTTTTTCACCTGTCAAGGACACACGCGCATTCTTAACCTCGACAACCTCGATCTCTTCTATAAAAGACGACCAAGCTCCACAGTTTGGACAGCGTCCTAGATACTTAGGTGAATTATATTCACAATTTTGACACACAAATGTCGCTTTTTTCTTTGCGATGATAAACCTCTTTCTAAATCTCTACCTCACACTCAATTACTTGGCAAAAATCAATCTTCTCGTCTGGTACAAATTGGCGCATGAGCATTCGATGAGCTACCACTAGCACTGTCTGGTAGTCTCGGTACTTTATCATAGTTTCCAAAAAACGCGCCTTCATCTCCGCAGCTGTCTCATATTGAATAGGACTATTAGAAAGCAACTCCCCCTTGTTTTCTAAAAACAGAGTACGTGCTTTTTCAAAATTCTCTATACCACTTTCGTAAACCTGCCATTCATGCAATAAGGGTTCTACTCTCAAAGGAAGGCCAGTAGCACGAACCACATAAGATGCAGTTTCTAAAGCCCTAGTTACTGCAGAAGACACCAGTATATCAGCTGGGCCAAGCAAAGGATTTCGGCAAAGTTCTTTAGCTTGCAGTCTTCCTTCCTCAGATAAGGGAGCGAGGTCCATCCCAAAACCTGTATAAGAACGGTTTTCTAGTTCACGATAATCCGGCTCTCCATGACGTACAAATATAATTTTCATCTTAGTGCCCTGTCGATCCAAATCCACCTGTCCGAACACCGTCTGCCTCGTCTCCATCCGCAATTAAGAAAGGCGCAAAGACAGCCTGAACCACACGTTCCCCAACTTCAAGAACCACTCCCTGATCAGTAATGTTTTTCATCTGCGCAAAGATATGTCCCTCATTTCCAGGATTTCCATAATAATCCCCATCAATAACCCCCACAGAGTTGATCAAGACTAGACCCTTCTTACGAGGGTTTGAAGAACGGTCATAAAGATAGAGGACCTCAGTTGGTTGCATATAGGCCTTGACCCCTGTTGGGACGAGAACAATCTCTCCTGGCGCGATCACCGTACGTTCCGCAACCTTTAAGTCATAGCCAGCTGCATGAGCTGTCTCACGCTTAGGCAACAAATTTTCATCTGTAAAACTCGAAACCAATTCAAAACCACGAATTTTCATATTTTTCTCTTTTCTATTATCATTTATTCTAGGCTATTTTATCTTATTTATTCGAAAAAAGCACGAAAAAAGAGCACACAATTCACATCGCTTAGGGCTGCTGGATTCCTCCCCTGACCCGCTTCACGCAGAACTGTTGCTCCACTATTTATTATACCACATTCCTCTCTGTTTTTAAAGAGAAATTATTTTTTCCGTCGATTTCGGAAAAAGTCCTGTATAATCGCTGCACACTCACTCTCCAAAACTCCCGTTTCAACCTCTACACGATGATTGAGACGCTCATCTGTCAAGATGTCGTAAAGACTCCCAGCGGCGCCAAATTTCTGATTCTTAGCCCCGTAGACTACGTTTGGAATACGGGCAAGCCCGATTGCCCCACTACACATCACACAGGGCTCTATGGTCACAAAAAGGGTGCAATCTAGTAAACGCCAGCTCTCTTCACTCAGATTTGCATTCTCTATGGCCATGATTTCTGCATGCATAACCGCCCGTTGCAACTCCTCGCGCGCATTATGCCCCCTACCAATGATTTCTCCATCCTTGACAATCACACAGCCAATTGGAATTTCATCGTGTTCTAGAGCAATTTCTGCCTCTTTCAAGGCCTCTCTCATGAAGCTTTCTTTTTCTTCAACTGTATAATTCATCGATTTTTCCTTTTCCTACTTGACGATTCTATTATTATATCATGATTCCCAAGACAAAAAAAGCCACCCAATGGGGTGACTTAATAGGGAGATTATTATGAAAAAGAAAAGTTTAGGATTTTGCTACAACAAGTTAGGAGGTCTTCTTGTAACTGTCTATAGTATACCCGACTTCTCTTAAACTAATCTTAAAAATTTCCTATGACCAAACACTTTCTAAAATATTAGTTTGTTCACGACCAGGACCTACTGAGAATGTTGAGATGCGAACACCAACCAACTCACTTACACGACGAACATAGTTACGCGCATTTTCAGGAAGATCTTCTAAATTACGGACTCCAGTGATGTCTTCTGACCAACCTGGCAATTCCTCATAGATAGGCTCGCAACGTTTCAACTGTTCAAGGCTAGCTGGATAGTAGTCGATACGTTGTCCATCAAGATCATAGGCCACACAAATTTTCACTGTATCCAAACCACTCAAAACATCAATAGAGTTCAATGAAAGATTGGTAATACCAGATACACGACGACTATGGCGCATCACAACTGAGTCAAACCAACCCACACGACGTGGACGACCAGTTGTTGTACCATATTCATGACCTACTTCACGAATACGATCTCCCACTTCATCAAATAATTCCGTTGGGAAAGGTCCGTCACCTACACGACTCGTATAGGCTTTACATACACCTACAACCTTGTCAATCTTACTTGGACCAACACCAGACCCAATTGTCACACCACCAGCGACAGGATTTGAAGAAGTAACAAATGGATAAGTCCCTTGGTCAATGTCCAACATGACACCTTGCGCACCTTCAAAAAGCACACGTTTTCCATTATCAAGCGCATCGTTCAAGATAACGGACGTATCTGTCACATACTGCTTGATTTGTTGGCCATACTCATAGTACTCTTCAAAAATATCATCAATTGAAATAGGAGTACTGTCATACAATTTTTCAAACAGACGATTCTTTTCCGCAAGATTGCGTTCCAAGCGTTCACGGAAAATATCCTTATCCAAAAGATCTGCAATACGAATCCCAACACGAGCAGCTTTATCCATATAGGCTGGGCCAATACCCTTGATAGTTGTCCCGATTTTATTGTCGCCCTTAGCTTCTTCTTGTAGACGGTCTAATTCAATGTGATATGGCAAAATGACATGCGCACGGTCCGAAATGCGCAAATTATCTGTTATCACACCTTCCTCATGAAGATAACTCAACTCTTTCACAAGGGATTTTGGATTCACAACCATCCCATTCCCGATGACAGAGATCTTTTCAGGGAAGAAAATACCTGACGGAATCAAGTGCAACTTAAATTTCTTGCCATCAATAACAATTGTGTGACCAGCATTATCACCACCTTGATAACGAGCAATCACTTCTGCATTAGCTGAAAGAAAATCTGTAATTTTCCCTTTACCTTCATCACCCCACTGGGTACCTACAACAACAACTGAAGTCATAATAAAATTCGTCTGAGCTACTAGGAGCTCGTCCTTTCTCATATACATGGCAGGAATTTCACCTGCAATTATATCTTACAATTTATTATAAGAAAAAAACACTATTTTATCAAGAAGAAACACTAGAAAAGATTTGGAATTTCTGTAAATTATAAAAATCAAATCCTTATATTTTAAATAAAATCCTTAAATTCACAAACTAAATACTCATTATCGTTCGTGATAAATGAAATATATGACCCTTACTAGTTTAGGATAGCACCTTCTTGAAGGAATTTATCAAGATACAAGCGATATGCCGTCTGAAAATGATATAAATTAAAGTCTTTAACGCTTGTAATTCTAAATCTTATCAAGTAATAAAGTAAAAAACGAAGATGAAGTGATTCCCACTCAGCACAACTCTGCCCTAAAGAAGCATATTCTTGTTCAACTAATTTCAAAAAAACAAATGCTCGATCATAAAAATTTTGAAGCATATAAAAAATCCCTTTCTTATTATTAACACTAGTCTAACAAAAATAAGGACTAAAAAAGCTTCAAATCCTATAAAAGTAGAATTTGAAGCCAAACGAACTAAAAATAAAATATAAAGACATTTATAGATGCAAAAATTAAGTTTTGAATTTTGAGAAGTTTACTTCATTTATAAAATCATAACCCCTCGTCTAAAAAATAGTTTGCACTAGGGAATATAAGGTCAAATTATCAGCCAGTACCTACAGATGATAGCTTTCACGTTGTTTTAGACTCATTGCTCTTTACTTACCACTATCCCTGAAGGAATCCTCTCTACATATTCAAGGATCAGGTGACCCTATATAATCTCAATATCCTTATAATTTCACAAACCATGAAATATTTCTCCTAGACTACTTCGATATGGATTATAGATAACTTTTCGTCAGTACTTAGGACTAAATACAATGTGATACTTACAGTGCCACTTTGTTTTTGATAACTATGAGCCTTTTGTACCATGGTTTCTCCTTTTACTCTACAATTAGCTTGAAGACCTTGTATAAACAACAACGCTCACTCGCATAGCGGGTAGTTATTTATCTCACTTCTTTAAGTGTAAGACGGACTAATAGTAACATAAGAAAAAAGAACACCACCCGGTGTTCTTTTGATCTGACTCCGCCAGTAGGACTCGAACCTACGACATCATGATTAACAGTCATGCGCTACT
>NZ_JUQX01000056.1 GCF_001074565.1 Streptococcus pseudopneumoniae | reverse complement strand
CTGTAAAAGGTAAGAAGATCTGGGATGATGCTAATAACAAAGACGGTATTCGTCCAGACTCAATTACTGTAGCACTTCTTGCCAACGGTAAAGAAACTGGTAAGACTGTAACTGTTACAAAAGCAACAGCTCTTTCAGACAACGAGTGGGCCTTCGAGTTTACTGAGCTTGATCGTTACGCAAATGGTCAAGAAATCAAGTACACTGTCAAAGAAGTTGGCACTGTGAAAGGGTACACAGCAAAAGAAGATGGTAGGAACGTTACAAATACGCACACTCCAGAAAAACCAACACCAGGTAAACCAAATGAACCAGGAAAACCAGGACAAAAACCTCAACTTCCTAACACTGGTGAAAAAGCATCTAACGCAGCAGTAGTTGCAGGGCTTGCTTTGATAGCAGTGACTGGTGGATTGTACTTTGTAAGCCGTAAAAATAAATAATCTCTAAAAGAGAGTTAATTTTCAGTTAGTTCTTAGGAAGTAATTGGAAAGGAAATAGTCCAGAACATTTGTTCTGGACTATTTTTTATCGGCTCTTTGTCAACTGTAGTGGGTTGATAAAAAGTCACAACCTGGAGAGGACCAAATTGGTTCTCTCCTTTTTGATATTAAAAGCAATGAGAATTCTCGTTTTAAAATTTTCAAAGTTCCGGAAGCCAAAAGCATTTCGCTTAATGACTTTGATGAGGATATCTGTGGCCTCAAGTTTTGCGTTTGAGTAGGGAAGTACAAGTGCATTAATGATCTTATCCTGATCTCTCAAAAAGGTCCTAAAAATGGTCTGGAAGATTGGATTGACAGAAGAAATGGACCCTGTGATCAATTCGAAGAAATAGTCATCGTGCTTCTCTTGAAAATGAAAGAGTAAAAGCTGATAGAGTTCATAGCGATCTCTAAGATCTTGAGAGTAAGAGAGAAGTTTTTCGAGAATCTCTTTATTGGTTAAATGCGACTGAAATGTTGGACGATAAAATCGTTTACTGCTCAGCGTATAGTTATCCTGTTGAATGAGTTTCCAGTAACGTTTCAGTGCTTTATATTCGTGCGGTCTTCTATCAAACTGATTCATAATTTGGATGCGTACGCGATTCATTGCTCGACTGAGATGCTGGATAATATGAAAGCAATCGAGAACGATTTTAGCGTTTGGGAGTGAAACAGTCTGGGAGACTGTTTCAGCCTGAGCCTAGAAATTCGAAAGCGAAGTTGTCTAGCTAAGTCATAGTAAGGGCTAAACATATCCATCGTAATGATTTTTACCTGACAGCGAACGGCTCGCTCATAGCGAAGAAAGAGATTTCGGATAACAGCTTGTGTTCTTCTCTCAAGAACAGCGATGATATTGAGATTATCAAAATCTTGCGCAATGAAGCTCATCTTCATCTCCCGATTGAAACAGTCACTTCCCTGACTGTTTCCACATCCCAACTCATGTGTTCTGGAAGGTGGTTAAGATCAGTCTTAAATTTGAATTTATGTAACTGACGAATGACTGTCGAAGTGGAGACAGATAAACTTTCGGAGATAGCTGTCATAGGGACTTTCTCAATCAATTTTTGAGTGATTTTCTGTTTGACGATGGTTGCGATCTGGTGATTCTTCTTGACTAAGGAAGTCTCTGCGACGGCTATTTTTCCACAGTCTTTACAGCGGAAACGGCGTTTTCTCAATCGAATGAGAGTCTTGTAGCCAGCACATTCGAGGTAGGGGATTTTGGATTCTATTTGAAAGTCATATTTAGCCATTTGTCCTTGACAGTTGAGACATTTAGAGGCAGGATAATCGAGCTTAGCAATGACTTCTTTATTCGTTCCAGTATCAAGATAATCTAAGATAATAATATTTTTGTCATTAATTCCAAGTATGTTTGTGATAAAATTTAATTGTTCCATAAGATTCTTTCTAATGAGGGTTTGGTCACTTTTTCATTATAGGTCTTATGGGCCTTTTTTCTACAACAAATTAGACTCCATAATTCCTACAGTGGTTTTACCCACTACAGAAATTATAGAGCCTAAATTTAGAGAGGTTCGACCTCTATTTTTTTGTTCTAAAGTGATGGCTACCGAGCGAATGTCTTGATAGTCGACCCTCCTCGAACGGGATTAGATGACAAGTTATTAGATGCCATCCTAACCTATGTACCGGAAAAAATGGTTTATGTTTCTTGCAATGTTTCGACCTTGGCGCGAGATTTGGTTAAACTGGTAAAAGTTTATGATCTCCAGTATATCCAGTCAGTTGATATGTTTCCCCACACTGCACGGACAGAAGCAGTCGTGAAGTTGATTAAGAAGAGTGTAAAATAAGGTATCCGGTTATAAAAGATAGATGCTAAAATAAAAAAATGAAGCTATTCTCAAAAAGTTCTTGACAAAGTAGGAAAAGTAGGTATAATAGAAAGAGTTGAAAAGCTCAGGT
>NZ_JUQX01000055.1 GCF_001074565.1 Streptococcus pseudopneumoniae | reverse complement strand
CCAGAACCGCTACAGCTATGTGCAGAACAACCCTGTCAACTATACCGACCCGAGTGGGCACTTCTGGAACAGTATCAAAAAAGGCTGGAACTATGTTAAAAAGACGGCCTCTAATGCTTGGAATGGTGTTAAACGAGTCGCATCTAATACCTGGAATACGGTGAAAAGAGTGGCCTCAAACACCTGGAATAGTGTGAAGAGTTTCGCCTCCAAGGCTTGGAATGCGACCAAGAGTGCTTTCAACCACGCGACTAACTGGGTCAGCACTCAATACAATCGCGCATCGAATTGGGTTGGCAGACAGTGGAATAAGGTTCAAACAGCCTACAATAGTGCCAGTGACTATGTACAACAGAAATACCAACAAGCGGCAGCACAGATAGAGGCTAAGCGCCAACAAGTGGTTCGGTCTGCCTATGCGCTGGCAACAGGCTTGAGCTCTTCCCCAACCATCCGAGAAGGTATGAATCTCCTTCGAAACTGGGGTACAGCCTTGCAGAATACCTTAAAACATGTCTGTACAACAGCTGAACGAGTCAAGAATCAAGTCGTTGATTTCGTGAAAAATGTCGACTGGAAGAAGGTTGCCGTAACTGCGGCAGCTATCGGTGTCGGTATTGCTCTTACCGTAGCGACTGGAGGTCTTGGAGCCCCCGTAGCGATGGCTATCGGTGGTGCAGCCTCTGGAGCAATCATCTCAGGATATGATGCCTATAGTTCTGGCCAACGTGGTTGGGAATTGGTTGGTTCGATTGCCAAAGGAGCAGGAACAGGTGCAATCTCAGGTCTTATTGGCGGCCAATTGATGGGAGCAGGAGCTAGTCTAGCAACCAATGTGACTCAAAATATTGGCAATCAAGCAGTTCAACAAGTTGCCAGGATTGGAGTGGAATCTGCGGTTGAGACTGTGATTGACACAGGTATTGATTTGGCCACAGGAAATAAGATTACTGGTCAAACAGTCGCTATGAACTTTGCCTTTAACACCTTTACCAACGGAGTAGGTAGTGTGTCTCCTAAGAAGGCGCCTAAGGCTGATGTGGTGACGACGAAACCGAAATCAGGGGATGTATCAGTCACGAGACCACGTAAGGATGTAACCCCTGTTCAGCAACTAGCATTGCCTGGGCCGACTAGTAAACCACTTGCCTTACCAGCACCAGATCCTGTGTTAGCTTTACCAGCGCCTAAAGTTACATCTAAACCAGATTTTTATGTAGCTCCTGATGGAAGAACTTTACCATCAACTGCCTACCGTTATATGGATTCTAAGTATGCTGAACAGACAATGAAAACTATGGAAGCCCCTGGAAGCTACATCGGTTTATCTAAATTTGATTCAGCAAGTAAGGTGCAAGATGCTTATCAAATATCTCCTGCTTGGAGTAATGCGAAGCTTCGTGGAGAGTTTGATACACTTCAGATAATGGATAATGTGTATGTTCCTAAGGAAGCTGGAGATACAGGAAAAGTTTTGGAGCCAATCACATCTTATTATCCCGAATACGGGAAAGGAGGCTATCCACAATTGAAAACTAATTCGGTAATTGAATTTAAAAAAGTAGATATTATAGGTGACTAATATGAATTATAATGATGTTAAAGAAAAATTATGTAATATTATTATTAAATACATTGATAATCCTGAAATACGTTTACAAATGTTAGAGCAAGCAGAGTCTGTTAATACTGTGAGAGGTGTACTCTATAGTTTAGATAAAGAAAAAAACGGAGATTTAACTCAAGAGGAGATTGATTTTTGTAAAGATTTATTTTTTTACTTTGGTTAAAAATAAAACTTCTAGAGTTTTGGATAGATTCCTACGATAATTTCACTATAGCCTAAAAATTTTATAGAAATTGTTATTGTAGATAATGTTGTGGATGAAATCGTCAGAACCACACCTTATGAAGATTTAAACAAAATTTACTTGAATGTTAAATTACAACGCATTTACATAAAAAAATTTTTATAGCGATTTAGTTTACAAAGATTTTCCAAATTAGTTTAACATTGTGTAAATGGGTAAGGTGGTAATACACAGTTAAAACTAAGAACAAACTATTTGTTAGTGAAAAACTTTTCTCATAATTAGATTCGTTAAAATCTCTTGAAGAATTTCTTCAGGAGATTTTACTTATGGTGCAATATAAAGTTTACTTATAGCTAACTATACTGAACCAACATCGCTTCTGAGAAGAACTTAGAGAACCGCCTGCTTGCGATCAAGGACAAGAAGGGTCTTCTCATGGCTGCGCTTTACGACGGGGATGATAACCATTTCTTCACTGCCAGTCGCAAGGAAGGCAAGAACACCTATCAGCTCTTCCAACGCAAGCCAA
>NZ_JUQX01000054.1 GCF_001074565.1 Streptococcus pseudopneumoniae | reverse complement strand
AAGCTGTTTTTCTGCTGTGTATTCTGTACCCTTAATAATACCTTTCCAATTACCAGTATAGCGATCATGCTTCATATCGAGCTTATCCAAACCGTCATATTGATACAACATATGGTGTCTTTCTGGAACAGTTGCACCATCAAGAAGGTACTGAATAATATCTCCTAGCTGGACTTCTTTGCCATCAAGGACTTTCTTTCCAGTTCTATCAAGTGCATGTTTTTCTGGATGTTTTGGTTTCGGTGGCTCTGGTGTACGAGTAATAACCTTGGCAGTCATTTCTTGTTTATTAACAATATTGATGAAAGTATTTTCAATCTTATTACCAGTTTCAATACGCTCGACTTCGATGTAGAAGTCTGCATCGAATGTTCCTTTAACTCCTAGGGAGTTTAGGAAATCTTGGTTGATAACATAAGACCATACCCCTGTTCTCTCGTTCCACTTAACAGTCACAAGTTTCTTGATGAACTCTGAATTGGTACCTTGGTTAAACTCAAATGTAAAGGCATAAGTGCTACCTTTCTCAATCTTATCACCTGCTTTGATAACCTTACCATTTTTCAATGTCACATCATAAGGTAACACAAGCTGTTTTTCTGCTGTGTATTCTGTACCCTTAATAATACCTTTCCAATTACCAGTATA
>NZ_JUQX01000053.1 GCF_001074565.1 Streptococcus pseudopneumoniae | reverse complement strand
TTCTGAGTTCTTCTCAGAAGCGATGCGATTGCCATTCTTGTCGTAGGTATAGGTGATGGTACCATCTGGACCTTCCAGTTTGGTCAAGCGGTTATGGTCATCGTAGGTAAAGCGTGTCTGGTTCTCCTTGCCATCGACTGTCTCAGTGCTGGTCAGTTTATTGCCCGCTAGGTCATAGGTATAGGAGAGTTTAGAAAGTTCCTTACCAGCTCCATCCGATACCGTCATGTTTCCCACTTGACCTAGAGTATCGTATGTGTAGGTATGGACTAGGGTTTCACCATCCTGCTGGATGGTTTCCTTGGCGATATGAGCTTGTCTCGCTTGTCTACTGTGAGGCTAGAATAAAATAAACTAGGGAAAAATTTCCCCTAGTTAGTAATTGAGAACTGAGGCACAAATTGTTTTCGTGAGAGTAATTTATAATTTCTAATCATCCAAACTCAAAACTTTACTTATTCTAGAGTTTCATTATCCTGCCAAAAGAACTGAGTATCCTTTAAATCAAGATGTTCTATCTGAATATCACGACAAACAATTGTTATATCCGTAATACCTAAATCTATTCTGCACTCAACAAAATTTTTATTTTGAGCATACTGAAGCAATGTGAAATTTTGTGCGGAATAGCCGAGTTGAGTCTTTTTCAAACTTTTCACATCATAATCACGCCAATTCTTCCATAAAGCATCTGTTGTATACTCTACTTTACCACATAAAAGGAAGGTTACGCGCCAATATTTTTTTTGATTATCCTCATACTCAATAATAGTTTCATCGCCAAAAAATGACACATAAAAATTGTAAACAGGTGCGTCCCAATAATTTGTTAAATCTAATTCTTTTTGTTTTTGTTCAATATTCATATCTCTATTTTATAATATCCATTAGTACTTATCCCATGGAATATGGGCATCTGGACTTTTTCTGTTAACAATATTACCGTTTATATCTAAAGGTTTTCCATTTTTATCATAAATGTGCATATGATTATAGTCAGTTATGCGATCAGGTGGATCTATTCTGATTTTATAGTCCCCTTTGCTATTTTTTATATGAACACGTCCATTATGCTCATGGAATGTCCAGCCTTCTGGCAGCCTTTCTTTTAGCTCCTGTATATTTAGTTCAACTATCTCTTTTGGAGATAATTTATCTAATTTAGGAGGATTAAAAAGCTTACCAGCATCTGACGCCTTGTCCACTGCCTTTGTAGCTTTCGAAGCATCTTTAGCTTTATCAGCTGCCTTCGCAACTTTCGAAGCATCATTAAGCGCATCTAGGGCTTGCAATCCTTTACTAGCGGCTTTAGCTCCCTTGGCAACTTTACTAGTTTTTAATGTTACGATATCAGCTAGTAGCCATCCAGCTGCTTCTATGCGACTGGCATTCTCACCTGTTTCAGGATCTTTCCCTGTAGTTAGACGGTATGTATCGTTGACAGAGAAAAACTCTCCGATTATATACGGTATTTTCTTGAAACCATCTACTGTATTCTGCCAAACGCGTCTATTTCCAGCTGCTATTTCCTCTTTTGTGCGTATGCCTGTCCCTATGCCTGATTTACCATCATAGCTTCTCGACAAGGCTGCAATCGCAGACACATCGCCAGAGTTGGCCTTTTTGATAAGTTGTCGTAGTTCACTAGCTGTCAGATGTTTCTTTCTAGCATCATCTTGACCCTTAGTCGTTTTTGGATTACATACATGTTTCAATGTATTCTGTAAAGATGTATTCCAGTTGCGGTCGAGATTTAGGCCTTCTCGGATTGTTGGTGAAGAATTGATGCCTGTTGCTAAACCATATTCATAGCGAATCTGTTGGCGACGACGTTGTTCTGCTTGGGCTCTTGCGCGCGCTACTTGTTGTTGGGCATAAGCATAAGAACTTTGTCCTCCGTAACTTCCACCTTGGTAAGTTGCCACATTTGGACCAAAAGCTTGATAATAACTTTCTGGTGCTCGGAAAGT
>NZ_JUQX01000052.1 GCF_001074565.1 Streptococcus pseudopneumoniae | reverse complement strand
GGGGTTAAGACACCGCCTTTTCACGGCGGTAACACGGGTTCGAATCCCGTACGGACTATGTTATCCGCCATAGCTCAGTTGGTAGTAGCGCATGACTGTTAATCATGATGTCGTAGGTTCGAGTCCTACTGGCGGAGTCAGATAAAAAGAACACCAGGTGGTGTTCTTTTTATTCTTAGTTTGTATCACCTAACATTTTCATAAGGAAGTCTGTCATTTCTTGCGGACTTTCTTTTTTTCCGTGGGCAATCCACGTCTGGCAAACTCCGAATAGGGCATTTGTTAGATAAATGGTACTGTATTCTAGTTCAATTGGATTTAGTTGTAGTTGCATAAAACGTTTCTGAAGATCAGTGCTAAGCATAATATGCAGTTTATTTCTCAAGAAATTTTGGATTTCTTTGGTTCCATTTTCAGAAAGAAGAGAAGCCAGAAGTGGTTCTGATTCTAGATATTCAAATACTTCTAAAATAGCATCTCTTTTATGATGAACATGTTTTTGAAAAATATATTCAAAGGTATGAAAGAGTTTACTTTGGTAGTGCTCAATCATATCATACTTATCCTTGTAGTGAGTGTAAAAGCTGGAACGACTAATTCCGGCTTTTTCAGCTAACTTGACCGTAGAAATTTGATCAAAGGGGTAGTCCATCAACAATTGAACCATGGCATTTTCGATAATTCGTTTTGTTTTTAAACGTTTGTTACTTTCTTTCATAATTCCTCCTTGTACACAAAAATAGACTATATGTCTAAAAAAATATTTTTTACCTTGTAATTTGGATTTTTTTATGTATAATCTATTATATCAAAATTTTAGACAATATGTTTAAAAAAGGAGGAAATATGTTTAAAGAATGGAAAGCAATATTTAAAAAACCGACCTTTATCATTGTAATGATAGGGATTTCTCTCATTCCAGCTTTATACAACATTATATTTTTATCATCCATGTGGGATCCATATGGTCAATTGTCAGAGTTACCTGTAGCAGTTGTCAATAAAGATAAGGAAGCTTCTTATAATGGACAGACAATGACAATAGGTGAAGACATGGTGTCTAATTTAAAAGAAAATAAGGCTTTAGATTTTCACTTTGTTAATGAAGAGGAAGGGGAAAAAGGCCTAGAAGATGGTGACTACTACATGGTAGTGACTTTACCAAGTGATTTGTCTGAAAAAGCTGCTTCTATTCTAACAAATCATCCTGAACAGATGCAGATTGATTATCAGACTTCAAGTGGGCATAGCTTTATTGCAAGCAAGATGAGTGATTCTGCAATGACACAATTAAAACAAACCGTCTCTACGAATGTAACTGAAACATACACTAAGGCTTTATTTCAAAAAATGAATGATTTGAAGTCTGGAATAAATAAGGCAGCTGATGGAAGTGAACAACTGGCTAATGGAGCGAATCAGTTGGTGACGGGAAGTCAAACATTATCTGCAAATCTTAATACTCTAGCAAACTCAAGTGTAACTTTTTCAAATGGAGCAGATCAATTTACAAAAGGTTTATCTAGCTATGTGTCTGCTATAGAGCAATTACATATTGGTTTAGGATCTTTTAATAGTGGTTTACAAAGTTATACAAATGCTGTCTCACAAGTTGACACTGGACTGGGTCAATTAGCGTCAAAAACTCCCGAGTTGGTGACAGGTGTAAATCAACTAAATACAGGTATAAAGTACTACACAGGTGGCGTTTCACAACTGGATACAGGCCTCAATCAATTTTCAGTTGGTGTAAATGCTTATACAAGTAGTGTGAAAGAACTTTCTAATGGAACAAGTCAATTATCCAATCAATCAGCTGCCCTAAGAGATGGAATGGAGCAATTAAATACTGGTATTAAAGAAATTTCAAGTCAATTGGAGTCCTCATCTCAACAAAATGAAGAAATAGCTCAATTGGCAACTAGTCTAGGAGAACTAAATAAAACACTACAAGCTCTTACAATATCAGATAATACTCAACTGAAAAGTACATTGTCAGAAGTTTTGCCAAATCTAACAACTCTTGCACAGGATATTGTGACCAAAAGTCAGACAGAACAAGAAAAAACTCTTGCGAACCTTCAATCAACAGCTACTTATCAATCTCTTACAGAGGAACAAAAGAAAGAACTGACAGAAGCTATTTCTAAAAATTCTAATTCTACTATTGAGTCAGCAAAAACAATTTTAACGACAGTAGGGGGATTAAAAGAAAGTATAGAGAATTCAGAACAACAAGTATCTAATCTATCTGATGTACAGACGAAAGCAAATCAACTCTTACCTGTAGCATCTAGCTCCTTGACATCATTGTCAAATGGATTTACAAAATTACAAACTACTGTAGAGAATCAGTTAGTTCCTGGAAGTCAGTCAATTGAAAAAGGAGTTGTAAACTATACTAAGGGGCTGGACACAATTTCTATAGGTGCCAATAAACTAAGTGAAAAGAATGCAAACTTAACAACTAGTCTAGATCAATTAGTTTCTGGATCAAGTAAGTTGACAGAAAATACATCAACCTTGACAGCTGGAGTAGATGCGTTAGCTGGAAAAGCTCCAGAATTAGTATCAGGTATAGAAAGTTTGTCATCTGGTTCTACTCAATTAAATAATAAGAGTCCAGAGCTAATAGCAGGTCTTGCTAAATTACAATTTGGCTCTGGTCAATTAACAGATAAATCAACACAGTTACTTTCTGCAGCATCTCAACTAGGAAGTGGTGCTATGAAGATTTCAGATGGTACTGGAAAACTAGCAGAAGGTGGAACAAGCTTAACCTCTGGTCTTGAAGATTTACAGACAGGAGTTGGTTCATTAGGACAAGGATTAGGAAATGCTAATAATCAGCTCAAATCAGCATCAACAGAATCTGAAAATGCAGAAACATTATCTGAACCTCTAGTTCTTTCAAAAACAGATAACGACCAAGTTCCTGTAAATGGGATTGCTATGGCTCCTTATATGATATCAGTTGCTCTTTTTGTTGCTGCTATATCTACCAATATGATTTTTGCCAAGTTGCCTTCTGGACGTCATCCAGAGAGTCGTTGGGCTTGGTTGAAGTCTCGATCTGAAATAAATGGCATTATAGCTGTCTTAGCAGGTGTTTTAGTTTATGGCGGTGTCCATCTGATTGGTTTAACTGCTAACCATGAGATGAGAACCTTAATTTTAATTATAATCATAAGTTTAGCTTTTATGTCTATGGTGACAGCTTTAACAACTTGGAATAGCCGTTTAGGAGCATTCTTCTCTCTTATTTTACTATTATTACAGTTAGCATCAAGTGCAGGGACTTATCCCCTTGCTTTGACAAATGATTTCTTTAAAGGTATCAATCCATGGTTACCAATGAGTTACTCTGTATCAGGCTTACGACAAACAATCTCTATGACAGGAAATATTCATCACCAAGTGATTTTCCTTATTATAACACTAGCTTTCTTTACTGCTTTAGGTATGCTAGCTTATCAACCTAAGAAAATGGAAGAAGATTAAAAAGATTGACCAAAGAATTGGTCAATCTTTTTCTGTATTAGATAAATTTTGTCTGTGATTATAGATCCCAAAAAGAAGAAGGGCAGTTAATGAGCAGGCTGCTCCAATAACAAAACCATTGGGGATAAAGGAAAGTGTAATGGTGCCTTTTCCCTTTGGAACATCAACTTTCATAAAACCAGTTTGAGCCTGCTTGATTTCAAGTTTTTTCCCATCTTGGTATGCAGACCAACCTTTGTCATAAGGAATGGTGAAGAAAATAGAGGCATCCTGTTTGACTTCATATGTAGCAAAGACCTTGTTTTTAGAAGTTGATACCTCTACAGGTTGTTCTTTAATCTTTCGGATTGCCTCAGTAAGAGCCTGAGTATCTAAACGATAGAAGGTTGGAGATTCAAATGACACTTGAGAATTTCCAGGAAAGTTAACACTGATATTGAAAGTTTTTTGTTCTTCTGTATAGCCTAAATTAAAGAAATTAAAAGCATTGTCAGTTGTAAAAGTCTTCTTTTCTCCATTGACAAGTATGTCAACCTTCTTTTGTTTATCATTAGTAAAATGAAGGTTTGAAAAAGAGAGATAGACTTGACTATTTTGAGGAACCTCAATTTGATAATCAATCCTTGCATCCTCATTCGTAGAACTCGTGATACTTGTTAAACCATCAGAATTATCTGTTTTATCATATGCTATTGGATAGAAGTAATCTAAGTTGAGATTAGCAAGCTGGTTTATAAATAAAGCCTGATTATCCAGAGTATGATTATTAAAGTTTACATCTGTGTAAATAGATTGAGTAGCAAAAGCAATGGGGAGGGAAAGTTGATTTTTATATAAGGTTAAATGATCCTTTTGATAAATCTCTTGAAAGCCATACTTATCAAGTGAAGTTTCAGAAATATTGTACTGGATTCCAAATAAACTGTCTGCTAAAAGACTATTATTTGCATAACGGAGATTGAGGTTGGTTCCAGAGGATTTGAATCCAAGTTTGTCCAAACTAGTGCTAGTTGAACGATTTCGTACAGATGAGAATTGAGAGATTCCATTGTAGTTAAATTTCATACTGTCATTTCCAGTCTGAATTTGCAGTTTTTCAGTACGTGTAAATGGATTGTCAATTTGGTTTAGAATGGATTCCATAGCAGTGATATCTCTATTATAGGCGCTACGAGAAGCAAAAGCCCATTCTTTAGCTATTCCTTCCATTTGAGCTGAAGCATTTAGGCTTATCTCAACTGTTATAAATAAAGGTAAAAGAATTGCAAATAGTTTTACAGAGATAAATTTTCTGATGACTGCAAGGAGTAAGAGAGCATAAACCAGGAGAAATTCAAGAGTGAGTAGGATGTTCAAATCTGTTAAAAAAGAATAGTGTGATTTAAAGTATACAGTAGCTAAAAATCCTGTTAATACAAGAAAAAGGGAGACAAATAGATTCCAAAGCTTCAATACTTTCAGACGATTTAAGACCTCTGCTGCAGTATAAATTAACAGAGTAGAAAAAATCCAAGCATAGCGATGCAAAAACATATTTGGAGTATGCATCCCCTGCCAAAATAAATCAAGTGCCTCTATGTAAAAGCTTGTTATTAAAAAAATAAAGAAAATTGCATAAGTAAGTTTCACGTGAAACCTTATGGATTTTATTGTGAAAAATAGAATGGTTAAAATAAAAGGAAGCAATCCAACAAAAATCATTGGTATAGATCCATACTTAGTTGTATCAAAAGATCCAATGAATTGTTTTGCGAAAATATCCAAATACCAGCTACTATCTGTCTTTAATTTTGTGATGGCAGTTAACTTCTCCCCATGAGTTTGTAAATCAAACAATGTAGGAAGAGTCATAATCAAACTAGCCATTCCTGCTAAAAAGGAGGTGACAACAAAATCAAGAAAAGATGATCTTCGATTTTTAAAGTCCCATGAAATTTGGCAGAGATACCAGAAAATAAGAAACAATGCTGTCATATATCCAAAATAATAGTTTTGAATAAACAAGATTGACAGACTTGTAAAGTATAGCAGGCACTTCTTTTCCGTTATAAGGATGTGTAAGCCAGTTATAATTAAAGGAATCAAGATAAAAACATCTAGCCAGGTTTTTATCTCTAACTGACTAACGGTAAAGCTCATTAGAGCATAGGAAGTAGATAAGGCAAGTTTTAAAGATTTCGGAATATCTTTAAATAATCTATTTAGACTAAAGAAGGTTGACAGTCCAATCAATCCAAATTTTAATAGAGTTGTTAGATAAACAGCATCTGGCATATTCGACAGATTAAAAAAGTAAACCAGAGGTGAGAGAAAACTACCCAAGTAATAACTAGATAGAGCATAGAAATTCAGTCCGAGGCCACTTGTAAAGGTGTAAAACAAACTACCATTTCCATGTAGAATATTCCGTAAAGCCACATCAAAAATAACGTATTGATGGAAACCATCTCCTAATAGTGGAGATGTATCGCTATTCCAGTAGATACCTTGAGTTAGGTATACTCCAGTCATAATTACTAAAGGAATGATGAAAGAAGCAAAATAGGTCCAATATGTTTTAAAAAATGATTTCATGTTACCTCGTAGAATGATAGAAAACTCAGTTGGTTAACCCAACTGAGTTTTGAAGTCTTATCTAGTCTTTCCAAAGTTCTTTGACTTTTGCTTGTACTTCTGCATTTTCTAGGAATTCATCATAGGTTTCATCGATACGATCGATGACGCCATTCTTAGATAAAACAATAATATGGTTTGCCAAAGTTTGAATGAACTCGTGGTCATGACTGGCAAAGATGATTGATTCTTTAAAGTTTTTCAATCCATCGTTTAAGCTTGAAATAGATTCCAAGTCCAAGTGATTTGTTGGATCATCAAGTACAAGGACATTTGATTTCAGAAGCATAAGTTTTGAAAGCATGACACGAACTTTTTCTCCCCCTGACAAGACATTTACAGGTTTGTTAACCTCATCACCAGAGAAGAGCATACGACCAAGGAAACCACGTAAGAAGGTATTATCGTCTTCTTCTTTACTTGCAAATTGACGCAACCAGTCAAGAATTGACTCGCTCCCTGCAAAATCAGCAGAGTTATCTTTTGGTAAGTAAGAGCGACTGGTAGTAACTCCCCACTTAACCGTTCCTTCATAGTCAATGTCACCCATGATCGCACGAATTAGTGCAGTCGTTTGAATGTCATTTTGTCCAAGAAGAGCCGTCTTATCACCTGGACGCAAGATAAAGCTGATATTATCTAAAATAGTCTCACCATCAATCTTTACAGTTAGATTTTCTACTGTCAAGAGATCATTACCAATCTCACGCTCTGCTTTAAAGTTGATAAATGGGTATTTACGACTGGATGGAACAATTTCTTCTAGTTCAATCTTGTCAAGCATTTTTTTACGAGACGTTGCTTGTCTTGACTTAGAAGCATTGGCAGAGAATCGAGCAACGAATTCTTGCAATTGCTTAATTTTTTCTTCCGCTTTGGCATTACGGTCTGCTAACAATTTAGCAGCAAGCTCAGAAGATTCCTTCCAGAAGTCATAGTTTCCGACATAGAGTTTGATTTTTCCAAAGTCAAGGTCTGCCATGTGAGTACATACTTTGTTGAGGAAGTGACGGTCATGGGATACAACGATGACAGTGTTATCAAAGTCAATCAAGAAGTCTTCTAGCCATGTAATGGATTGGATATCCAAACCGTTGGTTGGCTCGTCCAAGAGAAGAACATCTGGTTTGCCAAAAAGTGCTTTGGCAAGGAGAACTTTTACTTTTTCACCATTGGCCAATTCGCTCATGTTTTGGTAGTGCAATTCTTCTGGAATATTTAGATTTTGAAGCAGTTGAGATGCTTCACTCTCTGCTTCCCAACCTCCAAGTTCAGCAAACTCACCTTCGAGTTCAGCTGCACGAACACCATCTTCATCAGAAAAATCTTCCTTCATGTAAATAGCATCTTTCTCTTTCATAATGCTATAAAGCTTTTCATTTCCCATGATAACGACATCAATTGCACGTTCATCTTCATAGTCAAAGTGATTTTGACGAAGAACAGAGAGACGTTCATCTGGACCAAGAGAAATGTGACCAGTTGTAGGTTCGATATCTCCAGCTAAAATTTTTAAGAATGTAGACTTCCCAGCACCATTAGCACCAATTAATCCGTATGTATTTCCTTCTGTAAATTTGATGTTGACATCATCAAAAAGTTTGCGATCACTAAAACGTAGTGAAACATCAGATACTGTAAGCAATGTTTTTCTCCTATATGTGTAATATATTTATTCTACTAGAAAAGAGAGAAATATTCAAATTTTTCTTTGTCAATTTTATGTCAACTAAGTTTACAGTTATATTTACAGCGAATCGGCTCTTTGATTTAAATAATTTTCTGTTATTTTAACAAAAAAATGCTATAATTGAAGAGAACATTTCGAAGGAGAAAAAAATGACGAAACCCATTATTTTAACAGGAGACCGTCCAACAGGTAAACTGCATATTGGACATTATGTTGGTAGTCTAAAAAATAGAGTGTTACTACAGGAAGAAGATAAGTATGAGATGTTTGTTTTTTTGGCGGACCAACAAGCATTGACAGATCATGCCAAAGATCCTCAAACGATTGTAGAGTCTATTGGGAATGTTGCCTTGGATTACCTAGCAGTTGGATTGGATCCAAGTAAATCAACTATCTTCATTCAAAGTCAGATTCCAGAGTTGGCTGAGCTGTCTATGTACTATATGAATTTGGTGTCACTAGCTCGTTTGGAGCGTAATCCGACAGTAAAAACAGAGATTGCTCAAAAAGGATTTGGGGAAAGTATTCCGACAGGTTTTTTGGTTTATCCAATCGCTCAGGCAGCAGATATCACAGCCTTTAAGGCTAATTATGTTCCTGTAGGAACAGACCAAAAACCAATGATTGAACAAACTCGTGAGATTGTTCGTTCCTTTAATCATGCTTATAACTGTGATGTTTTGGTGGAACCAGAAGGTATTTACCCAGAAAATGAAAGAGCAGGTCGTCTACCTGGTCTAGATGGAAATGCTAAAATGTCTAAATCCCTCAATAATGGTATTTATCTAGCTGATGATGCTGATACTTTGCGTAAAAAAGTCATGAGTATGTATACAGACCCGGATCATATTCGTGTTGAGGATCCAGGTAAGATTGAAGGAAACATGGTTTTCCATTATCTAGATGTTTTTGGTCGTCCTGAAGATGCTAAAGAAATTGCAGAGATGAAAGAACACTATCGACGTGGTGGTCTTGGTGATGTGAAGACGAAACGCTATCTACTCGAAATACTTGAACGCGAACTTGGTCCTATTCGTGAGCGCCGTATCAAATTTGCTCAGGATATGGGAGAAGTGTATAATATGCTTCAAAAAGGAAGCGAAAAAGCTCGCGAGGTTGCAGAACAAACTCTATCTGAGGTTAAGGAAGCAATGGGACTTCATTATTTTAAATAAGCTTATATACTATAAGAAATTATCTTTTTTTCGCACAGGAAAAGATAGTTTTTTTATTTGTCCTTGTATTATTTGACAAATTTTCATAGAATGGTATGATAGATACAATACAAAAAGAGTCAAGCTCAAAAAGAAAGAAAAGAGGAAACTTCGAATGTCTAATTGGGACACTAAATTTTTGAAAAAAGGTTTTACCTTTGATGATGTATTGCTTATTCCAGCTGAGAGTCATGTGTTGCCGAATGATGCAGATTTAACAACAAAATTGGCAGATAATCTGACTTTAAATATCCCAATTATTACAGCCGCGATGGACACAGTCACAGAAAGCCAAATGGCCATTGCCATTGCTCGTGCTGGTGGTCTCGGAGTAATCCATAAAAACATGTCAATTGCGCAACAAGCGGACGAAGTTCGCAAGGTAAAACGTTCTGAAAATGGTGTTATTATTGATCCATTCTTCTTGACTCCAGAACATACCATTGCTGAGGCAGACGAACTGATGGGACGTTACCGTATCAGTGGTGTTCCGGTTGTAGAAACACTTGAAAATCGTAAATTGGTTGGTATTCTAACAAACCGAGATCTTCGCTTTATTTCAGATTACAATCAACCAATCTCAAACCATATGACCAGTGAAAATCTTGTGACTGCCCCTGTTGGTACAGATCTTGCAACAGCTGAACATATTCTTCAAGAACACCGTATTGAAAAACTTCCTTTGGTTGACGAAGAAGGCCGTCTTTCTGGTTTGATTACTATTAAGGATATTGAAAAAGTTATTGAGTTTCCAAATGCTGCCAAGGATGAGTTTGGCCGTCTTCTAGTTGCTGGTGCGGTGGGTGTCACTTCAGATACATTTGAACGTGCAGAGGCTCTCTTTGAAGCAGGGGCTGACGCAATTGTTATTGATACTGCACATGGTCACTCTGCTGGGGTTCTACGTAAAATTGCTGAAATTCGTGCTCACTTCCCAGATCGCACTTTGATTGCTGGTAATATTGCAACTGCAGAAGGTGCGCGTGCTCTTTATGATGCGGGTGTGGATGTTGTCAAAGTCGGGATTGGACCAGGTTCTATCTGTACTACTCGTGTGATTGCAGGTGTAGGTGTCCCACAAGTGACAGCGATTTATGATGCGGCAGCAGTTGCGCGCGAATATGGAAAAACGATTATTGCTGATGGTGGAATCAAATATTCTGGAGATATTGTAAAAGCCCTTGCTGCAGGTGGAAATGCGGTTATGCTTGGATCAATGTTTGCTGGAACAGATGAAGCACCAGGTGAAACTGAAATTTTCCAAGGACGTAAGTTTAAGACTTACCGTGGTATGGGATCAATCGCTGCAATGAAGAAAGGTTCAAGTGACCGTTACTTCCAAGGTTCTGTCAATGAAGCAAACAAACTTGTTCCAGAAGGAATTGAAGGTCGTGTTGCCTATAAAGGCGCAGCAGCTGATATTGTCTTCCAAATGCTTGGTGGTATTCGCTCTGGTATGGGTTACTGTGGTGCAGCTAATCTTAAAGAATTGCACGAAAACGCTCAATTTATCGAAATGTCAGGTGCTGGTCTCAAAGAAAGTCATCCTCATGATGTTCAAATTACTAATGAGGCACCAAACTACTCTATGTAAGAAACAAAAAAGAACTCCTGAAATTCTGAACTGCACCCCAAAAGTTAGACAGAAAAAAATCTAACTTTTGGGGTGTTTTTATTAT
>NZ_JUQX01000051.1 GCF_001074565.1 Streptococcus pseudopneumoniae | reverse complement strand
AAGTTCTTTTCCTGGAGTTCCGCTTACAAATTCATGTGTTGCCTTGTAAGTTGGCGCTGGGGTGAATTCCCAAGTACCGACGAAGTGGGCATCCGCTCCATTGATGGTTTCTGATGCCTTGTCATAGGACTTAAAGCTCCATGTACCTTCTGCTGTCTTCACTTCTGTTTGACTTGGTTGAGTCGGAGTCGCTTGACTACCATCTTTCAAGTCTGTTTGGTCTGCTGGAAGCAAGGATTTCACTTCTTGCGGAAGTTCTTTTCCTGGAGTTCCGCTTACAAATTCATGTGTTGCCTTGTAAGTTGGCGCTGGAGTGAATTCCCATTTACCGATGAACTTCACATCTCCATTTTCAACAACTTCTGAATCCTTGTCGTAACCTTTGAATACCCAGTTACCTTCTGGAACAGATACCTTAGTAGTTGTTGGTTGAGTAGGATTTACAGTCGTTCCATTTGCAAGACCTGATACTTTAGCTGGTAACAAGTTTGTAACTTCTTGTGGAAGAGTCTTACCAGGTGTACCGCTCTCAAATTCATGAATCTTATTGTAAAGTAAGGTCGTTGTTACCTTGTTTGATGCGAAATAAAGGTTATCTGGTTGCATAGCTACAATGTTTTCGATAGGTCCTGAAGCTTTGTCACCAACCTTATTATTTGTTACTGTATTATAAGTAATACGAATAGGTGTTCCGGCCTTATCTTTGTTCAAGTAGGCAGCAGCCATCTTGACAGTTACTTTTTGACCTGACTTCTCAACAGTATAGTCTGTATCCTTTGTCAACACAACACCATCTGCATCAACTGTAAGATCTTTGAAATCTAAACGATCATCAAAGGTATCAACGAAATCAAGGCTTGATAAAGCTGCAATGATTTCTTTACCCGGTTTTGGAATTCTGAAAAGGGTCTTATAAGTGACTGCCTCTCCTGCTTGTGCTGGGATTTGAGCTGGGTCTACCTCCTTTACTGGGGCAAACTGTGCTTGCTCCACGTAAAGAGAGAAATTTGCAGAGGCATGGTTCGCTGAACGGTAACCAAAGTTCATGGTATTGTTAACTGAGCGTAGGGCTAAACCGGAAATATTATTTTCAGCGTCTGAACCACTCGTACCACCACCTGGGCCTGCATTCCAAACAGTTTTATCACCTTCTTGAACCGCTTCCAAATTATTGCGGTTGTTCATCACTCGCTTGTCAACGCTAGTGTTGTAATTGGTGACATAGAAAGCCTCCTTGGTATTCCAGTCGCCATTTGCGTCAATATCAGTTGGTTTCATCACCAATTTCATGTCAGGTTCTGAACCATCTGAATATTTAAGTTCTGCTGTTATATCTGCATCAACCGTAAAGGTATTTTTCATGACATCGTCATGTGCCTCATCAACATATGCGATATTCCCAATTTCAAATTGGTTTGCTCCCCATAAATTAGAAACGTTGAAAAAGTTAACTGTTTTCTTATTAACATCAGCCATTTGAGCCGGAGCTTCTGAGTTGTTGATATAATGAAGAGTAACTTTATTAATCGTTAAATAAGCATCTACTTGCTTACCATTGACTGTTCCAGCATTGGCAAATTTCAAAGACAAAGGTTTATCAAAGGTTTGATCTTCCTTTTTGGTTTTATCTACCTTGAGGGTGAAATTTTCCATTGGATAACCAGGATATTTATGTTGTAGATCTCCAAAACCTGGAGCATCCATATGGTATTGCTGCACGGCAGATGACTTAGATACAACACTCATGTTATCCGTAGTTAACTGAAACTGGTAAAGACTTAGTGCAGAAAGATCTGTGTCATCCTTTATTTCTTGCGGTGCCGCAAAAAGGCCTTGAAACGGCAGTAAGAAAAACGCTAAAACAAAGGTTATCATTCCAACGATTGTCTTTTTAAGCCTGTTTTTCGACTTTATCATTCTTTTTCTCCTTATTAAATTTCTTTTTACTTTTTATGATTACACATAAAAAGAAATTTATTGCCATTCTCCATATGGTAAGAACTCCGTTATTAGTACCCAAATTAGTAGTTTTCCCAGCTAACCTACCAATTCTTATCAAAAGAGCTTGTCAATAAATGCTTTTTAGTTTAGCACTCAAAGTAAAAGTTAAAGACAAGAGTTATAGCTCTCAGAGAGACTAGTAACCCACACTCAATTATATCATTAATCAAGCATTTTGGTCAAGCACTTCATTAAATTTTTCTTAAACAAAAAAAGGTCAATTAAAAGCAGATATAAAAAATATTTACTTTTTTTGTAGTGTTACAATAGATGTGAGACAAAGTAGAAAATCGCCATTAAATACCATCGTTATAAAGAAAATCTAAACATAAACTTGATATCGCTTTCTGATATTTGTCAGAATATTCCCATTCTGATGCATAATTGTAAGCTAGATAAAAAATATGAATTACCTATATTTTCTATACTAAAATCTGTATCAAAATACATTTATAACTTTGCAAACGAAAAAAGATTGCCCATTCGGACAACCTCTTTTCTACTATTTAATACAAATCTAGATAATTATCAACTTCCCATTGCGACACAAAGGTTGCATAGCTAGCCCACTCGATACGTTTGGCTTCAAGGAAGCTCGTATAGATGTGCTCACCTAGGGCAGCCTTGACTACTTCGTCCTCAGTCAAAGCTTTCAAGGCGTTATGAAGCGTTGATGGAAGGTCTGTGATTCCAGCTTCCTTACGCTCTTCTGCTGTCATGATGTAGATATTTTCTTCGATAGGAGCTGGTGCTTCGATTTTATTTTCAATACCGTGCAAACCAACTTCCAAAAGAACCGCCATCGCGATGTATGGGTTTGCCATTGGGTCCACCGAACGCAACTCAAGACGAGTTCCCATACCGCGTGAAGCCGGTACGCGCACAAGTGGTGAACGGTTACGACCAGCCCAAGCAATATAAACAGGTGCTTCATAACCTGGAACCAAACGTTTGTAGGAGTTAACTGTTGGGTTCATGATAGCAGTATAGTTGTAAGCATGCTTGATCAAACCACCAAGGAAATGGTAGGCCGTTTCAGACAACTGCATTCCTTTTGGATCATTTGGATCAAAGAAGGCATTATTTCCTTCTGCATCAAACAAGGACATATTACAGTGCATACCTGATCCAGCGATACCAAATTTTGGTTTCGCCATAAAGGTTGCGTAAAGACCGTGTTTGCGAGCAATGGTTTTAACAACGAGTTTAAAGATTTGAATCTTGTCACAGGCACGGAGGACTTCATCATACTTGAAGTCAATTTCATGTTGTCCAACCGCAACCTCGTGGTGACTCGCTTCTACTTCAAATCCCATTTTGGTCAAGACATTCACGATTTCACGACGCGTATTGTCCGCAAGGTCAGTAGGCGCCAAATCAAAGTAGCCACCCTTGTCATTTACCTCAAGAGTTGGATCGCCATTTTCATCCAGCTTAAAGAGGAAGAATTCTGGCTCTGGTCCAAGGTTGAAGGATTTGAATCCTACCTCTTCCATATGGCGAAGAGCACGTTTCAAATTGCCACGAGGGTCACCTGCAAATGGTTTACCTTCTGTTGTATAGACATCACAGATCAAACCTGCAACACTTCCGTTTTCATCTCCCCAAGGGAAGACTGTCCATGTATCCAAGTCTGGGTACAAGTACATATCTGACTCATTGATACGTACAAAACCTTCGATAGAAGATCCATCAAACATAGCCTTGTTTGACAAGACTTTATCTAACTGTTCATCTGTAGCAGGAATTTCGACGTTTTTCATCGTTCCCAAAATATCTGAGAACATGAGACGAATAAAGGTAACATTTTTTTCCTTGACTTCACGACGAATATCTGCAGCTGTGATTGGCATGGTTTTTCTCCTTAATATATGACTACTTGCGGTTGCCTAACCGCGACCAAAAGGTGACCGTACTGAAGCAAAGCGACCTTGTTGGAGGAGTTCATTATGAAGTGCGCGACGCACCTCCGTCTGACTCACCACTTTCTTGGACTTCGCCTCACGTTCAGCATATTTTTTCTTAATGGCAGCGATATTGTAGCCTTCAGAGATATAATCTTTGATCTCAAGCAAACGATCCATGTCATTCAACGAATACATGCGACGGTTTCCTTCGTTTCGATCAGGTTTAATCAACTCTTGATCTTCATAATAACGAATCTGACGCGCTGATAGATCGGTCAACTTCATCACACTACCGATAGGAAAAACAGCCATATTTCGGCGAAATTCTCTTTCCTTCATTTACAATTTCCTTCTTTCTGTCTATTATAGTCTAAAAAAATACATACGTCAATCGATAATGTTATAAAATGTAACATTATTTTTCTTTTTTCTCTAAAAAGAGATGAATACGATCAATATCATAATTTACGAGAATTGCGACAAAAACTCCCATGAAAGTTTCCGATACACGCGCAAACACGTACAAAATTGTTTCACCGCTCGGTATTGAGAGGGTAATGATTAACATAGCTGCTACACCACCAATAACCCCCGATTTATTATTCATGGCCACATTTGTCATAATGGTTAACATAGTGCAGATTGGAACAACCACCAAGGTCACCCAAAAGGCTCCTTGAAATAAGGTATTTAAGAGAAAAAAGATAAGGGCGTAGAAACCACCGATACTATTTCCTAGAATACGTGAAGTCCCAAAATGAACACTCTTATCAAAACTCTCCCTCAGACTAAAAACCGCTGTCAGAGCGCCGATTTGAAGACCTTTCCAGCCAAAAAAGTCAAAAATCAAAAGAACTAGAAAAACGGCAATTCCCGTTTTAAAAGTCCGCATACCAAGTTTGAACTGTGACTTATCAAATTTATATTTTTTAAAATAACTCATAATCTCAACTTTCTACTACCATTTTAACATAAATTAGTTGATTTTATGAGCAATAGTTGAGAGGAAGCGTTTTTATTTTAAGCAAAAGAAAAGAGGAACCTTCATCCCTCTCTTCTTTGATTCATTTATGAAATCTTATTTTTCTGTGAGTGCAGCCAATCCTGGTAATACTTTACCTTCAAGGAGTTCCATTGATGCTCCACCACCAGTAGAGATCCATGAGAACTTGTCTGCGCGACCAAGGTTGATTGCTGCGGCAGCTGAGTCACCACCACCGATGATTGATTTCACACCTGGTTGTTTCACGATAGCATCCATGACACCGATTGTACCAGCTTGGAAGTCTGGGTTTTCAAACACACCCATAGGTCCGTTCCATACAACTGTTTTGGCACCAGTCAAAGCTTCGTCAAATTTAGCGATAGATTTTGGACCAATGTCCAAACCAAGGAAGCCTGGATCAACTGCTTCACCTTCAGTGTCTTTCACTTCAGTGTAGTCTGCAAATGCGTTTGCTTCTTTTGAGTCAACTGGCAAGATCAATTTGCCGTTTGCTTTTTCAAGAAGAGCTTTCGCAACATCCAATTTGTCTTCTTCTACAAGTGAGTTACCGATTTCGATACCTTGTGCTTTGTAGAATGTGTAAGTCATCCCACCACCGATAAGAACTTTATCAGCTTTTTCAAGCAAGTTTTCGATAACACCGATCTTGTCTGAAACTTTTGAACCACCAAGGATAGCCACGAATGGACGTTCTGGAGCTTCAACAGCTTCTTGGATGTAGGCAATTTCGTTTTCAAGAAGGAATCCAGCAACTGCTTTTTCAACGTTTGCTGAGATACCAACGTTAGATGCGTGTGCACGGTGAGCTGTACCGAATGCATCGTTTACGAAGATACCATCTCCAAGTGATGCCCAGTATTTACCAAGTTCAGGATCATTTTTAGATTCTTTCTTGCCGTCAACATCTTCGAAACGAGTGTTTTCAACCAAGAGAACTTGTCCATCTTCAAGAGCGTTAACAGCGGCTTCCAATTCAGCACCACGTGTAACACCTGGGATAAATTTAACTTCTTGTCCCAATTTAGCAGCCAAGTCAGCAGCTACAGGAGCAAGTGATTTACCTTCTTTGTCTGCTTCTTCTTTTACACGTCCAAGGTGAGAGAAGAGGATTGCACGTCCACCTTGTTCAAGGATATACTTGATAGTTGGAAGAGCTGCAGTGATACGGTTGTCATTGGTAATCACGCCATCTTTAACAGGTACGTTGAAGTCAACACGAACGAGAACTTTTTTCCCTTTCAAGTCAACGTCTTTAACAGTCAATTTTGCCATTAGATATGACTCCTTCTTTTTTTATACGTGTTAATTATATCACAAAATCAACAAAAGAGATAGAAAAACCCTAAACTTTTCTTGTTCTTTCTTATAATTAAAACTAGCATTTTTTAAAATCAAATCTAGAAAAAACTTATCAAATAAGTAATCAATGCGAGATAAAATAATCAAAACAAGGTTTGACTGCAGCCAAACCTTGTTTTTAGTTTTTATGAGGAAATCCAAGAATTCTAAATCGATTAGTCTTCTTTTTTCTTTCTAGCAAGCAAGCCATAGCCACTCATTGCTCCGAGAAGTCCCAGAGCTACTAGACTGGCATCTGTTTCAACACCAGTATTTGGAAGTTGATTTGTTGCTTTTTCTACTTTGACTGGTGTTTCCACCATTGAATTGTCTGTACTTGGTACTAGCTGTTCAACTTTTTCCTTGGTACCAATTTCAACAATTTCTGGGACAGCTTCCTTGAGAACTTCAGTCGAACGAAGGGTACGATTGCCTTGGGCATCTACTTCTACTAGACGACGAACTTGACCTTCCACACCTGCTTGAACTAGCTGGCGTTGTCCTTTGAGAAGAGCTGCATTTGGTCGTTCCTGATGTTCGAAGGAAACTGTTCCCTCTTCAACTTCCAGTTTCGGAGTTTCTAGAACTAAATCTTTCACACCCTCAGCCGGTTGGTTACTTGACAGAACTTTTGTTCCAACTTCTGTGATTTCTGGGATAGCTTCCTTGAGAACTTCAGTTGAACGAAGGGTGCGATTGCCTTGGGCATCTACTTCAACTAGACGACGAACTTGGCCTTCCGCTCCTGCTTGAACTAGCTGGCGTTGTCCTTTGAGAAGCTCGGCGTTTGGTCGCTCCTGACGTTCAAAGGCTGTTGTTTCAGTTTCAATAACTAGTTCAGGGAGAGCTTCAACCGTTGGAGCCACTTCATTTGGATCCATGCTTCCAACATGATGGCTTTCTTCTGCAGGTGCTAGTTTCTTATTCAACTTTTCTTTCATTTCCGCAAAAGCTTGTGGAGTTGGCATCTCTGAAGCCAACAAAGTTTCTGCTTGTTCAATCAACTCAGCTTTAGGATCTTTTTCACGGATAGATTCGAGCAAACCTTCTAATTCTTCTCTAGCTGTCTGATAACGCTGATTTCCATCCAAGTCTGTCCCTGCTTGTTTCAACTCATTCAAAGCCCGGTTGACTTCTTCTTGACTAGCATTGTGGTTTTCTGCTACAGCTTTCGCTGCATTGAGCTTCTCTACTAGTACTGCTTGTTTGTCCTCGCTAGAGAAGGTGTAGGCAAGGGTTGACTGACGGCCTTGGGCAGCAGTGATTTCTTGTTTGAGGTACTCATCGTTGACAGCTGCTTTTGGAGAAACCAAAACATCAAACTCAGCGGTGTGTCCCTTGTAATGCAAGGTCAAGGTCTGGCGTCCAGTCTTTTGAGAACCGTAGCCCGTAATTTCAACACCTTGATCAGTAAAGCTGTGAGTCTCTTCTGTCTCATCATCATAGAGAACTCCGAAGCGACCTTCAGAGAGATCCAGTTGATCCCCTACTAGATAGTCTGTTTTTGGTTTCTTCGTAATGTACAAACCTGCTACTTCCTTTGGTTTTCCTTCATCTTGACCAGTCACTTGTACCTTCAAGTCACCAGTAACTGGAAGTCCAAGGTAGCTGACTGTGAGCTTTTGTTCCCCTTTTTGATGAGCGTCGTAGCCAGATACTGTCACACCTGAGTGAGTAAGGTTGATCAGCTCATCGGCTTGCCCCCCTTCGTATTGAACACGGAGGGTTCCGCCTCTGAGGTCGAGATTTTCACCTTCTTTATAAACTGTCTTCTTAGGTCCTTTTTCAAGGCTAACTGCAGCAATTTTTCTTTCATCCTGCGGAATCGCTACTGCCAAGGTGTTACTGATTTCTTTGCCAGGTAGTTGGGTACGATAGTAGAGGAGAGTTGGTTGCTTGTCAAAGCCCAATGGTGCTGTTGCTAGGTCGCCACCATTTTCAGACCTCAAAGTTGCAATTGGTGTTTGTGAATCTGCCTTGTCGTAAATGGTGATGGTTGCGCCTGCTGGAACATCAGAGAAACCGAGTTGAACTTTATGATTTCCAAGTGAACGGGCAGCTACCTTAGCCATTGGAATATTTTGACTTTCTGTATCTAGCGTTTCGTACATCTTCCAGTTGTAGATACGAATGGCTTTCCAAGGTGTTCCGTTATCAGATGTGATAACTTTTAGACGCCAGTCTTGAGCGGTGATTGGTTTATCAAGGGTGATATCCGTCACGTGCGCTTTATTGCCACGAACTTCCTTAGCTAGCTTCCACTCACCATCTGTATCCTTGTAATAAAGATCAAAGTCCTTGGTGTTCATCAGACCATCGTTAACAGACTCACCACCAGCTCCCGCATGATCCATTACCCATCTGACAACACGACGTGGTTGAGTCAAACGAATATCGACACTACCGCTCAATTGTGCTGAAGACCACTTGTCTGACAGACTTGTAATCGTACCGTTCAACATGCCTTCGATGCCTTCCCCACCTTCAGTATTGGGGAAAGTGCTACCAATAACCGTTGCCCCTGGAACAATATTTTCAGCCAAAGGTCTTGGGAGAGTTGTATCCTGAACAGTCATGCCCCAGTTGAGGGATGCTGTCGCCGCTTCAGAACGAAGTCCATTTTTACCAACTGCAACAACTTTCAATTCCTGAGTCGTACCAGTCGCATTAGCAGAGCGGCTAACTTTCGGCAAGTAGATAGTGGAAGCAGATGATCCTGTTAACAAACGCCAGTTATCTCCATCTTTTTCGTAGACTTCATAGAAATCTGCATCTTGGTTACCCGAAAATTGAACCACTGCTTCAGCTTCTTGGGCATTCTTAAGAGATTGCTTCACCACAGAGAGACCTGTAGGCGCTTGCGGTGCTTGGTGACTGTCTGAAATTGTTAATTGTCCTAGGTTAAACTGATAATCTTTTACAGCTCCTTCATGCTCGAAGAAGAGTTTGACTGCATAGATGGTTTTACCTGCTAGTGAGCTGAGGTCAAATTCTTCATTCTTCCAGTCATCAGAGAGAGTCAGTTCTTTCCATGCAGCTGCATCCTCAAATTTGTAGTCTGGAGTCGTAGAGAAGGCCATATAAACTTTAGAGCCTTTTCCTCCCTTGTGGGCAACACGAAGTTTGGTTTTCTCTGTTACTTCTAGTTTGGTAGAATACAAATTCACATCCTGGTCCGTCTTACCAACTACATCACCTGAGAATTTAAGAGAGTTCCCACCATTATAGGCATCTGTAAAATCATATTCTGCACGAAGTTTTTCACCTGTCGAAGTCTGCCACCAGCGCCATGTTGGCAAAACACCTGAAACAGAACGGTAGTTCCACTCAGAATCCTTAGAAACTTTACCGTCAACAAACCATTTTCTACCATGACCTGTATTAAAAGAGGTGGTGAAGGTACGTCCTACTGCTGGTGTACGGTCAGCAACTAAATTGGCAATTCCATACCACTCTTTATCTGCTGGTTTTTGAGCCGTTGGATCTCCTTGGTAACCTGTAAAGAAGATGTCTTCGTTCTTGTGGTAGTCTTCGCCTGTTTTTCCTAGACTGGTAATCGTATCTGGTGCAAAGAGTCCAAGTGACAGACGCAACTTGCCTTTTTCATCTAAGAGGGCATCCCATTTTACTTTGGTCTTATATGAACCACCTTGTTGCAATTCCAAGCCTGCAAAGACATCATATTGACTACGCTCTAGCCATTTGGCCATCTCTACGGAGTGGTCATTCTTTTCCTTATTCCAGTTGAAATTGGCAAAGAATTGATCCGCAGGGACTTTGTCACCTTCTTTTTGCATGAACTGGTAGTTGTAATCACCTAGACCATCTTCGTGGTAACGACCGTATTTGTAGGTCATGGCATCGTACCAAGCATACTTGATTGGGTGGTTGACTTTGGCTGCGTATTCTTTTGTATAGAGCATGAATTGGCGCATTTTTTCACCAAGAGGTGCTACCAATTCCCCCGTTGTTTCCTGATTGATGAAATAGCCATCAAATCCGTAATACTTAGCAAGATCGACAAGTTTGCGTGCGATAGGGAAGGTGCCATCTGCGTCTTGTTTCAAGGCAGCTGCAAATTTCTCTTGGTCGGCAATGCTATTTGACCAGTTGAAAAAGAGTGTTCCATAAACGGGAACTCCGTTGCGGTGGCCTGCATCAATGACATCTGGAGTTGGAACTAGACCTTCCCAGAAGACCATTGAATCCAAGTATTGCCAGTAGTCAAAAGCATAGGCCTTGAATTCTTCTCCACCAACAGAAGCGTGGTCTTTGGCCTTTGAGTTGGTGTTTGCTAGCGCCTGAACCTTGGCTCTTCTGCTTGCTTTTTCGTTAACCAACTGGCCTCTATGGCGCTTAGCGAGTTCAACTGATGAACGGTTAATGGGATCATCCTCACGCGCACCCGGTTCCCATTTCAACAAATCCTCCCATGTATCAAATTTGATTTCTTTTGGTCGGAGACTCTTTTCTTCATTTTTAGGAACGTCTGCTAGAGTCGGTTTGTCGGCTTTCTTCTCAGCCACTTGAGGAGCTTCCTCTGGTTTGACTTCTTCTTTTTCAGTTGGTTGAGCAGGTTTTTCAGTTTTATCTGTCGGAGCTGGCTTTGCCTCTTCTTTTTCATTGAGCAAATCAGCTATTGCTGGAGTCTTTTCTGAAATTGGTTGCTCAGCTACTTTGTTTTCAGTTTCCTCTAATTGTTTTTCGATGGCTGTAGTGTCTGGACTCGCTGTTTCACTAGCGCTTGTAGCTTGAGCGCTCGTATTTGCAACTGCCTCAGGAACAGAGATCTGTTCGGCAAGGGCTGGACTCGCAAATAGAGCTGAACCAATCATCAAGGAACAAGCTCCGATGGACAGCTTACGAATACTGTAACGGCAACGTTTTTCAAAAAATAGATTTTTCATCTTATCCTCCTAATAAAATAAAAAGTAAGTGCTTTACTTTTTAGATAAAAAGCAACTGTTCTTGGTGGACACTACCAGAACAGGATTATCTTCATTTTATCTTATATGAAAGCGATGTCAATCTATTTAATATAAAAACTATAACTAGGATAATAATCAGTAAAATTTGGACACAATCCTATAAATCATCTATCTCAAAGGGAATCTATCTCTCATTTTAAAAGAAAGTTCTTGTTTCTTATGAAAATTTCAGCTAAACACTTGTGAGATTTACTTTTATCCTTTAAAATAGAATAGGAGAAATTCCGCGATTATTTTTCGGAGGAAAAAGAAATGTCCATTAATTGGCAGGAAATTTTATTTCACTTTTTAGGTGGTCTGGGACTATTTTTATATAGTATCAAGACCATGGGAGACGGTTTGCAACAAGCTGCTGGAGATCGACTTCGTTTTTACATTGACAAATATACCAGCAATCCCTTCTTGGGTGTGCTGGTTGGTATCGGTATGACGGCGCTGATTCAATCAAGTTCTGGTGTTACAGTCATTACAGTAGGACTTGTCAGTGCAGGACTTTTGACCTTGCGTCAGGCTATCGGTATTGTCATGGGTGCCAATATTGGAACCACCGTTACATCCTTTATCATCGGTTTTAAGCTAGGAGATTATGCCTTACCTATGCTCTTTATCGGAGCGGTTTGTCTCTTCTTCACCAAGAATCGCCCCATCAATAATATCGGACGGATTATCTTTGGTGTAGGAGGTATCTTCTTCGCCCTCAATCTTATGAGCGGTGCAATGGAACCCCTAAAAGACCTGCAAGTCTTTAGAGACTACATGGTTGAACTAAGTAAGAGTCCTATTCTAGGTGTCTTTGTTGGAACTGGATTGACCCTACTCATTCAGGCTTCATCCGCAACTATCGGTATCTTACAGAATCTGTACGCAAGTGGTTTGATTGACCTACAAGGTGCCCTACCGGTCTTGTTTGGTGATAATATCGGAACGACCATTACAGCCATCATTGCTTCTCTTGGAGCCAATATCGCTGCCAAACGTGTTGCTGGTGCCCACGTTGCCTTTAACGTGATTGGTACGGTTATCTGTATTGTCCTCCTTGTTCCTTTCACTGGCTTGATTCAATGGTTTGAATCGGCGCTCAATCTAGCTCCAGAAATGACCATTGCCTTTGCTCACGGAACCTTTAATATTACAAATACCATTATCCAGTTCCCATTCATCGGTGCCTTGGCTTACCTTGTAACCAAGCTCATTCCTGGTGAAGATGAAGTTGTCAAATACGAGGCTCTCTACTTGGATGAACAACTCATCAAACAGGCTCCTTCTATCGCTCTAGGAAATGCCAAAAAAGAACTTCTTCACTTGGGTAACTATGCTGCAAAAGCTTTTGACCTTTCCTACGACTACATCGTCAATCTAGATGAAAAACTAGCTGAGAAAGGCCACAAGACTGAAGAAGCTATTAACACAATTGACGAAAAACTCACTCGTTACCTGATTAGCCTTTCAAGCGAATCATTGAGTCAAAAGGAAAGTGAAGTCCTAACCAACATCCTCGACTCGTCTCGTGATTTAGAACGGATTGGAGACCACGCAGAAGGGCTAATCAACCTGACAGACTATCTCCAACGCAAGAATGTTCAGTTCTCTGAGGCCGCTTTGGAAGAGCTAGCTCAGATTTATCACGCTACCACTGAGTTCATCAAAGATGCCCTTGATAGTGTTGAAAACAACGATACTGAGAAAGCTCAAAGTCTAATTGAACGCCATAAAGAAATCAACAATATGGAACGCATTCTCAGAAAGACCCATATCAAACGCCTTAACAAGGGTGAATGTTCAACCCAAGCCGGGGTCAACTTTATCGACATTATTTCCCATTACACTCGTGTATCTGACCACGCCATGAACCTTGCTGAAAAGGTCATCGCTGAACAAATTTAATTGGTAAGAGGCCACCTTAATTTAGGTGGTTTTTTTCGTCTCTTAATCAAGAATATTTTTTCTAACGTAAAAAAATGCTTTGATTCACAATGGAATCAAAGCATTTTAAATAGCTCTCCAAACATGATAGCAGAAACTGCAGTTCCTCTGTACTTGGCTTCTTCTCTTTTGATAAAGCGAGCCAAATTGATCAATTCAGGTGCTGGGTGTTTGGGATTGGTGAGCAATTCACGGGTGACCAGTCCTGAGAGACGGACTGCTAGTAATTGCTCATTTGTAGTAGGCAGTTTTTTAGCAGTCTCTAGGAGAGCAGCAACTAAATCTTCACTCAAGCCCTGACGGGCATGATTATAGAGATCTCTTATAAGGCTTTCTAGGTTTGGTTCTGCCATCCTGACCACCTCCCTTATGTTTAATAATTTTTAATCAAATCAACCGTTGAACGATCCAATTTTTTCACCAAGGCTTGCAAGAAAGCTTGAGCTTCTAGGAAGTCATCCATCGCGTAGAGAGTTTGGTGAGAATGGATATAACGAGCGCAGACACCGATAGTTGTAGATGGGACACCACCATTTTTCAGATGAGCTGCTCCAGCGTCCGTTCCGCCTTTTCCACAGTAGTATTGATACTTGATGCCCGCTTCTTCGGCCGTTGTCAAAAGGAAATCCTTCATGCCTGGGAGAAGCAAGTGACCTGGATCGTAGAAGCGAATCAAGGTGCCATCCCCAATCTTGCCTTGGCCACCGTAGACATCACCTGCTGGTGAGCAATCCACAGCAAGGAAAACTTCTGGATCAAACTTAGTTGTAGAAGTATGAGCCCCACGAAGACCAACTTCTTCTTGGACGTTAGAACCCAGATAGAGTTCATTGCCAAGTTTTTGACCTGACAAGGCTTCTGCAAGCTCGCTTACCATGAGAACACCGTAGCGGTTGTCCCAAGCTTTAGAGATGATATTTTTTTCATTGGCTGTCAAGATAGCAGAGCTATCAGGGACAATGGTGTCACCCGGACGGATACCAAAGCTTTCTGCCTCAGCCTTGTCCGCAAACCCACCATCAAAAATGATATCCGAAATAGCTGGCATGGTTGGTCCACCTGTTCCACGTGTCAAATGTGGAGGGACAGAACCTGAAATCACAGGAATTTCACGACCGTCACGAGTAAAGAGTTTGAAACGTTGGCTGCTGACCACCATTGGATTCCAGCCACCGATTTCAACGACACGGAAGGTACCATCTGGCTTAATCTCGCTGACCATAAAACCAACTTCGTCCATATGAGAAGCGACCAAAACACGGGACGCATCGGCAGCTTCTGAATGTTTAATACCAAAAATACCACCCAAGCCATCTGTCACCACTTCATCCACATGCGGAGTCAACTTTTCACGAAGATAAGTCCGTACAGGCGCTTCATGACCTGAGATCGCAACAAGCTCTGTTACTTCTTTGATTTTTGAAAATAATGTTGTCATATCAGTTCCTTCTTTCTGTCCTCCATTTTACCACTTTTTATAGGAGAAGGGTAGTGGAAATCTTAATCTTCCAACTTCCTTTCTAGAGTAAACAAAAAGAATCAGGCTGATTCTTTTTGTTTATGATTCCGTTTGAGTGAAAAGTGGTCTGGGACGGGGTCCTTCCCTGTTTTCGACCAGGGGTGGCAACGTAAAATCCGAGCCAAGCCCATCAAAACACCCTTGAAACCATGTTTTTCAATAGCCTGAATCATGTAGTTGGAACAAGTAGGCTCAAAGCGACAAGAGGGTGGAAAGGCTGGTGAGATAAAACGTTGGTAAAAGCGTACTGGCGCTATTAAAATTCGTTTCATTATTTCTTGGTTACCGCCATAGTGTGTAGTTGGCTGATTTCTTTTTTATTGAGGCGACGGGATTCTCCCGGACGAAGGCCTGTCAAGTCTAGGTGTCCAAAACGTGTCCGAGATAACTTATCTACTTGGAGACCGACAGCTTCAAACATCTTTTTAACCTGGTGGTTACGCCCTTCATGAATGGTCAACTGTACTACAGAGCGATTTTTGACTGGGTCTACTTTAAGAATCTCATAAACAGCTGGCTTGGTTTTCTTGCCATCAATCTCAAGTCCACGGGTCAAGGGACGGAGATTGTCCTTATTGGCTACGCCTTTAACACGCGCAACGTAGACCTTATCAATCTCATTACGTGGGTGAATCATCTCGTCTGTAAAGTCCCCATCATTGGTCAAAATCAAGACACCTGATGTATCCCAGTCCAAACGTCCCACAGGGTAGATGCGCTCTTTGACATTGGGCAAGAGGTCAACAACCGTCTTGCGGCCCTTGTCATCTGTCACACTGGAAATCACTCCACGTGGTTTGTTAAGCAGATAGTAAACCTTTTCTTCGTTGTAGATAGGTTGGCCTTCAACTTCAACCTTGTCGCCAGCCTTGATAGTGGTTGCGAGTTCACGTACTACCTGTCCGTTGACGGTTACCAAGCCTTGCTTGATCAGCTCTTCTGCTTTTCTCCTACTGGCCACACCTGCGTGGGCAATATATTTATTGATTCTCATCTTCTTCTATCCTTTCACCAAATAATTGGCTTTCTTGGGCCTGAATCTCAAGCTCATCAATCACTGGCAATTCTTCCAAATGATTTATCCCCATGTAATCTAGGAAATAATCCGTAGTCACATAGAGGTTGGGACGACCCAACACTTCTTTTTTCCCGTCTTCTCGTATCAAGTCAAAGGCCTGCAACTTTGCCAAAGCCCCACTCGAATTGACCCCACGGATAGCATCAATTTCTATCCGCGTAATCGGCTGCTTGTAGGCAATGATGGACAAGGTCTCAAGGGCCGCCCGAGATAAACTCTGATTGATGGGAGCTTTGGAGTATTCCTTCAAAATCGTTGCAAATTGAGGCTTGGTCACCAATCTGTATGCTCCACCAGTCTCAATCAGGGACAAGCTCGAATCCTGGTCTTTCTCATACTTTTGGGCTAATTTTTCTAAACTCTGCTGGATGCCTGTCGGGGGAAGAGACAGGAGTTCAGCCAACTGACGAACTCGAATCCCATCTTCACCCCCTACAAACAAGAGCGCTTCTATTTCTGCTAAAGTACTCATCTTTCCTCTCTATCAAGTCTAGCTTTGGGCAACTTGACTTTCTTCCTTCTTTTCCATGAGATAGATATCTCCGAAACTCTCCTCTTGAACGAGGATCAGTTCCTGGGTTTTGATTAACTCTAAGGTCGCCAAAAAGAGGGTAATGACCTCTTGGACATTCTGGGCTTCCTTGAACAAATCCTGCAAACGCAACTGGTCTCGTCCAGTCAAGGACTCTTTTACAATGCCCATCATGTCCTCAATCTTATACTCATCCCGCAAGATGGTCGTGTGATTCTGAGCGAACTCCTCTTTTTTCTTGGCTAGGATATTTGAAAAAGCCAAAAAGAGGTCAATGGTCGTCCTATCATGCACAAGCTCCGCATCTTCGTAGATCAACTCTGTCGGCGCTTTGGAATAGTACTGGGCCCGATCTTGGTGCTTAGCCTCCAAGCGCTCACCCAAGAGCTTGAACTTGCGGTATTCTTCGATTTGAGAGAGAAGATCCTGCTCTAGGTCATCCTCTAAGTCTGTCACTTCTGCTACCTTTGGCAAGAGCTTGCGACTCTTGATCAGCATCAACTGACTGGCCATGACCATGTACTCACCCGTCACTTCCAGACGCATGGCCTGCAGGGTTGAGACATAGGCTAGATACTGTTCGATGACTTCTGTGATGGGCACATCGTAAATATCCATCTGATACTTGGAGACTAGATGCAAGAGTAAGTCCAGGGGCCCTTCAAAATCTTTTAATTTAATATCCATTATCTATATTTTTCTAAGGTCAGGACTGTTTTTAATCCTAATTTTTTTGCAATTTCGTACAAATCGACCTTGTTTTCTATTTGTCTTAGAATAAACTGTTCCCGTAAGGCTTGAGCGGATAAGGTTGGGAAACCTTTCTCCTTAACAAAGGACTCCAGCTGACGAAAGGCCCACTGACGAGAATAGGCTTTTCCTCCCCTTTCAAAGAGATAGGTCTGCCCCATCAAGGGTTCCAATTCTGAAAGCAAGGTCCTAGGAATGGCTACAATCCTCTGTTGGGAAGCCTTGTTGATTCGCAGCACCTGAAAATCCAGATTGATATCTACAACCTTAAGGGATAAAATCTCGCTTGGCAAGAGTCCCATTTCTAGGATTAAGAGCGCTAGCAAGCGTCCCTCTGGATACTCACTTTCCTGCCAAAAAGAGTCTAAATCTAGAATCTCTGGTTTTTCAGTCTTCTTTTCAGCTTGTTTGGCTAATTTCAAACGATAAAAGCTGTCCACTTCTCCTTTTCGATAGAGAAAGTAGAGAAATTGGTTACAGGCTGAAAGTTTCCGTTTCTGGGCGCTCATTTTTAGATTGGCTAGTTGGGCTTGGTAAATCTTGAGACTAGTCTCAGAGATCCGCTCCCCTACCATATCTAAAAATTGCTCCAGATCATACTTATAGGACTGCTTGGAATTGGCAGACAAGCCCTGCTTTCCCTCTAAAAAGGCTGAAATGCTATCTCTCATTTGCATCGAATCTCATATTCCTTACTAAAGTCATGCAAGAGGGCATTAACTGCCTTGAGGATGGATTTGCGCGTGATGATTCCTTGAAAAATCCCTTCATCATCTACTACTGGCAAGAAGGGTTCATCGACCAGTTTATGGAGGACCTCTGTGATGTTATAGTCTGGAGCGACGACTGCCACATCTGTCTTGGTCATATTGACGATATCTGTCGTTGCCATCTGTTCATCCGTCAAACCTTGCTCCATTTGATATGCTAAAATATCTCTCAGACCAATGGTTCCGACAAAGCGTTTGTCAAAGGTCACAACAGGGATACGAGTATAGGTGATTTGGCTCAATACCAAAATCGCATGGTCAGAGTTATGGGTATCAATCAAAGCTGCTAGATTCTCAGCAGGGGTAAGAAAAGTCTCTTCCTGCTCCAATAAAAATGCTTCAAATTCCTTGGCAATCATCGAGCAAACTCCTTGGACAAGCCTGGATAAACCTCATGATCACGTGTCAAAAAGTCTACTTTGAAATAGCTGTCATCAATCTCCACACGGGCATAGAGGCATTCTCTGATGGTTCCTCGTGGTTGGCTGATGGAGCCTGGATTTAAAAAGAGTGTTTTGCCTTCCATCCAAGCATTTGGCACATGCAAATGACCATAGAGACAGATGTCTGCCCCTTCTTCCTGAGCCCAGTAGTCCAACTTTTGAAAGTTAAAATTGATATCAAATAAATGTCCGTGAGTCTGGATAATCTTGGTCGAACCAAGTTGAGTCACCAAACGTTCTGGGTAGCCAGCATAAAAGTCCATGTTACCTTTGACGACATGGATACCCTCCCAGAGCGGAGAATCGGGACGGAGTTCTGAGTCACCATCGTGAAAAATGGCATCGACTTTCCCCAGATAGCGGTCACGGATTTCTTCCACAATCAAGCTATCTCCGTGGGAATCACTCATTACAATGATGGTTTGCTTTGCCATGATGGAAATACCTCCAAAAGTTTCTTAACGGCTAAGGCACGGTGGGATTGGCTATTTTTTTCTTCAAGGGTTAATTCAGCTGCTGACTTGCCTGTCTCTCCCACAAGGAAAAGGGGATCATAGCCAAATCCATTTTCACCCTTGGGTTCAAAGTTGATATAACCTGGCCAGTCAGCTTCAACAACCAAGCTTTCCTTGTTTGGACTGGCTACAACCAAGGTCGTGTGGAACTGGGCTGAACGGTCCTTAAGGTCAAAGACCATGGCCAATTCGTGCAGGAGTTTAGCATTGTTTTCACGATCAGTAGCCCCCACACCTGCAAAACGCGCTGACCAGACACCTGGCAAGCCACCTAGGACATCGACTTTGAGACCTGAGTCATCTGCTAGAACCATCTTACCTGTTAATTGGGAAATA
The DNA here is from genome assembly GCF_001074565.1 of Streptococcus pseudopneumoniae. Classification (GTDB taxonomy): domain Bacteria; phylum Bacillota; class Bacilli; order Lactobacillales; family Streptococcaceae; genus Streptococcus; species Streptococcus pseudopneumoniae_J. The sequence goes on along the minus strand of NZ_JUQX01000051.1, from coordinate 41,010 downwards.
GTTTCTGCCTTGAGGCGGGCATTTTCTTCAAAGGTCATGCCTGTTTCAGCTACTTCAGGTAGATCTGGATAGTCATTGAGATTTTCCACATCATAGCCTAGTTTGTCAAAGATAGCACGAAATTCCTTGGTCTTGCCCTCGTTACGAGTCGCTATGAGCAAGGTTTCTCTGACCTTGCTAGTTTCAAAAAAGGCTGCTACATCAACACCTTCTTTAGGCAATTCTACATGCAGGAGTTGCCCATTTTCAACCAAGAGCAGGGCTCCCTGACGTTGGATGACTTCCAAGTTTCGTCCTGCTTCCGCATTTAAAATCTCAACGATAAAGGAGAGCAGACGGTAGTTAGAAGACCAGCGCATCACCGTTATCGTAATTGGAAAGCCATTTTCCTCATCACGAAAAATCCGCGCCAAATCCATAAAATCAAGATCAAGCGGATCTTTGATGAGACTGTAGATGCCTCCATAGACGTCCCAGACACCGACATACCAGTCCTGGTCGTCCTTGTATTCATAAATTTTATTTGTCATAATGTTACATGCTCCACATGAATCTCTTTTTCCAGCCATTCTGCTCCAATCTGGGCAAAACTTTGGCTACTGGCTGTTGTGTAAAAACGGTGCTGAAGCGGGCGAGCGTCTCGGCTACGATTGATTTCAAAATAGTTCAGCAAAACCGAGATATCCCGTACACACTCTGCCCCACTATCAATGAGTTGAACCTTTGGTCCCATGACATTTTGGATGATAGGGCGAAGGAGTGGGTAATGGGTACACCCCAAAATCAGGCTATCCACCTTGCCGACCAAGGGGCGCAGAGTTTCATAAACCACTTTCTTGGTGACACTGGTTGACAGGGCACCAGACTCCACCAAGGGGGCAAACTTGGGACAGGCCAAACTTTCCACCTGTAAGTCTGGATCCAAATCATGGATTTTCTGACGATAGATGTCTGATTGTACCGTCATGGGAGTTCCAATCACTCCGATTTTCCCGCCTTGACTGGACTTGATGGCTGCCGAAGCTCCAGGCAAAATCACGCCTAGGACAGGAATATCTAGTTGAGCCTTGATTTCTTCCCAGACGACCGCAGTCGCAGTATTACAAGCAATGACAATCATTTTGACATCCTTGGTCAAGAGAAAGTTGACCAACTGCCAAGTATATTCACGAATTTGCTCAGCAGGACGGGGACCATAGGGCGCCCGTGCCGAATCTCCAATATAGACGATTTCTTCATGGGGAAGCTGGCGCATGAGCTCACGAACAACAGTCAAGCCCCCGACACCTGAATCCAAAAAACCAATCGGTCGATTATCCATACAGTCTTCTTTCTAGTCTTTTTTCTGATTGATAGTTCATCATAATTACTCGTCCTAAATGAACGGATAGACAGCTTGATAGAATGGAAACTGCCTCTCTCTTAATCATAATCAAATATCAATAGAATGCAAGGAAAAAGTCTTATCCTTGAGAACTATTGAACATAGTGAGAAGTCTGGAACTTTCATCCCAGACTTTTCCTATTTATTTCTTTTTATTGTTAGCAAGGGCTGCTTTTTGTTGGCGGATGATTTGGTGGTAAACTTGTTGTACCTTGGCTTCGCTTGGTTTTTGACCATTTGCGCTCAAAAGAGCACGAACTGCCTCAGCGTTTAAACGTGGGTTGTCCGCAAATTCTTTTTCGATTTGCTTGCGAACCAAGTACATACCTCCAAGAGCTCCTCCTAGAAAAGCTAGAACAATCAAGATAATTGCTAAAAGTAAATCCATTCTTTTTCTCCTGTTTCTTTTTGAGTCTTCTATATTATACCATAAAGTGACTTTCCTGACTAGTTTGTTTTACGCTTTCAAGAGGGGGTTAAGCCAATTCTAAGCTAGTCTTACAATCAGATTGAACTATGAAATTACGAATAATTCCACCCTTTCCTCTCTTTCTTCTACTATTTTAAGAAAAAGCAATATCAAATATGTTTTTCACCAAAAAACTCTTGACAAATGCTAGATGACCAGTAGAATGGGAGGTAAATAGAAACAAAAATATAGGGATTTGTCTTACAAAATGTAAACGGTTCCAAATACTAAAGGAGATTTCTATGGATAAAAGATTTTGGGAGAAATCCTGTCGCTATAGCATCCGCAAACTAACGGTTGGGACTGCTTCTGTTTTGCTGGGAGCTGTTTTTCTATCTAGTCATACAGTCTCTGCTGATGGTATTGAAGTGCAGCAAAATGACCCAAGTATTGTCGAGACTACAACTAAACCTGATAGTGGATCAGAGCAGATTGAACCGACCGAGAGCACTAAACCAGCTCTAGCTGAGAAGTCCGATGTCGAAAGCAATCCTGCTGAAACTCCACAAGCTACAAATAGCCAAACTAGTTCTGATGCCATTGTTGAAACAAACGAAAACAAGGAGAATGAAAATACCGAGCTACCCGTGACAAAGCAAGAAAACTATCAACTCAACTACAATCAACCAACACCCCCTTCCTATGATGGATGGGAAAAACAAGCTCTCCCAGTCGGAAACGGAGAAATGGGAGCCAAGGTCTTTGGTCTAATTGGTGAAGAAAGAATTCAGTACAACGAAAAGACCCTCTGGTCTGGAGGTCCCCAACCCGATAGCACCGACTATAATGGAGGGAACTACAAGGATCGCTACAAGGTCTTGGCGGAGATTCGTAAAGCTCTCGAAGCTGGTGACCGCCAAAAAGCCAAACAACTAGCTGAACAAAATCTCGTTGGCCCTAATAATGCCCAATATGGTCGTTACCTAGCCTTTGGTGATATTTTTATGGTCTTCAATAACCAGAAAAAGGGTCTAGATACAGTAACAGATTATCACCGTGGTTTGGATATCACAGAGGCTACTACGACCACTTCTTACACCCAGGATGGGACGACCTTCAAACGCGAAACCTTCTCCAGCTATCCTGATGATGTCACCGTGACCCACTTGACTAAAAAAGGAAACAAGACGCTTGACTTTACCCTTTGGAACAGCTTGACAGAGGACTTGCTTGCTAATGGCAACTACTCTTGGGAATATTCCAACTACAAGAACGGTCATGTCACTACAGATGAACATGGAATCCTTCTAAAGGGAACTGTCAAAGATAACGGCCTCAAATTTGCATCCTATCTAGGAATTAAAACGGACGGAAAAGTCACTGTTCAGGACGAGACTCTAACCGTCACAGGCGCAAGCTATGCGACCCTCTATCTCAGCGCCAAGACTAACTTTGCTCAAAATCCAAAAACCAATTATCGAAAAGACATCGACCTCGAAAAAACAGTTAAGGGTATTGTAGAAGCCGCTAAGGCCAAAGACTACGAGACACTTAAAAAGGACCATATCAAGGATTATCAAAGTCTCTTTAACCGCGTTAAACTGAACCTAGGTGGAAACAAGACTGCTCAAACAACGAAAGAGGCCCTTCAAGGCTATAACCCAGAAAAAGGGCAAAAATTGGAAGAACTCTTCTTCCAATATGGCCGATATCTACTCATCAGTTCGTCTCGTGACCGGACAGATGCCCTTCCTGCCAACTTGCAAGGAGTCTGGAATGCTGTAGACAATCCACCTTGGAATGCTGACTACCACCTCAATGTCAATTTGCAAATGAACTATTGGCCAGCCTACATGAGCAACCTTGCTGAAACTGCCAAGCCAATGATCAATTACATTGATGACATGCGCTATTATGGTCGTATCGCTGCTAAGGAATACGCAGGTATCGAATCCAAAGACGGACAAGAAAATGGTTGGCTGGTCCACACTCAAGCAACTCCATTTGGCTGGACTACTCCTGGTTGGAATTACTATTGGGGTTGGTCGCCAGCTGCTAATGCTTGGATGATGCAGAACGTCTATGACTACTATAAATTCACCAAGGATGAGACTTATCTCAAAGAAAAGATCTATCCTATGTTGAAAGAGACTGCTAAGTTCTGGAACTCCTTCTTGCACTATGACCAGGCCAGTGACCGTTGGGTGTCTTCTCCATCCTACTCACCAGAACACGGTACCATCACCATCGGAAACACCTTTGACCAGTCGCTAGTCTGGCAGCTATTCCATGACTACATGGAAGTTGCCAACCATCTGAAAGTCGACCAAGACTTAGTCACAGAGGTCAAGGCTAAATTTGACAAACTAAAACCACTTCACATCAACAATGAGGGCCGTATCAAGGAATGGTACGAAGAAGACAGCCCACAATTCACCAACGAAGGGATTGAAAATCACCACCGCCACGTTTCCCATCTAGTTGGTCTCTTCCCAGGTACGCTCTTTAGCAAGGACCAAGCTGAATACCTAGAAGCTGCACGTGCTACCCTCAACCACCGTGGAGATGGTGGTACTGGTTGGTCTAAGGCCAATAAAATCAATCTCTGGGCTCGTCTCTTGGACGGTAACCGTGCCCATCGCTTACTCGCTGAACAGCTCAAATACTCAACCCTAGAAAACCTTTGGGACACCCACGCGCCTTTCCAAATCGACGGAAACTTTGGAGCAACTAGTGGGATGGCAGAAATGCTCCTCCAATCTCATACTGGCTATATTGCACCATTGCCAGCCCTTCCAGATGCTTGGAAAGACGGTCAGGTTTCTGGTTTGATTGCCCGTGGTAACTTTGAAGTCAGCATGAAGTGGAAAGATAAAAACCTTCAAAGTTTATCCTTCCTATCAAATGTCGGCGGAGACTTGGTTGTAGACTATCCAAATATAGAAGCCAGTCAGGTTAAGGTCAATGGCAAAGCAGTCAAGGCAACTGTCCTAAAAGATGGTCGCATCCAACTGGCAACACAAAAAGGTGATGTCATTACCTTTGAACATTTCCCTGGTCGTGTAACCAGTCTGACAGCAGTTCGACAAAATGGAGTCACTGCCGAACTCACCTTCAACCAAGTAGAAGGTGCTACCCACTATGTCATCCAAAGACAAGTAAAAGACGAATCTGGCCAAACCTCTGCAACTAGAGAATTTGTAACCAATCAAACCCACTTTGTCGACCGCTCACTAGATCCTCAACTCGCCTATACCTATACCGTCAAGGCTATGCTGGGAGAAGTTCCTACCCAAGTATCTGAACAGGTCACTGTAGAAACTCCTAGTGAATTGATGGATGATCGGGACGGTCGTATCCAATACGGAGCTGCCTTTGGAAACTGGGCAGACTCAGAATTATTTGGAGGAACAGAGAAATTTGCTGACCTTTCAAAAGGTGACTACACAGACGAAGATATCACTGCTACCATTCCTTTCACTGGTGTTGGTATCGAAATCTATGGACTAAAATCCTCTGAACTAGGTCTTGCTACTGCTAAAATTGATGGCAAAGAGGTCGGCGAACTTGATTTCCACACTGCCGGGGCAACTGAAAAAGGTAGTCTCATCGGTCGCTTCACAGGATTGTCAGACGGACCTCATACATTGACTCTTTCTGTTAAACGTGAGCACAAAGGACGTGGAAGTGAACGCTCGAAAATTTCCTTAGACTACTTCAAGATCCTATCTGGAAAAGGAAGTACGATTGAAAAAATGGATGACCGCGATTCGCGCATCCAGTATGGTTCCCAGTTTAAGGACTGGTCTGACCCTGAACTCTACGGAGGTACGGAAAAATACGCTGATATCAACAACAGCGACTCTAGTGCAGCTTCAGAAGCTCAGGCAACTATTTCCTTTACTGGTACAGGTATTCGTATCTATGGCTTGAAAACTACCGAGTTAGGTAAAGCGCTTGTGACACTGGATGGAAAAGAAATGCCTGCTTTGGATTTCTATACGTCAGGCGCAACTGAAAAAAGAGCCTTTATTGGCGAATTTACAAATCTCACTGACGGTCCGCACACCCTGACATTACGTGTTGACCCAGATTCACCAGAAGGTCGCAAGAAAATTTCTCTGGACTCTTTTGACATCATCAAAGCCCCAGCTGTTGGTATAGATAGTCCAAGTATCGCTCCTCTCAAGGAAAACGACAAAGAAATTTCCTTAACCCTACCGTCTGGAGACTGGGAAGCCATCGCTGTAACCTTCCCAGGTGTCAAAGATCCTCTAGTATTGCGCAAAGTGGACCAAACGCATCTGGTTACAAGTGGGGATCAGACCGTGCTATCAATCCAAGACAATCAAGTTCAAATCCCAATCCCTGAGGCTACTGATCGACAAACTGGAAAAGCGATTGAAGCTTATGCCATTCAAGGAACTACCACAAGTAGTCCTGTCGTAGCTGTCTTTACTAAAAAAGATGAGAAGAAGGTTGATGAGAAGAAGCCAACTACAAGCAAGGGAGACGAACCAGCTCCTACTGTTGAAATTCCGGAATATACTGATCCTATCGGAACGGCAGGGCAAGAGGAACCGCCTACAGTTGAAAAACCTGAATATACTGATCCTATCGGAACTCCGGGAGAACAAGAAGCTCCAACAGTAGAAATTCCTGAATACACCAACCCTATCGGGACTGCAGGGCAAGAGGAACCGCCTACAGTGACAATTCCTGAATACACCGAGCCTATCGGAACGGCAGGGCAAGAGGAAGCTCCTACTGTTGAAAAACCTGAGTACACCGAGCCTATCGGAACGGCAGGGCAAGAGGAAGCTCCTACTGTTGAAAAAACTGAGTACACTGACCCTATCGGAACTAGTGGGGATCAGGCTGCTCCAACCCTTACCCTTCCTGATTATCCAGTTCGAGTCTTAAAAGATAAAGAAACTGGAGTGGAAATTATTGGTGGAGTCACTGACTTAGAAAGAATTTCTCATATCTCTAGCCGACGTGTCCTAGCTCAGGAACTCTTTGGCAAGACCTATGATGCTTACGACCTACAACTGAAAAATCCAACCGATCATAGCTTGCAGTCAAAAGGCTCTGTCTTGGTTCGCTTGCCTATTTCAGCTAGCGTAGAAAAGGTCTATTATATTACTCCGTCCAAGGAGTTGCAAGCCCTTGATTTCAACGTTCGAGAAGGAAAGGCAGAATTCATAACTAGTCATTTCAGTACCTATGCTGTCGTCTATCAAGCTGCTGGAACAACCCCTAGTACAGATGAAAAACCAAGTGCTTCAGATACAGAAACCTTGGCACACGAGGCTGAACAACTTTCAGCTAGTCCAAGTCTTGCTAAAGCTGGAAATCATTCTCCTAAAGAAGAACTTCCAGCAACAGGAGAAACATCTAACCCACTCCTCTTCTTAGCAGGCCTTAGCCTAGCCCTTACAGCCACTTTTATGTTAAATGGAAGAAAGGATGAATCCAACTAACTTTTAACATCACAAAAACAGGATGAAGAACAACTTCATCCTGTTTTTATTTTTGAATCAAAGATTATTATTACAGCAGGTATAAAAAGGCTAGGGTCAAGAGACTGGCTAGAAGTCCAACTCCCCAAAAGAAGAAGTCAACCTTCCACTCGCTCCAAGGATTGCCCTTGCCTGAGAATCCTCCAAGTTCAAAATGGTGATGGACAGGCGTCATACGGAAAATACGCTTCCCACCACTAAATTTGAAGTAGGTAACCTGCATCATAACAGAGCTTGTCTCAAAGACATAGATAATCCCAATCAGCAAAAGGGTCCATTCTTGGTGGAGGGCCATAGAGATTGCTGCCAGCATCCCACCTAAAGCCAAACTACCCACATCTCCCATGAAAACCTTAGCAGGCTTGTGGTTAAAGACGAAGAAGCCTAGCAAACCACCAATCATAGCGAGAATCACAAGAAGGATATCCAGTTGATTTTGCATATAAGCAATCACACCGTAGGCCGATAAGCTAATCACCACGGAAATACTTGCTAAGCCGTCGATCCCGTCCGTCAGATTCACCGCATTTGAAAAGCCAACTAGCCAGAAAAGGGCAAAGAAAATATAGAAAATTCCCAGATGAACTTGGTAGCCAAAGACTGAAAGCATGTCGCCACCACGCTCATAAAAGAGGTAGAAAATCACTCCTCCAAGGAGCTGGAGAGCAAGTTTTTGCTTGGGATTTAAGCCTTCGTTGATCTTTCGAAAGACCTTGAGGAAATCATCCAAAAAACCTACCAAACCATACAAAACCAAGATAAACAAAATCATGCCAACATTGTTGGTCAATTGTTGGGTAAAGAGAGCGACAAGGAAGCTCACTACAACTGCAACGATCAGGAAGACAATACCTCCCATGGTTGGAGTCCCAGCTTTAGCTTGGTGTTGCTTGACATCCTCGTGCATCTGCTGACCCGTAATCTGTGCTTTTTGATAAAATCGGATAAAGGCTGGAATGCCAATCAAGGTCAATAGAAAGGCTAGAACTCCAGCACTAATGGAACTAATCATCTTAATCTCCTAAAGTTATTTTCATTTTTTTAAGGTCTTTGAGGGCTGTATTGGCACGGACACTTTGTTTCTTGACCGTTTTGCCACTACCTTCCCACTCGACTTCTATATTTAGCCATTTGGCAAATGTTTGCACATTTTCATCTGTCCAGCCATACATATCAGGCATTTCTTCGACCTTATCAGACAGGATCAAAATCTGCTGATTGGCTTCCAAATTATCTCCTTCAGAAACCGAGAGATCCTTGATCTTGATTCCTGTTCCGATAACGATTGGTTGGACAAGGTTACGACGCAATTCCTCTGCTAGGTCACCTGGGGTAAAGTCTTTGGTAGCTGGCATAGCATAGCTTGTTGTCTTGCTGACCTGATCCAAGCTCTTGGCAGTTGACTGAAGATTGAGGGATTCTTTCATGGCAGAAGCTCGCTCAAGGATTGGATTGGCAAACTCCCCAAGCTGAATACCTGAATAATGCTCTGGCTGTTGCACCGTCACATAGAGGATAAAGTCAGGATTTTCTGCAGGATGCATCGACACAACAGAGAAAATATAGTTGGTTTCACCTGTCAGGTAACCTCCATTTTTCTCATCGGCAATCTGAGCAGTCCCTGATTTCAGGGCGACATTCTGACCTGGAACATTGACAGTTGCTTTTCCTGTGCTATGGTTGTACATGATACCGTAGACAGGATCTGTTCCAACCATGACCATGTGGTCTCGAGTAGAGGATGCTGCCGCTTTTGACACAGGATTTCCGACGATTTCCTTTTGAGACTTACGGACAGACTGGTCATTTGGATCATATAGGGAACTGATAAATTTCGGCTCCAACATAACCCCATCATTGGCAATGGCTGTAAAAGCACGAAGCATCTGGGTCTGGGTAACAGAGATCCCTTGTCCAAATGAGCTCATGGCAATATCGACAATGTTATCAGCAGGTAATTGACCTGTGTACTCATCTGTCAAACCAAAACGGGTCGGTACCCCAAACTTAAAACGGTTGAGGTAGTCCAGCCAAGTTGCATCTCCCATCTTTTGCTCAAGCAAGGTCATTCCGATATTAGTTGAGTGGGCAAAACCTTGGGAGAAGGTCATGGTGCCACCACTAGTCAACCCTGCATTGACGTCCCAGTCTCGAATGGTCGCATCAGCTATTTTCAATTCACTACTGTTAAAGTATTCGCCACCAGGGAAGGTATTGTTATCAATGGCTGAGGCCAACATCATCACCTTCATGGTCGATCCTGGCTCATAGTTACTTTGATAGAGGATATCACGCCAGACAAAGTCTTTTGTGATGCCATCCTTGGTATCGGCATTGAAGGTTGGCCGTTGAGTTGTAGCCAGGATTTCCCCTGTCTTAGCGCTGACCAAGGTAGCCGTCATATACTTGCCTTTTACCTTTTCCTGAAAGACATCCATCTGGGTTTCCATAAAGGATTGTAAGGGACTAGAAAGGGTTGTGTAGACATCCTTTCCATCTACCGTTTGTTGAGAAGCTTGATCTGTACCCGGAACAATATTTCCCAGACGATCCTTCTCATAGGTAATGATCCCATCTGTACCTGCGAGAATGTTATTTAAAGAACTCTCCAATCCAGATGTCCCAATCAAACGTTTGGTGCCATCCTCATTTTCATGGAGTTGCGCTAAACCGATAAAGGAAGAAGCAAACTGTCCATTGGGATAACTGCGGTTAGGGCTAGTTGTAAAGTCAACTCCCTCAACACCAGCAGTTTTGAGGTCATTTTTAATAGCCATCATATTGGCATAGGTGATCCCATTTCCCTTGGTACCAAAAGATACCTGTTTCAGATCTGGTTGAGAAAGTTGTTCTTTGACATAGGACTCTTCCATATCCAGATACTTATGGAAAATTTCAGCTACCTTATTAAATTGAGAATCCTCTACATAGAGAATTTTGCCTGTTGCTGACTTGTAGGTCTTGTCAATAACGGCATAGATATTATACGAAGTCGCATCCTCAGCAATAGGCGTTCCATTACGATCGTAGATGGTTCCCCGTTTTGCAGGAATCGTCTTGGTTGTTTGATGGACCTTGTTTGCTTCTTGAACCAAGTCCTTACCAAATTTTTTACCCGTTCCGATAATGACCGCAAAGTTGACCAAAAAGACAGCGAAGAGTATGACAGCCAATAAACTCAGGCTTTTCCCTACTCTTCGACGATTTTCTTCTGGAGACTTACGGTTACGAACGGCATAACGGATGATTTTTTCTTTCCACTGTTTCATATCTTACTCCGCCGCTCGGATATTTTCATTATTCAGCTGCAAATCCTTGGAGTTTGCAATTTCTTTCAAACGTTCTGAACGAATCAATTCATTGACCTCTTGCTTGGCATCGTCGAGCTCTGTTTTCTTTTCCTCGATTTGAGCATTGACCTTAGTTAATTCATTCTGAACTTGTAATAGCTTGGTTTGCATAAACACAACGCTAATTGCCAGGATAATCATTGTTGCAGCAATCGAAACATAGAAGGCCTTTTCCACACGTGAAAAACCCTTAAACTTCGATTGCAATAACTGGCTTGTTTTTTCGATTCTTTCTGCCATGTTTTTCCTCTTACTTGTGAATTTTTCTAGCCACGCGCAACTTGGCTGAATGCGAACGGTTGTTGGCTTCTAGCTCTTCAGCACTTGGCAAGATTGGCTTACGGGATACCAATTCCATCTTAGGCTTAAGATCGTCTGGAATGAAGGGCAAGCCTTTGGGAACTTCCACTGTTGACGCTTCCTTAAACAACTGTTTGGTCAAGCGGTCTTCCAGCGAATGGAAGGTAATGACCGATATTCTACCATCCAGAGCCAGCATGTCCATGGCCTGCTGGATAGACTCATCAGCCGCCCCAAGCTCGTCATTGACTTCGATTCGGATAGCCTGGAAAATCTGCTTGGCAGGGTGCCCCTTTTTCTTGAGTTCCTTGGCAGGCTTGGCAGACTTGATAATCTCTGCCAACTCCGTCGTTGTCTCGATTGGTTTCACCTCACGCGCTTGCTCAATCTTACGGGCAATCTGTTTAGAAAACTTATCCTCACCATACTTGAAAAAGATACGGACCAAGTCATGATAGTCATAATGATTGACCACCTCATAGGCCGTCAGACTAGCATCCTGATTCATGCGCATATCCAGTGGGGCATCTTTTTTATAAGAAAAACCACGCTCACGCTGATCCAGCTGAGGACTGGACACTCCCAAGTCATAACAAATTCCATCAATTTCCTGGACACCAGCCTCCTGCAAACGTGCCTGCAAATGACGGAAGTTATCCTTGATAAAGGTTACCATCCCCTTTTCGATATAGGGTGCCAACCGTTTTTGCGCATTGTCAATGGCATTCTGGTCCTGGTCAAAGGCATAGAGATGCCCTTTTTCGCTCAATTTACTTAATAAATATTCGCTATGGCCTGCTCCACCCAAAGTCGCATCAACGTAGATACCGTCAGGTTTTACGTCAAGCATATCAATCGTTTCATGAAGCAAGACCGTTACATGATGAAATTCTTTTGTCATATCCTATCTATTTTACCACAAATCTGACCAGCTTGCACTTGTCAGACAAGGCTAAGTTTCTTCGAAAATAATTCTCAAAAATATGTCATATATACTTGATATCTTATCCCCAAAAGAATATAATGTAGTCAAATATATACGACATATCAGAAAGGAGACCCTATGAATCGTGTGAAAGAATTCCGTAAGGAACTGGGCATTTCCCAGCTCGAGCTCGCCAAAGATATCGGTGTCTCGAGACAGACCATCAACATGATTGAAAATGACAAGTACAATCCAACTCTGGAGCTCTGCCTCAATCTCGCCCGTAGCCTCCAAACTGATCTCAACAGTCTCTTTTGGGAAGACGATTTTTAGAAAAGGAGCAAACAAATGAAAAAAGAAACTCTCACTGAAAAACTGATCAAACGCACATACGGCATTTCTGGTCCCCTTGACGAACACAAACGTCGCGAGGCCGATCGTATCGGGAATCAAGTCTTTATCGTTCTCTTTTATCTGATGATATTTGGCAACCTCATCCCCTTTGTCCTTGCTTATAAATACCCGCAAATTGTCGCTATCGGTTATCCTCTCGTAGTGTTTGGTATTTCGATGATAGCTGCCCTCTATGTGGTCTCTCAAACCAAGAAAACGGGCATCACAGCTATTGACCCCGAAATGCTGAGCCATAAAGAAAGCAAACAGCTACATTTTCCGGGTCTAAAAGCGGGCCTGATCTATGGGCTAGGTATGTTCTTTGGAATACCATTTCTTAATACTCTCACAGATGATAGCAAGGATTATCTTGGTTCTCTTTTAAATACAGGGCATTTTGTATCAACTATCCTAGCTACCCTTTTCTTCGGATTTACCATACAAATTATCGTCTCTCTTCGCATTCGAAAAGCCAAGAAAGACCAAGAAGACGACTAGGAGGTGCCTTATGAAATCACTAGCTAGACTACTGATCAGTCATGTTTTTATCAGTATTTTCCTTTCCTTCGCCCTTGTTTCAGGAGCTATATCTCATACAGTTTTAATACTCTTACTCCTCTTTCTTCCTGCGCTCAATAAAGGACTGAAAAAAATCCAATCAAAACGGATACCTAGCCTCAACGCCGCCCTCTTCTTTCTCCTCATATCCTTGCCACAGCTTTTAACCAACCCCACCCAATGGAAATTACCAATATTCCTAGCCGTAACCATCATTTCAAGTTTGGTCTACTTCTATAACTTTTATCAAGTAGTGAAAGAAGTACATCAAAATCAGTTGATTTAGGAGATTACTCCCATGAAAAAAGAAGATTTCACCACTCGCTTACTCAAACTATTCTTTCACATACAAGGCCCCTTTGATGAATGCCGCCAAGAGATAATCTACAGGGCAGGTGCCCGTGCCTTGATCCAAATCGTTTACTCCTCTCTCCTACTCTTCCTGTTCTATCTCCTATTTGGACGCTTCATAGAGTTGGTGCGAGATGCCATGCCCTACCTCTATTTTGGACTTATCTTCGTCCTCTCATCTAGGGCGAGACTAGCAGTTCGCGACTTACATTTGGACAAGGATGACCCGTCCGAAATCCATCATAAAAGCTACAGCAAAAGCCAAATCAACCTTCGTAGTTGGGGTGTATTTTTCGGTATTCTAATTGGTTTATTTACTTTGCTATGTTTCCATAAACTCTATGTCCAACAAATTCCTCTTTCTATTTTTTTAGAAAAACTTTTTCAAACAGATATCCTCATCCCTTTACTGGTATTTGGTTTGAGTATTGCTGCTATCTTCGGAACTATGGTTAATGCATTTCTACCACTACAGGAGGAAAAAACTCCTAACAATCGCAATCCTAAGGAGAAAATAAATCAATGACCTCATTATACGATTTCTCAGTCTTGAACCAAGATGATCAAGAAACATCACTTAAAAGCTACCGAGGGAAGGTTCTCTTGATTGTCAACACTGCTACTGGATGTGGTTTAACGCCCCAGTACCAGGGACTTCAAGAACTCTATGAACGCTATCAAGATCAGGGCTTTGAAATCCTAGATTTCCCTTGCAATCAATTTATGGGACAAGCACCCGGCAGCGCAGAGGAAATCAATAGCTTCTGCAGCCTACACTATCAGACAACTTTTCCTCGTTTTGCCAAGATCAAGGTCAACGGCAAGGAGGCAGATCCTCTTTATGTTTGGCTAAAAGACCAGAAGTCTGGCCCGCTAGGAAAACGAATCGAATGGAATTTTGCTAAGTTTCTCATTGGCCGAGATGGGCAAGTCCTTGAGCGCTTCTCTTCCAAAACAGACCCCAAAACCATCCAAGAGTTTATTCAAAAATTACTCTGATTTCTTTTTAAAACGCATCCTTTCATTTAGTTTGAGCCTTGAAAGGATGCGTTTTTTCTTTAAAAAGTAACTGATTTTCTTTAATTTATATTTATTTTTTTGCTTTTTGCTATTGCAATTCTTTCATTAATTTAGTATATTTGTTATATTAAAAACTTTTAGTCATTTTAAGGGAGAAATGGCCTTTTAAATTTTTTTATCTTAAAATGAAAGCGCTTTATAATTAGGGAGGTAAGAGGCTTACAAATTATCAGAGAATTGATCTATCGTAAAATAAAGATGCAACCAAGTCAAGCTTGGGCTCGGGCAGTAGCTGACTGCCTTTCTAAAAACTAGGAGTATATTATGAATCGATACCTTTTTGAAAAAGGGCAAACATTTAGCATTCGGAAGTTGACTGTAGGTGTGGCCTCTGTCATCGTCGGACTGGCGTTTTTTGCTTCTGGAACCGTACGTGCAGACGAAACGTCTCCTACCGCAACATCCAATTTAGATCAGCAAATTGAACAAGTCGCAGATATAGAAGAAGCTAAGACTGAACCAGTCAAAGAAGAAGGCCGAGTAGAGACTGAAAAACAAGAAACACCTGTTGCAGATACTAACAGTGCTGATTTGCTCCCTGAAGAAATTCAGGACCGTGCCTATCCAGACACACCTGTCAAAGAACTCGACACGACAACTATCGTTGACAAGAAAGCTAGTCCAAAAGTAGAAACTAAGAGCATTCTAAAGGATAAGGAAGAAGCTCCAAAAGAAACTGAGAACGGAAACCGTGCTATTATAAAAGGTGGAGAAGACCTCAAACATATCAACTACGAGGGGCAACCTGCTACTGCTGCCACTATGGTTTACAGCACCTACAATGCAGGAGAGCAACGCTACCTCGTTTCAGGATCTGGTATCTTTGTTGCACCTAATTTGATTCTTACCGTTGCACATAACTTCCTAGAAGCCAATAAAGAAACTGGCGAAGGTCACATTCGTGGTGGAAAATCTGCCCAATTTTACTATAACGTTGGTTCAAACAGCGAAAAGAAAAACTCACTTCCATCTTCTGGAACTACGGTTTTATTTAGAGAAAAGGACATCCATTTCTGGAACAAGAAGGAGTTTGGAAAAGGCTATAAAAACGATCTTGCTCTTGTAGAAGCTCCTATTCCTCTTCCAATTGCTAGTCCAAACAAAGCAGCAACCTTTGCGCCTTTAGCGGATCACAAGACGCATCAGCCAGGAGAAGCCATCAGTACGATTGGCTACCCAACAGACTCGAGCTCAAAAGAGCTGAAACAGCCTATCCTAGCTGGCCAACTTTACAAGGCTGACGGGACTATCCGATCTGTTGAGTCCTATGATGATAAGGGAACGACCGGTATCACCTACCAAACCACTTCTGTATCTGGTTTGTCTGGTGGTGGGATTGTAGATAGCCAAGGAAAAGTTCTCGGTGTTCACCAACACGGAACCGTTGACAATGGTGTTCCCGAAAAGGATCGCTTTGGTGGCGGACTCGTCCTTTCACCTGAACAACTGAAATGGGTTAAGGACATGATTGCCAAATATGGTGTGAAAGGCTGGTACCAAGGAGATAACGGAAATCGTTACTATTTTACTGATGAGGGGCGTATGCTTCGGAACGAAACAACTGTTATTGGAAGCAACGAATATTCCTTCAACCAAGATGGGATTGCTAGCTTGATCAAGGGAGTTGAATACGGTCGTGTTGTTATCCAACACGAAGACGAAGAAGGAAATCCTGTCAAAGATAATGATACCTTCATCGAACAGACAGCTGTTGATTCGCCATTTGACTATAATTTCAAAAAAGAAATCGAGAAAACGGACTTCTATCAGAAAAATAAAGATAAATACGAAATTGTATCCATTGATGGTGTAGCGGTCAATAAACAACTAAAAGATACTTGGGATGAAGATCACAATGTTGTCAGCAAAGCGCCTGCCGGTACACGTGTCATCAAAGTGGTCTATAAAGTCAACAAAGGCTCTTTCAAAGTTTACTACCGCCAAAAAGGAACCACTACTGAACTAGCTGAGGCGACAGTTGATAACAATGAAGGGCAAGAGTACGACGTTTCCTTTGTCAACACCTTCCATGCAAAAGACATTGCTGGCTACCGTCCAGTAAAAGCTAGCTTGGAAGCAAGGATCCAGCAAAAAGGGGTGAATGAGGTCGTCTTTGAATACGAGCCAGTCGCTGATACAGCTAATCCAATGACTCCTACACCACCAGTAGCTCATCCAGAAGATAAGGAAACTGAGATTGGCAACCATGGACCTCTTCCAAGCAAGGCCCAACTCGATTACCACAAGGAGGAATTGGCAGCCTTCATCCACTACGGAATGAACACTTATACCAATTCTGAATGGGGAAATGGGAAAGAAGACCCTCGATACTTCAATCCAACCAACTTGGATACTGACCAGTGGATTCGCACTCTGAAGGAAACGGGCTTCAAACGAACCATTATGGTTGTTAAACACCACGACGGATTCGTTGCTTACCCATCTAAGTACACCAACCATACCGTAGCTGCTAGTCCATGGAAAGATGGAAAGGGTGACCTTCTCGAAGAAGTTTCCAAGTCTGCTAGCAAGTATGACATGAACATGGGTGTTTACTTGTCACCATGGGATGCCAATCATCCAAAATACCATGTCGCAACCGAAAAGGAATACAACCAATACTATCTCAACCAACTGAAAGAAATCCTTGGAAATCCAAAATACGGAAATAAAGGGAAATTTATCGAGGTTTGGATGGACGGTGCGCGTGGTAGCGGTGCCCAAAAAGTGACCTATACCTTTGATGAATGGTTCAAATACATCAAAGAAGCTGAAGGAGATATCGCCATCTTCTCTGCTCAACCGACAAGCGTTCGCTGGATCGGAAATGAACGTGGTATCGCAGGTGACCCTGTCTGGCATAAAGTCAAGAGAGCCAACATCACAGATGATGTAAAAAATGAATACCTCAACCACGGCGACCCTGACGGTGATATGTATTCTGTAGGGGAAGCCGACGTTTCGATCCGTTCTGGTTGGTTCTACCATGACAATCAACAGCCGAAATCACTCAAAGAGTTGATGGATATCTACTTCAAATCTGTTGGTCGTGGAACCCCACTCCTTCTCAACATTCCACCAAATAAAGAAGGAAAATTCGCCGATGCGGATGTGGCTCGCCTGAAGGAGTTCAAAGCAACCCTAGACCAAATGTATGCGACTGACTTTGCCAAAGGTGCTACTGTAACAGCAAGTTCTACTCGTCAGAACCACCTCTACAAAGAAAGTCACCTGACTGACGGTAAAGATGATACTAGTTGGGCGCTCTCAAATGATGCCACAACCGGTAGCTTTACAGTCGATTTAGGACAAAAGAGACGCTTTGACGTTGTCGAACTCAAAGAAGACATTGCTAAAGGTCAACGTATCTCTGGTTTCAAAATTGAAGTCGAAATCAACGGACGTTGGGTGACTTACGGTGAAGGTTCAACTGTTGGTTACCGTCGCTTGGTTCAAGGCAAGCCTGTAGAAGCACAAAAAATCCGTGTGACCATCACTGGTGCTCAAGCAACCCCAATCTTGACCAACTTCTCAGTTTACAAGACACCAAGCAGCATTGAAAAGACAGATGGCTACCCTCTTGGACTTGAATACCACTCAAATACAACAGCGGATACAGCCGGAACAACTTGGTACAATGAATCTGAAGGTGTGCGTGGCACTTCTATGTGGACCAATCAAAAAGATGCCAAAGTCAGCTATACCTTCACAGGAACCAAGGCCTATGTCGTCTCTACAGTCGACCCAGGTCATGGAGAAATGTCCGTCTACGTTGATGGCCAAAAAGTTGCGGATGTGCAAACTAAGAACACTAGCCGTAAACGCAGCCAAAAAGTCTTTGAGACAGGTGATTTAGCACCAGGCCAACACACTATTACCCTTGTTAATAAAACAGGCGAACCAATTGCTACAGAAGGGATCTACACCCTAAACAATGATAGCAAGGGAATGTTTGAACTCGAATCTACCAACTACGAAGTCGAAAAAGGAAAACCAGTCACTGTTAAGATTAAACGTGTTGGTGGAAGCAAGGGGGCTGCTACTGTTCGCTTTATCACAGAACCTGGAACTGGGGTTCACGGTAAAGTTTACCAAGATACAACTCAAGATGTGACTTTTGAAGATGGAGAAACAGAAAAGACTGTGACCATCCCAACGATTGACTTTACAGAACAAGCCGACTCTATCTTTGACTTTAAAGCCAAGCTCACTTCTGTTTCTGATGGTGCCTTGCTCGGTTTTGCTACCGATGCAACCATCCAAGTGATGAAAGCCGAATTGCTGATCAAGGATCAAACAAGCTATGATGACCAAGCTAGTCAGTTGGATTACAGTCCTGGCTGGCACCATGAAACCAATTCGGCAGACAAATACCAAAAGACGGAGTCTTGGGCTTCCTTTGGTCGCTTAACTGATGAACAAAAGAAAAAGACAACTGTAACAGCTTACTTCTACGGTACTGGTCTTGATATCAAGGGCTATGTCGATCCAAATCATGGTATCTACAAAGTCTTTCTAGATGGCAAAGAAGTTCCTTACCAAGAGGGGATGGGAAATGCTTCGACTATTGATGGTAAGAAATACTTTAGCGGTCACGCTGCCCAACGCCAAGGCAATCAAACTCTGGTTAGCCTAAAAGGTCTGGACGAAAACTTGCACGCAGTCACCCTTCAACTCGATCCTGATCGAAACGATTTGTCTCGAAATATCGGTATCCAGGTAGACCAATTCATCACTCGTGGCGAAGGTAGTGAACTCTACAGCAAGGCAGATATCATCCAGTCTATCTCTAAATGGAAAGATGATCTGTCAAACTTTGATCCAGCAGGTTTGAAAAATACGGCTACTGCACGTCAAGCTTTCCAAGCAAATCTAGAAAAATTGAGAAACCAACTCAGTACCGAAGCTGTGGATGTTCAAGAAGTCATGTTGACTGTCAGCGCCTTACAAGATATCCTGTCCAAGGACGAGAACTATCAAAGAGGGCAAGAGGAACCTAGTCCAGATCAACCTGAACAGCCTGAAGAACCTGAGAAACCTGACCAGCCTGAGCAACCTGCTGAACCAAAACAACCGGAAATTGAGTACGATAAGGCTATGGACAGCTTGACGAAAGCTATCGAGAAAAAAGTCGCTGAGCTTGGTTCTAACAATGAAGCCAAGAAGAAATTAGTTGAAATTGCAGATCAAGCCATTGCTGCGATCCAAGAAGCTAAGACTCAGGAAGCAGTCAACAAAGCACTGGAAACTGCTCTCGAACAAATCAGCAAGCTCGAAGCAACCGAACCTGAAAAACCAGCGCAACCGGAAAAACCGGCGCAACCAGAAACTCCTGTTCAACCGGAAAAACCTGCTCAACCGGAAAAACCTGCTCAGCCTGAGAAACCAGTTCAGCCTGAGAAACCTGCTCAACCAGAAACTCCAGCGCAACCGGAAACTCCAGCTCAGCCTGAACAACCAGCTCAACCGGAAACTCCAGCTCAGCCTGAACAACCAGCTCAACCGGAAAAACCAGCTCAGCCTGAACAACCAGCTCAACCGGAAACTCCGACTCAACCGGAAACTCCAGCGCAACCGGAAACTCCGACTCAACCGGAAAAACCAGCGCAACCTGAGAAACCTGCTCAGCCTGAAAAACCTGCTCAGCCTGAAAATCCAACTCAACCGGAAAAACCTGCTGAGCCCGAAAAACCTGCTCAGCCTGAAAAACCTGCTCAGCCTGAAAATCCAGTTCAACCGGAAACGCCAGCTCAACCAGAAAAACCAATTACTTCTTCAAGTCCTGAGGAAGGAGTCAAGGATCTTGTCTTTACACTTCCAAGCTTGGAAATCGTCAATAAGGTCGTACCATTCAAGACTATCCGTCGCGAAAATGCCCAATTAGACAAAGGAAAAGAGCAAGTTCTATCAGAAGGTAAGGACGGTCTCCTAGTCGAGTATGTTGAAGTAGACGGTGACAATCGCAAGGTTCTCCAAACGGAAACAACTCCAGCTCAAGATCGAGTGATTGAGGTGGGTAGCAAACAAAGCTCAGTTGGAACAGAGGCGCCACCAGTTGTGACTCTTCCTGAGTATGTTGTCCCAAGAGAGACTGAAAAACCTGCTCCAGTCGTAACAGACAATTCACCAGCAAAAGATGAAAAAGCTCCTGTTGCAACTACAGTCAAAGAAGACAAGGAAAAACAACTCCCAGCAACTGGGGAACAAGAAGCAACTGCCTTCCTATTCTTGGCAGCTATTACTTCTATCTTGTCTCTCCTTATCTTCCAAAAGAATTTCAAAGACTAATAAAAATCTTTGATTGATTCTTTTCCATTATTTCAGTTCCCCCGTTGAGAAGACCAAATGGTCTTCTCTTTTTCTATCTATAAAATAAAAAAACATCCATAAATTTATATGGATGTTTTAGTATAAAATTCTAAAATAAGGTTATCATTGAGGATAGGTATTTTCAAAGTCAACTACGATTTCAAGCAAACGGTCATCTAAAAAAGTCAAAGCTTCTTGTCTAATGTCTTCAGGAATGCCATAGTAAGCTTCAGCGATCCCTCCACAGATAGCAGCGATAGTATCGCTATCTCCTCCGATGGAAATCGCATTTCGGATAGCATCCTCGAAATTTTCAGACTCAAAGAAGGCCTCTAAGGCCTGGGGAACAGAGCCCTGACAAGTCACATCAAAAGTGTAATCCTCTCTGATGTCGTTCAGAGTAAAGTCCATAGGATAGTAATTCTTATCAATATGGTCCCTGATTTCATCCATACTAGCACCATTTCGTGCCAAGAAAATTGCTACAGCCGTCGCTTCAGCTCCCTTTATACCCTCAGGATGATTATGAGTCACTGCTGTAACCGCTTGTGACAAAGACTTGGCTTGCTCTATACTTTCTGCCGCAAAACCGACAGCACTAATGCGCATAGCGGCGCCATTACCATAACTACCATAGGATTGAGGATCATCAGAAAAAATCCAATAGAAAAAGTGACCTCCATATCCACAATCGGGATAATGACGGCCGACTTCCTGCATGTACTGGACAGCATTTTTTGACAATTGGCTCCAGTCTTCCTGACTAGCCAACAGTGCCTTAGCAACTGCTAAACTCATTACACTATCGTCAGTCGGTGAACAATCCGAGGTAAACAAGTCAAAATTTTTACTTTTATGATTGTTCCACTCGAATCGAGAACCAACAATATCTCCAATAACCGCTCCTAGCATGATTTACCTCCTGCAACATTCTCTACTCTTATGAAAATAGAGCCC
Organism: Streptococcus pseudopneumoniae; assembly: GCF_001074565.1. GTDB lineage: Bacteria > Bacillota > Bacilli > Lactobacillales > Streptococcaceae > Streptococcus > Streptococcus pseudopneumoniae_J. The sequence goes on along the minus strand of NZ_JUQX01000051.1, from coordinate 19,472 downwards.
ATTAAATCCTTTTGAAATTTACTTTATTATAGCATACTTAGACATTTTTCAGGGACTTGGACAGGCTCTATGCTTGTAGTCCCATATAGGCATAGGTTCGATTTCTAGGAGACCCTTTTTCCGTCACCACCCTAAAATAAAAGCGATGCTCCCGCCCATCCTTGGCATTTTCCTTGTTTAAGACGAAGTAGTTCTTCTGATTGATGGCCATGGTTCGTAGGATATCATCGATCAAAAAAGTCAAGGGAACATTCATGGCAGAATATTTTTGGAAATCCTCTTCAAAGCGGATATAACTATCTGAAAAATAATCCATCTGTAGTTTGTTTTCATACAGCTCTTTTCTAGTCATAAACTTCCTCCTCCCACAGTCGAATTTCGAGGATATCTACAATCTCTACCAGCCTATATCCCTCATTTGTCCTAATAGATAGAGTTTGAGGTGATAATTCGCTCACCTCACCGATGATCGTCATTTTTTGCTTTCTTTCCTTGACAACAAAACATCCCTTCAATTGACCAGCATAAAGCTGAGAAAGCAAGAGTAGCTTCTCAACTAAATTCAAATTCGTCGAAAAATCAACACGATTTTTTTCTTCACCAAGCGAGCTGGTATGCTCTGAGAGGAAAAAGCCCATCCACTTCTGCATGCCTGGATCTTGATAGTCTCGCGCAGATTGAAAAGGTAAATAAGAACGATCAATCATTGTAATCCGTCTAATCCTCCAGCAGAATGCCCACCAATCAGCTTGCTTCTAGCAAGACTCCTAGAGGCTTCTTCCAGTGCATTGGCCTTTAAGAGAGAAGTGAAACCAAATTGTTGCCGAATGGAGTCAATAGCTGTCTGGAGCCTTTCTTCTTTTTCTAACTTGTCAACATCATCAAAGAGGGAGATCAAACCAAAGGACTCGTCTACAAATCCTGAATAGTTGACTCCGACACTTCTGACCGCCCCAGAAGTGTATTTGTTATGAAATAAGTTCAAAACATAATCCGTTAAGATCGCTGTATTATTGGTCGGTTCGACCTTCATTTGTGTGTGAATAGATGGTCTAACCTCCTGTTTAGAGAAACCGACATAGATAGAGACAAGGGTTGTTTTCTTGCCCGCCCTTCTCAGTCTAATAGCCACCTGCTCTGCCATTTCTCGGAGAATAATTTCAATATCCCGTAACTTCACGTAGTCTCTCGGCAAGATTTGAGAATTTCCCAAGCCTTGGGACTTGGCTTTATAGGGCTTATGAACATTACTCTCATCAATCCCGTTAGCATGAAACCACAAACGCAGGCCAGCCTGACCGAGAGCTTTCTTTAGCTGATCTGGATTGCTGGTTGCCAATTCCTTGATAGAAAAAATCCCCAGAGCATGCAAGCGTTTCTCCATCCGCCTGCCAATCCCCCAAAAGTCCGTCATCTTGGGAATGGCCCAAACCTTCTCTTCCACGTCTTGGTAAGACCAGTTAGCCCTCATGGTCGGGGTGTGCTTGGCCTCATTATCCAGAGCCAACTTGGCCAGTAAGGGATTGGCATTGGACATGCCCACTGTAGAGTAGATCCCTGTCTGCCTCCAAATATCCCTCTGAATACGAGCAGAAAGCATATCCAGCTTGTCTTTGCGAGAGAGATGCTTGTCTGGTATGAAATAGTTGAGCGAACTAGTCAGGTCAATAAAGCCCTCATCGATAGAGTAAGGATAAATATCCTCTGGACTACCATAGTTTTGAAAGATTCGCTGGATTTCCATATTGACTGCTATGTATTCATCCATCCTAGGTGGTACAATCAAAGTCACTTGAGCCCAATCTTCGATGTAGCGAACATAGTCTGAGTCAGTTGGCAAGCCTTGCTTTCGAGCATTGTAATAGGAAAATTTGCGCGTTTTGATATCAAAGGGCAGATCATAGGCCCGGCCAACATTTGACTTGCCAAAAATCCTCTTAAACATGGGAGAGGAGGCTAGGATAAGACCAGTTGAATTATCCGCGCGACTCATGACACAAAGCGAGGTCTTCAGTGGATGTAAGCCCCTTTTCACACACTCGACACTAGCATAAAAAGATTTCATATCAACAAAGGCAATGTCACTTTTGGGCTCTCTGGAATAATCAAAGTAGCCCATAGGCTAGCCCTCCATTGGCACAAAATTCCCAACGATAATCCCTACAATCCGAGGATCTTCCTCATAGGAGATGAAAATATCCTTGTATTTAGGATTGATAGAGACCAGACGCAAGCCATCTTCCTCCCGATAAACCCGTTTGATATAGGTCTGGTTGTTGCAAACCACTGCATAAACCGCCCCGTCATAGTCAAATCCTGTTTCCCGAATCAGAGCCACTGAACCATTTTGATATTTAGGTTCCATAGAGTCCCCAGACACCCAGGACGCAAAATCATGGGCCAACTCCTCGTTAAAGTAAACCGTATCAAAATTCTGGTCATCGTAGACCGAAGCCCCAATCCCTGCTGACATGCGTTCATAGACATGATACTCGTAGAGGCGCTCTGGCATGGTCATCACTTTCTGAGCTTGTTCCTCTTGAGCCAAATTGCGAGCATAAAGAACAACCTTTTCCTTCCCTTGCTTGGAAAGGCTGTTATAGAGACGAACAATCTCGATCTGAGTGAAATAACCTTTTGCGACTTTTAGAATCTTCTCTAGCTGAGCAACCTTCTCCTTAGATGGTTCCTTAACCCCACGTTCCCAAGCGGAGTACGCCTGAAAACTAATCCCCAGTTGCTCTGCAATTTCTTTTTGTGTCAGTTTTAGCTCTTTTCTCCGAGCCTTGAGTTTTTCTGGTTGGTACATGATTCACCTCCTAGTGTGATGCTTTAATGGACATTATCTCCCTTAGAAAGACACATCGATGGTTGAGCTTACATTTCAAAACTCAACCATTTTGGTTTAGTTTTATTATATAAAAAAAGTGGACGATTGTCTACTGGGAAAAACAAGTTTAAACAGCACCACTTATCTATTCTGAACAAAAAAGACATCCAAGAAAATATTCTTGAATGTCTGGAAAGATTAGAACTCCCAGATAATTAATGTTTAGAGAACTGGCTAGCTTTACGAGCTTTCTTAAGATCTGGTTGGAAACACTTCATTTAAAGTAATTTTAGAATAACTTTGTAGCATTATTCCACCGTTTTTTACTTTTTCTATCAAAGAATAGAATCAAATTATATCAATTCTTCATACCACGTATTTTATTTATACTTCATCACTCTCCAATAATATGTTTTTTATATTTTTTAGCCCTACATTTGATATTTCAGAATCTGAAAATAGTTCAAATTTATATTTTATAAACATAGCACTACCATCATTATGTGTGGACATAATAATTTGATAGTCTGATAATGAATGTCTTATTAAATCAATTAAAGCATATACATTCATAGAATCCATATCTTGAATCGGATCATCAATTGATAAAAATTTGAACTCTTTGGAAATCTTAAATGTAGTATTTAGTGCCAAAGTGAAAGCAAATGAAATAACAGCTACTTGTCCAGAACTCAATTGATACATCACATCCTGCTCACTATTGCTATTTGCTATAAACCTGATATTAGAATTATTTTGAGTAGTTAGTAGAACTCCCATTCCTTGTTGGTAATTTTGTAAAATTTTAGCAGTATACATATAGAAGGGAAGCTTCAACTTTCGAATCATCTGTTCTTGGTAAAATTTTATATTATCATTTAATTTCCTAACACGATCCTGAAGATAGGTAATCGTTTGTTCAATTATTTGAAGACGTTTCTCAATTTGGTTAAACATCGTCAAACTTTGTAATTCAAACTGGTTAATAATATACTCCCTTTTTTGGTTGATTCTTTCTATAGTACACTCCTCAAAAGTTTTTTCCTTAGATGCAAAGTATTTATCAAATAGATGTTGTGAATCTAAACTTTTAGAATAATCAAATACTATTTGAGATCTAAGATCCCCTAAAAATACTAGCAACTTTTCTTTGTTCTCTTCAAATTTATTCAAGGAAATGGGTAAAAGGTCAAAAGAAATTTCATATTCCCTTATTGATTCTCCAGCTAAAATAGAATATTTTTCTAAAAGATTTTCAAAATTTACACTCTTCTTTACAACTCTAAGGAAAGTACTATAAACTTCCTTTGGAATCAATAGTTTTTCTTGCAATGAACTTATTAACTCTGTTTTCAAATTCTCAAACTCTTGTAACGAAGCACTCTCATCAACAAGCAAAGGCCTAATCTCTGAGTTCATTACAACTAAGTTGCTAAAAGACTCAGGAAAGTCATAATTACTTATGGATCGTATCACTGACAAAAAATCATCAGGAATAACAAAAAGTTTCTCTTGCTCCATTTGAATCTGGTTTTGCAACTCCATTTTTAATTGATTTAATTCCTCAACCAAATTTGAAACTTCTATTTCAAAATTAGTCAAATTTTTACGTAGTTGATTCGTTGTTTCGTCATAGGCTATCAGTAAATTCTTGCTCTCTCCCCAATCATAGCCACAAAACACACATTCTGAATTTTTTTCATCACTATGTTCTTTTAGACGACTTCTTATCTCGAGTAACTTGTTAATCGAATTTGTACCATCATCCAGTTGCTCTTTTTTAATCTTGTAAGTTGATAACTTGGAATCAAACGTTTCAAGCCATACTTGACCAAATTCCAAATTTGGAAAACCGTTTAAAGAATTCTTAATTTTCTCTATATTAAGTTTATCAATTTCGACATCAAGCAGACTCTCTAGAATTCTTCCACGTTTAAACACTCTACTGTCATTTTCCAATGACTCTAGTTGTCCGATATAATTTTTAAGTAAAAAATAGGAATAATTTTTATCATTTGAAATTAAAGTATGATTTTGTTCAATATACTCTATATATTCCTGATTTTCAAGTATTTCTCTAACTATTAAGTAAATAGTAAAATCTTTATCATCCAGCACCTCTCGCTCAAACTGCTCACTTTGTTTTCTGAGGAAGTAATCCTTTGGAGAAAATGAATTTCGAAATTCTTGTAATTTATCAATTTCTGATAGATATATATTTAAACTTTCATTTGATAATTCATCATCAAAAACAATCGATTTATTGTTAAAAGCAAAGTCAGTATCTGCTCTAAGAGATAATTTAGAATATGGAGTGTTATTCTTAATTGGGGAATTTTTTAGCTTATCCTTTTTTGCTTTTAGTTCCTTTTCACTTGAGGATAAAACACTTTTTAAACGCTCTAGTCGATTTTTTCTATTAACATAGTTTCCAATATTTAATAGAAAATTCAATTGTTCCTTTCTATCTTTCTCCTTTTGCTTCAAATAATAAGCTGTTTCATCCTGTTGAATGTAATGAAACAAATCAAAAGTATCACCTAAGCTGTAATTTTCTGATTCATATCCTAAAAACTGACTAATGACCTTTTGTATCTCTCTCTCACTTAAACTATCAAAGTCTTCAATAGGTTGAAATGAAATTCCTAGTCCAACTCGAACTGTTCTTTTAAATTTAAAAAATGAAAACTTTGGGACATTGCTTCCCTCAGTATTCAAACTACTCTTATAGAGACTAGATACTATCAAAGAACTACCGTCATCATTTGTCAACATTAGCTCAATGAATGTATCTGCCTCAGGATTATTTTGAAAATAAGGAGTGCTAAAACTACTTCTACCATCGCTATAATCGGACTCTTCAATTCGACGGATTCTCCCAGTTAATGATAACTCAATTGCATCAAAAATTGTAGTTTTTCCAAATCCATTTGGTCCAACAAACAAAGTTACATTCTCTTGAAAATCAATAATTCTAGTTCCCTTTATATTCTTAAAGTTCTTTATTAAAATTTTGTTGATTTTCATGGTAGTAATTCTCCTATTTGTAGTAAATCAGAAATATTATCATCATCGGTAGAAATATCTTTTAGTGATTCTGATAAAATCTCATCAGTGACCTTAGTATAAAAATCCAATAATCTATTATCTAATTCATCATTATCATCCTGATACTGATTTTCTATACTTTGATAAATATCATTTCTTTTAGGGAGTGTGAAAAACGGTAGTTTTACTCCAATTTCCATGGCTATAAAATACGACTCACTAAAAAACATATCCTTTTCAAAAAGATCAATATTAGAATCTAAGTAAGTATAGAGCATTTCATTAGTCTCTTTATCTCGTAAATCCAATAACCCATCTCGAGTGTATAATATTATAAGCTTTCTAAAATAATAATAGTCCTCTTCAATCAATAAAATTGTTCGTTGAACTTTCTCGTCTTCAAATACTGCCTTCAAGTCATCAACTTCTACCAAAATAAATAGAGAGGTATTTTTCTTAATATTCTCGTGTTCTGATTTCACAGATAGTCTTTCAAACTCTTTTATAACTTGTGAAGTCTTATCATCATCGAAAAAATTATGCAGCTCATTAGGACTATACTGACTAAGAATAAAGTACTCTGAGTTTTGTGGGTTAGTATAGAAATCCAATTCTGTATCCAACTGGTTAAAATGGTTATTTTGTAAAAATTTTATAACGATGTCTCTCATATTATTCCTCCGGCACAGTCAAATTCTTTGCTTTTGCTTTCTTAATACCAATGAATTCCATATTCGGTTTAAAAATATTATGTTGTACTCCTGTATTCCATTCATCCTTATATCTAATATCTGACAAACTGTCAAATTCACCTATTCTTATTCCAATTGGAAGATCATCTATATCCCTATTAATAAGGTAATCATGATTAAAAGTAGCTTTTAAAAATTCTGAGTTATCAATAATATTTTTAATTACTGTTGCAATACGACCAGGGGATTCTTCAATATCAATTAAGGAGAGTCTATAACTTTTTTTAACTTCATCTAAGAAACTATAATGTTTAAAAGAGAATTTTCGAACATCTTTTATCAACGAATAGAATATTCGTTCTAAGAGAGTTATATTAAATATTTTTGAAAAATCTTCATCCGATTTTTCATGAGGCAAAACCATCCTTACAAACTCATAAAACTCTTCTTTAGACATAGACAGTAATTTATTGATTATTTTATCCATCAGTTTAAAATCCTCTTCGGAAATGTCACTTGAATAATCGCGATGATATTTTTCCCAGCTATAAGTCAAAGTATTCTTCATTTCATATACTTCATCTTTAGGCATTTCTTCTTCAAGAATAGCAATTATCTCTCCAAAGGATATTTCTGGGAAATCAGATTCACTGTGTGCTTTTCCGATACTATGATCCAATAACGATCCAATATATCTATGATATACTTGTTCAAGATGAGAACTATTCTCTTCTAAAGGATTTTTTTCTATCTTTAAAATTTCTTTAATTTCAGCTATACAATAGTCTTTAATAGTATCATTATTATCATCTTGAGAAAGTGGGCAATAAAATAGATTTGCAGATTGATTATACTCATAAAGTTTGATACAAGAATCATTATCTGTATATTTTGTTCGCCCAGTATATTTTTTCAAATAATCATCCTTTGATAGTTTAAAATCTGGCACATCTACAATCACATGTAAAAATCTGCCGTCACAAGGAACCACCTCTCGTACTGTATTTCCTTTACCATCAAATTCATGAATCTGAAATCCCTTTTTGTCTATTTTTTCCTTTTCATCTTCAAACTTCCTCTTTTGTATATTAAATAAATCCGAGTAATCTTCTCTCTCATTTCCATTAATATACGCTTTCACTTGATGCCTTGATATTACACTCCTCCCTTTATCAACAATGTCAAAATCCTCAGCATTCTCATATCTTATAGCATAATCCTCAAGATTTTCTATATTATTTTCAATGCACTCTCGTAATTGCCTTAATGCTACTAGAAAGCCAACTTTCCCTTGATGAATATAGCCGCTCCAACTTGGTGTTGCATTCCTATTTTGGTCAACGTTTGAACTCGCCATTTAACCTCCTTATGTATACACATTTAAATAACATTAATACCCGAAATCACATAGTTAACATTATTATATAATTTATCAAACAACCCGTCAACTCAATATCCACACACTATAACACTTACCAAGTATGTACTCTTCATCAAAAAAAATTTTCCCCTTGATACATTCTTCTTGTATCATTTATTCCAGAATTTTATTCATCACATATTATTCGATGTATGATAATTATCAATAGTAGTATTGATATTCTTGTAGCATCATACTAACTAACTTGAAGAATATTAGAACCTACAAAAAATAGTCAAATAAACTGCTAAATCTGAACACTCTTCAAATAGAATAATTTCATCATTTATCTCAGTAGTAAATCTAAATGATAAACTTGCTAATTGATATTTATCGGCTTCTATCAATAGAATAACTAGTAAATCATACAAATAAAGCATTAATTGAAGACGCTCTTAAAAACTCCATTTTTATATAAAATATTCTATAAAACTCAGCACTGATTTTAAATTTACAAAAATTTCTCTAAAAAATAAGGTTAACTTTTTCAAAAAACATAAAAAAGCACCCACGAGGTAAACTCTTGAGTGCTTTGAAACGTTGATATAATCGTGTTGATTAACGTTTTGAGAATTGTGATGCTTTACGAGCTTTCTTAAGACCTGGTTGGAAACACTTTTATTTGAATAAGTTTCAATATCCGCTTAAAATCAATGTTTTCCCACGTTTTCAGAAAGAACGATTTTATCTAATTTGAATAACTTTCAGTTGAATGGTGTGAATTTTACCCTAAAAATACACAAATTGAGCTAGATTTTACCAAAAAGTTCACACCATTTAAATTGTTATTGTTTTGTACACTTTTAATAGATAAATTCTAAAATATAGTACAACAATAAACTCATGAGACCTAAAATAGTGAAAACTGTAAGTAAGTACACTGACAAAAAAACCATGAGATTCTATATGCTACTATCATCTTAGCAAAGTAACAGATTAAGATAGATACCTATGTGGAATTAGGGAGAAATTTTTTTCAAATTGCAACTAAGATTGGTAGCCATCGTTTTATTATCAGTAGAATGGTGAAATGTTGTTCAAGACAGTATTTAGCTAAAAGAGATTAAAAATCTTATGAAGGTTTAGCTAAGAAAAGCATCTTGAATGCCGAAACTAAAAGAGAAATAGGGACTACTCTAAAAGCTTAATAGTCTCCAAAAGCAGATACAAGATTTTTTTAAATTAAATAATAGACAGACAGTGACTTTTAAAACAATTTACAATTGGATTTATAGTGGTATGATTCAGATTGAATTATCAACATTAAGATGATAAGGGATAAGCAGGCAAGTTCAAGAAGCTAGAATGCTATCAAACATTAATTGGAATATTATAATGCCCCATCATGTTATCTTTTGTATATTATAAATTGATCTTTATAAATTTTTGTTTCATCCATCTGTATAACCGATACTCTATCAAAACTTGATCTATCTAATGTTAAGAATGAAGTCCCTACGATTTTTTGTGTATTTAAAGGATTTGTTGTCATAAAAAGATTAACCTCTTTATAGGCGTTAACTATTTTTTGCGTTTCTTCTCGAACTGTACTAACTAATTTAGGATTGTTATATCTGTTACCACTATACTTTCGTTGTGATGAAATTTTTACTGTTGTATTTTCCAAATAGTCAGCTGCTAACTTTTCTAAAGGAATATCATATGTATCACACACTAATAAATTGACAACCTTATTCTTTTTGTTTTCAATTGGATACTCAACAATAATTTCTCCTTTAAATTTGTCGTATTGCACAACAGATGATTCGGAGATAAACTCTGAAAAAACTCCATTAATAATAAGTTCAAACTGCATTGGTATTGAGACACCTATAAGTTGTAACTTTCGATAACCTAATATATTTGCTGCGATCCACAGTCTTTTATAACAGTTATGAAGATATACAGAATGACCATCATTAAATATTCGTTCCGCATTATTTTTTCTGAAAATCATCAATAATGAAGTAAAGATTAACAAATAAAGAATTGTATAAGTAGCGATAGAATTATCAGGAATTATTTCAAAAATAGCTCTTGTAAAAAGATTGGTATTTGATATTTTTTCAACTTCAACTAGGGTCAAACTCTTCCCAATCAGATCGCAAATCAGAATTGGAAATATAAAAATTAATACTAATGGTAAATAAAATTTTTGAGACCAAAAAAAACATTTCTTAAATAATTTATTTTTTCTATTCATACGTATCTATACATCCTTAAAATAGATTAGAGTTGATTGCCACTTATTTGATTCCCTAAAGTAGAATCTACCAGCCCGAAGTCCAACTATCAAAAAGAATAATCTGTCATCATTATCTGAGATAACTTTTTCCCATGAGTTAATGTCGACACAAGATGCAGTAGGTATATCTTCAGGATGGGTATGCCATTCTCCAATTAAACTTATAAAACCTGAACTTTTACCAAAATAATCATCTGCAAATTTCTGATGGTTTGGAGAAGTTTTTGAAAATTTAAATCTACTTCTTAAATCATTATCCTGTGGTTCTGAAAAATTTATAATAAGTATCGAATTATTTAAAAGTCTCTTACCAACAAAAATACCACCTGCTTCAGGTTCAAAACCCAGTTGTCTAAACTCTAGTAATGAATTTAAAATATCAGATGGTATTACAATTTGATATTTATTGTTCAGATTTACATATATCAACTTTATACTCTCCGTTACACTCTGGACAAGATGTATTTGTTCTTAAAGCAACATTTAATAAATCACTGTTTTTTAAACAATTGTAGTATCGAACACTATATGTAAACCCTTCTTTTCCAAACTGTTTATCTGAACCAATTTCTGATACTAATCTGTTTTCAGAAGAAAATTCTCCATACAAGTACTGTAAATATACTTCTATAGCTTTATTTGCCAAAGAACTAGGCGCAATAACATTATAAGGAATAAATGAAGAATAACAGCTAGCTAGACGCTTTTCAAATATTTGATTTTTCTCTGCAAAAGAAGCTCTATTATTAACAAGATGCCCATCTTCATAATTCATACACATATAGCATCCATTATTTTGTGGAGAAACTAGTAGGTTATGATACCCAACTCCATATGGATCTAACCAGCAATACAATACCGTTTTTCCAATCTTTCTGAAAAAATGATTAATTTCAAAATTTGTTTTGGTATCTCCGACACAAGAAAAAACAAAATCATATTCATGAAATAAATTTGGATTCTTTCGAACTATTTCTTGAAATCGGATACCCTCACATTCAATTACTAAATCTGGATTTTCTTTTTTCAATTTATCTTCTAGAGCGTCTACTTTTTGAATATAGTCTATTACACTATCCATACCTAAGTAGTGCCTTGAAATGTTATCCACCGTTAAAAAATCAGGATCTATTAAAAGAAGTTTCGCTATACCCATTTTAGATAAATTGTTTGCAACAAATGATCCTACAGATCCAAGTCCAATAATGACTACTTTTTTATTCAGAAAATCATATTCTTGGGATGTCCTACTCACTCTATACTCCTTGTCGAATCTTGTAACATATACTGGAGTAATCTTGAAACTCCCATTTTTTGACTTCTTAGCCTTAGAACCAATTCTTTTTCTATCTTTATTTTTTTGTGGTACCTTATTATCAATTTTAAATGGATATTTGGAAGTTTCAGACTCAAAACTCGCACCAAACAAAACATAATCATTATCAGATATAGGAAGTGATAAAATTAATATGAATGACTTTTGTTTCATTTTACACCACTTTTGGAAGCGGCGTCTAACCCCCGAAGATAGATTTCCTGTAATCAATTTCTTAAATGTTGCTTCTGTTAGTTCATTCAGGGGATTAGGAGGAAGCACAGAATTCGAATCTTTAAGTGGCAGTATATAAACATCTCTGCTATTTTTAGATTGTGGTGCAACACTCTCTTTGAGTTGTGAATCATAATTAAAAAGATGGAATTTCTGATTCGACAGGACTAATTCATGTTCCTCAAATGTACTGACCTTGGATAAATAACTTCGAATAGCTATGTATTTTGTTTTTGACTTCAAACAACTGATATGCCAATATGACAAAAACTCTTTCCTGAGCTCTTCGGTCATTTTGGGTGTATCCCAACTATCCAGTAATTCCTTTACTTTTTCACAGCAATCTTTCAATAATCTACGCGAATTGTTAAAGTCCCAAATTAAATTATCTTCTGAAATGTAACACAACTTCCCTTCGGAACCGACATGACTATACCATTTATTAAAATCCATATAATTTGAAAGATAGAATTCAGGAAGTGAATGGGGAAAGTCATTAAAAATGATAATTTTTAAGATAAATTTTTTATATTGATAAAAGTAACATTCCTTATCTTCGAACTCCAAGTTCTCTAAAGGTAATTCGTCAAAGTACATCTGAAATATTTCTTTTTTTTCTAACATACGTGCCTCTAAGCACTCGGATAATCACTGATTATAGCTCGAGTTCCAAAGTTTTCTGCTGTCTCTTTTTGTTCAATAACAGGAAAATCATCACCAAACTGTTTACTCAATATTTTTGTAGACTCACTTAAATCAGCAGAATCTATTGCTTCGTCTAGTGAATCTCTCAATTTTTCTAATTTATTCTTAAAGGCTTCCATTTGTATATTTGATACCCTTTCATATACATCCGTATATGGCTTAACCGGTAAGAAAACCTCTAATCTCGGATAAAATAAGTTTCTATCAACATCATATGTATTCGAAAATGAATTAATCATAGTGTTTACTAAATTTCTTAAAGCTGAAATATCATCATAAGTAGTGTTCCCAGATAAATAGTCTACTTTTTTGCTTACAGAAAAATTATTGACAGCAAAAACTGAAATCCCAATGCCTGTCGGTCTATTATCTTGATTTTTAAATTTGAGATCTTTCCATCTTTTTAAGTAACGAATTACTCTCCGAAATTGGTTTCTGTCTTCGGAGTTCTCCATAGCATTATTAATTTTTTTCGTTAATTCTACAGGATCCGCTTCCTCCCATTTAATGTTTTCATCAGTACTATTCAGTTTTCCCCTGGCTAAAAAATAGTTATCATTTTCAGTACAATACACCGCTATATCAATATGAACACTATCTTCAGGAAATGATACTGTCACACATGGATTTTTTACTTTAACTCTATTTTCACCAAATTCGGAGACTAACGCATCAAAAATAAAATTCTTTACCTCTTTAGGAGAATACGAATATCTATCAACATCGATTTTTAAACCTCTATCTAAGTCATAATCCCCTTCATCAATTGGCAAAATACCCGTGTGAGTTGAGTAACTTCCTTGATTGAAAAAGCTTTTTCCAAATTCTGAAACACCTTTATTTATTGCTTCTTCAACCTCTTTACGTTTGTCAATTAATACCTTTTTGTCGTCAGCGTCTAGCTTAATGGTATCGTGAAATTTAATAAACTGTGACTGTATAGTTGGCATGAGTCCCTCCTTAAATTAAATTGTTATATCTAACTTTTATTATATCACTTTATACGATTATTTCTTGAGTTTCCAATTAATTATCTTACCTAAATATGATTTTAGAAAATACCACTATTACCGTTCTTCCATCACAAATCTCTCAACCGTTCCTGTCCCATCTTCAACATCTCTTCCTCCACCTTACTCCATTTTCCAAAGAGGCATTCGTGTAGAACTTCTGCTGCTGAGGTTTCATCTACTTGCGAATCATAGACGCACGATTGATCTCTTTGAAAAATTTGAATTTGATTAAAAATATTGTCATTTTCTAACTCTCGTAAGTTATCAACTAAATGTTCTACAATTCCATCATGGTGCTCTTTGGGAGTCGCTCTTGCTTGACTAGGATCTATGGCGTAGAGCTCCTCATAACGTATCAAGGTACTGAGATAAGACAATTCTGGCTTGGTCGCAATCAGTGCAAGTGAGACTTGATATCCTCTAGTTGCCAATAATTGGGCCGTTTTTCGGGGAACTTCTGTTGTCCTCAAGGTACCCTCGATTAACAAATGATAACCTTTTTTACTCAACTCATCTACAAGATATTCAACCATTTGTCCCGCGAATACTTTGGTATAATCCACACTATCTTTGCCATACTTTTTCTGTAGGCCAAGGTAGTTCGGATGAAAAGAGCGATAACTATCTCCATCAATGATAATGATATTACCTTGAAATTCACTTTGTTTAATACGATGAATCGTTGTTTTCCCAGCACCACTCTGTCCACCAAGTAAAATAGCCTTAGGCTGAGATGAGGTTGTTTTTCCACGAGTTAAAGAACGAACGAGTCGTTTGGAGGCTCGATCAAAATTATCTTGACTAAATTCTTCTAGTTTCATTAAGCCACCACCAGATGAGTAGCTTGTTCTAGCATACGTTCAATGCCATCCAAATAGCCATTATATCGCTCTACATCCTCAAAAGCTGAAACAAGATAAATCTTCGTGTTAATCAAATCAGAAAGATCATCGCTCATTAGAACCCAAGGATTATTAGCATCATCAAATGAAATTTCTAGTTCATCTTGTAAACGATAAAGTTGCGCTAAGATATTCGCCCCTCGTTCTTTAATCACTTCAATTTTCAGAGTTAACTGATAATCTTCTACTGGTGTGAGCATTTTTTCCTCCCCTACGATATCGATATAAGAAACATTAAATTTCTTGCAGATACGATCTATTAATTCTGTCGAAACTCGACTTGTCCCATTTTCATAACGACTCAGACTATTTCTAGAGATACCAACAATCTTTGCAAACTCAGGCTGGGTTAATTTATGTGTTTTACGTAACGTTTTTATATTTTCTCCAATCATGTAACTCCTCCTTTTATTTATTTCTATTATAGCACAAAAAAGACAAATGCACCATTTTTGGTGCGTTGTTGCCGATAGACAGAATTCCACATATTTAGTTATTGAAGAAAAAGTACTATGAAGCTGTTCAAAAAGTCTTTGAGAATATAAAAAAGTAAGAAAACTACAATCGAAAACATATTGGAGATATGAATCTATGGTATACTAGTGATAATAAATAGTTATCGGTAGGAGAAATTATGAGATTAGTAGTCATTTTAAATGTCAATCCAGATTCATCCATTCAAACAAAAATTATCGAAAACAGAGAATACACTCGCAATGAATTGAGAGATATTCTCTATAATAGTTTTTCTAAATTTATTGATGGAATCATATTTTACGATAATTTTGAGAGATTTAAAAAAAGTGTTTTTAATCACCTAGACGATTTTGTGTTAAATTTTGATTTTGGCTATAACAGTCGAATTAGAAACATGAGTGTCCCAGCATTTTGTGAAAATTATAAAATTAAATATTTCAATCCAGACCCATATGTACAAGTTTTATGTCAAGATAAATTTATGACAGAGAGATTTGCAGAAAATTTTGGTATAAAAGTCCCAAAAAGTTTGTTAGTATTTGATCATTCATACACTAAAGAAATTTTAGCGAACTTTGAATATCCAATTATTATTAAACCGAACTATGAATCAGAATCAATAGGAATTACACAAAACTCTATTGTTGAAAATATGGAACAGGCAGATATGGCACTCAAGCAATTAATGAAGGACTTTGATGGTATTCTAGTAGAGGAATACATTGAAGGGAGAGAAGTAGCTATTACTATTTTGGAAAATGAAGGAGAGTTATTCTTTGAAGAAGTTGAACTTATTTTTCCAGAATCTAATGAATTCAAGTATCAGGCTTATACTTCAGAAATTAAACAAAAAATCGGTATAGAAATCGAAAAAAGTTGCTATTTAAGCGATAAAGATATTATCAACTTAAAGCAACTTTATAAGAACTTGTCTCCAAATAAATTGATACGAGTAGATGGTCGAATAAAAAATGCAGAATTTTATCTAATAGAGATCAATGCTAATCCTGGGTTGTATCCAAAATCTGTTGTACCTAAAACATTCAACATAAATGGCTATACGTACGATGAAATGATACAAACACTCTTTACTCATCATTTAAATTAAGGGGTAGTTTCCACGAAGTTTCATACATTAACTTCATTTCATAATCATTCTTAATAGTATCTTCCTCTATTTTATTTTTGTATTCTTCCATTTTTTCGAGGTTATACATTTTTTGATAATAATGATAGAGATTGTAGTAAATCTTATCCAAAAAACGCTTAAAAGATGTCTTTGAGATGAGTTCCTCCAATTCAACAACAATTGACTGACATTCAAGATTACCTACTCTATCCTTTAAGAGATAATAAACAACTAAATTATTGTAAATGGCAAATCGGTCATATTCATCATATGCGGTGATTTTTGCGCTATTAAGTAACTCCGGTATTGCTTCATCAATATCTCCACTATAAAATTTTATTGTAGCCTCGTTATGAAGAATCATATGATTATATACAAGTGATTCACCGAAATAGTCTCGAGCGGTTATTAAAGATTGTTCGGCACGAGAAACATCTCTTTCTACAGCATATAAGTAAGCTAGATAGATAGCATGAAGTCCTGAAAATTCAGAATCTTGTTCTTTAAAAATTCTCTCCGTAATTGACTGAACAATTTTTATACGGTCAGAAAATTGGCTATAAAAAACATTAGATAATCTGATTAAGTAGGGATATAGTGGATGAGTGTGTTGCGTACTTAATTCCTCGAAAATACGTTTTGCTTCTTCTCGTCTTTCAAGTTGTACTAAGTTCATTATTAAAACTAAGGAAAGCTGGAAGTATTGTGATGAGTTTTTATCTAGCTTAACTATATTTTTTTCAATATAGTTAATAGAAGCATCAAATTTTTCACATCGATTTAGTAATAATGCTTTGCTAAAAACAACCTTATCAATATTGTGAGAGATAAAATTAATGAAAGATAGGGATTGTTGATACAAATTAGCATCATAGGCAATTTTTACAAGTGTCAGTATAAAATCTTCATCAATTGTTTTTACATCATGCTGTATCAGATTGAATTTTTCAAAATAGGCTACACGCCCTTCTTGTGAATCAATTCTTATCAATCTCTCTCGAATTTTAGGGAAAATAGATTTGAGTTGTAAAAATTGGCGGTGAAGTAAATAATGGTCAACTAAAATATCAAGATATTCAGCATTATTGGTTTCATATAACTTTTGGTTAATATATTTAACTAAAAGAGAGCTTAGAGCTAGTCTTAACTTAGGGGAAAATGTTGTAGGGCTAACAACCATATCTATAAAATTAGGGATTGATAAGGAAGAGTGATTTCGTTCTAGTAAATCTTTATTTACTAGAAAATCAATATTTTCCGAATCAAACTCCCCGTATAGTTGGGATAAAATTTCCATCAAATCAACTTGAGCTAACCTATTCTTTGTTAAGGAAAGTAAGATTAAAAGGGCTGTTTGTTTGTCTGATAATTCTTCAACAATTTGTTTAATCGTCTGTAATTTTACTGTCCGATCCAACCGTACTCTATCATCAAAATCCTTTAAAATTGTGGAGATTTCTGCTAAATCTCCTTTTTCAACACTATCATGTAAAATTGTAAAATCAATTTGCTCATAATGCAATTCTAACTCTTCAGTTAATTGTTGGATGTAATGAAGAATATGTTCATTAGAAAGTCGATTTAAGTGATAGGTTTTAAGAAAAAATTTACTACTATTTTTCAAATACTGCTCCACTCTGTTATCGTCACACTCAAAAATAAACAGGCATTGTTGAGAAGTAACTATTAATTTATTAAATAAATCCAAAGAAGAACGATCAATCTGAGAGGCTTGTGGATACAAAATAGATAATTTTCTCTGTTTTAGAACATAATTAGCATATTCAAAGAGATTTTCCACTTGAGCTTTTAGCACAAATGTCTCATATTGAGTAGGTTCTTCTATCAATGAAGGTAAGTCAATCTCTGACACTTCTAGTCCAATATTATTATCTTTAAAAAATGTTCCAATAAATGCTTTACCAAATATTGCTGAAATTTTCAGCAATATTTTAATAGCTTTATCACTAGTCATTTTTTTGGTGTAAAATTCTTTAAAATCATCATAACCATACTCGCTACTGATTTTATCCAATTCTATAACAAATCTTTTAAATGTTGAAAAATCATTGCTATCATCTAATGGAAGAACTTCTATAAAAGATAAGTTTAGTTTCTTAGATATTTCTTTAATAAATTCGGATTTCCCTACGCCTGAATCAGCTTTAATGATATAAACTTGATTCAATCCACGATTCAAATTATTAGTGTAATCTTTTTGTAAATTACGGAGCTCTTCTTTACGATTGATAAACTTCATGACATTCTCCTACCGATAACTATTTATTATCACTATACAAAGCATTCAAATAAGTTTATAATAGCATGATTATTGATAAAGGAGTTATTCATGGATTATAAACATATTTCTACTTTCTTAGACTACTGCAAAACCCATAGACGCTTGAGTTCACATACGATTCGAGCTTACAAAAATGATCTTTTGCAATTTTACAATTCAAATTACAGCAGTGTGGAAACCTATGTTGAACATTTGACGAAATCCAATATTAAATCTAATACATTACGTCGCAAAATCGCTAGTTTGAAGGTGTTTTACAGCTACTTAAAATATCATAATTTAGTTGATGAGAATCCTTTTAATCAATTACGTTTTCAATTTAGAACGGAAAAAATATTACCTAAAACAATTCCTTATGACATTTTGAAAAGTATTTTTTCACATTTAGAAGAGAAAGTTACCTATTCAAAATCTAAATATCAAAAACAAAAAGCTGAAAGAAATTTGCTAATCATTTCCCTATTGATTTCAACTGGTATTAGGGTTTCCGAACTTTGTCATATTCATCTCAAAAATATTAATCTTTCAAATAGGACTGTCCATATTATGGGAAAAGGTAAGAAAGAACGTATCCTATTTTTAGGAGATCAAATAACATTTAGCTTACTAGAAACATATATAAATAACTACTGTTTTCAATCCAGTGACTACCTATTCCCTGGAAAATATTCTATCAAACCATTGTCAGAGCAAAGTGTACGTTTAATTCTAAATACCCTTGTTAAACAACATAACTTAACTACACCTATTACTCCCCATATGTTTAGACATAGTTTCGCAACAATGCTTCTAGATAGTGATGTAGATATTCGATATATTCAACAAATTCTTGGACATAGTTCTATCTCAGTCACACAAATCTATACTCATGTATCTCAGTCAAAGCAAAAAGAAATTCTAACTCTGTGTAATCCCATAGCTTCGATTCATTCACAGTCAAAAAAATAGGGCTACCTTCATGGAGGTAGCCCTATCCTGAATAATTAAGTCCAGTATCATCACGGGCTTCGCCGTTATAGGCAAAGGGTTTGCCTGTTGTATCTGTACTTGTCTTGCTTGCCCCATAGAGGTTATAGCTGCTTGATGCAACGGCTTGTCCATCCTTGGTCGCTCGGTCCTTAGCCACTTTCTGGTGGTAGGCTGTCGACACATCGTCAAAG
>NZ_JUQX01000050.1 GCF_001074565.1 Streptococcus pseudopneumoniae | reverse complement strand
TTCGCCGTCTTCGCTTGGATATCCTGGAATCTCATTTCCTTCTTTATCCTTGTGACTAGTTTTCACTTTTTCGTAGACGTGCTCTGTATCTCCATTTGGAAGTTTCTTAGTCTCTACGAAGCGGTAACCTGGGATGTCTTTCTTAGGTTGTTCCCCATCTTCACTTGGAATTAATGTATTCCCCTTAGTATCTACAAAAGAAGTAATTGGACGTACAGTTGGAGCTGGGGTAAATTCCCAAGTTCCTGTAAATTTAACGTCCGCTCCATTGATGGTTTCTGATGCCTTGTCATAGGACTTGAAGCTCCAAGTACCTTCTGCTGTCTTCACTTCTGTTTGACTTGGTTGTGTTGGAGTCACTTTGCTGCCATCTTTCAAGTCTGTTTGGTCTGCTGGAAGTAGAGTTTTCACTTCTTGTGGAAGTTCTTTTCCTGGAGTTCCGCTGACAAACTCGTGAACTGCTTTATGAGTCACTGTTGGTGCTGGGCTCGCTGTAAATTCCCATGTTCCTACAAACTTAACATCTGAACCGTTGACAGTCTCTGAAGTCTTGTCGTATGACTTGAAGCTCCATGTGCCTTCTGCTGTCTTCACTTCTGTTTGACTTGGTTGTGTTGGAGTCACTTTGCTGCCATCTTTCAAGTCTGTTTGGTCTGCTGGAAGTAGAGTTTTCACTTCTTGTGGAAGTTCTTTTCCTGGAGTTCCGCTTACAAATTCATGTGTTGCCTTGTAAGTTGGTGCTGGGGTAAATTCCCAAGTACCGACGAAGTGGGCATCTGCTCCATTGATAGTTTCTGATGCCTTGTCATAGGACTTGAAGCTCCATGTGCCTTCTGCTGTCTTCACTTCCGTTTTACTTGGTTGTGTTGGAGTCGCTTGACTACCGTCTTTCAAATCTGTTTGGTCTACTGGAAGCAAGTCTTTTACTTCTTGTGGAAGCTCTTTGCCTGGAGTTCCGCTTACAAATTCATGTGTTGCCTTGTAAGTTGGTGCTGGGGTAAATTCCCATGTACCGATGAAGTGGGCATCCGCTCCATTGATGGTTTCTGATGCCTTGTCATAGGACTTGAAGCTCCAAGTGCCTTCTGTAGTCTTCACTTCCGTTTTACTTGGTTGAGTTGGAGTCGCTTGACTACCGTCTTTCAAGTCTGTTTGGTCTGCTGGAAGCAAGGATTTCACTTCTTGCGGAAGTTCTTTT